>NZ_JBVJJR010000010.1:232112-244056 GCF_055585605.1 Streptomyces sp. NPDC052910
CCCTTTTTGGGGGGGGGCGCCCCCCGCCGTACACGGGGGGGGCCCCCCCCGCGCGGCCCCCCCGCCCCCTAACCGCCCGGGGGCGGGCCCCGGCCCCCCCCCCCCGCCCGCGGGCCCCCCCGCCACCGCATCACCCGAACACCGCCAGCCGACCACCGACAGCCGACCGTCACCCACCGACCGTCGGCACGGACGAACCGAGGCCGAGAACACCACCCCATGAACCCCTACCAGTCACTCCCGCCCCGCTCCTTCTGGCGGACCGCGGTCGCCGAGCCCGCGTGGTCGGACATCGACGGCCTGTGGACGCCGAAGTTCCCCATCGGCCAGGACGACGTCCTCCTCACGGCCGGGTCCTGCTTCGCCCGGCACATCGGCCGCGCCCTGCGCGACCGGGGCATGAACTGGCGCGACGCCGAACTCGCGCCGCCGGGCCTGACGCCGGAGCAGCGCCGCGACCGCCACTTCGGCGTGTTCTCCTTCCGCACCGGCAACATCTACACGGCCGCCGTCCTCCGCCAGTGGTTCGCGTGGGCGCTGGGCGCGGAGGAGCCGCCCCGGGAGGTGTGGCGGGAGACCGGGCCGGAGGGGGACCGCTTCCACGACCCCTGCCGCCCGTCGGTCGAACCGGCCGGGTACGCCTCCGCCGAGGAGCTGTTCGCCGCCCGCGCCACGACCCTGGCCGCGATCCGCCGGGCCCTCGGCGAGGCGGACTGCCTCGTCTTCACGCTGGGGCTGACCGAGGCGTGGCGCGACCGTGACGGCGGCACCGTCCACCCGGTCTGCCCGGGCACCGTGCGCGGCACCTTCGACCCCGAGCGGCACGTCTTCCACAACTTCACCTTCGACGAGGTGCGCCGGGACCTGACCGCCGCCCTGGAGCTGGCGCGGTCCGTCAACCCCGGGCTGCGGGTGCTGCTCACCGTGTCCCCGGTGCCGCTCACGGCCACCGCGACCGGTGGTCACGCGCTCACCGCCACCACGTACTCGAAGTCGGTCCTGCGGGCCGTCGCCGGCCAGCTCGCCGCCGAGCACGAGTACGTCGACTACTTCCCGTCGTACGAGCTCGTCACGGGCACCCCGTTCCGCGGGACGTTCTTCGAGCCGAACCTGCGGACGGTGACCCCGGAGGGCGTCGCCTTCGTGATGGACCGCTTCTTCGGCGCGCTCGCCGGCCGCACCACTGCCACCGGGCCCTCCCCCACCGCCCCCGACCGCCCCACCGCCCAGCCCACCGCCGGAGAGGACTTCTGGTGTGACGACGCCGTACTCGACTACTACAGCCCCCGCTGAGACGAGCCCCGCCAGGTTCCTGCTGCTGGGCGACTCCCACGCCGGTCCCGTCGGCCGGGCGGCGCAGGCCGCCGGCGTCCCGTTCGCGGGCGGGCCCATCGGCTCGGGGCGGGACTTCACCGCCGGCTTCCACGACCTGCGCGGGAACGACGTCGTCTTCCGCGACGCGGAGACGGAGGCTCGCTACCGGTCGTTCCTCGGTGAGCTGGGCGTCACCGGCCTGGACCGGGTGACCGTGCCGCTGGTGTGCACGTTCGGCTTCAGCACCCACTTCGTCGCGACGACGGAGAACTGGCGGATCTACCGGGCCCGCGGCGGCGGTTTCCCGCCGGGCTTCCTGGACAGCCCGCTGTTCGACGCGCTCGTCCGGGCCGCCGTCCGCGACGCGCTGGCGTTCTACGCCCACGCCCGCCGCCTGGGCCTCCGGGTGCTGGCAGTGATGCCGCCGCAGCGGGTGCCCGGGATGTCGGACCGCGAGGTGTTCATGGCGGCCCAGGAGAGCGTCCGCCGGGCCGTCGCCGAACGGGGCGTGGAGGTCGTCGACCTGCGTGCCCGCACCACCGACGCGTCGGGGCTCCAGCGGCCCGAGCTGTGCGAGAAGGACGACATCATCCACGGCAACCTCGCCTTCGGCCGCATCATCCTCGCCGAACTCCTCGACCGCGGGCTGTGACGCCCGCGCCCTCGCCAGACCCCAGCCACCACAGGGAAAGAACATGGAAGACTACGCACTCGACGCCGTGAAGGCGCTCACCACCCGGCCGAAGCCCGCCTACGAGACCATCACCCTGGACCCGCTGACCCCGGTCCTGGGCGCGGAGGTCTCCGGTGTCGACCTCTCCCAGGAGCTGACGGACCGTCAGTTGGCGGAAATCAAGGAGGCGTTCCTCGCCCACCACGTCCTGGCCTTCCGGGACCAGGACATCACACCCGAGGACCACAAGCGGTTCGCGGCCCACTTCGGCCCGCTGCACCCGGTGGCCCTGGCCGCCCCCGACAGCGACCCGTACGTGCTGGAGATCAGCGCCTCGGCCGAGTCGAAGAACGTGGCGGGCAACGGCTGGCACGCCGACGGCACCGCCGACGCCGAGCCGTCGCTCGGCTCGATGCTGCACATCACCCGCATTCCCGAGGCCGGCTGCGGCGGCGACACCATGTTCGCGAACATGCACCTCGCCTACGAGATGCTCTCGCCCACGATGAAGACGTTCCTCGACGGCCTGACGGCGGTCCACGACGGCGCCCAGCCGTGGGGCAAGCAGGGCCCGCCAGCGGATTACGAGGTGCCGGTGAACGAGCACCCGGTCGTCGTCCGCCATCCGGAGACCGGCCGCAAGCTGCTCTTCGTCAACCGCCCCTACACCTCGCACATCCCGCAACTGTCGGCCGCGGAGAGCGAGGCCCTGCTGGAGATGCTGTACCGGCACATCGCCGGGACGCCGCTGCTGCACTGCCGGGTCCGCTGGCAGCCCAGGACCCTGGTGTTCTGGGACAACCGCTGCGTACAGCACCACGCGATCTGGGACTACTACCCGCACAGCCGATACGGCCGCCGGGTCGCCATCGACGGGACCAAGCCGCAGGCCTGACGGCACGCCGGACGGCGGTCCGCCCCCCCCGTGCCGGGGTGGGCGGACCGCCGTCCGGCGTCCGGATCAGGGACCGGTGTCCCCCGGGTGGGAGCAGAGTCCGCCCCGGTAACCGCTGTCGTACCAGGCACCGGTGGCGTCGAGGTCGAGGTTGGTGCGGCCCGGTCCCACACAGCGGTGGTAGTTGGACCGGGGGAACCGCTTGACCTGGATCCACACGTTGGTGTTCGTGGCGCAGTGCTCGTAGTAGGCGCGCTCGCCGCCCCTGCTCTCGTTCCAGCCGCAGCCCTGAATGCGTTCCGGGGCCGCCGTGGCGGGGGCGACCGTCGCGCAGGCGAGGGCGCCGGTCAGGGCGACGGCCGCGAGCCCGAGCCGGGCCGCCGCGGTGCCGAGTGTTCCACGGAGTTTCATGCGTCGTCTCCTTCGCCGGAGGGTGGTGGCGGGACCGGTCCCGCCACCGCTGCTGACGACGCCAGAGTGGCCTGGCGGGGGCCGTGCCACCAGGCGTTTCGACGGTGATCGAAGGAGGAGGAACGGTGTTGCCGGGATCGAACCGGCGTCCGTTTTCCGGCGGGCGGAGGAGGTGCCCGCCCCACCCCGTGCGCCCCCCCGCGTGGCGCGTGCTGCCGGTCCCCGGTGGGATTCCCCGTGGCTGGGCATGCATGTGCCGCGGAAGCGGCCATGCGAGCGGGGAGGGTGTCATGCGCCGGATCGGACCGTGGGCGAAGAGGTACGGGAGCGCGGCCTTGGCCGTGGGCATGGTGGCGGTCGGGCCGTTCGCGGCGGAGGCCCGGCCGGCGGCGGAGACGCGCGGGCCGGCGGCGCCCGTCACCTGCGTGGGGACCAACAGCGTCGGCTTCTCCCCGGGGCTCGGGCTGCGGGCGAGAAGGACCCGGATCACCGGGACCGGCGCCTACACCTGCGTCTCCGCCGACCCGGGATTCGCCTCCGCCACGTCCGAGATCCGCGGCGGCGGGGTGAACGGGTGCTTCGTCTCCGACGCCGGCACCGTGGAGAAGATCACCTGGGGCAACGGGCGGAAGAGCGTGGTGCGCTATCCGATGGGGACCGTCGGGCAGGTCGCGGGGCAGGCGGTCGTGCTGGTGGTCGGCACGGTGGTCTCGGGCGCGTTCCGCGGGCGGACCGTCGCTTCCCCGGGCGTCCAGCTCACGCTTGACGTGCCGGCGTGTGCCACGGACCGGGGTGTGCGGCTGATCACCGGTCCTTCGACGCTGACGTTCCTCTGAGCGCGTCCGCCGACCGGCGGCCGTGGTGGACCACCCGGTCGAGGACGTACGCGACGTCGTCCCGGTTACTGCCGGGGTTGATGGTGCACATGCGCAGCACCGTGGCGCCGTGCACCCGCGTGGTCAGGAGCAGCGCCTCGCCGTCCGCGCACACCGCCCGGCTGATGTCCTCCTGTGCGGCGTCGGCGTCCCACCCGGGCGGTACGTCGGCCGGGCGGTAGCGGAAGGTGAGGACGGCGAGGGAGGCCGGCGTGACCGGCCGCAGCTCGGGGTGGGCCGCGACCAGGGCCGCCGCGTGCTCGGCCAGGTCCATGCCGTGCTCGATGGCCTGCCGGAAGGCCCGCGCGCCGAAGGTCTTCAGTGACAGCCACAGCTTCAGGGCGCGGAGCCCGCGGCTCTGCTGGGGGCCGTGGTCGGAGAGGTTCACCTCGTCGCCCCGCGGGTCGGTGGGGGCCAGGTAGCCGGTGTCCAGGGCATGCCGCGCCAGGTCGAAGGTGGCGCGCAGCAGCTCCGGGCGGCGCAGCAGGACGCAGCCGATCTCGTACGGCTGGAAGAGCCACTTGTGCGGGTCGACGGTGAGGGAGTCGGCGCGGCGGAGTGCCGGACGCAGCCCGTGCCCGCGGGCGGTGGCGGCCGCCGCCGCGCCGTGGGCGCCGTCGACGTGGAGCCAGAGTCCTTCGCGCGCGCAGAGGCCGGCGAGGTCGTCGAGGGGGTCGACGGTGCCGGTGCCGGTGGTGCCGAGGGTGGCGACGACGGCGAAGGGGCGCAGCCCGGCGCCGCGGTCGTCGGTGACGCGCCGCGCGACCTCCGCCGGGTCGAGGCGCAGGGCGCGGTCGGCCGGTACGACGGAGAGCTGCCCGCGGGTGAGGCCCAGCAGGTGCGCGGCCCGGGCGACGGAGGGGTGGGCCTGGGTGGAGCAGTAGAGGCGGGCGCGGGAGTGGTCGTCGCCGAGGTGGTGGTCGCGGGCGACGGCCAGGGCGGTGAGGTTGGCGACGGAGCCGCCGCTGACGAACAGTCCGCCGGCTTCCTCGGGCAGGCCCAGCAGTGCTTTCAGCCAGTCGAGCGTGGTCAGTTCGAGCTGGGTGGGCCCGGCGCCGACCAGCCACGCCCCCGGTACGGAGAGGTGGGCGGAGGCGAGGGCGTCGGCGAGGACGGCCGGGAAGTTGCCGGTGGACGGGGTGAAGGCGAAGCTCCGGGGGTGGTCGAGGCGGGTGGCTTCACCGAGGGCGTCGCGGGTGACGCGGTCGAGCAGGGCGCGCAGGTCGTCCGTGCCGTGCTCGGGCAGGGGTTCGTCCAGGAGGGCCCGGAGGCCGTCGGGGGGCGGGACGCGCAGCGGCGGGCGCGCGCGGGCGGTGGTGAACCGCTCGATGACGAGCTCCAGCGTGTGCAGGCCCGCCGTGCGCATGGCTTCCTCGGGCAGCCGGAGCAGGGGTGTGGCGGCCTCGCCGGCGGCCGCCGTGCCGCCCTCTTCCGTCCACGACCGGTCGTGTCCCGCCCGGGACCGGTCGTGGAAGGCGGCGATCCACGCCAGCGTCTCCGGAGGGAGGCGGGGCCGGGGTTCGAGGGGGGCGACCGTGTGCCCGAACTGGAGCAGGGCCAGTTCCTGGCCCGCCGTGACCGGACCCGGGCGGGCGACGGCCCACCACAGGGCCTCGTCGTCGCGGAGCCCGGTGAGATCCGGAGCCACCGGGAGCGGTCCCGTCGCCGTCCCGGCGCCGAGCCGGTAGCACCCGCTGCGGGGAAGGCCGTGCACCGTGGTGTCCGCCGCGGCGTGGACGACGAGCTGGCTCGGGCGGCGCGGTCCCGGCGGGAGAGTCCCCGGCACGGACGGCGGCAGCCCGGGCAGGAGGAAGGAGAGGATGTGCAGCCCCAGTGCGGGCAGCAGTCCCGCCGCGCGCTCGGCGGCCTGGACGAGCGAGACCACCGTCTGGAAGCGGGGGTTGACCTCGACGGCCAGCAGCCGGCCGTCCTCCTCGACGAGGTCGAGACCGAAGACGCCGCGGAAGCCGCGGCCGCGCAACACCTCCCCCACGCGCCGCGCCGCCGCGCGGGCCTGTCGGTACAGCCCGTCCGGCAGATCACCGGGGTACAGGAGCCGGTTGCCGCAGTGCGTGCCCCAGGAGGCGGCGAGCTCGGGCAGCCCTACGAGCTGGTGGGAGACGGCCGAGACCACGGTCCTGTCCGGCCCGGCGCAGGCCGTGACCGTCAGGGAGACCCCGGGCGCCCGGCGGCCGAGCCGGACCGGCTGGTCCGGCCAGTCGGCGAGGCGGCGTTCGAGGTCGGCCGGGGAGGCGACCGGGACCGTCCCCCGCCCGATCAGGTTGTTCTCCCTGCGCTGGGCCACCGCCCCGGGCCAGTCCGCGCGCCAGTAGCGCGCGGCCGGTCCGCGCCCGGTCGCGGGGACGACCACGCAGGGCGGGGTGGCCACGCCCGCCTCCTCGAACAGCTCCAGCACGCTGATCTTGTCGGCCGCCCAGGCGGTCACCCCGGCGTCCGGCGCGAGCAACCGGTAGCCGTGCGTACGGGCCCAGGTGCGGGCGTTGGGGCCGTGCTCGGGCGCGAAGGAGACGCACACCCGGCGCCTCCCCGGCGTGCCCCGGGAGCCGGCGGGCGGTGGCACGGGCAACGGCCGCCACGCGGAGACCGGTTCGTGGCGGAGCCAGGCCGGGGCCGGGCCGAACGACGCGCTGACGAACGGGCAGTGGTCCAGCCACACGGCCTCGTCGAGCAGGCCGTCCAGCAGCTTCCGGCCGGTGCCGGCGTCGATCCCCTCGATCTCCTCGCCCGCCTCGATGTCCCCGGGGTGCCGGTCGGGGTCGTTCTCACGGGCGGTCACGGCGTCGGCCGCGCGAGGTCCGTGACGCGGCGGTGCAGGCGGTCCAGGTACGGTTCGCTCTCCGGTTTCATCAGGACGCTGCGCAGCACGTGCGTGTCCTCGGCATCGCGCGCGACGTGCGGACGGCGGCGGGCGAAGGCGTCCGCGCCGATCCGCGCGACGCTGAGGAACACCGGGTTCTCCCGCGCTTCCATGCCGCGCCGCATCACCTCCCGCGAGGCGGCGCCGATCCGGGACAGGGCGGCGGGCTCCGTGCGGGGGTAGTACGTGACGATGTCCAGCTCCGGGCGCTGGTACAACTCCAGTTGGGGCGAATCGGCGAGCAGGCCGGCCCAGCGCAGGGCCGCCCGCCGCCCTGCGGCGAGCACCCCGCCCAGCCCCTCCCGGGTGAGCGGCATCAGCCGGAGGGTCAGCCACAGGGCGGCCGCGGCCGCTCCCGACCGCGAGCACTCCAGGCTGATCTCCCCCAGGTGCGGTCGGGTGGAGGTGAAGTAGGTGTAGGGGGAGTCGTGCCGGTAGAAGCGGGCCACCGTGGGATCGGCGAAGAGCACCGCGCCGCACCCGTAGGGCTGGAGGCCGTGTTTGTGCGGGTCGACGACGACCGAGTCGCTCCGCCCGACGGCCCGCAGCGCCTCGGCGGTGGCGTCGTCCAGGAGCGGGTCGCCGGCGAGCAGCGCGAAGAATCCGCCGTAGGCGGCGTCGACATGGACCCGGGCGCCGTACCGTCGCGCCAGGGGCACGATGCGGTGCACGGGATCGACCGCTCCCAGGGCGGTGGTGCCGGTGGTGGCGACGACCGTGCCCACGTCCCCCGTGGCCAGCAGCCGCTCCAGTGCCGCCACGTCCATCCGGCCCGCGCCGTCGACCGGCACGGTGTGCGTCCGCACGCCCAGCAGATGGCACATCCGCGCGTGCGTGTAGTGCGCGTCGGCGCTGATCGCGACGGACCGTCCGGGGCCGCTCTCCCGGGCGACGAACAGGGCCTCCAGGTTCGCCAGGGTGCCGTTGCTGGTGAGGTGCCCGAGGAACGGCTCCAGGCCCGCCATGGAGGCCAGCCGGGCGACCGCCTCCTCCTCCATGGCGGAGGTGGCCGGACCGCCGTCCAGGGCGTGGTTGTTGGGGTTGACGAGCATCGCGGCGAGGTACCCGGCGACGGCGACCGGGTGCGGCGGCTTGAGCATCTGCCCCGCGTAGCAGGGGTGGAAGAACGGATAGCTGCCGCGCAGCCTGCCGGTCAGCTCGGCGAACGCCTCGGCGCGGGCCTCCTCGGCGACCTCCGTGGCCGGGTGGGTCTCGTACTCCTCGTACGACCGGGTCCATTCCTCGAACGCCTCGACGCCGTGCTCCAGCCACCGCTTCAGCTCCATGCCCCGCCCCCAGCGCCGCGGCCACAACCGACCGGGCAACCGTAGTCACGGCCCCTCCCGGTGCGCGGCCCCCGTCCGCCCTCTCACCCGAACGGGGAGGCGCCGCACGGGGGCCCGCGCGCCGCGGCGCGCGTCCCGGTGCCTCACGGCGGCGATGGCGGCGGGCCGTGCTCCCCTCCCCCGGATGCGTGAAGGCCGCTTCCGTGGCGGCCGGCGGTTCGCGCCCGTCGGGGACCCGGCGACGGCCGGTCAGGATCCGGCGGCCCGCTCCAGGCTGTCGGCCAGGCCCGCCGCAAGCCGCTCGCAGGCCGCGCGGCGCCGCTCCTCCCGCCCGTCCGCCGTGTCCGTGCCCTGCCCGGCGAGGGCGAGGGCGTAGGCGTTCACCGCGGCGTACGGGTAGCAGGCGGTGTAGGCGGCGGGGTTCTCGGCCGCGTAGGCCGCCGCCAGCGCCCGGGCGTGGACGAGGGCGTTGGCGTCGGCGTAGGACGTCACGTTGGCGCCGGTGTTGAGGTCGGCGTAGCCGTTCGCGAACTCCTGGGCCTCCGCCTCGCCGTAGTCGTTGGTGCGGGCCCAGGCGAGGGCGTTGGCGGCGGCCGTGGCGTGGGCGTCGGCGTACGGGTAGGCGCGCCGGTGGACGTCGCGCAGGGCGGGTTCCAGGGCGGCGGCCCAGGCGTCCTCCGCGACGGGCTCCCCCGCCGCGGCCCGCAGGTGCAGCGCCTCCGCGGCCTGGTACGACGCGGTGTCCCCGCCCTCCCGCCCGTCGGGCTGCGCCAGCAGCGGGAACACCGTACGGGCGTGCCAGTCGTGGACGACGGTGAGGGGCGCCCGGCCGTCGAGGCGGGCGCAGGCGTCCCGGACGCGCCGGGCCCACTCCCCCGCCGTGTCGGCGTCCTGGCCGTCCCACAGCGCGCCGGCGAGCTGGACGAGCCAGTCGGGCAGGTCCGGGCCCTGCGCGGGCCACTCCTCCCAGCGGCCGGCCGCGGCGGCGTCGAGGCCGGCGAGGAAGGGCGGGAGGGCCTCGGCGGAGGGCGCGGGACGGCTCACGGTTCTCTCTCCTGTTCCGCTGTACCGCCGCGGGGGCGGGTGTACTGCCGTGTGGTGCGGGCCGGGGTTGCTCCGGCCCGCCACCGTATCCTCACCCGCCGGGACCGCCGGGCGCGATGTCGCGATGATCACGTTCCGGCCGGGACCGGACCCGTCAGCGGGCGGTCCAGCCGCCGTCCAGCACCAGTGAGGTGCCGGTGACGGCGGAGGTGAACGGACCGCAGAGGTAGGCGACGGCCTCGGCGACCTCTTCCGGTTCCACCAGCCGCTTGAGCGGCGAGCCGGCGAGGAGGACGTCGTTCAGGACGCGTTCCTCGGGGAGGGAGTGGGCGGCGGCCTGGTCGGCGAGCTGCCGTTCGACGAGGGGGGTCCGGACGTAGCCGGGGCTCACGCAGTTGGACGTCACGCCGTGCGGCGCCCCTTCGAGGGCGGTGACCTTGGACAGGCCCTCCAGGCCGTGCTTGGCCGCGACGTAGGCCGCCTTGTAGGCGGAGGCCCGCAAGCCGTGGACGGACGAGATGTTGACGACGCGCCCCCAGCCCCGCTCGTACATCCCCGGCAGCGCGCCCCTGATCAGCCGGAAGGGTGCCTCCAGCATCACGGTGAGGACGGTGTGGAACGCGTCGGGAGGGAAGTCCTGGAGCGGGCGGACGGTCTGTATGCCGGCGTTGTTGACGAGGATGTCGGCGCCGGCCGCTGTCCGTTCGGCGGCGTCGAGGTCGGTGAGGTCGAGGACGACGGTCTCGACGGCGCCGGGGAGGCCGTCGGCCCGCTCCGCGAGGGCCGTCAGCCCCTGCGCGTCGCGGTCCAGGGCGCGGACGCGCGCTCCGGCCGCGGCGAGGCGGAGGGCGCAGGCCGCGCCGATGCCGCTCGCCGCGCCGGTGACGAGGGCCGTACGGCCGTCAAGTGCCGTGCTCTGGGCGGGTGTCGGAATCATGGGCGCAGCGTAGGCGGCGGGAGGCCGGCCGGTCGACGGCCCGCCGGCCCCGCCCGCCGCGGGGAGAGTCCGGCGGGAGCGGTCTCAGGCGAAGGCGTCCAGGCCGGTGAGCCGGGCGGAGAGGTCCCAGAGCCGGGCCGCGGCCTCGGGGTCGGCCGCCCACGGCTTGACGCCCCCGACGAGCATGTCGTCGGTGGTGGCGGGCCCGGCCACGTCACAGTCCTGGCAGTAGGCGCCGCCGTGCCCGGCGAGGAGCGGGGAGGTGGCCGCCCAGACGGCCGTGGCGGCGCCCTGGGCGGGCGACTTGAAGCCCTTCGCGGGGGTGCCCGTCTCGTCCTGCCAGCCCAGGGCGATCTGTTCGTCCCGGGGGATGTGCCGTTGCAGCGGGGTGAGGATGCTGCCGGGGTGGACCGAGAAGGCGTGGAGGCCGTCGTCCGTTCCCAGGGTGTCGAGGTGCAGGGCGAAGAGGGCGTTGGCGGTCTTGGACTGGGCGTAGGCCTGCCACCGGTCGTAGCCGGTGCGGAAATGGGGGTCGTGCCAGCGGATGCCGGAGAGGAAGTGCCCGGAGGAGGCGACCGTCACCACCCGTGCGCCGCCGGGGTTCAGGGCCGGGCGGAGGCGGTTGACGAGGGCGTAGTGGCCCAGGTGGTTGGCGGCGAAGTGGAGTTCCCAGCCGGCCTCGGTGCGCGTCTCGGGACAGGCCATGACGCCGGCGTTGGCGATGAGGAGGTCGAGGACCCGCCCGGTGGCGAGAAGGCCCTCGGCGAAGGCGCGGACGGACGCGGGGTCCGCCAGGTCGAGCGCGCGGACGGTGACGGAGGCGTGGAGCCCGACGGGGAGTGCCGACCGTACGGCGGCCTCCGCCGCGGCGGGCCGGCGGGCGGCGACGAGGACGTGGGCGCCGGCCCGGGCGAGGGCCGTGGTCGTCTCCAGGCCGAGTCCCGACGCGCCGCCGGTGACCAGGGCGGTCCGGCCCGTCAGGTCGACGTCCGCGAGGACGTCGTCGGCGGTGCTGCCGGCTCCGAAGCCGGAGCCGATCGGGCCTCGCGGGTGCCGCCGGTCCGGCACGGGGTGCGGTGTGTTCATGATCGGGACGCTAGGAGCTGGAGTGCGGTCCAGGTCAAACCGGTCCCGAACCCTCGCTCCCGACCGGCAGCGGGCGACCGCGCCCATGGGGTAGAACTGGACGGCCCACAGAAGGGAACGCCATGGGATCCACCCCTTGTTCGACCTGTAACGGGACCGGGTACGTCACCAGCGACGGTCTGACGAGTTCGTGCGCCGACTGCGGCGGGACCGGGCGCGTCGAACACGGCTAGGAGGCCCTGATGTGCAACAAGTGCTTCGGTGTGGGCTACGTCAAAGAGAAGCTGCAGAACGGCACGAAGCTGGTGCACCCGTGCCCCGTGTGCAACACGGGCGAGTCGGACAACCGCCCGCGCAGGCTGCCCGGCTGGATCAGCCGGCTCCCCCGCGCGGACAGGCCCCCCGCCGGGTAGGCGGGGATCACGACGGGCCGGAGCGCGGTCCGGGCCGGGCTAGGCCGTTTCTTTCGGATCATCTGATCGTTGATCCGGTGTGCCGTTGACAGACGCGCAGTGGGCGCGGATTGAGCCGCTGCTGCCGGACCG
>NZ_JBVJJR010000011.1:0-233487 GCF_055585605.1 Streptomyces sp. NPDC052910
TGCGACCGGCAGTCGAAAAGAGCAGGCCAACACCCGTTCAGTGAGACTCAGGCACGCTGACACCCAACCCGCTGACACCACACCACACAATCACAGGCGGCACCAGCCCCCTCCTTCGGCTTCATCCGATGCGGAGGTCCGTGTGCCCCACCCCGTTCGCGCCTATAGATCCGGTAGCACCGCCCTCGTCCGCGCTGTCGCCGACCCGCAGCCCGCTGCCTCGGCCTGGCCCGACCTGGGCGACCTCACTCCGGCCGGAGTGGCGTCACAGGCCGCGTGGCTGCGGGGTGTCTGGCGTGTCTCCGGAGTGACGGAGGGGATCGACCACGCCAGCCCCGTCCTCGCCGATCGCGTGCGGGCGCTGTGCGCCATCGAGCACCCGGCTCCGCGCGACGTGCGGCGCGCGGCGATGTCCGTCGCCCGCTACCTGCTGCGCGCGGAGAGTCGAGCGACGCCCTTCGGGCTGTTCGCCGGCGTCACCACGGCGTCCTTCGGCCGGGATGCGGGTGCTGTGTGGGGAGCGGAGCACCGGGCGGTGGTCCGGGCGAGCGCCGAGTGGCTCACCGCGATGGTGGCCCGCCTGGAGAGCAACCCCCCGTTGCTGGCGCACCTGCCGGTCGTCGCGAACAACGCGCTGACGGTGCGAGGCGACCGGATCGTCGTGCCGTACCAGGTGGACGCGCGCGGGCAGGGCACGGCGGCCGTGGACGTGTCGCTGCGCCACACCGCCCCCGTGCGAGCGGCGCTGGACGCCGCGCAGGCCCCGGTCCGCTTCGCCGACCTGGCGGCGAAACTGGCCGCCGACTTCCCCGAGGCGGGCCCGGAGCACGTCACAGCCCTTCTCACCCAACTGATCCGGCTCGGGGAACATCGGTACAGCGGTTATCGGTGAGAACGATCATGGGCGTCTAGCACAGTGATCCACTGCGCCGCTGGGGTTCGGTGAAACGCTTCCGGGCCCGGTCGGGGGCTGGCTACGGTCCGGCTCGTGCCGGTGGGATTTCTATGCGATGAGCAGGCCGAGGCGTACGGGACGTTCGCCGAGGAGCCGACGAGGCCCGAGCTGGAGCGGTTCTTCTTCCTGGACGACGTGGACCGGGACCTGATCGCCTTGCGGCGTACGAAGCATCACCGGCTCGGGTTCGCGCTCCAGATGTGCACGGTGCGGTACGTCGGGCTGTTCTTGGAGGACCCGCTCGCGGTGCCGTGGCCGGTGGTCGAGCACCTGGCCGTGCAGCTCGGCATCGAGGACCCGTCCGTGGTCAAGCGGTACACGGAGCGGCGCCAGACGCTGTACGACCACGCGTGGGAGATCCGGGACGCCTACGGCTACCACCCCTACGAGGATGCCGAGTGGGGCCGGCGGTCCGTACGTTCCTGCACGGGCCGGCGTGGACGCACGCCGAGGGTCCGAAGGCGCTGTTCGACCACGCGGTGGGCTGGCTGCGCCGTCACCGGGTCCTGCTGCCCGGGGTTTCGGTGCTGGCCCGGCAGGTATCGGAGGCGCGGCAGGTCGCGGAGAAGCGCCTGCACGCCACGGTCGCGGGCGCGGCCCGCCGCGCGGATCCGGCGCTACAGGGCGAGTTGGTGGCGACGTTGAAGACGCCGGAGGGCTCGCGGTTCTCGGAGCTGGAGCGGCTGCGCCGGCCGCCGACGCGGACGACGGGGACGGCGTTCGCCCGCGCGCTGGAGCGGGTGGACGAGATCGGCGCCTACCGGCTCGGGCGGCTGAGGCTGTCGCAGATCCCGCCGAACCGGATGGCGGCGCTGGCCAGGTACGCGCTGGGGTCGAAGGCGCCGCTGCTGGAGCGGGCGGCGGAGCCGAAGCGCACGGCGATGCTCACCGCGGTGATGCGGCACCTGGAGGCGAAGGCGATCGACGAGGCCCTGGACCTGTTCCAGGTCCTGATGGCCACCCGGCTGCTGAATACGGCGAAGCGGAAGACGGAGAAGGAGCGGCTGTCGACGCTGCCGCAGTTGGGAGAAGGCGTCACGGGTGCTTGCGCGGGCGGCGAAGGTGCTGTTCGAGGAACTGGAGCTGGTCGAGGAGCAGGCGACGGACCTGGACGTGGCCGCGCTCTGGGCAGCCGTAGAGGAAGTCGCTCCGCGCGCCGCCGTGATGACCGCGGCGGCCACCGTGGTCTCGCTGGTGCCCGAGGACGAGAACTCGGCCGAGGTCGCCATGCGGGTCGCGCTCACGAACCGGTACGCCACGGTCCGTCCGTTCCTCGCGTTGCTGGGCGAGTCGAAGGCCCTGGACGCGGCGAGTGCCGGGAAGCGGGTCCTGGCCGGGGTGCGCGGACTGCCGGCGCTGGCCCGGCGGAAGGTGGGCGTCAAGCCGCTGCTGCCGCGTGAGGTGGACGACAAGCTCGTGCCGTCGGTCTGCTCGCCCGGCTCCGGGAGAGCTTCGGCGAGTGCCACCGGCCCGTCGCCCACGGCGGCGCCGCCCCGGCGCACGACCTCGCGGCCTGCCCGTCGGCCCGCGCACCCCACTGACCGCCCGACAGCATCACGAAAAGGAAGTTCATGGCCAAGACCACACCGCCAGGTGTGCGGGACAGCCACACCGATCACGGATGTTCGCCGTCGGCCAGCTGCGCGTCCACGACCAGGCCGCGCTCGCCGGGATCGACCTGGGCACCACGACGCTGGTCGAGGATCGCCCTCGGCTACAGCAGCCCGGCGGCGAAGCAGGCGATGCACTGGTCGGTGGCCCGGATCGTGCTCCGCAACGGCCTGACCGGCGTCGCCAACATCACCAGCGAACACGTCGCCGAGGTCCTGGAAGCGATCCGCCTGTTCCCCGAGAACCCTGAGTTCGCGGCCTTCTCCCCATCGGCCGAGCAGTTCTACGAGGACCCGGCGAAGTGCTGGATCACGCACCTGCACCAGCTGGAGGTGGTGCTCTTCCACCGTGGCCAGGTCGCCGTCCAGCCGCGCAAGCTGATGCCGTCGTGGAAACCGCCCCTGGTGCTGCCGCCCCGGATGCAGGCCGTCGCGGAGAAGTGGCTCGCGGCCCGCCGGCTGACCGACGCCCCCTCGACGGTGGAGAAGCTGGAGCTCGCGGTCAGGGTCTTCGGGCAGTGGCTCGGCGAACACCACCCCGGCATCACGACGTTCGCCGACGTCACGCGCCAGCACTGCCTGGACTGGATCGGCCACATCGCCGAGGCACCGGCCCCGACCACGGGCAAGCCGCTGGGCGTCATGTCGCGGATCCAGCGGATCTCCGGGCTGTCGCAGTTCTTCCGGGACACCGCGCTCTGGCAGTACGACGACGTGCCCGGCCACACCCTCATCGGCGCCGGGGACGCACCGAAGTACACCGAGAAGGTGCCGCGGTTCATCCCCGAGCAGGACCTCGACCGGCTGATGCCCGCCATCGATGCGATCGCCTGCCCGTTCCAGCGGGCCGCTCTGCTGGTCGCCCGCTGGTCCGGAGCCCGCCGCACCGAGATCCAGCGTCTGCCGCTGGACTGCCTGGACCGCTACCCGGACGGCACCGCGCGGCTCCGCCTGTCCGGCCGCAAGACCTACAAGGAACGCGTCGTCCCCCTGCAGGAGGATGCCGCCGAGGCCCTGCAGAAGGTCATCGACCTGCGCAGACACGCACCCGAGCGGCCGTTCACCGATGAGCGGACCGGCGAGGAGATCCGCTACCTGTTCATGAGCCACGGCAAGCTGCTGTCGACGTACTACCTGTTCGAGACCCCGATCCAGGCAGCTTGCAAGGCCGTTGGCCTCGTCCGTCCCGGCGGGCGAGGCGGTACCGGCCGCGGCACCGTCTCGGCCCACCGGTTCCGCCACACGGTGGGCACCCAGCTCGCCGAACGCGGCGCGAAGCTCCACACCATCATGAAGGTCCTCGGGCACACCTCCGTGAACATGGCCCTCGTCTACGCGCAGATCAGCGACCAGGAAGTCCTGCGCGACTACCAGGCCGTGCTCGGACCCGGCGCCACCATCGCCGGCCCGGCCGCCGACGAACTGCGCAACGGCACGCTGCCCGACACCTCGGTCGACTGGCTCAAGACCAACTTCTTCAAAACCGAACTCGAACTCGGCCGCTGCCTCCGGCTCCCCGCCGAAGGCCCCTGCGAGTGCGACCTCTACCTGACCTGCGCGAAGTTCGTCACCACACCCGAGTACGCACCACGGCTGCGAGCACGACGCGAGGTCGAGCAGACCCTCGCCCGCGACGAGGCCGACCGCGGCTGGGACCGCGAAGTCGAACGCCACCACTGCACCAGCGAACGCATCGAGAGGCTCCTGGCCGACCTCGGCCAACCCGTCGACACACCGGAGACATGATCAACTTGAACTGTCCACATAAACTCGGACATGGTGTTCGGCCTGTTCAAGATCCTCGGTTACAACTTCAGCCCCCCGGTTCCGCGACCTGGACGACCAGCGGTTCTGGCGGGCCACGATGCCCGGCGTCGAGACCGGTACGTACGGCCCGGTGGAGGACTTGGCCCGCAACCGCGTGAACCTGAACGAGGTGATCACGCACTGGCCGGACATGCTGAAGGTCGCGGGTTCCCTGGTCACCAACCAGGTCCGCGCCTACGACCTGCTGCGCATGTTCGGCCGCGACGGCCGCCCGACCCTGCTGGGGGCGGCGTTCGCCGAGTACGGGCGGATCGCGAAGACCGAGCACCTGCTGCGGGTCGTCGACCCGTTGGACGACACCTACCGTCGGCAGATGAATCGGCAGCTCACCGTCCAGGAGTCTCGCCACAAGCTCGCCCGGGACGTGTGCCACGGCAAGCGGGGCACCATCCACCAGGCGTACCGGGACGGCATGGAGGATCAGCTCGGCGCGCTCGGCCTGGTCCTCAACGCCATCGTGCTCTGGACCACGAAGTACATCGACGCCGCCGTCGCCCAGCTCCGCGCCGGGGGCCATGAGATCCGGGACGAGGACATCGCCCGACTGTCCCCGCTCAAGCACCACAACTTGAACCTGCTCGGCCGCTACAGCTTCGCCGCCAGCGTGCCGGACGCCGGGGCTCTGCGCCCGCTGCGCGACCCGGATTCCCCGGAACTGGACGAGGATGAGATCGGTATAGGCGGAGAGTGAGAGCACCCTGCGCTCCGCGCTGAGCCTGTGTAGCGAGCGCCGCACCCCGAGGTGAGGGGTGCGGCGCCCGGATGGTGTGGGGATCCGGGGCATCCTGGTCGGTGGTGGTTACTTGGTATAGCGGTCGGCGAGGGTGGGGGCCTGGGCTCCGAAGGCGGCAAGGTCGGCGGTGAAGACGTCCTGGAGGACCTGGTAGTCCTCGACGCCGGGGGCGCTGACGGTCTCGCCGAGTTCGAGGCCACGCAAGGCGCCGGTGACGAGGTCGTCGGCGCTCATGCGGGGCACGGCGCTCATGTCCAGGCCCTGGGAGGAGTGGAACTCGGTGGCCACGACGCCGGGGCAGACGACGCCGACGGTGACGCCGGAGTCCTCGACCTCTGCGGCCAGGGTCTGGGTCATGGCGACCAGGTAGGCCAGGGTGCCGGCGTAGACGGCGCGGCGGGGCATGACGCTCTTGTCGGCGGGGCCGGAGAAGGCGATCATGCCGGCGACGTTGAGGATGGTGCCCGTGCCGCGCTGCTGCATGGGGCCTATTGCGGCGCGCATGAGCTGGGTGGGGGCGAGGACCTTGACGTTGACGAGTTCCTGGGCCTTGTCGGCGGGCAGGTCGGCCAGCGGCATGTAATGCGAGACGCCGGCGTTGTTGACGAGGATGTCCAGCGGCTCGGTGGCGCAGATCTGCGCGAGGGTGTCGATGCCGGCCGCGGTGGACAGGTCGGCGGTAACCGTACGCACGGCCGTGCCTGGGTGGGCGGCAGCGAACTCATCGAGGCGTTCCTGGCGGCGGCCGACGATGATCAGGTCGTAGCCGTCGGCGGCGAAGCGCTCCGCGAACGCCTTGCCGATGCCGGAGGTCGCGCCGGTGACGAGAGCGAGCTTGCTCATGAAAGAGGTGTCCTTTCGGTTTCCGGCTTCAGAGGGCCGGGGCGGTGGGGATGGCGTGCAGCCAGGCGAACTCGCTGCGGTACTGCTGGGCGACGCGTTCGGGCTGGTCATCGCCCAGGTCGTCGCCGGTCAGGGGGTATCCCTGGCGGTTGAGGAACCAGGACAGGAACCGGTAAGAGGGCCGGTAGGAGGCCAGCTCGGCGGGGTCCAGGGGCAGGGATGTGCCGGGAAGGACGGGGGTGAGGGTGTCCTTCTCGTAGATCGAGGTGATGGCGACGATGCGCCAGACCCCGTCCCCGCCGCGGCGGGCGCGGTATTGGGAGCGGCAGGTGGAGGCGAGGTCGGCCTGGACCCCGTCCACGTCGATGCGCCACTCGATGATCAGGGGCAGCTCCGCCAGAGCACGGTCGCCGTCCACGTGCACGGCGGGCGGGCCCAGCCGGTGCACGGCGATGTCCCCGCGCCCAGCCATCGCTTCGGTCTGGGCGGTGAACTCGGCGCACTGCCCGAAAACCAGCTCATCTCGATGCGGCTGTCGGCGCTGTAGCAGGCCGCCATCTGCTCGTACCAGCCGCGGTCGCGGCTCTGGCGCTCGCGCAGCACGAGCCGGGTGACCTCGCTGATGGTGTCCATGGCGGGCTACAGCCGTTCAGGCGGGTCAGCAGGGCAGGCAGGCCGCGTGCCCCGGACAGGCCCCGCTCCGTGACCTCGCCGGCCTCGATACCGGCGTCGCGCATGGCCTGGTCGAACAGTTCCATGTCCAGCGCCTCCACCTTGGACAAGTGGTCGACGTTGGCGGGGTGCACCATTGTGTTCAGCAGGCTCAGCGCGGCGCTGGAGGCACTGCCGAGCTTGAGGACGTCCACCAGGGGGCCGAGGTCCACGTCCAGATGGGCGGCGAGAGCCACGATGTCGGCGACGGAGCGCTGGTTGAGCATCAGCAGCGCGTTGTTGAACAGCTTCGCCGTCTGCCCCGCGCCGGCCTGACCGAGGTGCACGACGTGGGCGGAGAACGCCTCGAACACCGGGCGGCACCGCGCGACGGCGTCGTCGGGCCCACCGGCCATACAAGTCAGGCGCCCCTCCTCGGCCGCCGCTGACCGGGGCGTCCACGACCGCGACCCGACGGGCTGCGCACTGCTCGGCCAGGCGGGCCGCGGTGGCCGGGAGGCCCGTGTCGTGGTCGACGACGATCGCGCCCTCGCGCAGATGCGGCAGCATCTGCGTCACGAGGCGTCCCACGTCCTCGTCGGTGCCCACGCACAGAGCGACGATGTCGCACGCAGCCGCCAGGGCCTCAACCGAACCCTCCGCCGCGTGCGGGACACCGGTGAGGGGTTCCAGAGAGGCAGGGCGCCGGGCCCACACCCGCAACGGGAACCCGGCCTCGGCGATGGCACGAACCATCGGCAGCCCCTGGTCAACCAGGCCGAGGAATCCGACGACAGGAGCGTTCTTCGATGCTGTGGTCTCGTTCATGACCACCAGCATCCTTACTGATCGGATGATCAGGCAGTAGACGCGCTTTCCTGGGACTATCGGTACCAGGCTAGGCAAAAGCCGTTTCTGTCACCATGACCTCATGCCTACCACCGCCCTCGGCGAGGCCCTGCACGCCTGGCGCGACCGCATCACCCCCGACCAGGCCGGCCTGACCGGCACCGGCCGCAGACGGGCCCCCGGACTACGGCGCGAAGAACTGTCCCAGCTCGCCGGGATCTCCGCCGACTACATCATCCGCCTCGAACAGGGGCGCGCCAAAAACCCCTCGTCCCAGATCGTCGAAGCGCTCGCCCGCGCCCTGCGCCTGGACCGTCACGAACGCGAGCACCTGTTCCGGCTCGCCGGCCTCACCGTGCCCGGCCCCGGCACCGTGCCCCGCCATATCCCCCCGGGCGTCCACCGCATCCTCGACCGCCTGAGCACCACCCCCGTTGCCGTCTACGACGCCACCTGGACCCAGCTCTTGGCCAACCCCCACTACATCGCGCTCATAGGAGCATGGTCCGGCCCGGACCTCAACGCAGCCTGGCGCGCCTTCATCACCTCCACCACCCGCGTACGGCACACCACAGAATCCAACGGCGCCCTCCAAAAACTCCTCGCCGCCGACCTGCGCCGCACCAGTGCCCTCTACCCGCACGACACCGCACTCAACGACCTGATCACCCAACTCCGGCGACGCAGCGACCACTTCGCCGAACTGTGGGACACCGGAACCACCGTCGAACACCAGTCGAGCCGCAAAACCATCGACCATCCCAGCGTTGGCACGATCACCCTCGACTGCGACGTCCTCCACGTCGCCGGCAACGACCTGCGCATCATGGTCTACACCGCCCAGCCCGACACCGACGACGCCCAGCGCCTGGCTCTGCTGTCCGTCATCGGAACCCAGACTTTCACAAGCTGAGGGCGTCAAGTCTCGTCCGCGAGGCAGTAACACTGTCGTCAAACGATCGTTTGACGACAGGGGCGGCGGACGTCCAATGAACCCAGTGATTCCGGGACCCGACGGCGGCCCCGATCCAATGAGATCCGATGACGGATGACGACAGGGTTAGATGACACCCAAGGGTCCGATGCGGTGGCAGAAGCGGGGAAACAGCGTGGCCAATCTCGTCTACAAGCGGGTGTCGACCGACCAGCAGTCCACCGCCCGCCGGGACCTCGTCTTGGCCGAGGCCGGGATCGAGAACCCTGCCGTCTTCGAGGAGGACCCGGGCGCCTCCACCCGCTCCAGCGTCCGAAGTTCGGCGAACTGCTCACCTACGCGCGGCCGGGCGACACCGTGCACATCTCCGAGATGTTCCGCCTCGTGCGCGGCAACCAGCACATTCTCGACGTCCTCGAAGTCCTGCACCGCGACCAGCTCGCCCTGCGCATCCACGACGGTGCGTTCTCCGCCATGGACCTCACCGCCCGCCACCCGCGCACCGGCGAGCTGCTGTCCACCGTGAAGTTCATGGTGCAGACTCTCGCCGCCGCCGGCGAACTCCAACGCGACCTCCAGCGCGAGCTGACCTACGACGGACTGCGTGCCGCCGAGGCAAGGGCAACAAGGGTGGACACCGCCCCGCCCTCGCAGGCGGCGCGGTCGCCGATGCGCGCACCGTCTTCCTGGAAGGCCAGTCCAGCGCCGCCCTGGCCCGCGAGCACAACGTCAGCCGCGGCGCCGTACGCACCGCCGTTGACGACCTCCTGCCGGAGCACGTTGCCACAGCGGAGAAGACGCCGGCGCCGGAGCTGTCGGTCACCCTCGACATGCCGGGCAAGGTGGCCGACTTCCTCCGGAGCTCCGGGCTGGACGACGTCGAGCGAGCCGCGCTCGACCAGGGCGTGACCGTACGGCGCGGCCAGGGCTACACCCTGCGCGTCAGCGCCGTCCCCGCCGTGCACCGCCAGCTTCTCGCCCGCTGCTAGCCGCTCAACGGCGGCCAGGGCCTCCCCGCAGTGCCAGCCCAGCGCAAGGCCCGCCGCGAGTACGAGAACAGGGTCAGCGCCCTCGCCCCCTGACCATGATCGTTCTCACCGATAACCGCTGTACCGATGTTCCCCGAGGCCGAATCCGTAGTCTCCAGGCGCCCGGGCGGGGAGCGTGACGGCCCCCGCCCGGGCGCCTGGCCATGAGTCACGGCACGCGGGGCGCTGGCGCTGGGCTGCGGTGACGCTAGCCAGGTCGACTTACCGCTTCTCCGCCACGGACACGGCCTTGCTCGCGACCACGACGATGTCCTCGTCGCACAGCTCGGTGCCGGTACGGCTCAGGACGCCGGTGATGGAGCTCGCCAGGTCGTCGCCCAGTTGGAGCTCGGGGAAGGGCTCCAGGGCGAAGGCGGAGAAGCCGGAGGTCGGAGCGGTGGTCATCGGCCGGCCCTTCACCGCGGTTTCCTGAGCAGCGGCTCGCTGTAGAGGAGTTCGACGAACTCCTTGGAGGGCGGATAGCCGCCGGACCGATCCTGTGCGAAGGCCCGCAGGGCAGCGCGGCGAGCGGCTGCTGTGGTGGCATGTTCGAGGACACCGGCCTCGAGTGCGTCCCGGGCAAGGTCCGGCAGATGCGCGGTGAAGTCACCGTAGGCCTTCCTGGCCGCCTCAGCAACCCGGGCTGTGGCCTCCTCAAGGGTGTCCCAGCCGAGTCGGCCCAGCCCGTTGAAGCGCTGTGAGCGCAGTTGGGGGAACTCTCGGAGCAGGACCCGTTCCCGTTCGCTCCTCTTCGTCACCTCACGGAAAGCCGGCAGTCTCTCAAGATGGCTGGCCAGGCGGTCGACCTCTTCCGGTGTGGAGGGCGCTTCTTCGGGTTGGGGCTTCTCCTGTTCGATGCACTTTTCGCCTAGCTCGTCCAGTTCGTTCTCGAGCTGGTCCCACCACAGAGCGTCGGCGTGCCAGGTGTGAACGATGCCGCCCGCGACAAAGTGCAGGCGCAGTTCCTGGCATCGGCCGTGGTGTGTCCGGGCTCGTGCGAGGAGCGCGGTCAGTCGTTTGCGTCCGCCCGCGTCCAGGAGAACGAGGGTTTCCTCCTCCAGGCCGAACTCTTGGGCGTTGAAGAGCGCGTCGTAGTAGTAGATGAAGGGCGCACGGGCACGGGCTGCCAGGGCGACGAAGTCCTGTGCACTCATCGTGCCCGGGCTGATCACACATTCAAGGTGCTGTCCCCCCAGGCGCGTGCGGAGCAGTTCCAGGCTGTGGGAGGTGGCCCAGCCGGGGAGCTGATCGCGGACGGTGTCCAGCTCCGGCAGGACGTCCAGCTCAAGGGCCTGGGCGACTGCTATCGGATCAGCCTCGGGCGACGTGGTTCCCAGAGCGTGTTCAAGGGACATGACGGAGATCCTTCCCTCATCAGGGGTCCTGGTGGGGCCAGGTCAATGCCGGGATACGGAGGGGGGTGAACAACATCCCTTCCCGGAAGCCCGGCGACAACACTCGCCGACCGCGTCCTCTCCGGCGGCCGGCCTGGGTGAGTCCGCAGGTGAGGTCGACGAGATGATGACCTTGCCGTTCACGTGGCAGACCTGCACGGGCCGGATCAGGTATGCCTGCGGCCACGGCGCCCTCGCCCTGCCATGAGTGATGCGAACAAGCTTTCCCAGTTCATACAGCTAATCCCGTGTCTGCCGGGTTGTCAGTGCCTGCTCCTACCCTCGAGGAGGTGATTCTTCCAGCATCGGAAGGCGGTGCACGGTGGCGAACATCGTCTGGCACGAGAAGTGGCGCATCGAACTGGACCTGACCCGCGAGGACCTCGGCTGGAACACAAGGCCTACCAGGAGCGGATCGTGCAGGTGTCCGTGGCGGACGGGCACCGTGCGGACAGCGAGGTGCGTACTCCGGTGGGTCCGCGGTCGTGGATCCAGACCGACACGCTGGTCCAGGGCGCGGGCGGTATCCGGATCGGCTGGGAGATCCAATGGGGCCCGTACCCCGACCCGTTCGTGCGCGTCGGTGTCGAGGCAGGCGCCGTTGATCTCAACCTCGACGCGTCCGTCCGGGCGCGGGTAGGGCTCACGGGTCACCTGACCGTCGGGCCAGGACGCGATCTCGTCCCCCACCGCGAGTTCGCCGGCCAGGACCGGGACCACATCCGGATCGACGTCGAGCACCGTGCTCAGGTGGAGGATCTCCCCAAGCTTCAGCGGCCGCGCCAGAGCCCGCGGTATTCGGGAACGCATGTTCGTCATCGTTCCATGCAGACCTATCCCACTGCCTCGCCCCGGCCGCCAGACAGCTCGGTTGGTCAGATGCGGGGGGCCTTGACGGGTGAATTTTCCCTCGCGTACGCGGACGCAGTTCTAAGCATGCACGGTCAACTCGCCTACATCTTGGGGCACTTGACGCCACTTTAGGCCTTATGTCACGTTCGTTCCGCTTGGTCGGTTGTTAGGCCGAAGAGAGTAGCCGTGAGTGAGGTGTTGACCGCGTCGGCGGTCGGGCGGGACGACGTTGATCCGGACCAGGTGGCCCGGGGCGAGCCGCTAACGTTCGTGGGCGGGGTGCCGGTGTACGGCAGCGGGCGGGCGCCGGCCTTTCTGCGGACGAAGACCCAGTTGCGCCGGGTGCGGCGCAAGCCCGGAGCGGGGCAGCGCCCGGCCGCGTACATCTACACGCGCTGGTACGGGGATCGGGTCGCACTGTGGGATTCGGAGCAGTCGGCGAGGATGCGGCCGCTGCCGGCTCTGCAGCGCCGGCAGATGGAGCAGCGGCGCACCTGCACGGCGTGCGGCGAGGTGCTCCCGTCCCCGGTGTGGGGGACGTGCCGGCCGTGCAGGGACCGCCAGCGGCAGCAGGCGGCCGAGCTGCGGCGGCGTACGTGCCAGGTGTGCGGCACGATCTTCCGGAATCCGACGCCGCTGGGGGGATACAGCGGCGGGCTGCGCCTGGCCTGCGGCGAACACATCGAGTGCGGCCGAAAGGTGGCGCGGTCGCTGGTGGACCGGTCGTGCCAGCGGCGCCTGGTGCAGATAGTCCCGCTCGCGGTGTGGTCCACGATGAGCGAGCGGGAACGCGCCATGGCCGACCGGCACTGCGGTCCGTGTCAGGAGGAGATCGAGTGGGAGCGCGCCGAGGCGCAGCGGCCGACGGGCCGGGAGCGGTTAGACGACCTGGGGCCCACCATCGCGTGGGCGCAGAAGATCCTGGCCGAGCCGGAGGCGTACGCGATCCTGGACACCGAGACGACGGGCCTGGACTGCGACTCGCGGATCGTGGAGGTCGCCGTCACCACGGCGTCCGGGACGGTGCCGCTCAACACGCTTCTCGGCCCCGGCGAGCCGATCCAGGCTGAAGCGACGGCGATTCACGGCATCACCGACGCGATGGTGGCCGACGCCCCCTCCTTCTCCGAGGTCCTCCCCCCGCCTCACCGAGGCTCTCGCCGGGCGGAGGATCGTGATCTACAACCGGGAGTACGACACCGGACGGCTGCTGTGGGAACTCCACCTGCACCACCTCGCCCTGCACACGGCGGACCTGACCAAACCCCCCCGGTACGGCGACTGGCGACACCCAGCCGCACAGGCATGGCTGGACGCGCAGCAGTGGGAGGAGTGCGCGATGGAGCAGTAAGCCGCCTTCTACGGCGCCTGGCACCACTACTGGGGCAACTACACCTGGCAGCCGCTGGGCGGCGGCCACCGTGCCCTGGGCGACTGCCAGACAGTCATCACGCGGCTGGAGGAAATGGCCGCCTACCCCAACCCCTTCGACCCCGCGGAAAGGGTGGACCGCTGAGACGTCGGCGACGGCGTGCCGGGCCCGGAGGGCGGGCGGGCCGCAAGCGGAAGCCTACAAGGGCGTGCCGCTGCGACGGCATCCTGCCGCTCTCGCCCGCGCCAGCCCCTGACCCGCCGCTCCCCGTCCCCGCCCCGGGAACGCGAGAACGCGGCCGGCGAAAGCGCAAGGGCGGGCTGGCCGCAGGTCCGCGGGGACGACTCCGACTGTTGGAAGATCATGTACCCGCGCCGTCCGTACAACGACACCGGCCCCCAGCGCAGCGTCCTGCACCACGCCTCGTGCTTCGTCGCCCAAGGCTCCGCGGATCTCACCACCGACCAGGCGCGCGAGGCTCTGCGCCGGCCGGGCGCACAGGCGTGCGAGATGTGCGGCGCCGACCGGCTCATGGTCTCTTCGGATGGCCTGGGCACTGCCCGCTGACGGACGAGAAGCCGCAGTGCTGTCCCAACCGGGGGCGGGCGCGGCGGGTGGACGGGGCGTCTTGGCCCGTGATCGGCGCCCGCCGGCTTCTTCCTCTCTGGTGGTCATGTGCCGAGCGGGAAGGCGGGATCGCCGGTCAAGCACCAGATAAGGACACCGGTCAGCACCGTCCCCACCGCACTGATCACTTTGGTGGGCCGTCTTTGCAGGGTGACTTTCAGTCCTCCGAGGCGTAGCTGCAGGGTATGGAGGGGGTGGTTCGGTCTTCTCTGTCCGGCTCACGACGACTCCAAGAGGGGGTGTCGGGCGGGCCGGGCGGCTGAGCCGGCCCGCCGGTGAGGGATATGAGTGCTCAGAGGTGGTCGGTGAGCTCGACGAGTCGCTCGGCGAGTCGGTGGTCGGGGCGGCTGACGATGCCGTGGCTCGCCGTGGCAGCCAGCCGGTGGATTTCGTCCTTGAGCCCTTCAGCGGTGAGCGGTCCCCTGGTGCCGCTCTGCCGGATGTGGTGCAGGGCTGCCGTCGCGAGTCCGGCGCGGTTGGGCGGGAGGTGGGGGCAGCCGTGGTCGGAGAGGTGAGTGAACTCGTCGAACCAGAGCCTGGCCATCCTCTGCTCGTCGAACTGCAGGTGGTGCAGGTGGAGGCAGTAGGAGGCGATGCGGTTCCCCGCGCCGGCGGCTATCTGCCACCAGAACTGCGCGGAGTCCAGGTAGCCGGTCAGTCTCAGCAGGCACGCGAAGACCAGGATGCCTTCGACGTCGACCTGGTCCTCATCGGCGAAGTCGCCCAGTTGCGCGGATGCTTCCGGAAGGGTGACCACCCATCGGGAGATCATGTCGAGCCTGCGACGCGCTTCGCGGGACTGACGGAGCTGGACCACGGTGCGGTCCCGCCGGGTGCGGGCGGCGTCGTCCGCCAGGCGGCGCAGCGCCGCGCCCACGTCGAAGCCGTGAGCCGGGGTCGTGGGGACCGTGGCTTCTGCCAACAGGTCGTCGATGCCGGGTGTCACTTGTCCCCCTCGGGACGGTCGAAAATGCCCAGTTGGCGGCCGAGGCGGTCTCTGCCTTTGCGGCCGTGGTAGTCGACGGTGCGGGGGTCCAGCCCGAGGAACCAGGCGATCTTCCGGGTGGGGTAGCCGAGCAAATGACGCAGGACGATGACGTCGAACTGCCGGGGCGGGAGCTGGGCGATCGCCGAGTACAGGCCGATGCTCTCCTCCAGGTCCTTCAGCTGGTCGCGGGCCTTGTCCATGAGGCGGGTGAAGGCGCCCTTCGCGACGAAGGCCGGCCGCCGTTTCTCCCGGCGCAGCCGCTGGACGGTCGCCACCCGCATGATCATCCAGGCTTCTTCCTCGAAGTCCCGGCTGGACAGAAGGTCGTCCCAGGCGTGGAAGATCTCGAGCATGACGTGGTGGACGAGCTCTTCGGCCTCCTCCCGGTCACCGAGGAGCTCGGTGGCGTAGTCGTGGTAGATCTCCTGGCGGGAGATGTAGAACGCCTGGTAGTCCAGCGGCAGATCGAAGTGCTCCCCACTGTCCGGGGTCTGTCCGTCCGGCAGACCAAGAGAACGTCCGTCGGTCATCGGTGCCCCGACGAGGGGGCGGGTGCCGAGCGCACAAGACGGGGGATCGCCGCTGCCCCCCCGGGGGGCGGTGCGCACCGGCGGAGCGGCACAGCTCGTGCTGGTCATAGCCCCTCTTCGTGAAAACCCACGTCGGCCCGAACCGGCCAACGAAGGTGCACACACGGGTGGTTGTGCCGCCAGTTCGCTTACCAGCTAAGCGATTTCGGGTGCCCGACACTCACGCCGCAGGGGACGAAATCCCGCTCAGGGCGACCGTCTGACTACGTATTGCGTACAGTCGCGGGCGAGCGCACGCGTTACCGGCCGACGCATGCGCACCGCATTACTCAATTCGAGCAGGCGAACAGCTACCCAGCGTCACCAACGCCGAGGAGGGAGTAGCGGAGGTCACACCGCGACCCTCCGTCGCACATTCGAACGAAAGCACACATGAGGAATTCGTGAGCGAATCTGCCGCCGACCAGCAACCGAAGGGCTACACGAGGCTGCAGCCCACGCCGCACTCACGTCGCGCTGAGACAAACGTCAGGGTCACAGCAAGTACGAGAAGCGCAGCGCCCCGCCCTCCTCGCGGTAACCACCCCGGCCGCGCTTTCCGTAGGGGTGGGGAAGCACCCGGACAGCCACGATCCCGTAGGGCTTATCGCTCCTGCGGCGGGTCGCGGTGCGCAGTCGGCGACAAGGGCGACTCGGAGTCGAACTCGAAGGTCTCTATGGCAGCACCGGCGGGGAAATTCGGGTGATCATCCCAGACTTCGGCGAAGGCGACCAGGAGGTTCCATGAGGCGGTCGCGTGCAGTTCAGTGGCCGCGGCTGCCGCCGCCGAGGAGTCCCGGTGGAAGCGCACCGCCGCGGCCTGCCTGAGGGCGGCCAGGCGCAGGGCTTCGGCCGCGCGGCGGGCAGCTCGCCCTGGAGCGAGGCCCTGTCGGGGATCCGCGCGAACACGAATTCGATCACCTGCCTGACCTGCTCCTCGGTGATCCGCTCCACCCATTCCTCCCGGTCCGCATGGCCGTTCACCCGGCCCAGCGCTCATTGTCGCAGCTCAGATTTTCCGCCGCGTCGTCACCCGCGCCTTCGTCCCCGACCTCCGCGCCGGCCGTTTCCGCGCGGGTCTTCGCATCAGACGCGTCCGCTGCGCGCCGGGCGTCTACGAACTCACCTGGTCCGGAGCCGGACGCGCGACCTGGTCCTACGGGCCAGAGCGGATACAGGGGGCGCAGCACATCGTCTGGCGGCGTATCGGCGGGCACGGGATCTTCACCGGCCCGTGATGCGGCCACGAACGGTGAATTACCCGTGCCGCAGTCCGACCCCGATTCCCGGCTGGTACTGGCGCGGGAACGGCTGTCATCAGCACTCGCTTCCGAGCGGATCAAGCCAAAATTCCCGCCCCTATGGTGACAATCGCCGCTCTCCGGGGATGGGATGACATTGCCCAGGCTCATTTTCGGAATGGAGCACCATGTCGCATCACAGCACCGCACTCCAGCGCCTCGGCAAGGCGGCTGCCGCCATGGCGATCGCCGCCGCAGCATGCGGTCTCGCCGTGAGCCCCGCCGACGCGGCCCCCCAGCAGACGACCTCGACCTCCTCGGCCCTCGACGAGGGTAACCTCCTCCCCGGTGACGCACTGAGCGCGCACAGTTTCTTCGTCAACGTCGCCGGTCGCCCCGCGGAGTGGGTCCTCGCGGTCTCCGGCAGGGACCATGAGATCAGCTTCCTTCGAGGGAACAACCCTCCCCAGGATGATGTCGACCAGTGGCTCAAGGGGAACGGGATGTTCTGGAAGCCGGCGTTCATCACCATCGAGCTGCGGGACTACCAAGGCGCGGTCGCCCACCGCTATAACTGCATACGCCCTGGTCTCAAGCGGATCGACAACCCGCCGAGGGGAGACGGCAGGTCCAACATTCTGGTCACCGCCTCCTGCGAGAGCGTGAACCGCGAGTGGTAAATCAGACGTCTACGGGCGCTTCCTGAACGCTACTTTGACGTCGGTACGGCCAACGGTTTCGCCAACTACCTACCCGGCGCCGTCGAAGCCGGCGGCCGTACGGTAGTCGATCGGGTCACTGGTCACGAGGCTCCCCCCGGCGAGCTGACGCAAGGCCAGCGCCGGAGCGGTGCTCCTGGATGTCGCGGACCACATCGTCACCTCGGCCACGGTGGCGCTGTGCGTCGGCGCCGAAGGCCCACCGTACGCGCGCTCGTGCGCAGCGGAGGCCCTCGGGCCTGCCCCTGCCGACCTGTGCGGCAGACTCCTTCCGTGACCCCAGCGCAGCCGCGACGCGCCCTCGGCCGAGGACTCGGCACCCTCATCACCCCCGCCCCCGAGCCGCCCGTCACCGAGCCGGCACTGGATCTCTCCGCCGGTGCTGCACCGGGCGTCGAGGAGCACGCCGACGCCGCGGCGGAGGCGGCCTGCCGTCTCGCCGAGGCCGCGCACCCTACGGGCTGGAGCACCGTCGCTGTCGAGGACGCCGTAGAGGCGATCGATGTCCTGGTGGAGGCGCTCTCCACCCTGGACCCGCACTCCGCACGGCTCCTCGCCTCCGATCACGGGCACGACCGCGGCACTGCTCAAGCACCTCGCGCGTTCCCAGAGCGATAACCAGACCGCCGTCATCGCTGACGTCCCCGCCCGACAACGGCGACGTCGGCTCGGCCCCGGCCGACAGCACGGCCACGGGACGCGATAGCCCCGCCCGGCCGGGACCGCGTCCGCCGCGCTGGTCGAGCCCCTCGCCGTCCACGGAACCGGCGCCTGCGGGCTCGTCCTCGCCTCCGGTCGAGCTCAGCGCGAGGGCTGAGGCCGCGCGTGGTGTGGAACCTCGTCGCCGCGTGGGCAGCCGTCCCTCCACCGGTACGCGCACCGACTGGCACTGCGGTCCCGGCCGGGCTGCGAGGGGCTCGCCGGCTGAGGACGCCCGTCCGCCGGCTCCGCTGAGAAAGACGCCGGCCGTCGCGGCCCCGGGGTTCAGCGGGGCGCGGGGCCAGCGGCTACCGCGGCCGCCGCTCTCGGCGACGCGCTCGCCAGGTTCGGACCGAGCACCTACGCCCGCACTCCGGACTCCACCTGAGACGACACATCCCCCAGACGCAGCCGCGGCCGCGGGTGTGCGGTTCAGCGGCCGCGCCGCCGCATATAGAGGTCGAAGGCCCGGTAGACCATCGGCCGCAGCGGCAGGTCCCACTCGCCGACGTACCGCGTCGCCTGACCGCCGGTGCCGACTTTGAACCGGACAAGGCCGACGTGCGGGTCGTCGGCATCGAGGGTGGGGGTGATGCCGCGCAGGTCGTAGACGTCGCAGCCGGCCGCGAGCGAGTCACGGATCATCGCCCACTGGCAGGCGTGGGAGGCACGCACCTCGCGCTTGGCGGTGGAGGAGGCCCCATAGGCGTACACGGCGTGGGCGCCGACGCGGACCAGGACCGTGGCGGCGGCCAAGTCGCCCTGGTGACGGGCCAGGTAGAGCTTGATCCGCTCGGGGTCCTCGGCACTCAGCGCCGCGAACATGGTCTCGAAGTAGCGCAGCGGCCGGGGTGTGAAGTGGTCACGCTCGGCGGTGTGGACGTAGAGGTCGTGGAACGCCTTGAAGTCCTCCGGACCTCCGTGGCCGACCGTGACCTCGACTCCCTCCTTGGCCGACTTCCTGATGTTGCGACGCCACTGCTGGTTCATGCCCCTGAGCAGTTCGTCCTCGGTCCTGCCTATCAGCGGGAGCTCGTACTTGAACTGTGGGTGCCCGACCCCGAACCCGTCCTCCGGGCTCTGCGGCAGCCAGCCGGCGCCCCGGAGGCTGCCGTCCACGCGGGCACCGACCGGGTCGGTCCAGTGGCCGGTGATGTCGGTGAGCCGTTTGCGGCCCGGGTCGGTGATGCCCTCCTTGACCTGGGCGGCGCTCCAGGTGTGGGTGCGCACCGGCGGGCCGAGCCGGATCGCGAACGCGCCGTGGGCCTTGAGGTAGGCGGTCAGCGGATCGAGCCAAGCACCGATGTCGCCGCTCCAGTCGATGACCGGGCCCTCGGGTAGATACGCCAGCGTGAAGCGGTCGAGCCTGGGCACTGGGCGGTGCAGTACAAGCGCAGCACCAACCAGGCGCCGCCCCTCGAACCAGCCGAGGGACTCGCTGCGCCACTCGGTCTTGACGCCGCCCCACGCCGGGGTCTGCAGAAAGCTGACCGACCGCTGTGCCCGTACGAACGCCAGGTGCTCGGCGGCGGTGATCGGCGTGACCATCGGTTTCACGGCTTGGAGGTCGCATTGCTTGGCTTGGGGGGTGAAGGACATGTCGTCAGTCAATGGAGTGGGGTGTTGCCGGGGTGTATGCGATTCTCGATATGCCGACGATATGTCACCACCCGGCGGCTCAGGATCTGGTTCCGGCCGCCACCGGCCGGTGGCCCCATGGCGGGGAGCGGAATTCGGTCGATCCGCGCCACCGCGTCAGCCCTCCGAAGCCGCCCCCGGCCACGTGCCTCCGGCGTGTACGTGCACATCGGTGCATGTCGGGTGTCGACAGGGGCCGTGGTGCCGGCGCCGGAAGGGGCGCTTCGCTGCCGAGGTGCAACTCCAGGTGTTGCGGGAGCACCCTGCGGTACAGGGGCAGGACCGCAGCGCTCGTGATGACGGTGACCAGGACGAGAACAGGGAACGCCGGCTTGGTAAGCAGGCCCTGTGCCAAGCCGATGTCGATGAAGACGATGATCACCATGCCGCGGGCATCAGCCACCCCGCAAAGGCCTCGCGCCAGTCTGAAGCGGAGTGTCTTCATGGCCAGGGTGCTGCCGAGGTATTCGCCCGCCAATCCCGCCGGGAGCGCGGCGACGCCGAACAGCAGGGTGTCGGCCGAGAGGCTTTGCGGGTCGGTGGTGAGGTCGGTCGGGGCGAGAGTTCGAGCCGACCTGGGGGTTGGAATGAGCATGTGGTCCAGGCCGCGGACCGTGGGGAAGGCGGTGGTCTTGGTCATGGGTTCCTTCCCGACGCAACGCGTCGGGAAGGTTCATCGTGGGTTCCCTGTGCCCCGCCAAGTGGCCGCCGGTGGCAGCGCGCGCGGTGCCGGTTCACCTGGCCTCACGGTCCCGCGCGGACCAGGATTCCTCGTCCCGCATGGAACCGCTCGAAGACGCGCATGGGCAGCGATGCGGATTTTGCGTTGTAGGAGTAGCCCGACGGATTATGGAACCGCACGATCCCGCCTCGGACCGCATGAATCAGCACGAGGTGCCCTCCACGTTGCGGTTCGTGGGTTCTCGGGTCGCGAATCTCAGGAGACACCGAAGCGATCAGGACCTGCCCGGGGCGCACCGCTCGGGCGGATGCCTGGAGCGGTGCGTTCTCGACCAGTTGGCATGTGAAGCCGAATTGTGAGCTGACCCAAGCCATGAATGGCCGGTATATCAGTCCTTGGACCTTGCCATCGGGTTCCACCACGTAGCAGCCCCAGTCCAGGGCCTGCGCGAGGAGTTCACGCATCGACAGTCGGACATCCGTCCAGCCGTGCAGCAGGGACTGCAGGCAGGCCAAGCCGCAGATTTTTCGGGACCAGAACAGGTACTCCTCGCGCGAGTGGTATCCGTCGGAGGCCCAGTCGTGCAGTTGCGATGGATCGGTGCGCCTCAGGAAGACGTCGATACCCGATGGTGCGGCACGCCGGATGACGACCTCGTCGTTCCGGTCCAGGCTTCCCCACTGTGAGACGTAAGGGAGGCTTCTGTCATGTGATGGGAAAGTCGAAATAGACATCCGGGTACGGCTCGCTTTCCAGCGTGTAGTGCCACCACTCGCTGTCGTAGCGAGCGAATCCGCAGTCCGTCATGATGGAGCAAAGGCACTCGCGGTTTTCCGCTTCGATGGGTTCTATTCCTCCGGCTCCATGATGCGAGACCGAGTCCATGAGGTCGTGGCCGCCACCCATGGAAGCGTTTTCTCCGGTGGCAAGGGTGTGGAGCGTCAAGTCGACGGAACTGCCTCGGCTGTGGCCCGACTTGGCGGCCACATATCCCTTGTCGAAAAGCTCGGACCTCTCGATATTGGGGTAGTGGCGCTGCTTTGTCCGACCGTCCTCCGGCTGTTCTGACCAGCGCAGGAAGCAGTCGACGGCGCGTTGCGGACGGTATCCGTCCCAGACCAGCAGGCCGAAGCCACTGGACGCGGCTTTCTCCTGCGCTCGCCCCAGGGCTTCGCACAAGGCTTCGGTGCCGACTATCCGATTCACCAGGTATCCGTCTGCCGGCCGTCCGGTGAAGTTGTCCCGGGTGGCGTACTTGGCATCCCAGCGGATGCCGGGCACCAGCTCGTCCAGGTACGCGAAGTCACCGTTCATCGCTTTTTCCGGTCCAGTGTCATCGACACGAGCCGATCGATGACGTCGGAAAGCGGCATCCCGGCGGCGGCCATCATCCGGGGGTAGCGGCTGTAGGAGGTCATGCCGGGAAAGGTGTTGACTTCGTTGAGTACCACCTGGCCGTCGTCCTGGAGGAACATGTCCACGCGGGCAAGCCCCCGGCAGCCCAATGTGCGGTAGATGGTCTTGGCACTCTCCTGGACGCGCCGGCGCGATTCTTCGGAAATGTCGGCGGGAACGATGAACGTCGAGTTGTCCGAACCGGTCTCGGGTGAGGCCTCCTGGTGGATCCTGAAGAATCCGTGGGAGAGGGCTACACGGTCCACCTCGCCCGCGATCGGGGCGGAGGAGTTCCCCAGGATCGCGCAGCCGACCTCGCTCCCGGTCACAGCCTCTTCGATCAGGACCTTCGAGTCGTACTGCCGTGCGGCATCCAGTGCACCCGACAGGCCCTCCGCACCGGCGACTTTGCTGACGCCGAAGGACGAGCCCGAACGAGCCGGCTTCACGAAGACCGGATAAGGAAGCCGGTCGGCGTCGACCTTCTCGTTCTCCGTTACCACCTGGAAATTGGGCGTGGCGATGCCCGCGCTCTTGGCGACGGTATAGGTCAGGGATTTGTCCATGCACATGGCAGAGCTCTGGATGTCACAGCCGATGTAGGGAATGCCGGAGAGCTCCAACAGACCCTGGATCGCGCCGTCTTCGCCACATGTGCCGTGCAGAAGGGGCAACACGAGGTCCAGACGGACCACTTCGAATCGTTCCTGTTCCAGGACGAGCAGTCCGTGGACGCTGTGGTCGGGCGACAGCACGACCGGACGAGTCTCTGCGTTCTCCCAGTCCGTGCCGGGGGAGTCACAGAGCTGCCAGGAACCGGACTGCGTTATGCCGATCCAGTACGGTTCGTATGTGTCGCTGTCGAGGTTGTTTGCGACCTCTTGGGCGGACTTGACGGAGACGGGGTGTTCTTCGGAAGAGCCCCCGAAGATGATTCCGATCTTCAACTTGTTCATGCTTTCCCGTTTACGAAGTCGAGGCAGTTGAGGAGGCTGTTCCTGATGATGTCGCTCAGTGCGTGGTCGGTGTAATAGGCCATGTGCGGGCTGATGAGAACATTCGGCAGCTCCTGTAGCCGCAACAGCGAGCGGTTCTCGATGGGCTTGCTCCGGCAGTCGGTGTAGAAGATTCCTTCCTCACCGTCGAGGACGTCCAACGCCGCGCCACCCAGCCTGCCGCTCTCCAACGCCCACAGAAGAGCTTCGGTATCGATGAGCGGCCCGCGTCCGGTGTTGATGACGAACGCGCCGTGTTTCATCTGCTCGATGCGTCGGCGATCGATGAGACGGTGGGTTTCCGCGGTGAGCGGAGTATGGAGCGTGACCATGTCGCTGTGCCGAAGCAGCTCGTCGATCGGCGTGTGATCGGCGGGGGCCTCGGGGCGATTGTCGTAGGCCAGCACACGGCAGCCGAAGCCTCGCAGCCGGTCGATGACTGCTGTGCCGATACGTCCTGTGCCGACCACTCCGACAGTCAAGTCGCGCAGCTCTTTGCCGCGTGTCTCACTCAGTCGGTAGTCATGAGCGTCGGTGCGACGGATGGTGGCCTTCGCGTGACGCACGGCCATGAGCATCAGCATGAGCGTGTAGTCGGCAACACTGTCGGGAGAATAAGCCACGTTCCCGACGGAGATACCGACGCTTTCCGCATGGCTCACATCGATGTGGTTGTATCCGACGCTTCGTGTGGAGAGATACTCCACACCTACGCGGCTCAGTGCGCTGAGCGTGGCACGCGTGACCTGCGTCTTGTGACCGATGCTGATGCATCGGTTCCCGACTGCCAGGTCGACAGTGGCCTCGGATACCGCTGCCTTCGTGATGGTCGGCACCACGCCGAAGCGAGGCGCTATTTCTCGGAAGAGAAGAACCTCGTCCTGATCGCACCCATAGACCGTGATTCCCGTTGTCGAGACGGTTCGCGAGGTCGCCGCCGGCGCTCGGGTGCGGCACGTCACCGCTCGTGCTGGTCCGCTGGAATTCATGTCTTCCAGCCAAGAGGACCGGATGTTGCCGGCGCGTATGCGTTTTTTGATATGCCGACGATATGTTGCCGGCCGCTACAAGCTCAGGCCGATGCTTGACCCGATCTGCAAGGACGAGTCTCCAGCCCCTGGCGGATGCCGACAAGGCGAACGCGCAAGACCGCCAACGCTGCCGTCGGACTTGACGCTCACGCTGTCGGAGAGCCTGGTCGACCCCACGAGCGAGCCGGCGCGGCCGCCCAGCCGCGGCCATGCTCTCCCGGGGTGTTGGTCGACAACATATCGTCCGCGTATCGAAAACCGCATACGTGCCGGCAACACCAGGTCCTCTTGGCTGGAAGGCATGTTCTCCAGCGAACCAACCTCTGCCATCCGCTGCCTTGCCGCCCCGCCCCCGATCGCCGCCACAGCGACCGGACGGCTGTCAACGCTCTTCATCGATCCGTGCGCGGTCCAGACATGATCCCGCTCAGCCTCGGCGAGATCGCCACAGCAGTGGGTGGAACAGTCGAGGGCGACGGCGCCGTGACAGTGACCGCCCCGGCCGTACTCGACAGCCGCCTGGCCGAGCCGGGCGGCCTCTTCGTCGCCTTCGCCGGCGAACACGCCGACGGCCACGACTACGCCGACCAGGCCGGCCGGGCCGGCGCGGTGGCCGTGCTCGGCTCCCGGCCCACGGCGCTGCCGACCGTCCTCGTCGAGGATGCCAAGTCCGCCTTGCAGGCGCTCGCCGCCCACGTCGTGGCACATCTGCGCGACCGGCTGACCGTCGTCGGAGTGACCGGATCCCGCGGCAAGACCAGCACCAAGGACCTGCTGGCGGCCGTCCTGTCGGGTTCCGCGCCGACGATCGCCACGATCGGCTCGCTCAACAACGAACTCGGCATGCCCCTCACCATGCTGCGTTCCACCGAGGACACCCGGTTTCTCGTCCTGGAGATGGGCATCCGCCGCATCGGTGACATCTCCCGACTCACCGGCCTGGTCGCACCCGACGTCGGGGTCGTCCTCAACGTCGGCCAGGCCCACCTCAGCCATCTCGGGTCACGCGAGGCGATCGCCCAGGCCAAAGGTGAGCTGGTGCAGGGTCTGGCGCCCGGCGGCACCGCGGTCCTGAACGCCGACGATCCCCGGGTGGCCGCGATGCGCTCGCTCACCGACCGCCCGGTGCTGACGTTCGGCCAGGCGGAACACGCCGACGTTCGCGTGCACGACGTGGTCCTTGACCGGCTCGCCCGGCCGTCCTTCACCCTGCGGACCGCCGCCGCCTGGGCACCGGTCACGCTGCCGCTCGCGGGCACTCACCAGGCCCTCAACGCGGCGGCCGCCGCGGCGGCGGGGCTGGCGGTCGGCGTCCCCCTCGAAGTGGCAGCGGCGGCGCTGCCCACGGTCTCGCTGTCGAAGCGGCGCCTGGAGCTACGCGACCTCGCCGGCGGCGCAAGGCTGCTCGACGACTCCTTCAACGCCGACCCCGACTCGACCCGTGCCGCCTTGGACACACTGGCGGCAATCGAGGGAAAGCGCCGCATCGCCGTCCTCGGCGAGATGCTCGAACTCGGCGACGACAGCGAGGCTCAGCACCACGCCATCGGGGAGTACGCCGCCTTCCGTGCCGACGTGGTGCTCGCGGTCGGCGCCCGGCCGCTCGCCGACGGTGCCAAGGAGCGGGCGGTGGCACTGGCCGACAACGCCGCGGCCATCGAGTGGCTGCGCGGTCGGCTCACCGCCGGCGATGTGGTGCTTCTCAAGGCCTCCCGCGGGGCGCGCCTCGACGAGGTCGCCACCGCGCTCACCTCCAAGCCCACCCGCGGTAGTTCCCTGCGATCCCAGCCTGGGCGTCGGTGAACAGTGAGCGGGCGTCGCCGATGGTGGCCCGCATCTCTGCCGGCGCCGTCCGGGCCGCGTTGCAGGACACGCCCGGTACGGCTACAGCGCCTCCGCCACAGCCGAGAGGGAGGTTCATCAGGCCCGCCCGCCCCCTGTCAGGCTCGCTCGGCCTCCTGCTTGGGTGCGCGCTGACGCGGCGGGCAGGTGCACCGTGACACGGAGCCCGCCGGCGGAGCGGGGGGCGAGGGTGAGGGTTCCGTCGTGTGCCTGGATGATGGACTTGACGATGGCCAGGCCGAGACCGACACCCGCGTGGCTGCTGTGTATGCGTTCGGTGCCGCGCTGGAACGGCTCGGCAAGGGTCGAGACCATCCGTGGGGTGAGCCTCTCGCCACTGTTCTCGACAGTGAGCACCACCGTATGGGGCCGGACGCTGGTATTCACCCATACGATGCCCTTTTCAGGCAGGTTGTGGCCGATCGCGTTGTGCAGAAGATTCGTCGTCATCTGCAGCAGGAGCGCAGGTGAGCCGATGGTGGTGCCCACGTCGCCGGAGGTTTCGATGGTGACGCCCTGCTTTTCCGCCAAGGGGAGGAGCGTTTCAGTGGCTTCTTCCGCCAGGAGGGACAGGTCGACGCGTTCCCTGGTGAACGACCGCTGGTCGGCCCGACTGAGCAGGAGCAACGCTTCAGTGAGATCGATGGCCCGGGTGTTGACCACGCGCAGGCGCTCGACCAGCTCACAGGTGTCACGGTCCGGATCGTTGCGGGCCGCGTCGAGAAGCGTCTGCGTGACCGCCAGCGGAGTGCGCAGTTCGTGAGAGGCATTGGCCGCGAATCGCTGCTGTCCGGCGACGTGGGCTTCAAGCCGCGCGAGCATGGCGTCGAAGGAGTCGGCGAGCTCGCGGAACTCGTCTCGGCGGCCCGGTAGACGGATCCGGTGGGAGAGCGGTCCGTCCCCCACCTTGCGTGTGGCATCGGTGATGTGTGTCAGCGGAGCGAGCATCCGGCCGGCCAGAATCCACCCGCCGACGAGACCGAACACCAGCAGGAACGCCAGCGCCAGGATTCCCGCCGGGACGAAGACGACCGGGCCGAAATTGCCCGGGTCGAAGACGCGCAGGAAGTCGGACCGATCGCGGACGTCCAGGCTGTTCGGCCTGCTCCGCAGAAGGAACAACCACACGGCGGCGAGCAGCAGGGCGCCCGCGATCACGAGGAACCCGGCGTAGCTGAGGGTGAACTTGAGGCGGACGCTCAGCCCTTGACGCCTATCCACGCACCGCTCCCCCGTCATCGGCGTCCGGTCCCGCGTCGATGCGGTAGCCGACCCCAGGCACGGTGGCGATCAGCCAGGGCTCGCCGAGGCGTTTACGCAGGGCCGAGACCGTGATGCGCACGGCATTGGTGAACGGATCGGCGTTCTCGTCCCACGCCCGCTCCAGCAACTCCTCCGCGCTGACGGCACCGCCTTCGGCAGCGACGAGGACTTCGAGCACAGCGAACTGCTTCCTGGTCAGCGCGATGTAGCGGCCCTCGCGGTAGACCTCGCGGCGGAACGGATCCACACGCAAGCCCGCGATCTCCCGCACAGGTGGCCTGTTGTGAGCTCGCCTGCGGTCAAGCGCTCTGAGCCTGAGCACGAGTTCGCGGAGTTCGAAGGGCTTGGTGAGGTAGTCGTCGGCGCCGATCTCGAACCCGGTGGCCTTGTCGTCGAGCAGGTCGGCAGCGGTCAGCATGAGGATGGGCATGCCGCTGCCGGAAGCGACGATGTGTTCGGCGATCTCGTCACCGCTGGGTCCGGGGATGTCCCGGTCGAGGACGGCGATGTCGTAAGCGTTGGTGCTCAGCAGCTCCAGAGCGGTATCACCATCACCGGCGGTGTCGGCCGCGATCGCTTCCAGGCGCAGCCCATCGCGGATGGCCTCTGCCATGTAGGGCTCGTCCTCGACGACTAGTACACGCATAGCCTGATGCTACGAGCCGACACGTATCGTCACTGTATCGAAAACGGGATACGGGCCGGCGGCATCGCACTCCCTTGGCCGAAGACATGAACGAGCCACACATACCGGCGGTGTAGTGCTTTGAGTGTTTGGTCGATGGGGAGGTCCGTGGTGCCGGCCGTCTCGGGGCGTCGTCGGCATGGCCTCGGGTTCGTGTCGTGGCCGCCTTGATGTGGAATTTGATGATGTCCGGAACGCGTCCAGTCTTTTGGCTACCAGCCGGTGCGCGGGTGACGTGTACGCATCACACTCGGTATGCCCGACGCCGCGCCGGGCATTGGGGAGGGAATGCAGTGCGTCTCCGTAAAGCCCTGACGACGGCCGCGGCCGTCGCGGCCACCACCTGCGCGTTCATCACCATGCCCACCGCGGCCCACGCCACCACCCAAGGCGGCGAGTGGTGCCGCGACTCGGTGTACACCGATGCCAACAAGGCCCAACTCCAGCCGTGCATCGGTATTGACCCGGGCGGGCACCTATATATTTCAGGCCATATGCTGCAAGGGCCGACATACTGCGACCATCGCGAATGCGGGCTGAAGCCGGCCAAGCTCTGGTTGCAGCTCAACCGGGTCGTCAACGGGCAGGTCCAGGGGGGCGGACCGAAATGGATCAACAACGTGTGGCTGGATGGCAGCCAGTCGTTCACCGTCAAGTTCGGCGGTGTGAACCCCGATCCGCCGCACGGTACCTGGTACAACGCTTCGATGGGCTACATCTTCGGCCCGGACGGCAAGTGGTACGACAACGTCCAGTCCAAGGTCATCTACTACGGATGAGTCACTGTCACGTCACGGCCACCGTTCCGTCCTGCCGTTGAGGAGAACCCTGTGAAGTTGCGGCTCTACGCTGCCGTCATCGCCGCCCTGGCAGCGACAACGGTGGCCCCGGCCCCCGCCGCGCACGCCAGCGACCACAACGGGCTGGCGTGCCGGGGCGGCTACAGCACCCCCGGTACCGCCCCGGCCCCCATCGACAAGAACGGCGTGCAACTCGATGCCTGCCTGGAGATCCAGAACAACCAGATCGTGGCAATGCGCGCCTACACCTTCACCACATCCGGGCACGCGGTCGAGTTGGTGCTGCGTCTCATGGAAGACCCGTGGAAATCCGGGCACCTGGTGCGGATCTCCTGGAACCGCTCCGGCCGGACGATCAATGGCAAGGACACGTACCGGTCGGCACTCGGTCCCGTCGAGCACGGGACCTACTACCTTGCGTCCGCCGGCTACATCCTGAACGGTGTCGAATACGACGACGTCCAGTCCCAGGTGCTCTGGCAGCCCTGACCCGAGCCGACCCCCTTTCCCCGCTGCATGACCTGCTGCATGCCGCGCAGTGGGGGCGCGGGCCCCCCTGATGGGCCATCGGCCGGCGCGGCCGATACGGCAGTGCCCCGGACGGCCGGTCACTGCCAACCCGCCACCCTCTTCCGGGGGTTGGCCGCCGTTGCAAGCTTCCGCCGCGCCAGCGTGCCCCGGTCGGCCTGGTGCACCCGTGCCGGCAGGGCACTCTCCCGCAGACCGCCGCCGGCTTCGGTATCGCCGTCGGCACCGCCCACGCGTACGCGACAGCCATCTTCGGCCTGCTCGCCGGCCGTGCGCCTGGGCTGCCGCGTGCCCTGCGCGGGGCCGGTCCCGACTGCGTCCTGCCGGACGGCACCCTGGCGGAGTGCGGCCGGACCGGCGACAGCCGGACCGGCCACTCCAGCTATCGCCGCCGATGCGGGGTGAACGTGCAAGTTGTGACCGACTCGGCCGGACGGCTGCTGTGGGTCTCGCCCCCCGCACTGCCCGGCCGGGCCCATGACCTGGCCGCGGCCCGCATCCACCGAATTATCCGGATCCGCGAACGTCAGGGCATCCCGGTCTTCGCCGACCGTGCCTGCCTGGGAGCCGGCCCGTGGGTGATCACATCCGTCAGACGCCCGTTGGGTGATGGACTGTCACCGGCCCAGCAGATCGTCAGCCGCGCGCTTTCCGCGGCACGGGCGCCGGTCGAGTGGGGTGTGGCCCGGCGGGAGTCCTGGCGGGTCTTCCGCAAAGCCGCCCGGTGCAGCTTGCATCGAGAGTCGGTGGTCGCCAGAGCGGTCCTCGCCTTGGAGCAGCGACACGGAACATGCTCGCTGCCCCGTCCGGGCAAGCGGAGAGCGGCTCCTGTCCTGGTGCGGCGTACGTTCGGCGCCGTCGCGCCCGACGTGTCGTGGTGGGGCGGCATGACGCAGATCGGCACTGGAGTGTCTCCCCAGGTTTTACGGGCGGAGCGGCTCGAGTGGCCGTTGGTCATGGGGCCATGCCGTCGGTGTCGAAGTGTCCGGTGGCGGGCACGGCTGCCTCTGGGGTTTTGTCCCGGCCCAGTCTCTTTGTGGGGCCTTGGCCCTGTCCTGGGGCCAAGGCCAAGCCAAGGCCCGCCGGCCCTGTGGAACGGGCCTGTCCGGTAGTCCGTTACCGGCGCGGGGTGCGCGCCTCGATCCGGTAGTCGAAGGCGACGCCGCTGACGCTGGATGTGGTCACCCCGCCGTCGACGGTGAGGACGGCCCCGTTGACGTAGGACGCGGCGGGCGACAGCAGCCAGTCGATCGCCTCGGCGACCTCCTCCGGCTCACCCGGCCGCATGGCGGGAGACAGCCGGGTCGCCTCCTCGTACCCCGCGTCGGCTCCGCCTGCCAGCCCCGCCTCCGCCGCGAATCGCGTCATCCGCCGGTCGGCCATCTCCGTCCGCACCCAGCCCGGGCACACCGCGTTGGCCCGCAGCCCCTGCGGCCCGTAGTCGACGGCGAGGGAGCGGCAGAGGTGGAGCAGACCCGCCTTGGACGTCGCATAGGCGGCGTTGCCGGCGCTGTTGCGGAGCGCGGCGACCGAGGCGACCGCGACCACCGCGCCGCGGGCGGCCAGCAGATGCGGCAGTGCGGCACGCAGCAGCAGGAACGGGCCGGTGAGGTTGGTCCGTATCAGCTCTTCCCAGTCCTCGACCGTGGTGTCGCCGACCGCGCCGGGCCGCCCGATTCCGGCGTTGAGCACCACACCGTCGAGTCTCCCGTAGGTCGTCACCGTCGTCTCGACGAGCTCGCGCACGGCCTCGGGGTCGGTGGTGTCGGAAGGGTGTGCCAGTGCTCCGGTCTTCTCGGCCACCTGGTGCAGCGGCTCGGGCCGCCGCCCGGAGATCACGACTTGGTGCCCGGCGGTGCGCAGCAGCCGGGCGGTGGCGGCCCCGATTCCCGTTCCTCCGCCCGTCACCAGGACAACACGCTGTTCCGACATGGTCGTTCGCCCTCCGAAGGTGGTCGGCTTCCCGTTCCCCGCACGGTGATCATACGAAGCGCCGGCGTCGCCGGGCCGAGCGGGTGCCGCTGCCGTCGGCATGTGGCCGGGTGCGGGGCGAGGGACGACTGCGGCGAAGGGCGCAGCGGCGTACATGGTGTTGAGAGGCTTGGTGGCGCGCTCGGGTTTGACGTGGAAACTTCCGCCGGCTGCTTTGGGTGTTGGGGCCGCGGACGTGCTTCAGTTGGGCTGCCGCCGCGGGGTGGCGGGGGCCTGGGAGACGATCGCGCCGAGAGGCCCGGTGTAGGTGGTGCCCGGCTCGGTCACGGCGCCGGGGAAAGGGCCCGGGCCGTGATGCAGGACGCTGACGTAAGTTCTGGGGCAGGAGCACACGGTCGCCGACTTCAAGTGTGCCCGGCCCCTTCCGGTGGAAGCCGTAGCCGTCGACGGTGACGGTCTGGTCGCCGTCGTCCTCGAAGGGGCGGCTCTGGCGTCGAGTTCATCGCGCCGGGTCCGTAGACGACACCACGGGCACGACCCGGTCGGGCCGGTGTTTCCCGCCGGCCACGGCAGCTTCTGCGGATCCTCCTTGATCCGGTTGATGTGCTGTGGGATGTCCGGGCTTCGTCGGCACCGGCACCCGCACCCGCTTCAGGGCCGCCCTCTCGTCCGCGCCGGAGTGGGCCGGGGTCTGGACCCGGGTGCGCCACCGCCGGTGAGCGGCGATCGTCATGCCGAGCGCGTGATGCAAACCCCGCCGTGCCGCCCTGGCATGCCGCCGCATGTCTTCCTGCTGTGCTTGACGGGAGCCGGGGCGAAAAGGGAACCGGGGCCATAGCAGCGTTCACGGCAGCCAACGACCGGCAAGCGACGACCGCGCGCCCCTGATCCGCACGGCCTGCACGGCTGCCCTCGGAGTCGGCACGAACAATGACCTGGCCTTTCGTCACGGCCGTCAGCGCCGATCCGTCGTCATGACGGTGGAAACCAGCAGGCCGTCAGGACTCCGCCACCGACATCTGGTTGACGGCTCTTTGCTGATACTTCTCTGCAGACCATCGTCGCCTGATTTGGTGTCACGTCACCGCTGCTTTGCGGCAGCCGGAGCGGCCGACGCGCCCGTTCGCCCTTCATTCTTGATCGGACGATCCAGAAACGTTACGGTAGATACATGGCGAGGACCCGGGAGTTCGACACCGAGGCGGTGGTGAGCCGCGCGATGGAGCTGTTCTGGACGCGCGGGTACGAGGCGACCTCGGTGCGCGACCTCACCCGGCACCTCGGGATCGGCCAGGGGTCCCTGTACGCGGCGTTCGGCGACAAGGACGGCCTGTACCGGGCGGCGCTGGAGCACTATCGCAGCACGTTCGCGGCGGCCGCCCTGAGCGGTCTCGAAGAGGGCGCGGACGCCCGCTCGGCGATCCGTGCGCTGCTGGTCGAGCGGATCAGGATCGCCGTCGAACACGACGGGCGGGGCTGCCTGTTGGTCAACGCCGTCACCGAGCGCCTGCCCGAGGACCGGCCGACCCGGCGCGTCGTACGGGATGTGCTCGCCGCCAACCAGGAGGCGCTCGCCGACCTGCTGCGCGCGGCCGCCGAGCGCGGCGAGATCTCGTCGCGGCACGACGCGTACACCCTGGCGGCCTTCCTCGTCACGTTCCTCAACGGTCTCCTCGTCTCCTCGAAGGTCACTCCGGATGCCCGCGTCCTGGAACCTCTCGTGGAGGTCGCGCTGACCACCCTCGACTGACTTTTTTCCGCCCGGAATCTGTATCGGCCGATCCAGATAGGGCATCGGACGATCCGGAGAAGTCGCCGAAACGGGCCGCGGGCGCGGCCGAGCGATACCGGGCACCCCACATTCGGAAGGCGGAACCATGATTGTCGACCATCACCAGGCGCCCGTCCGCACCGGGCGTGCCACCGTCAACGGGACGAGCCTGCACTACCGGACGGCCGGATCCGGCCCGGCGGTCGTGCTGCTGCACGGCGTGCCGAAGACCGGTTACCACTGGCGGCACCTCGTCCCCAAGCTGACACCGCACCACACCGTCGTCGTGCCCGACCTCCGCGGCCTCGGTGACTCCGCCCGTCCCGCGGACGGCTACGACTCCGCGACCATGAGCGACGACATCGCCGCGCTGATGGCCCACCTCGGGCACGACACCTACAGCGTGGCCGGAGAGGACTGGGGCGCCGTGACCGGCTACCAACTGGCCGCCCGGCACCGCGCTCACGTGCGCTGCCTGGTCTTCGCCGAAGCACTGTTCCCCGGTTTCGGCTTCGAGGACCACGCCGCGCTCACCCGCGAGAACGTCTCGGCCGGCACGCACTTCTGGCACCTGGGCTTCTACTTCCAGCCGGACGTGCCCGAGATGCTCATCGCCGGACACGAACGCGAACTGATCACCTACATGATCAAGAACGAGCGCAGCCACCCGGACACCGCCACCCCCGACGCCATCGAGGAGTACGTGCGCTGCTACTCCCTGCCCGGCGGCATCCGCGCCATGCTGTCGATCTACCGGGCCATGCTCGTCGACGCCGAGCAGAACCGGCAGGCGGCCCGCAGAAAGCTGGACATCCCCGTCCTGGCCCTCGGCGGTTCCGGTTTCCTCGGCGACCGCAACGAGTCCCAGATGCGGCTGTTCGCCCACCGGGTCACCGGCCACGTCTTCGACGCCGGGCACGACCTCGCCGAGGAGGTACCCGACGAAATGGCGGACGTCATGCTGCCCTTCCTGGCCGAGCACGCGTAGCCGAACGACCGGAGGGGCACCGGGCGCCGGCCCGCACGGCCCGTGTCCGATCGGGCCGATTCCGGATCTGCCGATGCGAAGCTGCGGCCGCGTGGCGGGTGGGTGGGTGGGTGGGAGCGAGGACCGGGGTCTGCCCGCTCCGGGTCGAGGGCTTTTGGCAGCGAGCCCTGTACGACGGAGCAGCATCGCCGCCGGCAGCATTACCGCCTGCGTCCGCGCCCACACCGTCGCCGGCCCCCGCCGGGGCCGGACGCCTGCGCCTTCAGACGATGGTCCACGGTTGCCCGACGGCCATCCGTCTGGTGGCCGCCGGTCTGCTCGTCCTCACCTCGGCCGTCGCCGTCCTGCTGATCGACCACGATCCCCGCACCAGTGCCACGGACGTCGATGCCGGCGACCGCCGCCCGGCCGTCGTCGGCCGAACCCTCGGGTGGCCCGGGCCACCCGAGGGGGGCGACGGGCACGAGGGTGAAGGCGGACGCGCGGGGGCCGCTGCCTTTCGATGCGGCCGGCCCGCCGCCCGCCGCAGTGCCGGTGCCGTGTGCCGTGTGGCGGGCGGCGGGGGCGGTGGTCAACCAGGTGGTGACGGCGTGGTCGGGGCGTCCAGGGCCCTGGAGTGGTGCGGCCGTCATTTCCTCTTTACCGCCGGCAGTGCGGGTGCGGTCGCAGTGGTCGCTGCTGCGGACCTCCGTCGGCACCACCGCTCTCGGGCCATGGACGAAGCCACCCTTCTCACCCCTGTCCCCGGCGTCGCTCGCGTTGTCGCCCGGGCCGGACGCCCTCTCCTTCCGGGCCGCTTGGCGGGAGCCTGTCGGGGTGGTGGTGCTGCGGGCGGCGCCCTTGCCGGTCTTGCCGCCGTCATCGGTGCCGGAGCCTTTCGCCTTGGCCGCCGGTGCCGGGACGCTCGTGGTGGCCGGAGGTGCCGCCCGTGCCGGACGGCTCTGCGCCGGTTCAGCAGCGGCTTGCCGGAACGTTCTCGGTCGCACCTCGGCCGGGGAGGGTGAGCGGCCGGTGAAACGGATGCAGGAGCGATATGTGAGCGCTCGCCTTTCGGGTGGCGCGCCGGTTTCATGCCGGGGAGGACTTTTCCGGTCTTGAGGACGTGCGTGGAGAGGGCGGGTGATCAGCCGGTGGAGTTTGGTGTCTTCGCCGGCAACGCCCGGCGCGGGGCCGCGGGTTCGCCGGGGCAGCGTTGCGTGGATCTGGTCGCGCTCTGGTGCGCTGGTCCCGCGTCGCGTTCAGCGGGGAGGTTTTGGCAGGGGCGGCCGGGCGGGCGGCGGGCCGGATGTGTGCGGGGGTTCTCGGGTACGCCGGGGGGCGGGGATGTGCCGGGGGCCGGGGATGTGGCTGATGCGGCTTGGTGAAGGGGCGGGCGGGGCCGGGCGGGGCAGCATGGTTGTCGCCGGTGAGGTGTTCGTCTTGTCAGAGGCGCTTTGTCGGTGGTCTTTCCGTTGTCGTCGGTGAGTTGGTGCGGTGTGAGTGTCCGTCGCTCCCTTTTTCATCCGGTGCTCCGGGCGGCGGTGTTTCGGAAGGTGGCCGGATCAGCGTTTTGATGGCGGCGCAGAGCAGGTCCAGGCTGCGGGTGAACTTGTCGTCCGGTCCGTGTGCGACGGCGGCGGCCGTCGTCCGGGGGAAGTTCTGGTGGAGGGCGGTGATGTCCTCGGCGGTGACCGGCGTCACGGGTGGGTCGCTTTGCTCTTGGAGCACATAACCGGTGACGTGACTGAGCAGGGTGTCGGCGGCGGTGCCGCAGTGCTGTGGGGGCACGCCGGCGTCGGCGAGGGTGGTGAGCAGCCGTTCCATCAGCGAGAGTGCGCCGGGACTGAGGGTTTTCGGGCTGCCGGCGAGCATGATCGCTCCACCGGGGTGTTGCCGGATGCTCTGCCTCAAGGCGGTCATCTGTGCCGTGACGTGTGCCGGCCAGCCTGCTTGCGGGGGAAGTCGGGCCAGGGCGGCGGTACCGGCCTGGTAGGCCTGTTCGGCCACCCGGTCGGCCATCAGATGGAGCAGTGCGGTCTTGCTGGGCACGTGGTAGTAGAGGCTGCCGGCGTGCACGTTGAGGTGGTCCGCAACCTGGCGCATGGAGAAGGCGTGGTAGCCGGTCCGGGCGAAGACCGCCATGCCCGCGTCGGTGATCAGGTCTGCGGTCAGTTTCACGGCGGCAGTCTAGCGATCCGCACCAGTTTTCAAACAGTGTTTGAAAGAGGTCCGGGGCGCGCTAATGTCATGGTCATCGCAATCGCACACGGTTCGAAGGGGGGTGGTGACGATGGGCATCGTGCTGTTCAACGTGACCACGGCGGCACTGATGGTGCTGATGTTCAACGGCGGTCTGGCCCTGCTCGGCCGGAGCACACTGGGCCGGCGGCGAATCCCCTGGGCCGGTGTCGGCCTGACCTTGCTCGCACTCGCCGGTGTGGCCCTCCAGCTTTGCTGGCCGGGGGCGATGGGCGCGCTCGACGCGGACCCGTCGAAATCCGGCTGGTGGCGCCCGGTCACCTCTGTCTTCATGCAAAACGGCGGCTTCGGCGGGGCGGCCTGGAACATCGCCACCCTCGCCGCCGTCGCGATCTTCGCCGACTGGTTCTGGGGCGCGCCGCTGGCACTCGGCCTGTTCACCGCAGGCATCCTGCTGCCCGAGCAGATCGACAAACTCTGGGGCCAGACCTCCCACAGCACCGACCCCCGCAATTTCGCCGGCAGTTCCGGTGCCACCTACTTCCTGGGCGCGACGCTGGCCGCGGCCCTGCTGCTGCGCGGCGGAGCCGATGAGAACCCGGACAGCGAGGTCGCCGGGAAGAGCCCCGGCGGCGAAAGCGCGGAGCGCGACCAGGCCGTCCGCAAGAACCGGCTGCTGGCCCTCGGCGTGCCGGTGCTGGGATTGGCGATGTGGTTCACGCAGGAGAACGGACACGGGCTGGTCGCCGGCTATGGCTTCGCCCTCGGCGCACTCGCCTGCGCCGCCTTGCACACCGTCCTGCATCCGGACCGCGACCTGCGACAGCCGCCGCGCACCACGGTCGCCTCGCTGACCGGGCTCATCGGCCGGCGACCTCGTAACGCGGGCTAACCGGCAGGCCCTCCCCCGCCGCCCTCTCCCCTTGATCGGGAGGGAGCGGGGCATGCCGGAAAGGCCGGAAAGTCTGTGCCGGGGAGTGCCGCAAGCCCGTGGAACAGGTGGCCACGATGCCGGGGCAACCGGCTGTGACGCGGCCCGTACGGTCGACCGTGCGCTGGGCGTGAGCGACGGACGTTCCGGCACTCCGGCGTGACGGTGTTCCGGCGTTCCGGCACCGCCTGCTGGCAGGCTCTCGGCTCGGCGCGTTCCTCGCCGCCCATCACGTCCCCGGTGCCGAGCTCGCCGTGTTCGCCGTGTTCGCTGTGTTCGCTGTGTTCGCTGTGTTCGCCGGCGGCGCGATTCGTGAGGTGGCCGCGGGCATCCTGCATACGGCACCGGTGTCGCGGTATCCCCATCCCCGGGCTCAGGATTCCGGCCGGCTCCATCAGCACAGGGTGCGCCTCCGTCTTGGGGGTGTTGCCCGGCGACGGCGGGAAGCCGGATTGCGGCGTGCCGGTGGTGGATGTCCTGCCGGTTTCGTGGTCGCCGATGCCGGTGCCAGGGCCGCCCCGGGGGGCATGCTGTGCCGGCTGCTCAGCCGCACCAGCGGCGTGGGGGGGAGCACGTCGGCGACAGTGGTGGGGGCGGCGATTGTCTGGCCCGTTTCATTGGGGGTGGGCGGATCGCCGGTCTGGCCGGCTGGTCCGGCGTCACCATCTCCAACGTCACCAGGCGTACTTCAGCGCCGCCTCCTGCGGTGTCCTGGCCACGGGTCGTGGGGGTGGTCGCGGGCCGTGGGGGTGGTCGCGGGCCGTGGGGGTGGTGGCCCTGGGGCGGAGCCGGGACCAGGCGCTCAAGGGGCTGTCCCGCTTGGGCCGGAGCGCGCTGTGACTTTGCCCGAGGGTGCTTTCGCGCCGGCATGGGGCATGCGGGCGAGCCAGCCTCCGGGGTGCAGACCATGCTGCCGTGTTCGGCCGGCCCGTACGGTGGGGTCGGCGCGGCCGGCGCCGAGGTGGCCCGGTTCGCATGCGCCTTCGCGGGCGGTGGCGTGGCACCGGGCGGTATCCGGGTGCTGCCGGCCGCCGTGGTCGACGTGATACCGGCCCGTGCGGTCGAGGGGGGGTCCGGGATGTCTCTTCTGTTTGCTCAGGGGCCGTACGTGACGGGCTTTCACCGAACCGGGGTGGCGCGAGGTCGTGGCCGGGCGCGGGTGCGCGGCTTCGCTGTCGTCGCATGATGTCCGGTTCGTGGTCGTGCGCGTCCCGGGAGGGGTGCAGGTGGGGTGCGCCGCGGGTGTCACGGAACAGTCCGGCCGTGTTGTACGTGATGCCTGGCAGCCGCAGTGTTTTTGTGGTTGAGGGGGGTTGCTCCGGCGCTTCGCCGGTCGCCGTGGCCGTACGGCGGACTCGATGGCCGGCCCGGCGCGCCTCGGTCGGCGGCCCGGGTGACGGCGTCCCCGCCGTGGTGGCACCTCTGGTGCGGGGGCGCGGGCTCGGGGTTTTAAGGTTCCGGGCCCTGCCGGAGCCGGTCTTTACGCGGCGAAGCCGACGTTGGTGACGTACTCGTACTGGCCCCACTGCGACCCCAGGTCCGGGAGCACGTCCGTCGTCCACGCGTCGTCCAGGCCCCGGTCGTCACCGGCCGCCCAGGACGCGACGATGCGGTCCCAGCGGCGTACGTTCATCGTCCGGTACTCCATCACGCGCTGCAAGGGGCGGGGAACCTGGGACTGGTTGAGGGGGTGGATCTCCACCCTCGTCCCGCGTCCGTCACGGTTGAGGCGTTTGAGGAGGTGCCGGGCGACGTTCTGCCGGCGCACCGCCCGGTACGCGGCGTCGATCCGCTCCAGGTTCGCCTTCGACGGCCGGCGCCTGCCCTCCAGCCACGCCTTCAAGGTCCGGTCGGTGACCGCCAGGCCGGCGTCGCGGGCGGCCTGACGGCTCTTGCCCGACGTGGTCAGGTAGTGCAGGCGCGCCATCAGGCCGCGCTTGGCGGTCACCGGGGTCGTGATGCCGCCCGCGAGTTCGTCGAGCCGGCGGGCCACGGCGTCACTGCCCCTGATGCCGCGGGCGCCGAACTTGCCGAAGTCGAGGTTCCTCTGCGGCACTACTCCTCCCCCTGCCCCTGCGTCGCGGTGTGCCCGGCGGTATCGGTTCCGGCGGTGTAGACGTCCTTGATCTTGACTTCGGTAACGCCGCGGCCCTCGGGGAAGACACGGCGCCAGTCGCCGATGACGTGGAGCTCGTCGGTGCCCATCGCCCGGACGACCGCCAGGCCCGCGTCGTGGGCTTTGAGGGCCTTGAGCCACAGGTTGGAGAAGGCCTGGGAGCGGATGATGTGCATCCAGTCCGGGCGGTACAGCTCCCGGTTGTAGTTCGACTCCCCCATGGTCGAGACGAACTTGGAGTACATCGCCTTCACATACTCCAGCGTCACCTCGTCGTCCTCGGCGATCGCGGTGTCCCGGGCGTCCTTCAAGGCGATGCGGAACTTCTCCAGAAGGTTCTCCGTGGCGCCGGAGGTGTAGGACTCGTGGATCTCGGGGGGTGCGCACAGGCCGTACGCGGGGCCGGACAGGCGCAGCAGCAGGCGCAGCGTCGGCTCGGTCACCCACAGCGGCCCCGGCTCGTCGCGCCGGCCGATCGGATTCGGCAGCACATCCTCGTGCTCCCATACGGGCGGGGTGATCAGGTGGACACCGGCGCGACGGCGGTCGTGGGGCAGGCCGGCGGAGTGTTCCAGTTGTCCGAGAGGGAGGTGGGTCTTGAGGGCGGAGAGGTAGGCGCCGTTGATGTCCAGCGCCGTCACCTCGTGCACACCGGGCGGCAGCTCGTGGCGGGTCCATTTGGGGCGCGCCTCCCAGATCTGGTCGGCGCCGCGGGCAGTCTGCTTCTTGAGGATGTCGGGGATCCAGGGGTGGGCGATCACGTCGTAGCGGGCGCCCTTGCGGGTCTCGTCCAGCAGGCGCATCGCGTCGGGGATCGCCCGCTTCAGCAGCACCGCGGTGGCCGCTTCGACGTCGCCGTGGTGCTCGGCGAGCGCGGCCTTGACCGCCTGGGTGATCAGGTCGGCGGAACCGGACGGCTCCTGGAAGGCGCGACGGGACGGGCCCTGGGAACGTTCAGAGGGACGCGCCGTCGTGCGCGGTGTGCGTGCCGCCGGTTTCCCGGCCGGGGCGCCTTCGCGCTGGGCGGGCGCTGCGACGGGCCGGGCGTGCGGCGCGGTGGGCGTGCCGGGCGCGGCAGTGGTGATCTGGCAGTCGGCCGGATGAAGGTGCTGGGCGAAACCCGCCACCCGGGTCCCGGCCGGATGCCCACACAGCACACACGGCTCAGGCGCGGCAAGGGTCTCCACCTCATCGCCGTCAGCGCCTTCTTCGGCGGGGGACCCCGCCTCGTCAGCGTCTTCTTCGGGCCCCGGGGAAGCGAAGGGAGCCGGAGGAGCATCACTCGCGGCAGGGGGCTGGTCCCCGGTCGGCTCAGCGGCAGACCCCGCGACGGGGGTAGCGCCAGTGGCAGTGGTGCCGGTGGTGGTGCCGGTGGTGGTGATTTTGGCGGCCAGTCCGTCCAGCAGATACGCGTACTTGGCGCGGGTCTCGCCGACCGGATCCCGGCCGCTCTCCCACCCGGCCACCGTGGACGGGCTCACCTCCAGTGCCCGGGCCACCTGCGCCTTGGACAACCGGGCCCCCTCCCGCAGCTCCCGGCGCCTGCCCGGCCCGGGGAGCTCGACCTGAGGGCCGACAGCGGCGAGCAGCGAGTCGATCGCGTCGAAATCACCCACCGGCCTGCTCCCTTCAGATGTAGGTGACGGGGTTGCGGGACAGATGCGGACTCGGAGTGGGCCGGCCGACACGCGGGTCACCGAGCAGGACCTTGCCCTCGAGGGCATAGCGGTCGCCGTGCTTGGAGATCCCGGTGATCACCGCGACCGCGAGAACGGTGCCCTCAAGATTGATGATCTGCGCCTCCTCCTGAGCCAGGGCCCGGTCGGCGTTGAACTTCCAGATCCCGCGGCCCGCCTGCCAGGCCTCGTCCTCGCTCATCCCCGGACGCCACCCCAAAACCACCCGCCCGAGACGGTCGTCCGGGCCCGCAGCCCGTTCGGCACCGATCCGGATCTGCAACACCCCGCCCACCTCCCGCCGATAGGACAACTATGAAACTTGTTACGAAGTAACAGTGACCATGGAACTTTACAACACTTTGCAGAGCGGAGGGGCTTGCCTGCTCTACCCGGGGACGAAGGGGCACGACGGAGGAGTGGCGGGAGGGAGGAAGGTGAGGAGGGCAGAGGGCGGAAGACGGAGGGCGAGGACGCGGGAGGGGGCGGCGGAGAGCGGGGCGGGCTCCCCGCGTGGAAAGCATGCGGTGTCAGCGGGCGACGGGCTACGCCCAGGGGCGCGAGAACGCGGGCTTTCCGGATGCGCATGCTCTGCCCGCAGGCGACAGGCTCCGCAGAGACCGATGAGGTGAGGGCACGTGTTTCTCGCGCAGGGTGGGCACGCTGTGCCCGTAGATGACGGACTGCACGGAGACCGGCCCACGACACGCGGACCGCGCACGACACGTACCCGCCCCCCTGAAAGCCAAGACGACGAAGCGCCGCGGGACGGCGAGGGCAAAGATCGTCATGTGACGCGCTCCGGGCGGACCGCGTACGCGTGACCTCAAAGAATCGCGGACCCGCCCCCGGAGCAAGGCACACGGCAGGCTCTGACTGGACACTCGCCCGCGACCGACCGGGGTGAACGAGCACACCCGAGGGGCCGACTGCACTACCGGCAGCAGCAGGATGGCGCTGCCGGCGGCCCGCGAAGACGGACCCCCTTCCGGTCCCGGCTTCCAGGGTGGCGCGGGCGCTGGATGCCAGGACGCCGGCCACGCGAACCGGCCGCACCACGCCACGCCGACCCGCGCACCCAAGATCCACGCAGGAAAAGCGCTCCGGCACCCGCCGCCAACACGCCGGGTGCCAAGGTGCGACTGCACCGACGAAAAACCGGCAACGGCCACTGGACGGCGGGAAGTTACGGGAACCCCAGCGGGTGACGGCGGGGAGCGGGCACTCAACCGGCTCCATACCCGCCGCACAACGCGGCGCGGCGCGGGCGCCACCCCAGACCACTACCGGACAGCGGACAGTACGGCTTAGGCGGCGCGGAGAACGCCCACACCCCAAACAGCAGCAGCATCGTTTCCGAAGCAGAAACAGCCATTCACCTTGAAAACACAGACGCAAGGGCGCGGAAGCCCTTTGGAAAACCAGGCCGACCTGGATCCTCCCGTCGCGCTTCGGAAGGTGCGACATCTGCCACCGGATGCGCCGCCCGCCCCAGCCCACTCACCACCACACCACCACGCCGAGGATGCCAAGCATGGGTGAGACTCCTACGAACTCGTACGACCGGGCAGCCTTCCCACGGAAGAGCCTCCTTCGCTCTCACGACGTCTCTCGCAGCACACACACCACCGTCAGCCTCGCGAAGCGCCTGACGCGCTAAGCCACCAGGCCGGTAACCGGAGAAACAGGCACACTGCCCCGGGACAGCACATGACATCCTTGGAGAGCCCTTACAGGGTCTTCGTCCACCCGCTGGACGACTCGCCGGAAGCGACGGCGACGCCGTTCCGCTCCTCACGCCCGGACGGTACCCGCAGTGGCAAACCGGCACCGGGCCGGTCCGATTCCACGCGGCGAGTCCGTCGATGCACGTAAGGCCCCAGCGGGCGACGGGGCTGTGCGAGCTGCTTCCCGTCCGCGGCCCCGACCAACTCACCCACCGGCCTCACGACCGAGGTACAGCGAGCCCGGCAGCCCTCCACCACCACGGCCCCCTCAGCGATCCGCAGGGGCGACCTGCCGGTGCAACAGTCACCGACCGGGGATCCCCTCCCCCTGCCGCTGGTGGGGCCGACGTCACAACGGGCTCACGGCCAGTGTGCGTCCGAACGAAGAGACAGCGCCGTACCCCTGCGTCACGGGCCCTCTCCACAGCAGGCAGCATTCGGAAGAGCGGCAAGCACAGCGACCGGCATGACAGGCGTCCGTGCCCGCCACGCGCACCCCGGCCACTCCGGGGCAAGGCAGGATGGAGACCATGACCGAGATCTACACCCCCCGCCTGCTGCTGCGCCGATGGAACGACGATGACCTCGCCCCCCTGACCGACATCCACACCGACCCCCACGTCATGCGCTGGATCGGCGACGGCTCCGTCCTCGACGAAGACGCCACCGCGCAGACCATCGAAGAGTGGGAAGAGGAATGGGACGAAGAAGGCTTCGGCGTCTTCGCCGTGGAACTCCTGGGCTCAGGCGAACTCGCCGGCGCCGTGGGCCTGACCACCACACAACTCCCCGCGGACACATCACACGACGTACAGATCACCTGGCGGCTCGGCCGACCCTACTGGGGTCAGGGCTACGCCAGCGAAGCCGCCCACGCCACCTTGGAATACGCCCTCCAAGACCGCGGCCTCGACCACGTCATCGGCATCGCACGCACCGACGACGAAGCCTCCGCCAACGTACTCAACAAACTCGGCATGACACCCACACAACACACCACCCACCCCACCCACGGCCACCCCCTGACCATCCACACCATCGACCTCACCCAATACCAAACATAACCACCACCACACCACCCGTTTCCCTCGAGGAAGAGGACGCGCAGGCAGCGGCGGTGCTGGGCGACGGTCCGCTCGGCGGCCTCGCTCGTGTTGTGTCACAGATGCCACCGGTCCGCGACCTGCACGGCCTGGGGCGCCCCGGCAGCGGCGCCCTCCGCGAAGGACGGAGCCCGGTCGCGGCAGACCACCTTGGTGCCTGGACGCTTGGTCAGCCACGCGGCCAGTGTCGACGCCTCCCGGTCGGGCAACAGGTCCACCGGCCGGCGTGTCTCGACGTCGACCAGCACGGTGCCGTTGGTGCGGCCCTTGCGCATGGCGTACTCGTCGACGTCGACCACCCGCGGGGCCGGGACCTCGGGCTCGGGCAGGGTCGCGACCAGCCGCAGGACCGTGCTCCGGCTGACGGGCACCCCCAAGACGCGGGCCAGGCGGGCCCCGGCGCAGCCGGCGAGCGCGAGGCCCACGCTCGCCGGCATGGACCGCAGCCGCTCGGTCTGCCGGCCTGCCGCCGGGTCAGCCCCGGTATCTACTCGACAAAGGCCCCCCGCCCGCACGACGCGTTGCGGCATCTGAACCGGCGGACACGCGAGGACAGCACCACCCGGCGGCCCCCACTCGGCACATCGACAGGAATCGCAGGTAGGAGCTACGAACCCGCCCCGACCGGCCCCCGCAGCCAGGACACTCGGCCCCGCCCGCCAAACTTCGCATCGAGCAGAACAGCTTCTTTGCTCACGACGACCGACAGCACCACGACGTCCGCGATCGACGGGAACAGCAACTCCTCCAGCCGGAGCACGTCCTCTTGCACGGCCCCGAACTTCGGCCACATCCACCGGGTTGACGATCACTTGCGGGCAACTTCCTGGAAGCCACTCCGACCGTCAGCCATCACTCACCGTGCACGGATCACAGAAGTTGAGCCAGAACCCCAGTTGCGCCGGCAGTCGTTCACGAGTTCCGCCAGGCACCCGCAGGCCGGAAGGGTCGATGTCCACGAGAACGGCCAGGCACCCGCCGATGGTCGGCAACGGCGCGATGGCGGCTGCCCCCTGCCCCCATGGCCAGCGCTTGCGCCCCGGACTGCGGACGGGCCGCAGAGGGCTCCCCCGCCGGCCACCACCGAGCTGCCGCCCGGATCCGTGAACATCCGGCGCGGGTACCGCCTCCCGGACTGCTGCCGAAACCCTGCTTGGCGACGTGAGCAGAGCCACGCTCAGCGCGCTTCGCGCTCCGGTTCGCGCACCGTCGCCGTACCCACCCCGCCCGTACGGCGAGCACCGTCACCGGGGAGGAGCGTGGTCATCGCCAGGGCGAGGAGGACGAGGGCTGCGGCCAGGCAGCCGCCGACGGTGAGGCCTTCGGTCATGGCAGCACGGGCCGCCTTCGCGGCGTCGGCGGTGGCGGGGGCGCTCGACAGGGGTTCGATGGCGGCACCGGCACTGTCGGTGACCGTCTGGGCCAGTGATCCCGCCCGGGAAGCGGGCATGCCGCCGGCGGTCAGCCGCTCGCGCACACCCGTGCCGAGGGTGGTGAGGAAGACCGTGGTGAGTACCGCGATGCCCAAAGCGGAACCCAGTTGGCGGAAGGCGGACTGGACACCCGCCGCCTGCCCGGCCTGGTAGCCGGGAACATCGGCGAGGGCGACGTTGGTGACCTGAGCGGTGGCGAAACCGACACCGGTGCCGTACACGAAGAGCGCCAGCGCGATGGGCCACCACGGGCTGTCCACAGCGGCCACCCAAGCCAGCAGCCCCAGCCCGGCCGCCTCGAGCGCCAGTCCCACACGGACCTGGCCGAGAGGCGCGATCCGCCGTGCCGCCCCGAAGCTCGCCCCGCTGGCCACGAAACTCCCCACCGCCAGCGGCAGCAGGGCCAACCCGGCCTCCAGCGCGCTGTACCCCAGAGCGAACTGCAGCCACAAGGGCAGCACGGCGATGATGCCGAACTCTCCCAGACCGATGATCACGGTCACGATGTTGCCGTTACGAAACGACGTGGTGGAGAACAACCGGAGGTCCATCAACGCCCCGGCGCTGTCGCCGCGCCCGGCGAGGACGGCCTGTCGTCGGACGAACGCCGCCAGCGCCGCGGTCCCCAGGAGCAGGGCGGCCAGGACGGGCGACGGACCGCCACTCCACGACCCGCCCGGCACCTTCAGCGGCCGGATGACAGCCCACCACCCGTACGTCCGCCCTTCGACCAGAGCGAAAGCCACAAGACCGAGACCGAGCACGGAAAGAAGCGTCCCGGCCGGATCGAGACGCCCGGCGCCGCGCGGGGTGGGCGCCAGGAACAGCAGGCAACCGGCACCAATCAGCACGGCGAGCGGGATGTTGATCCCGAAGGCCCACCGCCAGGAAGCATGCACCGCAAGCCAGCCGCCCAACAGCGGGCCCAGCGCCGACGCGGCGCCGATGGTCGAACCCCACACCGCGAACGCCCGGGCTCGTTCCTTCCCGTCGAAAACGGCGTTGAGCAAGGCCAGGGAAGCCGGAAAGATCATCGCGGCACCCACCCCCTGCGTGAAACGCGCGGCCACCAGCCACCCGCCCTCGGGCGCCAGAGCCGCCGGCACGCTCATGCCCCCGAAGAAGACGACGCCCCACATGAAGACCCGGCGGGCACCGACGATGTCCGCCAGCCGCCCGGCCGGCAGCAACAACGCCGCCAAAACGATGGCGTAGGACTCCTGCACCCACTGCGTCTGCGTGGACGTCATCCCCAGATCCCCGACCACCGACGCGACGATCACGTTGACGATCGTGGCATCCACCACGATCAAGGCCACCCCCAAAGCGACGACGACCAGGCCCAACCATCGGCGGGCGGGAAACCGGACGGCACGCACCACACTCACCCAGCACCTCCACGGTGAAGTATCTCTATGGTGGAGAGATATCGCGGTGAAGGTAAAGTGAGGGCGGCTGGTTGTCAACAAGCACGCCGGCGCCCCGGCGCCGGTGCGAGACGAAAGGCGGCTTCGGATGCGGGAGCCCGGCAAGGCCGAATACGTCGCGGCCCAACGTGACCGACTCGCCCAGGAGTTGCGCGCCTACGGGGCGAGTTTCACCGAGCTCGGACGGCGCTTCGCCACACTCCTGGGCGTGCACTCCACCGACGCCTTCGCCCTACTGGAGATCGCCGCGGCGGAAAAAGCGGGAGCCCCCCTGTCCCCCGCCCTGCTCAGCAGACGGATCTCCCTCTCCTCCGGAGCCATGACAGCACTGCTCAACCGCCTGGAACACGCCGGCTACATCACCCGCACCCGCGAACACACCGACCGGCGGATCGTCACCCTGCGCAGCAACGGACGCGCCGAAGAACTCGCCGACCAGTTCTTCGCCCCGTTCAACCAACGGCAAGACGCCATCCTGACCACTTACCCGCCCCAGGCCTTGCGAGAATTCGAGACACTCCTCACCCGCCTGCGCCACGCCCTGGACGACGACCCACAAACAGCCACCACGGGCAGCGGGCAACCGTAAGGACGCGGAACGAGAAACCGACCGCTCCACAGGGCACGCCCGAGGCAGCCACCGCCCCCACCCGCCCACACCACACCAACCAAACCCACACAACACCAACACCCCCAACGCCGGCGGTCCCGGTTCGCCGCGACCGCCGCGCCCCGTAGCGGCCAGCCGTCCGCCTTCACCGTTCCCCGGCCGCCCGGTTTGGTTTCCGACACGTGCCGTCGCGGCGTCGAGCAGGGTCCGCGCAGCGCCCGGTTGATGCAGGTTCAGAGAAAGACCCCGGACATCACCCCCACACCGGAGCCCAGCGGGAACCCGCCCGGGACGTACCGGTCCGAGTCCCCGATGAACGCGATGCGCAGCCGGTTTTTATCGCGGCTGTGTTTTGCAAGCCGCGCGGGCCGCGCCCACCACCGCGGCCGCTTGCGTGAAGGAGATGCCGAGCCTTTTTTGAATGTCCCGGGTGACCTTGTAGGTGGTTTTGGCGGCCCCGCCGATCCCCCCGCTGCCCTTCGTGGCGCAGACCGTATTGCCCTGTTCGACGAGATCGTCGGCGCTGACCCCTGACGGCTTGTTTTCGGTGTTCTCCAAGAGCTCGAGGAATATTCTCCGCTTCGCGCCGCTCAGTTCGCCGAAACCTGATGCCGCCGAGCCCGATACTGTCGAGACTGCCCCCTTGGGGCTGCGGGAGCCTGCGTCCGAGGTGCCGCAGGCCGTCGCGGTGAGTGTCATCGCGACGGCTGCCACACCCAGAGCCATCGGGCGCTTCGCCGTCCGTGTCGTCATTTCCTGGACCCCCATAGCCGGTGCGGCACCGTCAGGACACAGCCGGCGCCGAATGGACGGGCTTTGTGGCGGGCCGGCGGGAAGCCGCCCGCTTCGAGAAGGAGCAGCCTTTTCTCATAGCGTTCACGACAATGGAGACGGCCTCCAGGTAAATCGTCGGCATCGCCACATCCCCTCGGCTCACACTCGAAGTCATATCCGCGAGAGAACCGTACCGCCTGGCGAGCGGGAAAAACGGGGTGCCCATATAAAGCCTCTGGATTTCATTCCCCAGTACAACAGCGGGATACATCCTTCGATGTACCCCACGAGTTCGGTATGCGGCCACGGACGGCACGGCACACCCCCACACCCACCCGCACCACCACAGCCCGACCTCACAACACACCACCCCACCAAAACGATCACAGAACAAGAACCAGCACCTTGAGCTTGCGGATCAACCGGCCTGCCATGCGATGGCGGAGACTCGGGAAATGACCACATCGAGAGACCCGGCGCAGGAGGGGCCCAGTTCGGCCACGCTCCCGGGAAAGAGGCCCGGGCCGTGACACAAGACACTGACGTACCCCTCAAACAAAAACACACGGACACCCACTCCGACCGTGCCAAGACCGCAACAATGGCGGCGTCCTGCCCTGGCTCGCCGAGGTGGCCGGCCCCGAAGGTCGCGTGTCGGCAGCGGACCGGATCGCGCGGAACATTTCGCAATCGGCGAGGCGCGCATGCGCCAGGACGGTCCCCCGGCGTGCCGTGGACGCGCGCCACGCGAACGTGCTCGGCCTCCCTCACGCCGACGGCTCCTTCGACGCGTGCGGTGCGGGGCGGGGCGCCGAAGTCCTCCGGCACCTGGACGGTGACATGCCCGGCCGAGTCCTTCGGGAGCTACGTCGAGTCGTACGGTCACGTCGTATTGGCGGCCTTTCAAGTGCCGGGCGTCACAGCGCTCGCAGTACAGCCCGGCCAGCCGTTTCCCCTCACCGGCGATCGGCCGCGCCCGCCCCGCCCCGGAGGGCGAGGACGGCGTTTGCGGCGTCTGTCTTGGCGGGTCTTCGGACCGGCCCTCATGGCAGGCCAAAGCGGTGGCAGTTCTGTGCGCTCGTCCCGGGTCCCTGCTCCCGCTTCCGTCAGCGGTTCGTCTGGCGGGCGCCGGTGATCGCTGCGTCGCGGTAGCCGCAGAAGGCCAGTTCCGGCTTGGTGTAGTGGGTCCACGGCGCGGCCCCTATCCAGCCGTCCAGCAGGCGGAACTGTTCCACCGCGCCCGCGTAGCGCTCCTGCTTCGTCAGGAGGTATGCCAGGAGGTGACGGGCGTCGGCCAGCCAGGGGTGGTCGGGGCGGCACGCCGCGACGTCCGTCAGTGCGGCGTTGATCATGGTGGTGAGGTGGACCGAGCGGTAGGTGACGTCCGGGGCGTCGTCGTCGAGGTGGTGGTACCAGTACTGCAGCGGAAGCATGGTCATCAGGTTGCCCGGCGGGAGCGTGCGCGCCGCCGTCCATGCGAATTCCAGGGCCAGTTCCTCGGATCCGCGCCAGCGCGGGAACCAGTACGACAGCGCGCCCGAGTGGGCGCCGAAGTGGTACGGGGCGCGGGCGGTGATCTCCGCCCACAGCTTGCGCATCTCCTCGTGTGACGCGCCCGTGCCCTTGTAGAGCGGGATTTTGGCGATGTACGGAGTCGGGTCCTCGGGCGCGGCCAGGGCGATGGCCCGGGCGAAGTCCTCCCTCGCCTCCTCCAGCATGTGGTGGAAGCCCGCGAATTGTTCGGCCGTGGTGTCCTTGGCCCAGGCCGTGCCGCGGATCTGCCAGGCCACGGCCACCTTCGCCTCGGCCTTGACGAGGGCCGCGCCCGGGTCGTCGGGGCGTTCGGTCTCCCAGGCCCGCAGCCAGGAGTCGTCCTCGGCCGCCTTCTCCGCGATGATGCCGGCCAGTGCCGAGCGCCGTTCCCAGTCGGTGCCCGTCGCCTCGAGTCCCCGCGCGGCTGGCCGCCAGTCGCCCCGCCCCAAGGCCGCCACCACAGCGATGGCCTCGTGGTCGGCGAAGGAACGGTCCGCGTTCTGCCGCTCCGGCGGCAGCCAGCCCTCGGCGGCCAGTTGGGCGGCGGACGGCGTGGCGCGGCGCTTCCTCCACATCCAGACGGCGGCGGAGACGGCGATGACGATGAGGGACAGCAGCATGCGGGGAAGGAATCCGATCGGTCGGTCAGCGGCGGGATTCAGCAGTCGGGGCGGTCAGTGGGTTCGTGCGGAGGGGGTCGTGCGGAAGGGGCGGAAGGGTTCGTGCGGCGGAGCCGTGCCGGGGGCGTCATCGATCGCCCGCCGTACCGTCCGCGCCACCACCGTCTCCTCCGTCGTGTCGTCCGACGGCAGCGGCGGACGAGCGGGCTCCGACCGGAACGTTACCCATCGGGCCCGCGCCGTTTCGACCAGGGCCGATTCAGCCGGTTCAGCCGATTCAGCCGGTTCAGCCGGTTCAGCCGGTTCAGCCGGTTCAGCCGGTTCAGCCGGTTCGGCCGGTTCGGCCGGTTCGGCCGGTTCGGTGAGGTCACACGGGCCGTAGGTGTCACGTCGGCGCAGGAAGCCGTGAGCGGACCGCTCCGTCGCCCCGGCCGTCTCCGGGACGCGGGCGGGCGGCCGGCGATCCGTCACGGCCGTCCGGCGTCCACGGGGTCGAGGACCGCCGTCAGGTCGGTGGCGGCCCTCCTGCCGGCAGGCCGGTGCCTCCGTCGTCCTCGCCGCCGCGCGAACGCGTCCCGCGGGGAGCGGACTTCACGGGGATCGGGCTTCACCGGCGGCCAGCGCGTACATGGCCCGGTGCTCAGGGGCCTGGGGCTGGGTCGGTACCCGCTTCGTTCAGCCGCCGCGGCGTACGCGGGCCGCCTTGCGGGCTTCGGCCAGGGCGCGGGCCTCGGCGGCCTTGCGGGACGGCTTGCCCTTGCCGGCGGGCGAGGTGCTCTTGTTGGTGCCCAGGCCGCGGAAGGGGGCGTTGGTGTTCCGGGGGCGTGACGCGTCGGCGGGTTTGCCGTCGAGGGGGGTTCCGGTGGGGGGCTTGGCGCCGGTGAGCCGGCTCAGTTCCGCCTCGCCCGAGCGCACCTTGGTGACCGTCGCCTCGACTCCGGCCTCGGCCGTCAGCCGGCTCATGTCCCGGCGTCCGCCCGGCAGGACCAGGGTGACGACGCTGCCGCACCGGCCGGCGCGGGCGGTGCGGCCCGCGCGGTGCAGGTAGTCCTTGGCGTCGGTGGGCGGGTCGACGTTGACCACGAGGTCCAGGCCGTCGACGTGCAGGCCGCGGGCCGCGACGCCGGTCGCCACCAGAGCGGTGATCCGCCCGTCCTTGAACTGCGCGAGGGTCCGGGTGCGCTGCGGCTGCGACTTTCCGCTGTGCAGGGCCGCGGCGTGCACCCCGTTGGCCCGTAGGTGCTTGGTGAGCTGGTCGACCCCGTGCTTGGTGTCCAGGAACAGCAGGACACGGCCGTCACGGGCCGCGATCTCCGTTGTAACGGCGTAGCGGTCGGGGCCGTGGACGACCAGGACGTGGTGCTCCATCGTCTTGACCACGCTCGCGGACGCGTCGGCCGAGTGGGTGGCGGGGTCGTGGAGGTAGCGGCCGACCAGATGCTCGACGTCGCGGTCCAAGGTGGCCGAGAACAGCATCCGCTGGCCGCCGGGCCGCACCTGTTCGAGCAGCCCGGTGACCTGCGGCAGGAAACCCAGGTCGCACATCTGGTCGGCTTCGTCGAGGACGGTGACGCGCACGCGGTCCAGGCGGCAGGCCTTGCGCTCGACGAGGTCGTGCAGACGGCCCGGGGTGGCGACCACGACCTCGGCGCCGTCGCGCAGTGCCGCGGTCTGCCGGCCCACCGACATGCCGCCCACCACCGTGGCCGTCCGCAGCCGAAGCGCGTCGGCGTAGGGCGCGAGGGCCTCGGTGACCTGCAGGGCCAGCTCTCGGGTGGGTACCAGGATCAGGGCCAGGGGCTGTTTCGGTTCCGCGCGCCGTCCGGCCGTCCGGACCAGCAGCGGCAGGCCGAAGGCGAGCGTCTTGCCCGACCCGGTACGCCCACGGCCCAGGACGTCCCGGCCCGCCAGTGCGTCGGGCAGCGCGGCCGCCTGGATCGGGAAGGGCTCGCGCACACCGCGCTCGGTGAGCACGCGCAGCACCTCGGCCGGGAGCCCGAGGCCGGCGAAGGAGGCCACGGGGGAAGGTGCCGGAGCGGAGGGGGCGGCTCGGGTGGGGTCGCCGGGCGGGACGTCGGAAACCGGGTGCGTCACGAAAAGCCTTCCTTGGGGGAACGAATGCGGGAAGGCCTGCAGCGGCAAACACGGCCAACGAGAAAACCGAGGGCGCGTGGAACAGGTCGCGCGCTCCGCCGGCCGCCACAACCGTCCGAACGCATGATGGTAACAAACGCGGCGATCGGCGATCCCTGTCGGCGGCCACGCGGTCGGTGTCAGGGCGGTCTGCGTCAGGTGGCCTGGTCTTCGCCGGGGGCGGGAGCGCGGAGAAGGTGGACCTGCTGTTCGGCGTCGGTGAAGCCGAGGGCGTGGTAGAGGCGGATCGCGTGATACGCCGGGTCGGCGACGATGACGAGTTTGCGGGCGCCGAGCCGGCCCAGACCCCACCGGCCGGCGTGGTGGACGAGGGACGAGGCCAGCCCCCGCCTGCGGTACGCGGGGTGGGTCTCGACGTTCTGGAAGCGCGCCGGCCCGCTGCCGTCGTGGAACAGGCCGACGCCCGCCCGGACCCGGCCGTCCACGAAGGCCCCGAACCAGGCGCCGTGGCCGGCGTCACAGAGCCTGCGGTACCCGGCGACCTTGCGTTCCAGGAACCGCCGGTGGTCGGCCGTCATCGTGAAGTGGTCGTCACACGCGACGCGCAGTTCGAGGGCCTGGGCCCAGTCCTCGTCGGTGGTCAGGGAGCGGATGTCCGCGGTGCTGCGCGGCTCGGCGGGCGGCGGCAGCCGGGTGGCGGTCAGCACGGTGCTCGCCTCGGCCGTCACGCCGAGGTCGGCCAGTTCACGGGGGTCGCCCGCGTCGCCGTCGGTGCCGTCCACTCCGAGCGCGAGGTGTTGCGCCCGGGGGAATTCCCGGGTGAACGCCGTTGACCACGTCCGAGCGTCGCCGGCGCGGGGTGGGGTCGCGAGCAGGACGAAGTTCCCCCACCAGAAATCGGGGTTGGCCGGGGTGCGGACCACGATGTGCGAACCGCGATCGGTGATGTCGGAGCCGTCCATGGCCAGCAACATCAGATCGGTCCGGAAACCGAGCGAGATCACCTTCATCCGGCTGACCCTACGGCTCCGCACCGGATCCGTGGGGACGTGCGCGCGGGCCGATTGCCGCTCGCTTCCGTCTCGCCGATTCCCCCGGCGGCCTCCGTCCCGGCGCCGTCGGCGGTGCCGGGCGCCGGGTGGTTCAGCGGAGGACGGGCAGGTGAACGGACGCGATGCGGCCGGCCGGGTCGAAGTCGATCTCGGCGGTGGCCGGGCCGGGGAGGGTGGCGACGATGCGGTGGCCGTCCTCGCGCCACGGGACGGCGTGGTGGTCGAAGAATCCCGTGACCACCCGGCGGGGAGAGCGGCCGATGAGGGAAGCGCCCGTCATCAGGATCCTCGGCAGGGTGACGGGGTCGAGACCGGCGCGGGGGACCCGGGGGTCGTCCGGCAGGAAGTAGACCTGGGTCGTGGGGCCGGCGGGCATGCCGATGTAACCGGGGGCTCCGGTGACGCCCATCCCGGCGAAGGCCAGGGTCTCGGCGGCGCGCCGCGGGTCGGCGAAGCCGGACAGGTCGAGAACCTCCTCGGTGAACTCGGCGATGCCGTGGTCCCGCCCGAAGCGCTCGGCTTCCTCGGTCGGCGCCACGACCGGGGTGCCGCGCAGACCGGGATTGGCCCAGCCCCACATCCAGGAGTGGTCTTCCGCGTCGTAGGTGCCGAGCACGGCGACGCGCAGTTCCACGTCGCCCTGCCGGTACAGGCACGCGGACAGGTCCGCACTCCACTCGGACGGGGGCAGGAACGCGGTGAGAGCCTGCAACTGGGCGGCGCCCCAGGCGGCATGGCGCTCCGCCTCGTGGAGGAAGGCATCGCTGAATTCGATCATGGTGGGTGACCCTAGCGGAGCCGGGTCCGCCCGGTGACTCCGGCCCCTTCGGTGTCCCGCGAGCGGCCGCGGCCGACGCTCCGGCATGTCGTGATCCGGTCCCTCGGGGAGCGTGCGCCCTGGCGTCGGATGCGTACGGCGTGCTCTCGTCGCGCGGGAGGTGCTGTTCGCCTCTCCCCCACCTCGTTCCCGTCGGCTGCCGCGGGGCCGGTCCCCGTCGTCCGGTTCCGCCTTTGTCACCGGAGGTATGACCATGAACGCGGAGGCCCGCCGCAACGCGGCCCGGCTCGTCGAGGAATCCGTCGTCTACTTCCACTCCGCCGCCTTGCGCGTGGCCGCCGTCACCGGCGTGGCCGATCACCTCGTCGAAGGTCCTCGCACTCCGGCCGAACTCGCCGAGGCCACCGGCACGTACGCCACCGCCCTGCACCGGGTGCTGCGTCTGCTCGCCACCCGGGGCCTGGTCGAGGAGGACGCCGAGGGCCGGTTCCGGCTGACGGCGGCGGGCGAGCCGCTGTGCACGGACGCGCCCGTGTCCGTGCGGTCGGCGGTGCTGATGCTGACCGATCCGACGATGTGGCGGCCCGCCGGCGAGATGTCCCGTTGTCTGGAGGACGGCGGGTCCGTATTCGGCCACATCTTCGGCATGCCGTTCTTCGACCATTTCGCGCGCGACGCGGAGACCGCCGCGGTCTTCCATGAGGGCATGGCCGCCCTGTCCGAGACGGAGAACGTGCCCGTCGCCGACGCGTACGACTACCCGCCGGAGGCCACCGTGGTCGACGTGGGCGGTGGCCGGGGCGGCCTGTTGTCGGCCGTCCTGAACGGCCGCCCGGGGCTGCGTGGCGTCCTCTACGACCGGCCGCACGTCCTGGCGGGGCACCGTCTGGACGTCCCGGGGACGGTGGGGCGCTGGTCCCTCGAGGAAGGTGACTTCTTCGCCTCCGTACCCGCCGGTGATCTCTATTTCCTCAAGCGCATCCTGCACGACTGGGACGACGAGCAGTGCGTCACCATCCTGCGCAACTGCCGTGACGCCATGCGCCCCGGTGGGCGCGTCCTCGTCGTCGACGCCGTCATCCCGCCCGGGAACGAACCCCACATGGGCAAGACGCTGGACCTGATGATGATGGCCTCGCTCACGGGCCGGGAACGCGCGGAGGACGACTTCCGTACCCTCTTCGAGGCGGCCGGTCTGCGCCTGTCCCGGGTGGTTCCCACGCCGTCGGTGCTGTCGATCGTGGAAGGTGTGCCGGTTTTGGAGTGAGCGCCGGAGTGAGCACCGGAGTGAGCGCCGGGGTGTCGGTGCGGGGCGCCTCGGGTGCCGGTGGTGGGGCCGTGCGGTTCCCGGCGGCCGTCAGTTCCGCCAGCGCGAAGCAGGCTACGCACAGGGTGAGCAGTCCGGCGATCAGGTCGGCCGTGTCGCCGACGCCCAGGAGGGCCGACGTCTTCGGTGAGCGTCCCACGTCCATCCAGTCGCCGGAGCCGAAGGCGGCGCCCACCCCCGTCCAGGCCATCACCAGGGGGACGCGTACGCGCACCCGTCCCCCTCGCCGGAACACCAGCGCGTACAGGCCGGCCGCACCGGTCAGGGCCGCCACGCCGTGCACCAGGTCGCGCGTGCGGCCGATGGCGTCGCGGTGGGCCGCCCATTCCGCGTTCACGCCGAGTTCCGACCCCGTCCCCCACAGCAGACGCAGCGCTCCCGAGAGGACGAGGAACCCGAGGGCGAGCGCGGTGAGTACCCGCTGCATGCCCAGCGTTCCGGCGGGGTCGGTCAGTTCCCGTAGGCGGGTGCGCAGCAGTGTGCCCCAGCGCTCGTCTGCGTACAGGGCGAACGCCCCGAGCAGGACCAGCCCTTCGGCGATCAGGCCGCCGTAGACGACGGCGAACACCCACGGCCGGAGCATGTCGTTCGCCATGGCCGGGTTCTCGGCGCCGGTCACCGCGATGACGCCCAGGCCGACCGGCACGGTGATCATCAGGGTGACGAGCATGCCCGTCGCCACCCACATGGGGAACAGGAGCAGCCACGCGCGCACGCGTCCGCCGCCGGGCCGGGTGAGGGCGTGGGCGATCAGCGCCGCGATCGCGTCCATCCCGAAGGTCACCGCGTTGGCCGCGACCCACTCTCCGCGCGACACCTCGCCGAGGTCCTCGACCCCGACGTCGGCCCCGGCGATCCAGAGCAGTTTCAGAATCAGATACGGCATGCACGCGACGACGGCGAACCGGGCGAGAAGGCGGCGCCGGCGGGCGCGGCGTTCGGAGTGAGCGGAGTGTTCAGGGTGATCAGGGCGGTCAGGCTGTTCCGGCATGGGCACGACTCTGCTGGGCTGGGCGCGGCGGTGCGTCATGCCACGGGGCCGGGGCCCTCCGCCGGGCGGCGGAGGGCCGCCTCGTCCGGCCGGCTCATGGCCGTGGCCCTGTCATGGCTCCCGGGCCACCCGCCTCGCGGGGCGGTGAGGCGGGCGGCCCAAGGGCGGCGGCTCCTCTGTCAGGTCGTCAGGACGTCAGGTCGTAGGACGTTGAGTCGTCAGGACGTTGAGTCGTCAGGACGTCAGGTCCTCCACCCGGAGGGCGACGAGGCCGAACAGGTCCTTCACGGTGGTGAGCGCCGCGCTCTGGAGCGTGGCGGCGGGGACGGTGGGGCCGTTCGGAGCCGCAAGGGGCCGGGTGGCGGTGGCCTCGGCGACGACGGTGGGGCGGTAGCCCCGGTTGAAGGCGCCCTGGGCGGTGAACGCGACGCACAGGTGGGTCATGAAGCCGGCCAGCACGAGGTCGGGTCCGGCGTCCAGCGCGCGCAGCGTGGCCTCGAGGTCGGTGGCGTGGAAGGCGTCCGGGAACCGCTTGGCCACCACCGGCTCTCCCTCCAGGGGAGCGACCTCGTCGCTGATCGCGCCGATGTCGGCCCGGATGTCGTACGGGGTGCCGGGGCCGCCGTCGTTGACCACGTGCACCACCGGGGCGCCCAGGGCACGGGCGGCGCCCAGCAGCCGGGCGCCGGCGGCCAGGGTGTCGTCGGCGCCGTCGAGGGACATGACGCCGGTGCGGTAGGTGTTCTGGAAATCGATCATCAACAGGGTGGTGTCCTTCAGGTGCGGCAGCCGGCCGTCGAGGCCGAAGACGTCGCGCAGGGTGGTCGAAGCGGGCATGGGAACGCGTCCTTCCAACAAGGAGTAAAAGGGAGTTATCGGGCACGCCGGAACGTGCGGAGGGTTGGTGGGAGGGAAGAGGTGCTGTGGTCAGGTGGTGCGGAAGCGGCGGCGGTATGCCGCCGGACTGGTGCTGATCCGCCGGCGGAACGCCCGGTGCAGGGTCTCCACCGAGCGCAGGCCGCAGGCGCGGGCGAGCTGCTCGAGAGGCTGGTCGGTGGTCTCCAGCAGGCGGCGGGCCGCCTCCACGCGAGCCGCTTCCACGTACGCGGCGGGGGTGGTGCCCGTCTCCTGGGTGAAGACGCGGGAGAAGTGCCGTTCGCTCAGGCACATCCGCGCCGCCAGGGCGGCCGCCGACAAGTCCTCGTCCAGGTGCTCGCCGATGTACCGGCGCAGCTCGTCGATGTCCCTGCGGGACGACGCCGGGCGGCTGATCGGCACGCTGAACTGGCTCTGGCCGCCCGGCCTCTTGAGGTAGACGACCAACTGCCGGGCCACGGCCAGCGCCAGCTCCTCGCCGTGGTCCTCGGCGACCAGGGCGAGCGCCAGGTCGAGGCAGGCGCTGATGCCCGCTCCGGTCCACACCCGGCCCGAGCGGATGAAGATCGGGTCCGCGTCGACGTCCACCCGCGGATGGTCCGCGGCTAGCTGCGCGGCGGTGGACCAGTGCGTCGTCGCCTTCCTGCCGTCCAGCAGGCCGGCCGCCGCCAGGAGGTGGGCGCCCACGCACACCGAGGCGACGCGGCGCGCGTGCGGGGCCGTCGCCTTGATCCATTCCACGAGGCCCTCGTCGAGCCGGACCCGCGGGCCCTCGGGTGCCGGGTCGACCGCTCCGGGGACGAGGAGCGTGTCCACCGCCGTCCCGACGTCGTCCATGCTCAGATCGGTCACCAGGCGTACGCCCGCCGATGTCGCCACGGCCTCCCCGGCCGGACCGGGACCGGCGAGCCGGACCCGGTAGGCGGCGCGGCCGTGGCTCTCCCGCTCGGCCAGCGCGAACACCTCGGCCGGGCCGGTGACATCGAGGAGGTCGACGTCGGGGAAGACCGCGATCACGACACGGTGGTGCGTTGGGGGCATGGGTCCATCGTCCGGGGAGCACCACCGCGGCCGCAATGACGTGCTTCTGTCACATTCGGACGCCGGGGCCGGAGGCCGGGCCGGGTGCGGCCCGTCGGCGGTCCCACCGGGGCCGTGGCGCTTCCGGACGGACGGTGGGCCGCCGGTGTGGTCCCGGGGAGCTGCCGTTTCCGGCGGAGCTGCCGTTTCCGGCGGAGCTGTCGTTCCAAGCGGCGGGGCCGGAGAGGCGGGGTGGTGCCGCACCGGTCCCGGGCCCGGCTCCGGTCGCGGTCAGAGGATGGGCTGGGTCGCCTCAAGGCGGGATATGGCTTTGCGGCACGCGGCGGTGAAGTCCCAGAAGGCGGTCCTGGTGCCGGCCGGGCGGCCGGCGCGGGTGAAATCGTCGAACATGCTCTTCCGGAGCTCGGTGGTCAGCTCCAGTTGGCCGCCCATGCCGAGCATCGTGCGGTTGCACGGGTTCTTCTCGTGGTCGCCGTTGAGGTCGGGGAAGTCCGCTCCGTCGACGGTCCGGAAGCCCGCGCGCCGCAGTTCCTCGGTGAGGTGGCGGCGGAACGCGGGGTTGCGTCCGCCGATGACGACGCCTTCGGGCCGTGACGACGGCAGGCCGGCCTGTCCGTACTGACAGCCGTGCAGGCTGAGGACGTTGAGGCTGGAGGCGGCCATGGCGAGCGCCACGTGGTCGTCGCAGTTCTTGGCGGTGACGTGGAGTTCGCGGTTGGAGGCGTTCGTCCCGTCGCGGAGGCCCTCGAACATCCAGTAGTCGTGGACCGGGCCGCCGTCCGGCGTGGTCTTGAGGGAGGCCGGGTGGTATCCGGCGATGCCCAGGCACAGTTCCGAGGTGCCGGCTTCGATGCCGCCACCGTGCAGGGCCATGATGGCCGTGCGCGGGAAAGGGGTGTTCTCGCCGGCGCCGGCGTCCAGGACTTCGTGCCGTCTGTAGCGGCGGGCGTAATCGACGCCTTCTTTGCCGGCCAGTTTGGTGTACAGCTCCGAGTTGGAACCGTAGAGGTCCCCGTCACCGGTCGCGTGGGCGGGGGCGGCGCTCAGCGCGGAGAGGAGCGAGGATCCGGCCACGGTGGCGGCGGCTGCTGCGAGTACGGTCCTGCGGCCGGGGTGGGACTGGGGCATGGGGGTCTCCTGGTCGGGACACGGGAACGGAGGGCGGTGACCGCCCGGAAGCCTGGCGGCTCGGCGACGGGCGTCGCCGGCCCACGGGACGGTGTGGAGTGCTCCGGAGGTGCCGGTCGCGTCGTCGCCGCGAGCCCGAGCCGGGTTGACCGGCCGGGCCGGAGCGGGCGCGGACCACGTCGAGCGCGGAGAGATGCCGCGATGAGACGCGGAGAGGGCGGGACGAGTCCGGATGCCGCGCCGACCACGTTTCCCCCCGGAGCGTGGATACTTGATCGCCGCCTTGCGGCAAGGCAGTCAGATTAATCGATCGTCGATCGAATGTGATCGGTTTTTGGGCCGCGACGGTGGAGGAACGTCGCCGACACTGGCCGGCCGTGTCGCTTTCGCGGGGAGTCGTCGTGTGGCGTCAGCCGGGGGGCGTCGCCAGTGACCCGCGGGCCGCCCTCGGCTGTCAGTGCCGGGTGGGAGACTGCCCGGCATGATCGCACCGAATCCGAAAGCGGACCTTCTCCGGTACTTGCGAGAGGCGCGGGAAGCCCTGGTGTGGAAGCTCGACGGGCTCTCGGAGTATGACGTCCGCCGTCCGCTGACCCCCACGGGAACGAACCTGCTGGGACTGGTCAAGCATGTCGCCGGCGTGGAACTGGGCTACTTCGGCGACACGTTCGGGCGGCCCTTTTTCCATGAGGAGCCGCCGTCCTGGTGGTACACCGAAGACCCGGAACCCGACGCGGACATGTGGGCCACCGCGGACGAGTCACGGGAACAGGTCGTCGGCCTGTACCGACAGGCCTGGGAGCACTCCGACAGCACGATCGCGGCGCTGACGCTCGACGCGGTCGGTCATGTCCCCTGGTGGCCGGAGGAACGCCGGGAGGTGACGCTGCATCACGTCCTGGTGCGCGTCATCTCCGACACCCAGCGGCATGCCGGGCACGCGGACATCGTGCGGGAACTCGTCGACGGATCCGCCGGATACCTGCCGGGTACGGACAGCATGCCGTCGGTCGACCAGGCGTGGCGGGAAGGCCGTCGGCGGCGGCTGGAGCGGGTGGCCCGGGAGGCGGCCGGCTGAGCCCACGCGGGCGTCGGCGCCGCCGGTTCGGGGGCGGTCACCAGGCATGCGGCCCGTCGAACGCGCGCCGTCCCTCCCCCGCGTCGACCGCCGTGAGCGGGACCGCCGGTGCGGTGGGCCCCGCCCACGTCTCGTCGCCGTCTCCGCCTCTTCCGCTCGGCGAACGACGGGTCAGGACGACGAGCCGTCCGCCGGCCCGCCCGTGTCCCGCAGCACCGTTCCCCGCAATTCGCGGGAGAGATCGATGAGTTCACCGGCGAAGAGGGTGACGGTGCGGTCCCGGAACTCCTCGGGTGTCAGCCGCACGGTGACGTCCTCGCCGGTCTGCCCCACGATGACGCCTCCGGGCGACTCGGCCTTGGCCTCGTCCTGCTCGTCGGTGCTGTCCAGGGACAGCGCGACCGCTCCCGCGACCGCCGAGCGGGCCGACTTGGCCACGCTCAGGTCGTCCAGGGCGAACCCGATGTAGGCCGCGATCAGCCTGCCGGCCTCGTCGGCCACCCGGATCGCCTTCGGTATCCCGTTGCCCCCGCGCGCGGTGAGCGTGACGATGCCGGAGTCGGCGTCGGTCAGCGACAGTTCCGCCCGTTTCGTTCCGTCACCGCCGATGATGCGTGTCTTCGTTTCCTCCCGCTGCTTCCCGGCGAGGCGTTCCGCCTCCAAGTGCCCCGCGGCGGCCCCTTCCGCCCTCTTCAGGTCGTCCTCCGCGCCGCCGTGCTCGCCGAGAGCCATGACGCCCCTCCCCCACTCGCTTGCCGGCTCACCCTCCCTTTCGTCTACCCGGGTGGCGGGCGGCGAAGCCGGCGCCGGCCGTCGGGCGTCCGCCGTCAGGCCGCGGTCCGCCCGGGGAGCCGTCCCGCGCCCGGTGGCCGCCAGGGCGGGAGGCGGCTCCGGCGGTGTCGCGAGCGGGACGGCCTCTGTCGTCCCCTCGCCGTCCGCGGGCGGGGTGGACCGCCCTGGCCCTCCGAACAGGGTGGGGTCTGATTCGGCGGGCGGCGACCGGGAAGTGATGTGCTGTGGTCATCCCTGTGCACGATGTGAATCCGGTGCGGCGGACGCCGTGGGTGACGTACGCGCTCGTCATCGTCAATGTCGTGGTCTTCCTGCGCACGCCGGGCGTCGCCGGCTCGGTGACCGGGGACAGCGGACTGGCGGACCTCTGCCGGCTGCACGCCTTCCTGGACCGGTGGGCGGCCGTGCCGCGGGAGCTGGTGCACGCCCGGCTGCCGGAGTCGGTGCCCACCGGGCAGGTCGGTGTGGGGCCGGCCGGTGCGGGGTGCCTGGTGAGGCCGCCCGGTTACGACAAGTCGCCGCCGCTGTCCGTGCTGACCGCGATGTTCCTGCACGGTAGCTGGTTGCACCTGCTCGGCAACATGCTCTTCCTGTGGATCTTCGGGGACAACGTCGAGGACCGGCTCGGCCATGTGCGCTACCTGCTGTTCTACGGCGTCTGCGGTTACGCCGCCGCCTACGGGTTCGCGCTGGCCGACGCCGACTCCGGCACCCCGCTCATCGGCGCCTCGGGGGCCATCGCCGGGGTGCTGGGCGCCTACCTCGTCCTCTTCCCCCGGGCCAGGGTCTGGGTGCTGGTGCCGTTCCTGCTCTTCCTGCCCCTGCGCCTGCCGTCCTGGGTGGTCCTCGGACTGTGGTTCGCCCTTCAGGCGGCGTACTCCTATGGCGCGGGCGTCTCGGACGCCGCGACCGTGGCGTACCTGGCGCACGTGGTCGGCTTCGTCACCGGGATGCTGATCGCCTGGCCGCTACGGCGGGGAGCTCCCCCTCCGCCCGAGCCGCCCGAGCCGCGGTGGGGCCCGGGAGTGCGGCCCGGCGCCCCGTGGCGGGTCTGGCGCCGGAAGGGTCGCGCGGGCGCCGATAGGGTCCTGTAGTGGAGATCTTTCACCTGCGCTATTTCGTGGCGGTCGCCGAGAACCTCAGTTTCTCCCGTGCCGCGCGGCAACTGCACATGGCCACCTCGCCGTTGAGTCAGCGAATACGGGACCTGGAACGGGAGCTCGGCCGGCGGCTCTTCGACCGGGACTCCCACCACGTGGCACTCACCCCCGCCGGCGCGGCGCTGCTGCCGGCGGCGAAGGACGTCCTGGGCCGGTTCGACGACCTTCCCTGGCGGTTGCGCCAGGCCCTGGGGACGGAGCGGCGGGCGGCGTACGTGGGGGTGGTGCCGGCCCTGCACCCGGTGCTGCGGGAGCGTCTGACGCGGCTCGAGGGGCGCTGCGCCGACGAGTACGACGTCAAGCGCTGGCCCGGCAACAGCGGGAACCTCGTGGCCGCCGTGCAGCGTGGCGACCTGGCGATGGCGCTGGTGCACCTGCCCGTGCACGCCGACGGCATCGAGGTGCTGGAACTGCTGCACGAGCCGCTGGGGGCGCTGCTGCCGGGCGCCGAGTTCGGCGGACGGAGTTCGGTGTCGTTGAGCGAGCTCACCGACCACACGTATGTGACGTCCGCGCCCGGCACACTCCCGACCTATTTCGACCAGATCAAAGTGCGCCTGAAAGCCGCGGGAATCCACCGGGAGATCAATCTCGATATCGGGGATTACGCGAGCGTGCGTGAAATCGTGGCGAACGGTTCGGTCTTCGGCATCACGCTGCTCAGTGCGGGCAGCCGCGGGGAGGGAAAGGACGCGAGCGTCGTCCTGCCGTTCCGGGATTTCTCGCCCGCCCTGGCGACCGGTCTGGTCTGGCGGCGCGACCGCGCCCGGCCGGACGGCGATCTGCATGCCCTGATCAGCGCGGCGGGAGCGGTGTTCGCCGCGCCCCTCGACACGCGGGCGGACACTCTCGCCGGTTCCCCCGAGGACGCTCCCGGCGCCTCTTCCCCGGTCCCCGCCGCTCACCCTCCCTGCGATCCTCGCTGACCGGTCCGGCCCGCCCGGCTCTCCGCTCCCTTCCCGACAACGGCGTGACCACCCCGGTCACGCCGTTTTTCGCGCATCGGTGTCACTGATCGCTTGGGTTGTCCCGACCGCCGGTACTAGCGTTTTCCACGGCACCGGGAAAACCCGGGATGCTTTCGAATTCTTTTCCTGTCCCGTCTTCCGTGCTGGAGTGGTGATGGAATCCGCTGGAAAAACCGACGCGCCGGGCGGCCCGCTCGCCGGGGTGCGCGTCGTCGACCTGTCCACGGTGGTGATGGGCCCGTACGCGGCCCAGATCCTCGGCGACCTCGGCGCCGACGTCGTCAAGATCGAGTCGCCGCACGACACCGTGCGGGTCGGCACCCTGCACCGCACGCCCGGCATGACCCCACTGAACCTCAACGTGAACCGCAACAAGCGCAGCGTGCGGCTCGATCTCAAGGACGGGGCCGAACGCGCCAGGGCGCTGGAGCTGATCGGCAGGGCCGACATCCTGATCACCAACATGCGCGTCGACGCCCTGCGCCGCCTGGGCATGGACTACGACAGCCTCGCCGCGGCCAACCCCCGCCTGGTCCACGTCCACGCGCAGGGGTTCCGTTCCGACTCCGGGCGGGCCCGGCTGGCCGCCTACGACGAGACGGTGCAGGCCGCCTCCGGGCTCGTCGACCTCGCGGAGCGCGCGGGGGACGTGGGGGCGCCGGTCGTGCTGCCGAGCATCTTCGGTGACAAGGTCGCGGCGCTGACGATCGTCTACGCGGCGCTCGCCGCCCTCGTGCACCAGCGCGCGACCGGCCGCGGTCAGCACGTCGAAGTGCCCATGGTGGACACGCTGCTGGCGTTCAACCTGGTCGAGCATCTGCAGGGCCGGACCTTCGAGCCGCCGGCGGGGCCGACCGGTTTCCCGCTGTCCATGAACAAGGGGCACCGGGCGCGCCCGACCAAGGACGGCCTGGCGATGGTCATGCCGTACAGCCCGGAGAACTTCCGTGACCTGTTCGTCGCCGCGGGCCGCCCCGACCTCGCCGAGGACCCGCGCGTCAACGGGGAGTTCATCGACTCCACGCGGGACGGCGAGGACCTGGTCGAGCTGCTGGAGTCGGTGACGCCCCGGCTGACCACCGCCGAGTGGGCGGAGGTCTGCGCCCGGCACAGCGTCCCCTTCGGTCCCGTGCTGCGCCTCGACGAGGCCGCCGACGACCCGTACGTACGGGAGGGTCATCTGCTGGACGTCGCCGAGCACCCCACCGAGGGCGCCTACCGGGTGATCGGCATACCGTTGGTGTTCTCGGCCACTCCGGCCTCGGTGCGCCGGCACGCCCCGCTGCCCGGCCAGCACACCGACGAGGTGCTCGACGAGCTCGCCCGCGGGGAGGCGGGACGGTGAGCGACAGCACGCGTACCGGAGCCCCGGAGCCCGTCCGGACCCACACCGTCGGCGGTGCCCTCGTCGTCACCATCGACCGTCCGCGGGCCCGCAACGCCGTGGACGCCGCGGTCGCCCGGGGCATCGCCGCCGCCGTGGACCGCCTGGAGGCCGAACCCGGGCTGCGGGTGGGTGTGCTCACCGGCGCGGGCGGCACCTTCTGCGCGGGCATGGACCTCAAGGCCGCCGCCCGCGGGGAGGCGGTGACCGTGCCCGGCAAGGGGTTCGCCGGACTCGTCGAGGCGGCCACGTCCAAGCCGCTGATCGCGGCCGTCGAGGGCCACGCGCTGGGCGGCGGCTTCGAACTCGCCCTCGCCTGCGACCTGGTGGTCGCCGCCGAGGGGGCCTCCTTCGCGCTCCCCGAGGTCAGGCGGGGGCTGATCCCCGGTGGCGGCGGAGCCGTCCGGCTCCCCAAGCGCGTCCCCCACCACCTGGCCATGGAGCTCCTCCTGACCGGCCGTACGGTGACCGCCGTACGCGCCCGCGAGCTCGGCGTGGTCAACCGCGTCACCCCCGACGGCCGGGCGCTGTCCGTCGCCCTGGAGCTCGCCGAGGAGATCGCCGCCAACGCGCCGCTGGCCCTGGCCGCGGTGAAGCGGACCGTCCGGCGAGCGGACGGGGTCCCGGAGCCGGAGGCGTTCGCCGCGCAGGCCGCCGAGATCGGCGCGCTGCTGCGCTCGGCCGACTTCGCCGAGGGGGTGCGCGCCTTCACCGAACGGCGCGCGCCGGAGTGGAGCGGACGGTGAACCGCGCACAGGTCCTGCGGACCCTGGACACGCCCGTCACGGCGCCCGCGTACGCCCCGGCCGCCGTCCGCTTCACCGACCGCGAGTACCTGAGCATCGTCTACCGCACCGACCCCGAGGCGCTGCGGGCGGTGGTGCCCGAGCCGCTGAGCATCGACGCCGACGAGCCGCTGGTGCGGTTCGAGGTGATGAAGATGGGCGACGTCACGTCCTACGGCCCGTACGTCGAGGCGGGGCAGGCGATCGCGGTACGTTTCGGAGCCGAGCGGGGCGAGTACCTGCACGCCATGTACCTGGACAGTTTCGCGGCCACGGCCGCGGGCCGCGAAGTGGGCGCCTATCCCAAGGCGATGGGCGGACCCGCCCTGTACGCCGAGCAGGGCGCGCTGGTGGGGACGCTGGACTACGGCAGCGTCCGGGTGGCCACCGCCACGATGGGCTACAAGCACCACCCGCTCGACCCGGAGACCGCCCGCGAGCGGATCGCCGTGCCCACGTACATGCTCAAAACCGTCCCGGGCTACGACGGGACCCCGCGCGTCTGCGAGCTCGTCCGCACCCGGATCACCGACCTGGCGGTCAAGGAGGCCTACACCGGGCCCGCCCGGCTCCAGTTGTTCGCGCACGTCCTGGCGCCGCTGGCGGACCTTCCCGTACTCGGGATCGTCTCCGCGAGCCACGTCGTCACGGATCTCACCCTGGCCCCGGCCGTCCCGGTCCACGACTACCTCGCCGAGGAGGCCTCCTCATGACCGCCACTCGCCCGCCGGGCACCGCCGCCGTCGTCGGTGCCGGCACCATCGGCCTCGCCTGGGCGGCGCTGTTCGCCGCGTACGGCTGGGAGGTGGCCGTCACCGATCCGCGCGAGGACCTGGACCCGGCCGTGGACGAGGCGCTGCCGATGCTCGCCGCCGGGCTCCCCGGCAGTGACGCGGCCGGTCTGCGCGGCCGCATCCGCACCACGCACGACCCGGCGGAGGCCGTGGCCGGCGCGCGGGTGGTGCAGGAGAACGGGCCGGAGGACGTGGAGTTCAAGCGGCGGCTGTTCGCCGACGTCGCCCGCCACGCCCCCGCCGACGCGCTGCTGGCCACCTCCAGCTCCGGCATCGTCGCCACCGATATCGCCGAGGGGCTGCCGGACGCCGTCGCGGCGCGGCTGCTCGTCGCCCATCCCTTCAACCCGCCGCACGTCGTTCCGCTCGTGGAGATCGTGCCGGGCGAGCGCACCGCGGAGGCGACCGTGGCGGAGGCCCTCGCCCTCTACCGGTCGCTGGGCAGGACGCCGGTGCGGCTGCGCAAGGAGCTTCCCGGGTTCGCGGCCAACCGGCTGCAGAGCGCCGTGCTCCAGGAGGCGATCCACCTCGTCCTGAGCGGTGTACTCGACGCCGCGGAGCTCGACACCGTGATGAAGACCTCGCTGGGCGGCCGGTACGCCGCCGTCGGTCCGTTCGAGAGCTTCCATCTCGGGGGCGGCCCCGGCGGCATCCGGCACATGATGCGGCACCTGGGCCCGGGCCTGGCCGAGGGCTGGCGGCGGCTCGGCCACCCGGAGCTGGACGCCGACGCCGTCGCCACGCTCGTCGGCCAGACGGAGGCCGCGTACGGAAGCGGCCCCGAGGCGTACCGGCGGCGCGCCGCGCTGCGCGACCGCAAGCAGCTCGCGCTCGACGAGGCGTTGCGCCGGGCCGAGCAGGGGTGAAGGACCGCCCGATACCCACGGGGGCCGGCGGGGCCGCATCCCGCCGCCCCCTCCTTGAGAAGAAGGAGTCATCCATGTCCAAGCCCGCCGATCCCACCCCGGACTTCTTCGGGTTCGCCGATCTGCTCGACCCCGCCGACCGGGAGGAACTGGCCGCCATCCGCGACCACCTGGAGCGGGAGATCAAGCCACTGGCCGATGCCGCCTGGGCGCGGGCCGAGTTCCCCTTCGAGGCGGTCGAGAAGATCGCCCGGATCAACCCGGCCGGATACACCTATCCGGAGTTCGGCGACGGCCGCGACCGCGGAGCGCTGTTCTCCGGCTTCCTCACCCTGGAGCTCAACCGTGTCGACCCGTCGCTCGGGGTGTTCTGCGGTGTCCACACCGGGCTGGCGATGGGCAGCATCCACGGCGGCGGCAGCGACGAACAGCGTGAGCGCTGGCTGCCGGACATGGCCGCGATGAGGACGATCGGCGCCTTCGCCCTGACCGAGCCCGAGGGCGGCTCGGACGTCGCGGGCGGCATGCGCACCACGGCCCGGCGCGAGGGCGACACCTGGATACTCGACGGTGCCAAGCGGTGGATCGGCAACGGCACGTTCGCGGACCTCGTGGTGGTCTGGGCGCGCGACACGGCCGACGGCAACGTGAAGGGGTTCGTGGTGCCGAAGGACACCCCCGGCTTCACCGCCACCAAGATCGAGGGCAAGATCGCGCTGCGCACCGTGCAGAACGCCGACATCACCCTGGACGGGGTGCGGGTCCCGGAGGCCGACCGCCTCCAGCGGGTCGACGGCTTCCGCGACACCGCCGCCATCCTGGCCCGCACCCGGGGCGGGGTGGCCTGGCAGGCGCTGGCGGTCGCGGTGCGCGCCTACGAACTCGCCCGCGCCTACGCCGTGGACCGCACGCAGTTCGGCCGGCCCATCGGCGCCTTCCAACTGGTCCAGGACCTGCTGGTGAAGATGCTCGGCAACGTGACCGCCATGTTCGGCATGACCGTCCGCCTCGCCCAGTTGACCGAGGCCGGCCGGGACACCGCCGAACAGGCCGCCCTCGCCAAGGCGTTCACCACCGCCCGGATGCGCGAGTGCGTCGCCTGGGCCCGTGAGCTCTTCGGGGGCAACGGCATCGTCCTCGAGTACGAGATCGCGAAGTTCTTCGCCGACGCCGAGGCCCTGTACTCGTTCGAGGGGACCCGGGAGATGAACACGCTCATCGTCGGCAAGGCCGTCACCGGGCACAGCGCCTTCGTGTGACGCGCGGCGGCGGAAGCGGCTGACGACTCGCGCGGGGCCGGTGGTTTTTCCGCCGGCCCCGTCCCGGGTCCGGCCCTCCGGTGGAGGCCGCCACCGCACGTCCGCCGTGCCGCGGGGACGGGTCACCGGTGGGGCGGGGCCGCCGCCGCGCCGCTGCTCGGGAGCGCGTGGCCGGCGCGGCAGGGGCCCGGGTACACGGAGAAGCGCAGGTAGGTGGTGACGTCACCGGGGCGGCGGCCCGTCCGGTGGCTGACGAGTTCCTGGAGTCCGGTGAACGATTCCAGTGGGCCGGGGGCCAGCGCGTCGACGAAAGCCCGGTAGGGGCCGGTGGGCACGCCCTCGTCGCGCAGGACCGCCTCCACCCGGCGGGCCGCCTCCCGTTCGTCCGCGCAGAGGCCCGGCATGCGGAGGTAGGTGGTCGCCTCGGCCGCCCGGTCCTCGCCGCTCCGGAACGCCAGACACGTCAACGCGGCCTCGCCCGCGTCCTTCCGGTCCGGACCGGCGAGCCGTCGGTACGCCTTCGCCGCGTGGAGCGGATCGTGGGCCCGTGCCGTCGAGGCGAAGGCGTTCACCGTGTCCAGGTCGGCGGCGTGGTGCCGGTAGTAGACCTTGGCTCGTGCCATGGGTGTCCGGGAGAGGTCGAGGGCGAAGAACTCGAGTTCCCTGTCGCCGGGGGCGGAGTCGTGCGTCCGTTCCGTGTTCCGCCACGCGGACCCCATGCCCAGCCGTTCCATGACCCGTCCGGTCACGGCCGCGCGCCTGCGGTGTTCCCACCGGTAGAGCCCGAAGTACGCCTTGAAGACCGGCTCCTCGCCCGGGCGCCAGGCCATCGCGTGCCAGAGCGGCGCGGGTTCGTGGTCCGCGTCGTCGAGGAAGTCGTCCTCGACGCTCAGGTACCGGTCGAGGCTGACGCCCGGCAGTCCCGCGAACGTCCGCGTCACCGCCCTGGCCGACTCCCCGGGGCGCGGCGAGCAGAAGCCGGCGTCGAAGAGGACGCGCAGCTCCGGGCGGTCTCCCGACCAGTTGACGGAGATCTCGGCGGGGAAACCGTCCGCCGCGACGTACGAGGGTATGCGGCACTCCCGTCCGACGGGCGTGGCGAACCAGTCGGCCAGGGCCGCGCGCAGAATCGTTTCCGTCCGTCTCAGGCCGTCGGCGGGGAGGCGGAGCGCGGTCGCCGCGCCCGCCCACTGACGGCAGACGAACGCGCCGAAGGACTGGTCGGCCGCGTCGAACAGCGCATATCGGGTTGGCATGGGTGAGTCGGCCTTTCCGTGTGTCGACACCGTTCTGGGTCTGGATGACGTGCGGGGTGACGACCGCTCCTGTCCAGCGGCTCGTGCGGGCTCGCGACCCGCTTCCGTTCCACGGCTCGTCCGGCTTGGCGGTCCGCTCCCGTTCCACGGCTCGTCCGAGCTTGGTATCGCACCGGTTCCGCCGCTCGTCCGGGCTGGGGAACGCTCCGGATCCACCACTCCCCCGGACTCGGGAACACTTCGGCTCCACCGCTCCCCCGGGCTCACAGCGCGGCGGTTCCGGCGGTGATCGCGTCGAGCACCTCGTCCACGTGCTCCCCGTGCGTCCGGTGCGCGAGCACGCAGACGCGGATCAGCCTCCGGCCCGCGACGGTGGTGCCGTGCACCATCGTCCTGCCGCCGGCGTTGATGCTTTCGAGGAGCCGGTGGGTCGCGGCCTCGGCGTCGTGCCGTGCCGTCTCCCCGGCGTTCCTCGGCCGGACGGCGAAGGCGACGGTGGTCAGTTCGGGCCGCCAGGGCACGTCGAGCCGCTGATCGGTGCTCAGCCGACCGTGGAGGCGGGCCGTGAGGTCGAGTTTCTCGTCGAGTGCGGCGCGGAAGGCGGAGAGTCCGTGGAGGTGCAGCGGCAGCCACACTCGTATCCCCCGGTTCTCCCTGCTCAGTTCGATCCCCCGTTGCGCGTAGTCCGGGAGGGAGTCGGAGGCGCCGACGTCCTCCAGGGCGGGGGCGGATCCCTCGTGCGCGGCGTGCAGCAGGGCGGGGTCGCGGACGACGAGGGCGCCGGTGCCGAACGGCAGGAACAGGGCCTTGTGCGGGTCCAGGGTGACGGAGTCCGCCCGTTCGAGGCCCGCCGTGCGCTCGCGGCCGCGTGCGGTGAGCCGGAAGAAGCCCCCGTAGGCCGCGTCCACGTGGAACCAGAGGTCTTCGCGGGCGGCCAGGTCGGCGGCGTCCGCCAGCGGGTCGACGGCTCCGGTGTCCGTCGTCCCCGCCGTCGTGACCAGGAGGAACGGCCGCAGTCCGGCGGCTCGGTCGGCGCGTATCAGCTCCGCGGCGGCGTCGAGGTCCATCCGCAGGTCGCCGTCGGCGGGCACCACGCGGACGTTCCGCCGCGGGATGCCGGCGATGCGGGCGGCCTTCACGACGGAGTAATGCGCCTGCTCGCCGACGTAGACCGTGCCCCGCCCGATGTCCTCCCCGAGCCGGTCGTGACGGGCCGTCACCAGGGCGGAGAGGTTGGCCACCGACCCGCCGGTGGTGAGGATGCCCGAACCGCCGGGCGGAAGCCCGCACACATCGCGCGCCATCCAGCGCAGGACGCCTTCCTCCAGGGCGGTCAGGGCGGGGGCCGCGGCGGCGAGGGTGCCGTAGCGGTTCAGGGCCCTGGTGAAGAACTCGGCGAGTGCGGACGAGTAGAGCCCGCCGCCGGGCGAGGCCGCCAGCAACCGCGGCCCGGCGGACTCGATGGCGTTCTCGGCGGCCGCCCCGAGCCGGTCCATCAGGGACTCCAGGGGAGCGCCGTCCTCCGGGGGCCCGGCCAGGAAGGACTCCGTCAGCTTCTCCTCGGCCTCAGGGGCGGTTCCGACGTGCGTCGGCCGGACGTCGAGTGTCGCGAGGAAGCCGGCGATCCGCCGGGTCACCAGGTCCGCCATGTCGACCATCGTGCTCGGGTCGGGTTCCAACGGCGAGGCGCGATGGATGCTCATGGCGACCAGGATGGCCCACGGGCCGCGCTTCGCGGTCGTGACTCCGATCACCTTGGCGGCCGGTCGCCTGACGGCCGGTCGCCTGACGGCCGGTGCCCTTACGGCGGGCCCTCCGCCGGCTCGTCGTCGTACGGCCGCGGGCGGGCCTGACGGGCGGGGTCCGTCTCCGGCCGCCGTACGCCGACGGCGTCCCGGGTCGCGGAGCACGCGCCGGCGTGTCCGTGGGAAGGCGCGAAGCGTGCCCGTCTCCCATCGGGCCCCGCCTAAACTGCCTGCACACACCAGCGGACTTGGGCCGAGGGCCAGAACGAGAGGAGCGCCGGATGAACCTTCCTCTTCCGGTTCCGTCCGGGGACCGGTACGAGGCCGCGTGGTCCCCGCTCGACGATTACCTCTGGCACACCTGTGACATCCTCGCGGACCTCGCCGAGGGCCGGCTGCACGAGCGGCCGCTCCTCGCCACCACCGCCAGGGTCGACCACGGCGACCGCGTCCTGGCCTTCGGCCCGGGACTGCGGGCCACCTGGCGGGCGCTGGGGGACGGCAGTTACGTCCACCACAACACCTTCGCGTTCGGCAGCCCCGGCTTCGTCCTGGGCAGCCTGGCGGCGACGGCGATCGCCAACTCCGCCCGCCAGGGCAGGGCGCAGCGCGACGCCGTGCCGAGGTGGGTCCAGGACGGTCACGGCGACGTGACGATCTCCCTGCGCAAGGTGCACTTCGCCCACCAGATCGCCTGGCTCGATGTGGCCTACTCCGCGCTGAACGCCATCGACCTCGTCGCGCCCGACGTCTTCCAGGGCACGTTCCTCAACGACCGGGACGGCCAGTACCTGACCTTCCACCTGCGGACCCCGTGGGCGTCCCTTCTCTTCGCCCTGGCCGCCCTCACCGCGTTCCCCGCCCACCCCCGCCTGCTCGGCCGGGGCTGGCTCCCGCCGGACTTCGAGCAGCGCTGCGCGGCCCTGGGCCGCCCCTGCCGCCCGGCGGCCCGTCTCATACTCGACACCCCCACGACCTGACACGCGCCTGGAGCGCCCTCTCGGTGGCGCCCTCTCCCCCCTCTGTCCCCTCTCCTCCCCCTCTTCCCTCTCCTCTCTCCCCCCGTCCGGCGGCCGAGGCCGATTGTCAGTGGTGGGTGAGAAGGTGGGAGCACCGAGTCGGAAAGAGGGGGGAACGGCCGTGTCCGGAAACCAGAATTACATCAACCACGTCGCTCTTGTGCTGGACGCCAGCTCGTCCATGTCGCACCTGAGCCGGAAGGTCGTCGAGGTCGCGGACCAGCAGATCGCCTATCTGGCGCGGCGGTCCCGGGAATTGGACCAGGAGACCCGCGTGACGGTCTACGTCTTCGCGGACCGGGTCGAATGCGTCATCTACGACAAGGACGTGCTGCGCATGCCGTCGCTGGAGCGGCTTTACCAAGTCGGCGGAATGACGGCCCTGCTGGCGGCGACGCTGAAGTCGCAGCGGGAACTGGCGCGGACGGCGCAGTTGTACGGCGACCACAGTTTCCTGACGTTCGTGCTGACCGACGGACAGGAGAACGCGAGCCACCACTGTCCGGACTCGCCGGCGCGGGACCCGCGTGAGCTGGGACGGGCCGTGGCCGAGCTGATCGAGACGCAGGAGGACAACTGGACGCTGGCCGTGCTGGTGCCCGACCAGATGGGCAAGCGCGAGGCGATGCGGTGCGGCTTCCCCAAGGACAACATCGCCGTCTGGGACGCGACGAGCACCCGGGGCCTGGAGGAGGCCGGTCAGGTCATCCGGGAGGCCACGGAGAAATTCATGGTGGGCCGTTCCCAGGGGATCCGGGGTTCGCGGGCGGTGTTCTCCACGGGCGCGGAGACGGTGAACAAGGACACCGTCGAGGCGGCGGGTCTCACGCCGCTGGATCCGTCGGAGTTCCGGTTGATTCCGGTGACCCGCGAGGTGGGGATAAGGGAATGGGTCACGGAATGCGGGCACGCCTTCCGCACCGGTTGCGCGTATTACCAACTGAGCAAGTCGGAAAAGGTGCAGGCACAAAAGCGGATCGCGGTGCTGGAGAAGAAGACGGACCGGGTGTACTCGGGTCCCGAGGCGCGTGCTCTGCTCGGGCTGCCGGATGTGGAGGTCCGCGTCCGGCCGGACCACAACGACGAGTTCACGATCTTCGTACAGAGCACCAGCGTGAACCGGAAGCTGGTGCCCAACACGCGTGTCCTCGTGATGACCTGACGGGCGCGTGGAGGCCGGGCCGCCGGCATGGCGGACCCGCACCCTCCGGAAATCGGTTGAGCACACCGAGGCGGATCGGCATACTCCGGCTGATGCACGGCACAGACGAAGAAATCATCGAACAGGGGTGGGACAGCCCCTGGTACCGCGTCCGCACCGATCGGTTCGAGGCCTCGTTCCTGCCCGGCGCGGGCGAGGACCTCGACTCGGTCTGCAACATCGACGTGGAGGTGCGGCTGACGGCGGACGGTTCGCGGTGGAGCGCTTCCCTGTTCACGCTCGCCGAGGCCGGCCGCCTGATGGAGTGGTGGGCCCGGACGGGCGAGGCAGGAGGCGGGAGCTACTTCTGGTGCTCCGATGGCCTGATCGTCCGGGACCCGGGGATCACCTCCATGACCCGGGTGCTCGCCGATCTGCTCGACACCGACGACTTCCGGAGCGTTCTCCAACGGCTCGACGACGAGTGACCGTCCTCCTGGCTCCGCCACCCCGCCGCTGCGCACCGGGGCTTCCGCGCCCGGCGTCGAGCGGCACGGCCGGGTCGGTGCCGTGACGAGCAGCGGACGGGCGCGGGGCGGCGCTCCTTACGGGGGGCTCAGCCGAGGGCCGCTTCCACCGCCAGGCCCGCGATCAGCAGCACCACCGTGAGGGCCAGGAGCCCGCCGCAGCCGCGGAGGAGGACGGTACGCGCCAGGGAGCCGGGGGCCCTGCCCCGTTCCGTGCGGCGCCGGTCCAGGCGGACCAGGTGGGCCGCCGGCAGGACGAGGGCCGAGAGGACCGGCCAGCAGGCGACGTACACCCAGGGGACGGCGACCCCGCCGCCCGACAGGAACACCGTGGTACCGGCCACCGCCACCGTGACGGCCGTCGTGGCGGCCGCCGTCGCCGGCAGGAGCCACCAGGCGTCCGGGCGGTGGCAGCGCTCCCCCGCCCGGGAGGCCAGCGCGACCGTGGGCAGGACGAGGACGAGCGTGAGGACCACGGCGAAGGCGGCGGCGACGGCGCCGAACAGGGGCAGCCCGAAAAGGACGAAGAACGCGCCGCTGTCCTCCGCGGGCCGGGGCCGGGTCATGCCCCACAGCCACAGCAGCGTCCCGCCCAGTAGTTGCTCGACCAGCAGTGCCGCGGCGGAGACGGCCAGTGCGGACAGGGCGGGCCACGGCGGACCCTGGTGGCGGGCGATGGGTACGTTCACCCACCGATTGTCGGATGGCCGGTGGAACCGCGGGACACCGGGTCGGCCGCTCCCCTCCCGGGCGGCCGACTGCCCGACGGCGGGCCCCGACGTCGTCGCGCGGCGGCGGGCCGCCGCGCGGCCGGGCTACGCGCGGGCCTCCGCCGCGGGCCCCACCGGCGCCCGGACGCCCGTGACCCGGCGTGCCACCGCCCGCTGCCCCTCGGCGAGCCACCGCACGGGCCAGTGCAGCAGCAGGGCCAGGCACAACAGCCATCCGCCCGCGTGCACGGCCCAGACGCCCGCCATGGTCGGGCCGCCCCACGCGTGATGGTAGTCGGTGTCCAGATACCAGACGGGGTAGGCGAAGTTCCGGACGGAGTTGAACAGGGCGAAACCGATCAGCCCGAACGCCGCCAGGTCCAGTGGCAGGCCGAGCACGGCCCGCCCGAGCACCCGCCCGCCGGACCACCGCTCCCCGCCCGCGATCCGGCCCTGCCACCGGACGGCCCGGCCGGAGCGGCCGGCCAGCGTCAGCGCCACCGCCGCCCACCCCACCGGCAGGGCCAGAAACGCACGGACGGCGGTGCGGACGGTTCGGTGGATCGCGGACATGGACGGGCTCCTCACCCTCGTGCGGTTGATGCCCCCACTGTCCCGCCCGGCACGACCCGCCGTCGTCGGACCAGGGCGCCAGATGCGATGTCATACCCAGGTCCTATGGGGCGCACGTCGTCGGGTGGCCGCGGCAGCGGGCGCCTCTCCACCTCCGGCGGGCGTCTCTCGCTTCCGGCGGGCGCCACCCTGCCGCGAAGGCCCGCGGCGGGATCGTTAGGTATCTTGACATAGGTATCTCGACATACTTATATTGGCCGTATGCCCGAGAACAGCGCGTCCGTCCAGGACACCCGCCACGTGGCCGCCGGCCTCGTGGCGTGCCTGCCCGCGCTGTCCCGGGCTCTGGAGCGGCACGTCGGCCTGCATTACGCGCACCCCAAGCCGCCCGAGGCGCAGCTCGCGTTGTTGCGGCAGGTCGAGGCGCGTGACGGTGTCACCGTGCGCGAGGCCGCCGACGCGTTGCTGATGAAGCCCAACAACGTCAGCGCGCTGGTGAGGCAACTGACCGAGCAGGGGCTGCTGGAACGCCGGCAGGATCCCTCCGACAAGCGGGTGGCGCACCTGCATCTCACCCCGACGGCCCGGCGGCGTCTCGCCGAGGTCGGGCGCCTCATGGGTGCCCATGTGACGCAGGCGCTGGGCGCCCTGACCGATGGCGAGCTGGACGCCCTCGGCTCCGCGCTGGGCGCGCTCCGCGCACTCACCGACCACCTTCACCGCTCCGCTCGCTGACCCGCGCGCGTCGCGCCTCCGGCCCTGCCGCAGGTTCGGCGTCCCGCGGGCCGGGGCCTGCCGGGAGCCGCATCGGCCGGGCATCGGCCGGCCGGGGAACCGCGGTCGCGCAGACACGCGCCGCGGCCGGTCTTCCCCGGCGCTCCACGCCGGTCGGCACGCCGACGGCTTCCCCCGCCGATGACACCCGTCCGTCACGCACGTGGACCGTGTGTGCCGGTCGCGTACGCCGGTCCCGTATGCCGGCCGTCGGCTCCCGTCGACACGCCCCCGGGTCCGGGACGGAGCGGCCACGCCGGCGTTTCCCCATGCCCGCATCCCCCTCCCTCACGAAGGACAGGCATCGCCATGCCCTCTGGTACCACCCCTGCCCCCACTCCTCCCCTCTCCGTCTCCGCCGCTGCCGCTTCACCACCGGGTGGCGGGCGCGGACGGCGCGGCAATCCCTGGCTCACCCTGATCGCCGTCGCTTTCGGTCTGTTCATGGTCGGCCTCGACGGCTCGGTCGTCTCGATAGCCAACCCCGAGATCGGCCGGGACCTGGGCGCCTCCACGGCCGACCTGCAGTGGGTCACCAACGCTTACCTGCTGGCCCTCGCGGCGGCGCTGATCCTCGGCGGGAAGCTCGGCGACCGTTTCGGGCGGCGGACCTTCTACCTCGTCGGCGTGGCCGGGTTCACCGCCGCCTCGGTCGCCATCGGTCTGGCCGGCTCCATCACCGGCGTCATCGCCTTCCGGGCCGTACAGGGCTTCTTCGGCGCCCTGTTGATGCCCAACACCCTCGCCCTGCTGCGTGCCGTCTTCCCGCCGCGGAAGTTCGGCATGGCGGTCGGCATCTGGGCCATGGTCTCCTCGGTGTCGACCGCTCTGGGCCCGATCGTCGGCGGCCTGCTGGTCGAACACGTCGACTGGGAGTCCGTCTTCTACGTCAACGCGCCCGTCGGTGTCCTCGCGCTCGTCTTCGGCTGCCTCGTCCTCCCGCGCAGCCGGAACGCGGCGGCCGCCCGGGAGAAGTTCGACCTGGCTGGCGTCGTGCTGCTGGCGCTGGGGCTGCTCGCCGTGGTGTTCGCCGTGGTCAAGGGCGAGACGTGGGGCGGGACTTCGGGCGGGACCCTCGGTGTCGGCGCGGCGGGGCTGCTGCTCCTGCTCCTCTTCGGCCTGCACGAGACCCGTACCGCTTCCCCGTTGCTGCCGATGCGGCTGTTCCGCAACCCCGCGCTCACCATCGGTACCGTCATCACCGCGCTCAACTTCTTCGTCCTGCTCGGGGTGATCTTCTTCACCATGATCTACCTGCAGAACGTCCGCGGTTTCACCCCCGTCGAGGCCGGTGTGCGCACGCTGCCGCTGAGCCTGGCCTCCGTCGTGGCCTCGCCGCTGGGCGCCGCGCTCACGGGACGTTTCGGGCCGCGTCTCACCATGCCGCTGGGCATGGTGCTGCAAGGGGGCGGCTGCTTCGCGATGCTGAGCTGGAGCGCGGGGTCCGCCTACTCCGCGCTGTGGCCTCCCTTCGTCGCGCTCGGTCTCGGCGTGGGCATGGTGATGGCGTCCTCCTCCGAGGCCGTCGTCGGCAACGCGCCCGTCCAGGACGGCGGTGTGGCCGGTGGTCTCCAGGCGACCGCCCTGCAGATCGGCGGTGCCCTCGGTACGTCCGTGCTCGTCTCGCTCATCGGCGGGCGGGTCGGTTCCACCCTCACCGGTGAGCTGACGTCCGCGGGGGTCCCCGCTCCGGCGGCCGAGGGTCTGAGCGCGGCGAAGGACGCCGTGGCCATGGGCGTCGCCCCCGCTCCGGCGGAGTGGCCCGCCGGTCTCAGGGCCGCCGTCGTCGAGGGCAGTCACCGGGCGTTCATGAACGGTGTGCACACCGCCGTGGCGGTGGCCGGTGGGCTCTGCGCCGTCGGCGCCGTGCTGGCGGCGGTCGGCGTGCGCCGCGCTTCCGGGGCGTCGCGTCCCTGAGAACGACGGGCCCACGGTCCCCGGGCGGGCCGGGCGGTTTCCCCTCCAAGCTGACGTGCCGTCAGTCGGCCCGGGAGCGGCGGTCTTTTCAGCCGGTGCTGCGGGGCCCGTGCGCCGCCTCGTGTGACGTCGGGCGCCGGCCGCGTTCCGGGGCGGCGGGCGGGCCCGGGCGGGCCCGTGACCGCCGTGCGCGGTCGCCCTCCCCTTGCCGCCGCCCTCCCCGGGGGCCGTCTGTAGCCTGTAGGCGCGCTCCCGGTGCCGGGACGCCGTGTTGTCGACGCCCCGCGCCCGACGAGGAGTTCGCCGAGCTGTCTCGTCCGACCGGGGCGGAAGGGCTGGGGATGACGGAGATCCGCCACGACATGATCCGTGCGCTGCCGGACGTGCTCCGGACACAGGCGGCCCGCGTGGGCGGCAAGACCGCTTTCCGGGACGCCCGACGGGGTGTCACCTACCGGGAGCTGGAGGTCCGGACGCGCCGGCTGGCGGGGCACCTCGTCGCGTCGGGGGTGCGGCGGGGCGACCGGGTGGCGCTCGTGTCGGGCAACCGCGTCGAGACGGCCGAGGCGTTCTTCGCCGTCCTGCGGGCCGGGGCGGTCGGCGTGCCGCTCGACATCGGGGCGGCGGACGCCGAGCTCGCGCACGTCCTCGACGACAGCGAGGCCGTGGCGGTGGTCACGGAGGTGCCGCTGCTGCCGCGGATCGCACGACTGGCGGCCACGCGGCCCCGGCTGCGCTCCCGGATCCTCGCCGTGGGCCCGGATGCCGGGGGCGGCGAGGACGGCCGGCGGGAGGGGCCGGAGGGCATCACGGCACTCGCCTTCGACGAGCTCGCCGGTACGGAGCCCGCGTGTCCGCCGCGGGACGACCTCGGCCTGGACGAGGCCGCCTGGATCCTCCACACCTCGGGGACCACGGGCCCGGGCAAGGGTGTGGTCTCCTGTCAGCGCGCCGCGTTGTGGACCGTGGCGGCGGCCTACGTCCCGTGGTGGGGGCTGGAGGAGCGGGACCGGCTGCTGTGGCCGTTGCCCCTGTCCCACGCCTACGCCCACTCGCTGTGCCTGCTGGGCGTGGTGTCCGTGGGCGCCACGGCGTACCTCCTGGACCGAGGCGCGAGCGTCTCGCGGGCCCTCGCCGAGCGGGAGTTCACCGTCCTGGCCGGCGTGCCCGCCACCTACCGCCTGCTGACGAGCGCGCTCCGCGCGGCGCCCCGGCGCCCGGCCGGACTGCGTCTCTGCGTCACCGCGGGCGCGCCATGCCCGCCGGAACTGCGCTCTGAAGTACGGGAGTTGCTGGGCGTTCCCCTGCTCGATGGGTACGGCAGCACCGAGACCTGCGGGAAGATCGCCGTCGACCGGCTCGACGCCTCCGGGGGGCCGGGTCCGCTCGGTGTACCGGTGCCCGGTGTCGAGGTGCGGCTGACCGACCCGGTCACCGGTGCGGACGCCGCCGACGAGGCCGAGGGCGAGATCCTGGTCCGCGGCCCGAACCTGATGCTGCGTTACCACCGCCGCCCGGCCGACACCGCGCGTGCGTTGGAAGGTGGCTGGTACCGCACGGGGGACCTCGGCCGCCGCACCGAGAACGGCGGTCTGCGCGTCACCGGCCGCGTCAAGGAGCTGATCGTCCGGGGCGGTGAGAACGTCAACCCGGTCGAGGTGGAGCACGCGCTGCTCGCCTGCCCGGGGGTCGTGGACGCGGCCGTGGTCGGCAGGCCGCACGACGTGCTGGGCGAAGTGCCGGTGGCGTTCGTGGTCACCGACCCGCCGGGCGGTGTCGACGCCGACCGGATACGAGCCCTGTGCCGGGAGCGGCTGTCGGGCTTCAAGGTGCCCGACGAGGTGTACGAGACCGACGAGGTGCCCCGCACCCGCTCCGGCAAGACCGACCGCGCCGCGCTGGCCCGGCGATTGCCGGGGCGGGGGCCGGACCGCGGGACCACGGCGTCCGCCCTGCGCCGGCGTCTGGCGGCGCTGCCCCCGTCCGGGCGGTACGACGCGGTGCTGGACCTGGTCCGCTCCGCGACGGCGCACGCGAGCGGTGTGCCGGAGGGGGACGTGGAACCCGGCCTGCCGTTCACCGCGTTCGGCGTCACGTCGCTCGGCGGGGTGCTGCTGCGGGACCGGCTCGGGGCGGCCACCGGGCTCGAGCTGCCCGCCACGCTGGTGTACGACCATCCGACGCCCGCCGCCGTCGCGGAGTTCCTGCGGACGGCCCTGTCCGGCACCGATCCCCGGAGCGCCCGGCCGGGCGGCGGCCCGGCGGGGACGCCCTCGGCGGAACCGGTGGCGGTGGTCGCGATGGCCTGCCGGTATCCGGGCGGCGTGACCTCGCCCGAGGAACTGTGGGAGCTGGTGGCGAACGGGGTCGACGCCACCTCGGACGTCCCGGACGACCGCGGCTGGGACCTGGCCGGCGTCTTCGGAACCGGCCCCGACACCGGCCACCGCACCGGGCCCGGCAACGACCCCCATCGTCACACCGGCCCCGGTTCCGCCCCCGACCCCGACCGGCTCGGCACCTCCGTCACCCGCCGCGGCGGCTTCCTGCGCGACGCTGCCGACTTCGACGCGGCCTTCTTCGGCATGTCGCCGCGCGAGGCCCTCGCCACCGACCCGCAGCAACGGATCCTGCTGGAGATCACGTGGGAGGCCCTGGAGCGGGCCGGCCTGGATCCGGCGAGTCTGCGCGGCAGCGACACCGGTGTCTTCGTCGGCGTGATGCACGGCGACTACGCCGCGCGCTTCCTGCACCACGGTCCGCACGAGCTGGAGGCGCACCTCGCGCTGGGCTCGGCGGGCAGCGTGGCCTCGGGCCGCGTCGCCTACGCCCTCGACCTGCGCGGGCCCGCCGTGACCGTGGACACCGCCTGTTCGTCGTCGCTGGTGGCGATGGACGCGGCGGTCCGGGCGCTGCGGTCGGGTACGTGTGCGCTGGCCGTGGCCGGAGGGGTGACGGTGATGGCCAGTCCGGCGCCGTTCGTCGCGTTCAGCAGGCTGCGCGGCCTGGCGCCGGACGGCCGGTGCAAACCGTTCTCGGCCGCGGCGGACGGCACGGGCTGGGGCGAGGGCGCGGGTGTGGTCCTGCTGGAGCGGCTGTCCGACGCCCGGCGGAACGGCCATCCGGTGCTGGCCGTGCTCCGGGGGTCGGCCGTCGGTTCCGACGGCGCGTCCAACGGCCTGACCGCGCCGAGCGGTCCGGCCCAGCGGGAGGTGATCCGGCGGGCCCTGGCCGACGCCGGGCTGTCCCCCGCCGACATCGACATGGTGGAGACGCACGGCACCGGCACCGCACTCGGCGACCCGGTGGAGGCCGGGGCGCTCGTCGCCGCCTACGAGCGGGGCGGGGACACCGGCGGGGAGCGGCGCGGCGGCCGGCCGCTGTGGCTCGGGGCCCTCAAGTCCAACATCGGGCACACCCAGGCGGCGGCCGGTGTCGCCGGTGTCATCAAGACGGTCCTCGCCATGCGCCACGGGTGGCTGCCGCGCGTGCTGCACTGTGCGGAGCCGTCACCGCACGTGGACTGGGCGGCGGGCAACGTACGCGTGCTGACGGAGCCCCGGGAGTGGCGTCCCGCCCGGCCCGGCGTCCCGCGGCGGGCCGGGGTGTCCGCGTTCGGCATCGGCGGCACCAACGCGCACGTCGTCCTGGAGGAGGCCGTCGACGACGCGCGCGAAGCGGCCCGTGACGAAGGCGCCGGCCCCGCCCCGGAGCCGGGGGACAGGACCGGCACGGAAGCCGTCCCTTGGACGGCGGCACCACCACTGCTGCTGTCGGGCGCCGATCCGCGAGCCCTGCGGGCCCAGGCCGGCCGGGTGGCGTCGCTGCTGCGGGAGCACCCCGGGCTCACCCCGCTGGACGTCGCGTTCTCCCTGGCCACGACCCGGGCGGCGCTCCCCCACCGGGCGGCGGTGGCCGCCGGGGACCGTGCGGCGCTGCCGGAAGCCCTGGACGCGTTGGCGGCGGACCGCCGCCACCCCGGCGTCATCGGACCGGTGACGGGCGCGCCGGCCGGGCGGGCGGCGGTGCTGTTCTCCGGGCAGGGGGCCCAACGTCCCGGCACGGGCCGCGAGTTGCACGCCACCTTCCCGCGCTTCGCGGCCGTCTTCGACGCCCTGTGCACGCGTTTCGACGCCACGGGTGCTCTGGAGCGGCCCCTGCGGACCGTGCTGTGGGCGGACGCGTCCTCCGACGACGCCGCCCTGCTGGACCGGACGGATTACGCGCAGGCGGGGCTGTTCGTCCACGGGGTGGCGCTGTTCCGGCTGCTGGAGTCCTGGGGGCTGCGCCCGGACGCCGTGGCCGGGCATTCCGTGGGCGAGTTGGCGGCGGCGCACGTGGCGGGCGTCCTGTCGGAGCCGGAGGCGGTGGAGCTGGTCGCGGCGCGTGGGCGGCTGATGCGGCGGCTGCCCGGCCGGGGTGCCATGGTGGCCCTGGAGGCCACGGAGGAGGAGGCCGGGGAGGAGCTGGCACGACTGCCGGACGCGGCGCGGCGGGTGGCGGTCGGGGCGGTGAACGGTCCGCGGTCGGTCGTCGTCTCCGGCGAGGAGGACGCCGTACGCGCCGTCGCCGCCCGGTTCGCCGCCCGGGGCCGCCGCGCCACCCGGCTGCGGGCCGGGCACGCCTTCCACTCGCCGCTGGTGGAACCGGTGCTCGCCGAGTTCGGGCGCGTCGCGGCGGGCCTGTCCTACGGCCGGCCGCGGATCCCGGTGGTGTCGACGGTGACGGGCCGCCGGGCGGCCGGCGGCGAGCTGTGCTCGGCGGCGTACTGGGTGCGGCACGCCCGCGACACCGTGCGGTTCGGGGACGCCGTTCTGTCCCTGGTGCGCGACGAGCGGGTGACCGCCTGCGTGGAGGCCGGTCCGGACGCGCAGCTCACGTCCGCCGCCCTGGCCGGCGCCGCCGGGGAGGGCGGGGGGCCGGTGTGCGTGGCCACCGCGCGGGCCGGCGCGCCGGAGGCGGAAACGCTCCTGGCCGCGCTCGGCCGCCTGCACACGCACGGCGTGCGGGTGGACTGGCACCGGGTGTTCGCGGGCAGCGGCGCCCGCCGGACCGACCTGCCGACCTACCCCTTCCAGCGGCGGCGCTACTGGCTGGCGGACGCCGGCCCGGCCGCCCCGGCCGGCGCCGGGCACCCCCTGCTGACCACGGCGACGACCGTGCCCGGCACGGACCGCCTGCTGTGCACCGGGGACCTCTCGGCCGCGGCCCTGCCGTGGCTGCGCGACCACGTCGTCGCCGGGCGTGTCCTCGTGCCCGCCGCCGCGTTCGCCGAGATGCTGGTGCACGCGGGCGACGCCTGCGGGCTGGGCGTGGTCGAGGAGTTCACGCTGTCGGCGCCGCTGCCGCTGCCCGAGTCGGGTGCGGCGGTCCAGGTGCAGGTGGCGGTCGACGCGCCGGACGGCTCGGGGTGCCGCGCCGTGGACATCCGTTCCCGCCCGCACGAGGCGGGCCCGTTCGGCGCCTGGACGCACCACGGGACCGGACGACTGGGCCCGGCCTCCGGGCCGGCCGGCCGGGACTCCGGCGGTCTGGCCGTGTGGCCGCCGCCGGGTGCCGTGCCGGTGGACCTCACCGGCGCCTACGACCGGCTGACTGCCGCCGGACACGGGTACGGTCCCGCGTTCCGGGGCGTGACAGCCGCCTGGCGGGGGCCGGACGGAGAGGTGTTCGCCGAGGTGCGGCTGCCCGCCTCGGCGGGCGGCGACGCCGGCCGGTACGCTCTCCACCCCGCCCTGCTGGACGCCGCGTTGCACGCCGCGCCGCTGGCCGCGCCGGACGCCGGCCCCGCGCGGATGCCCTTCGCGTGGAGCGGTGTGCGCCTGTACGCGGCCGGTGCCACGGCGCTGCGGGTCCGGATTCGGGCCACCGGCCCGGACACGGTCGCCGTGGATCTCGCCGATCCGCGGGGCGGGCCGGTGGCCCGGGTGGAGTCGCTGGTCACGCGGCCGGTGCCGGCGGCCGGCGGCGAGGCGGCGGAAGCGGCACGGGAGCTCTACGCCCTCCGGTGGACCGGCGTGCCGGCCGACGGCGGCGGTCCGCCGCTGTCCGTGGCCGAACCCGACGACCTCGGCCTGCGCTCGCTGTTCCCCGCGCCACCCGCTCCGCCCACCGCGCCAGGCGGTGTCCCCAACGCCGTGGTGATCTCCCTGACCTCCCCGGCCCCCGCCTCCCCCGCCGGCCCGGCCTCGGACGCCCGGGAACTGACCACGCGGGCGCTGGCCGTGCTGCGGGCCCGGCTGGCCGCCCCCGGGCAGCGTCTCGTCGTGGTGACCCGCGGCGCGACCTCCGCCGTGCCCGACCTGCCGGCCGCCGCGCTGTGGGGGCTGGTGCGGTCGGCGCGGGCGGAGCACCCCGGGCGGCTCACGCTCGTGGACACGGACGGCCGGCCCGAGTCGCTGCGGCTGCTGCCCGCCGCCGTCGCCACGGGCGAACCCGAACTGTCGCTCGCGGAAGGCACCGTACGCGTGCCCCGGCTGGCCGCCGCCGACAGTCCGCGCGAAGGCGTTCCGCCGGCCGGCACGGTCCTGGTGACGGGTGGCGCGGGCGCGCTCGGCGGTCTGCTGGCCCGGCATCTGGTCGCCCGGCACGGTGTCCGCCGGCTCGTCCTCGTCGGCCGCCGGGGTCCCGGCTCGCCGGCCGGGCGGCGACTGCGGGACGAGCTCCGGGCGGCCGGCGCCCGCGTGGACCTCGTCGCCTGCGACGCCGCCGACCGCACCCGGCTGGCGGCGGTCGTCGGGGAGTACGCGCACGAGCTGACCGCCGTGGTGCACGCCGCCGGGGTCCTGGACGACGGGGTGCTGGAGGCCTTGACGCCGGAGCGGCTGGCCGCCGTGCTGCGGCCGAAGGCGGACGCCGCCTGGCACCTCCACGAGCTCACGGCGGACCTGCCCCTGTCGCACTTCGTCCTCTTCTCCTCGGCGGCCGGGCTGCTGGGGACCGCCGGCCAGGCCAACTACGCCGCGGCGAACACGTTCCTGGACGCGCTCGCCCGGTACCGCGCCGCGCGCGGGCTGCCCGCCCTCTCTCTCGCCTGGGGGCCGTGGTCGGGTGGGTCGGGGATGGCGGCCCGTACCGCCGCCCCCGACCGGGTCGTGGACGAGGTGCTGCGCGCCGTCTCCCCCGCGGAGGGTCTGGCGATGTTCGACGCCGCGCTGGGCAGCCGCGAACCGGTGCTGGCCCCGCTGCTGTTGGACCGCTCCCCGCGCCCGGGCGGCTCCGCCCGGCCGGTGCCGCCGCTCCTGCGCGGGCTGCTGCCCACGGCCCGTCCGGCGGCCGGCGGGGACGCCGCCGGTGAGGGCGCGGACGGAGCCTGGCGGGCGCGGTTCGCCGCGCTGCCGGCGGCCGAGCGGGCCCCGGCCCTGCTCGGCCTCGTCCGGACGGAGGCCGCCGCCGTGCTGGGGCACGCCGACGCGTCCGCCGTGCCGCCCGACCGCCCCTTCACCGAGCTGGGCTTCGACTCCCTGACGGGGGTGCTGCTGCGCAACCGCCTTGGCGCCCTCACCGGCGTACGGCTGCCCGCGACCATCGTGTTCGACCGGCCCAGCGCCGCCGAGCTGGCCGCCCACCTCGACCAGGAGACGGGCGGGGCCGCTCGCCCCGAGACGCCCACGCCGGACCCGGCCCGGCAACCGGCGCGGCCGGCGCAGACCCTGGCCTCCCTGTACCGGCGCGTGTGCGAGACGGGTGACGTGGTGTCGGCGATGCACCTGCTGGTGACCGCCTCGCTCGCGTTGCCCGGCTTCGGGCCCGCCGACAGCGCCCGGCACGCGCTGGCGCCCCTCCGCCCGGCCGCCGGCGCCGCGGGACCCGCGCTGGTGTGCTTCCCCGGGTTCACCCCCACGCTCGGCCGGCCGTGGCACGCCGCCCTGGCCGCCGCGTTCGACGGCGAACGGGACGTCCTCGAACTGCGGCACCCCGGCGTCGACGAGGGGGACGCGGTCCCCCGGGACTGGGAGACCCTCGTGGACCTGCACACCGCCACCGTGCGCGAGCACCTCGGCGGCCGGCCCTGCGTCCTCCTCGGCTCCTCGATGGGCGGCTGTGCCGCGCACTCGGTGGCGGCGCGGCTCGCGGCGGCCGGCACACCGCCGGCCGGTCTCGTCCTCGTCGACACCTACCACGTCACCCCGGACCTGGAGGGCGAGCCGTGGCTGCTCGCCCTGCCGGCCCGGTTCGCGCTGCGGCTGGGCGAGCGGTTCGACCGTCTCGTGGACGACGTGTCCGTGGCGGCCCTGGGCGCCTACACCCGGCTCGCCCGCGGTTGGCGGCCGGAGCCGACGGACGTCCCCACCCTGTTGCTCCGCGCCACCGAGCCGCCCCCGGCGGTCCCCGGCGTGGGCGGGGAACAGCCGGGGGCGCCCCGGGCGTCCTGGCCCGTGGCGCACACCGCCGTGGACGTCCCCGGCGACCACTGGAGCGTGGGGGAAGAGCACGCGGGCACGACGGCGGAGGCCATCAGGGCGTGGCTCAGGACCCGGGCCACGGGCGGGTGACGGCACCGGCCCGGGACAGGCCCCCGTACGGCCCGTCGCCCCGGGCGGCGCCCGTTCACCCTCGGCGGGCCATGTCCCGGCCTCCGCCCCGGTCGTTGTCCGGGCATGGGGAATCCGGTGGGGAACATGGGGCATCCGACGGGCCGGCGGACGCGGCGGGCGTTCCTGGGGGCCGCGGCCGGAGGCGGGGCCGTCCTGCTGGCGGCCGGCCGGGCCGGCGCCGGCGGGCGGGCGGCCCCGGGGCGGGAGGTGGCCGTCCTCGGGGGCGGCGTCGCCGGGCTCAGCGCGGCGCAGGAGCTCGCCGAGCGCGGCTACCGGGTCACCGTCTACGAGCGCGAGACCGCGCTGGGCGGCAAGGCCCGCAGCAAGTACGTACCGGGGACGGGCGTCGGCGGCCGCCGCCCCCTGCCGGGGGAGCACGGCTTCCGCTTCTTCCCCGGCTTCTACCGCAACCTTCCCGACACCATGCGGCGCATCCCGCTCCCGGACGGCGCCGGGACGGTGCACGACAACCTGGTGAACGCGACCGACGGCCTGCTGGTCCGCACCGGAGGCCGGCCCGACCTCAGGGTGCCCTTCCGTACGCTGCTCGCCCCGCCCGACCCGGGGGCGCTGCGGCCGGACGCCCTGCTGAGCGACCTGACCGCGTCGCTGGACACCGTCCTGCACCTGCCGCCCACCGAGGTCGCCTACTTCGCGAACCGGCTGCTGGTCCACCTCACCAGTTGTGAGCAGCGTTGCCTCGGGCAGTGGGAGCGGGTGCCGTGGTGGGACTTCATCCGGGCCGACCGGATGTCGCGGGACTACCGGCACCTCCTCGGCACCGGCATGACCCGCAACCTCGTCGCCATCAAGGCCGAGCAGGCCAGCACGCGTACGGTGGCCCGCATCATCCAGGCGTTCCTGTACAACGTCGTGTCCCGGGGCAACGACGGGGAGCCCGACCGCGTCCTCAACGCGCCGACCGACGAGGCGTGGATCATCCCGTGGGTGCGCCACCTGCGCTCCCTGGGCGTCCGTTTCGTCCTGGGCGGTGAGGTGCGGGAGGTGCTGTACCGGGACGGGCGGGTCGGCGGCGTCCGGCTGGGTTCCCCGCGCGGCGGACCCGACCGCCGCGTCACCGCCGACCACTACCTGAGCGCCCTGCCCGTCGAGCACGCCCGCGCCACCTGGGGTCCGGAGCTGCGCGCGGCGGACCCGCGGCTCGCGCGCTGCGACCGGCTCCGCACGGACTGGATGGTGGGGGTGCAGTACTTCCTGCGGACCCCCACCCCCATCCTGCGCGGGCACACCGACCACGTCGACTCGCCCTGGGCGCTCACGACCATCAGCCAGGCCCAGTTCTGGCCGGGCCGGGACTTCCGGGCCGACTACGGCGACGGCCGGGTGGCCGACTGTCTGTCGGTGTGCGTCTCGGAGTGGCGGAAGCCGGGGATCCTGTACGGGAAGCCGGCGATCCGCTGTACGCGCGAGGAGGTCGCGCGCGAGGTGTGGGAGCAGTTGAAGGCGGGGCTGAACGACACCGGCCGGCGGGTCCTGGACGACCGGGACGTCCACAGGTGGTTCATCGACCCCGCGGTCACCGGTCTGGGCGGGCCCTCGCCGGTCAACCGCGAGCAGTTGTTCATCCACCCGGTCGGCACCTGGTTCGACCGGCCGCCGGCCCGGACGGCGGTGCCGAACCTCTTCCTGGCCGGCGACTACGTCGCCACGGACGTCGACCTCGCCACGATGGAGGGCGCCAACGAGTCGGCGCGCCACGCGGTCAACGCTCTGCTGGAGGCGGACGGTTCCCCGGCGGCGCCCTGCCGGGTCTGGCCGCTCTACCGCCCGCCGGAGCTGGAGCCGTTCCACCGCCGGGACCGGGCCCGGTACGCGGCGGGCCGGCCCAACATGTTCGATCTGGGCTGACCGCGACGCCGCCCGTGCCGGATCACGGGCGGCGCCTGCGGGGTCTCGCTTCCTACCAGGTGACGGGGATCTCCGCCGCCATGATCGCCATACGGTCGGGGTGCCAGGGCACCTCGGCCGCCGGGACGGCCAGCCGGATGTCCGGCAGCCGGTCGAAGAGGACGCGGAACGCCGTCTCCGACTGGCGGCGCACCAGGTGGGCGCCGGGGCAGTGGTGGCGGCCGTAGCCGAACCGCAGATGGGGGTTGGGCGAACGGGCCGGGTCGAACGTCTCGGGGTCGGTGAACGCGGCCGGGTCGAAGTTGACCGCGTCCAGGGACAGCAGGACCAGGTCTCCCTCCTTGAGGGACGCCGGGCCGAGGTCGGTGTCCCGGGTGACGTAGCGCGGGATGGCGTTGCCGAGGACGACGCTGCAGCGCAGCAGTTCCTCCACGCACTGCGGTGTCGTCTCCGGCCGCTCCCTCAGCGTCCTGATGACGTCCGGCCGCCGGAGGAGGTTGAACGCGGCCACGCCCAGGAAGCTCGCGAAGTCCTCGTAGCCGCTGACGAAGAGGACGGCGACGATGTTGGACAACTGCCGGTCCGTCAGGCCCCGGTGGCGGGCGTTGAGGTCGGCGAGGCGGTCGGCCAGGCCGCGCGGCTCACCCGGGCGGCGGGCGGCCATGTGCGCGTGCATGTGGTGGCGGATCTCCTCCCAGTTGCGGGCGAGCTCCTCGTCCGAGTACGTCGCCATGGTGAGGTCGATGTCGGCGCGGGGGGCCAGTCGGGCGCGGTCCTCGAAGGGCAGTCCGAGCAGGCGCAGCATGCACCGGGCGGCGACCCGTTCGGCGAAGTGGTGCTGGAGGTCGCCCGGCGCGCCCTGGCGGACCATGGCGTCCAGGCCCTCGCGGGTGACCTCGGCGACCCAGGCGGCGGGCAGGTCGGGCTGGTTGCGGCCGAGGGACCGGAGCACCTCGTCGCGCAGCCCGGCCCGCTGGAGGTGGTTCATGGCGTCCAGCAGTTCGGGGGCCAGGATCGGGGCGTCCTGGGTCGGGCTGTCGGCCTCGCCCAGTACGGAGCGGGCGAAGCTCCGGTCCCGCAGTACGTGCCGGGTGAGTTCGTAGCCGGTGACCAGCCAGGCCTCGCCGCCGGAGTTGGTGCCGACCCTGGCCACCGGGCAGCTTTCGCGCAGTGCGGTGAGTTCGGGGGCGAGCCGGTCGCCCTTGGTGCTGAACGGGTAGCGGGGCAGCGGCTCTTCGCGCGGGCCGTCGTCGGTCAGGGGTGTGTGCGGTGTGGTCACGGTGGTGCGGGCCTCTCTCCTCGGCTCGGGGCGGTCGGGCGGGGGCGGCGTCACCAGCGCACCGGCAGCCGGGCCGGTGCGCGCAGCGGGGTGGACTCGTCCCAGGGCAGTCCGGCGGCCGGTTCGGCCAGTTCGACGCCGGGCAGCCGGTCCAGCAGCACTTCGATGGCGGTGGCGAGTTGCAGCCGGGTAAGGTGGCCGCCGGTGCAGGCGTGCGGGCCGTGGCCGAACGCCACGTGAGCGTTGGGCGACCGCGTCAGGTCGAGCCGGTCGGGGTCGGTGAACGCCGCCGGGTCGCGGTTGGCCGACGCCGGGACGGGCACGACCGCGTCGCCGGCCCGGATGTGCTGCCCGTGCAGGGTGAGGTCCTCTTGGGCGACGAGGATGTTGATGGCGTTCATCAGCGGCACGTAGCGCAGCAGTTCCTCCACGGCGGTGCCGATGAGCGCGGGCTCCTCCCGCAGCCGGCGCAACTGGTCCGGGTGGCTGAGCAGCACGAGCAGGGCGTTGCCGGTGTGCTGGATGTTGGTCTTGTAGCCGGCCATGAGCATGGTGACGACGAAGCTGACGACGTCGTCGCGCGTAAGGCCGCCGTCCGGCCGGCGGCTCGCCGCCAGCAGCAGGCGGAGGTAGTCCCCTCCCCCGCCCTCCGCCTCTCCCCCTTCGTCCTCCCGCTCCTTGCGGGCGATGAGGTCGGACGCGTAGTCCTGGAGGGCGTGGAGCGCGGCCAGCACCTCGTCCATCGTCAGCCCGGAGGCGCCGAGCAGGGCGAGGGTGTGGGGCAGGTAGACATCGCGGTCCTCGTACGGCAGGCCGACGGTCTCGCACAGCACCCGCAGGGGCAGGGGTTCGACGTAGGCGGGGACGAGGTCCGCCGTGCCGTCCGGCGCTCCGGCCACCATGGCGTCGAGGAGCTCGCCGGCCATGGCCCGGATGCGGGGGGCCATGAACTCCAGTCGCCTGCGGCCGAACAGCGGGAGGACGGCGCGGCGGACGCGCTCGTGGTGCTCGCCCGTCATCTCCAGGAAGGTGGGCAGACAGGGCGGCGGCGCGGCGGCGCCCTCGCGGGGCGGCCAGGCCGACAGCAGCGGGCGGACCAGCCGGGGATCGGCGAAGGCCGCGCGCACGTCCTCGTAGCGGCTGAGCAGCCAGCCCGTCTCACCGTTGGGGAGCAGCGCCTTGACGACGGGCCGTTCGGCGCGCAGCCGGGCGTAGGCGCACGGCGCTCCGGCGCTGCCGGGTTCGGGGGCGGGGACTCCGACGACTGCGTCGACGGTGTCGACGGCTTCGGTGTCGCTCATGCGGTCCCCTCCGAAGGGCCGGTGGCGGGACGGGTGAGATAGCCGGAGGTGAAGAAGTACTCCAGGTAGCGGTCGAGCAGGGCGGTGTCGACCGGTGGGCAGACAAGCCCGCTGCCGCCCAGCGCCGCCTCGGCGTTGCGCCGGCCCAGGACGGGGAAGGTGTCCGCGAGGTACATCTCCTTGACGGACATGTCCACGGTGCGGCCCCGGTCGACGCACAGCGAGACGAAGGGGGCCGTGGCGGCCGTGGGGTGGGCGGCGACGTGGCGCACCAGGGCGGCGACCCACGCGTCGTAGGGCAGCGTCCGCAGGGTGTATCCGGCGGCGCGCATCCGCTCCAGGACGTCCGAGAGCGTGGCCGGGTGCGGGTTGGTGAGGTGGTGGACGCGGCCGTCGGCCGGCCGGCGGGTGGCGATGTGCACGACGGCCGCGGCGAGGTGGTCGACCGGGACGAAGTCCATGGGCAGGTCGATGTCGGGGGCCAGTCCGGTGTCGGCGATCGTCTTCAGCAGCGAGCAGATGGCCGTCTCGGTGTTGCAGACGCCGTGCGCCGTGTCGCCTGTGACCTCGTACGGCCGGTGGACGGCCACCGGCAGGCCCTGTTCGGCCGCCTCCCGCAGGACGCCCTCGGCGACCCACTTGCTCTCCGCGTAGCCCATGGTGAGGGCGTCGGCGTGGTCGAGCGGCAGGTCCTCGTCCACTTCGCGGATCCCGGCCGCGCCGAAGCCGGCGACGACCGCCACGGTGGAGAGGAAGTGCACCGGGACCCGTCGGGGTGCGGCGAGGCGCACGACCTCGCGGGTGCCCTCGACGTTGGCCGCGCGCAACTCCTCGTAGGGATAGAGGAAGTTGACATGGGCGCCGTTGTGGACGACGAGGTCCAGGGTGCGGGAGAGGTCGGCCGCGTGGTCGGCGGGCAGGCCCAGGGCGGGTTCGGTGAGGTCGCCGGGGAAGCACTCGACCCGCCGCCACGCGGCCTCGTCCGGGTGCAGACCGTAGCGGGACAGCGCGGTCCGCACCCGGCGTTCGGCGTGGGCCCGGCTCGACGCCCGTACCGGGCAGTGGACGCGGGCGCGCGTCGAGCGCAGCAGCCGGTCGAGGAGGAAGGCGCCGACGAAGCCGGAGGCGCCGGTGAGCAGGACGTGCCGTGGGTCCTCGGGGTGCGGGGCGGGGCCGGTGGCGGGCGGGAGGTCGAAGCCGAGCTCGGCCTCCTTGGCGAAGTCGACGGCCGGGCCCGCCGTTCCGGCGGCGCCGTGGCGCGCCGCGCCCACGGCCGCCGCGTAGCCCTCCAGGGTGGGGGCGGCCGGCAGCGCCCTGACGAGGCCGGAGCCGTGGGCGGCGTCCAGGCCGAGGACGGCGAGGGTGCGGGTGACGGTCTCGGAGGCGAGCAGGGAGTCGCCGCCGAGGTGGAAGAAGTGGTCGTGGGGGCGGGCCGGACGCGCAGCACCTGCTGCCACACCTCGGCGAGGACGCCGAGCAGCCCTTCCGTCGCGGGTTCCGCCGGGGGTTCCGCCGTGCTCGGTGCGGGGGCCGCGGCCTTCAGCCGGGTGCGGTCCACCTTGCCGCCGCTGGTCACCGGAAGCCGGTCCACCGGTACCAGCGCCGGCACGGCCTGCGCGGGCAGCCACTGGGCGCAGTAGGCGCGCAGTTCCGGCACGGGCAGCGGCCGACCGGGGTCGGCGGCGGTGACGTACGCGGTGAGCGCGCCCTCCTCGGCCTCGACCACGGCCTCGCCGACCGCCGGGTGGGCCCGCAGCCGTGCCTCCACCTCGTCGAGTTCCACGCGGACGCCGCGCAGCTTCATCTGCCGGTCGAGCCGGCCGCGGTACTCCAGGAGTCCCTCGGCCGTGCGGACCGCCCGGTCGCCGGTCCGGTACAGCGGGCCGTCCGGCTCGACGCCGGGCAGGGTCACGAACCGCTCGGCGGTCAGCGCCGCGTCGCCGAGGTATCCCAGGGCCAGCCCGTCCCCGCCGACGTACAGCTCGCCCTCCTCGCCGGGCGCCGCCACGGTGCCGTCGGCGCGCAGGACATGGCAGGTGGAGGCACCGAAGGGGCGGCCGAGCGGCACGTGCCCGGCGCCCTCGGGCAGCGGGGTCAGCACGTGGGCGGTGGAGACCACCGAGTTCTCGGTGGGGCCGTAGAAGTTGACCACGGTGGTGCCGGGGCAGGCCGTCAGGACCGCGTCGGCCAGCCGCGGGTCCATCGCCTCGCCGCCGGCCGACACGAACCGCAGCCCCGCCAGGGCCTCGGGCCGGCTGCGGGCGACGAGGTGGAAGACGCTCGTCGTGAGGTAGGCGACCGTCACCCGCCGGGTGCGCAGCAGCTCTTCCAGGGCGGTGGGCGAGAGGAGTTCCGCACGGTCGGCGATGACCAGGCAGGCCCCGGTGAGCAGGGCGCTCCAGATCTCTATCGTCGAGGCGTCGGAGGACAGGCCGTAGGCGTGCAGAATCCGGTCGCCCGGTCCGGGCGGCGCCAGTTCGGGGTCGGACAGCACGAGGCGGACGACGCCCCGGTGCGGTATGACCACCGGTTTGGGGCGGCCGGTGGTGCCGGAGGTGAAGGCGACGTAGGCGGGGTCGGTCGGGGCCGCGGTACGGGAGGGCGCGGAGGGCCTCTCCGGGGCGGTGTCGGTCCCGTCGTCGTCCAGGCCGATGCTCACGCGCAGTCCGCGCACCGGGCGTTCGCCGCCCGGCAGGGTGACCGCGGCGCGCAGACCCGCGTCCTCGGCCATGGCCCGCAGCCGGGCCGGCGGCAGGTCCTCGTCCAGCGGGACGTAGGCGCAGCCGGCCTTGAGTATGCCGAGCAGCGCCACCAGTGCTTCCGGGGAACGGCCGCCGCACACGCCCACGAGTTCGCCCGGTGCGACGCCGCGCGAGCGCAGGCGGGCCGCCAGGGCGTCGGAGCGGGCGTCGAGTCGTCCGTAGGTCAGGGTGCGCTCGCCGTGCACGACCGCGGGGGCGTCCGGCCGGTCGGCCGCCCGGGCCGCGAACAGTTCGGTGACGAGCCGGTCGCGCGGGTAACCGGCGGGCGGCGCGGCTCCCGCCGGGGGCTCGGGGCGGGGGTGCGGGCGTAACGAAACGTCGATGTCGGTCATGTGTCCTTCCGGCTCGGGCCGCGTGGGCCCGGCGTCGGCGCGCTGTCCTGGTGTGCGCGGCGGGATGACGTGAGGGTGCGGGTGTCCCCGGGGGCGCGCGGTGGGGCGTTGTACGGGCGCCGGGGGCGCCCCCGCCGGGGCGCGCGAGACGTGTTTCCGGGCGCCCCGGGGAGGGTCAGCCGGTGACGGGCGTGTCCTCCGCGGCGCCGGCGAAGTCGGCCGCGAACGCGGCGAAGTCGGCGGTGCGCCAGCGCTGCGGGCGCATGCGGAAGACGACGTCGTCCGTGAGCTGTGCCACCGTGGCCGCCAGGTAGTCGCGGGCCTCCTCGGGGTCCAGGTAGCGGTGGGCCAGGGCCTCGCGCACGGCCGGGTCGACGGGGTCCTCGACCGCGGTGACCGGCCCCTCGACGCTGACGTAGCGGTACGGACGCCGTTCGTCCTGGACGCAGAGGCTGAACCGCCCCGCGGCGCGCACCAGTCCGGCCTTGGCCGTCTCCCGGCCCATCTCGACGACGACCTCGCCGCCCGGTTCGTACCCGTACCAGACGGGCACCACCAGCGGTGCCCGGTCGCCGTCCCGGGGGTCGGCGACTCCCAGGACGCCGACGCGCGGGGCGGCGAGGAATCGTTCACGGGCGTCGTGCGGCATCGCGGGCAGCATGTGGCGGCTCCTGTTCGGGTGTGAGCGGAGGAGAGGGTGGTTTCACGGGCCGCTCCCCCGCCAAGGATCTTGGAAGCGAACGCATTACTCCCCGTGCTCATTGCCCTACAAACTGATGTTTTGAGACGACTTGGCACGCGGCACCGCCGGTTGAGGCGGCCCGTCGGGAACCCGCGACGGCCGGGGGTTACCGGTGGTTGATCAGGCGGGAACGCCGGTTGCGCGGGGCCGGCAGCGCGCCTCGGCGAAAAGGCCGAAAGCCGCCCCCCTGGGAGCCGTCCGGCCTCTGGACAGCCGTCCTTGTGCCCGAACACGCCCGCCCGCCCCGGACCTTCGGTGGTCCGGGGCGGGCGGGCGGCGGCGCGTCGAAGAAGGGCCGGGGCTACAGGCCGGGGATCCGTCCGTTGCGGAACAGGTCGACGAAGATCTGGTGGTCCTCGCGGGCCCGGGCGCCGTAGGCGTGGGCGAAGTCCGTGAGCAGCTCCGCGAAGCCCGCCTCGTCGGCGGCGATGGCGGTGTCGATGGCGCGCTCGGTGGAGAACGGCACCAGGGAGTGGCCGCTGGTGTCGTCGGCGGCGGCGTGCATGGCGGCGGTGGCCCGGCCGAGGTCGGCGACGACGGCCGCGATCTCCGCCGGGTCGTCGAGGTCGGACCAGTCGAGGTCGACGGCGTACGGCGATACCTCCGCGACCAGTTGCCCGGCTCCGTCGAGCTCGGTCCAGCCCAGCCACGGGTCGGCGTGGGCCTGCAGGGCGCGCTGGGAGATCACCGTGCGGTGGCCCTCGTGCCGGAAGTAGGCGCGCACGGCCGGGTCCGTGACGTGCCGGGAGACCGCGGGGGTCTGCGCCTGCTTCATGTAGATGACGACATCGTTCTCGAGGGCGTCGCTGTTGCCCTCCAGGAGGATGTTGTAGGAGGGCAGGCCTGCGCTGCCGATGCCGATGCCGCGACGGCCGACGACGTCCTTGACGCGGTGGGAGTCCGGACGGATCCGGCTGCTGTCGGGCAGGGTCTCCAGGTAGCCCTCGAAGGCGTCGAGCACCTTCGCGCGCGTGGCGGCGTCCAGCGGTATCGCGCCGCCGTCGGCGAGGAAACGCCGGTCGTGCCCGCGGATCTCGGTCATGGTCGCGAGGAGGCCGAAGCGGGTGCGGGCGCGGGCCTCGCGCAGCGCGTCGAGGAGCGGGCCCTGCGCGGTGTCGAGGGTGAAGGGCGGGACCTCGTCGTCCTTGGCGTCGGTGGCCAGGGCCCGGATGCGTTCCCGGTAGGCGGCGGCGTAGATCCCCACCAGTTCGGTGATGGTGTCGTCGCTGAGCGCCTTGGCGTGGCCGAGCAGGGCCACGGAGGCGGCGAAGCGCTTGAGGTCCCAGAGGAACGGGCCGACGTAGGCCTCGTCGAAGTCGTTGACGTTGAAGACCAGGCGGCCGCCCGCGTCCATGTAGGTGCCGAAGTTCTCGGCGTGGAGGTCGCCGTGGATCCACACCCGGGAGGTGCGGTCGTCGAGGAAGGGTCCGGCGTCCCGCTCGTGGGCCAGGTCGTGGTAGAAGAGGCAGGCCGTGCCCCGGTAGAAAGCGAAGGCGGAGGCGGCCATCTTCCGGAACTTCACCCGGAAGGCGGCCGGGTCGGCCGCCAGTAGCCGCGCGAACGCGGTGTCGAAAACGGCGAGGATCTCCTCGCCGCGCTGGGCGGCCCGGTCGTGCTCGAGCGCCATCGCTGGTCCTCCTGGGGTGGTTCATCGCGCGGACGCGTGTGCGCCCGCCGTTCACCGCGTGAGGCTACCGCCACGCGCCCCCGACCGGCGGCGGGGGCCGGGACGTCCCCGGTGGCCGATCCCCCGCTTCCGCCCGGTGCGCGGAAACCGATCGCCTCGTGCTGCCGGTTCCGTGACCGGGGTCGTTCTCCGGTCGCGGGCAACACCGGTGCTGGTACGGGCCGTTCTCCGGCAGACCGGGCGGACCGGACGGCCGGATCGGTCCCCTGCCCTGGGGCTGAAGCGTGCTCGGCAGGACGCGACCCCGTCGTTCGCAGCTCATTTCCGGGGGTGCGCGGCGCCTCCTGCCGTCGGGATCACACGTTTCCCGGAAGACCTAACCCCCAAGGGGTTAGATGGGGGGTATGCCAAAAATCAACGTCTACCTGCCCGACGATCTGGCCGAAGCCGTCAGGCGATCCGGTGTACCGGTGTCGGCGGTGTGCCAACGGGCCCTGGAGCAAGCCGTACGCCGGGTGACCGCCATCCGGGAGACGGCCTTGACCGATCTCGACGACGGACCGGGCGGGGCGACGGCGCACTTCTCCCCGAGGGCGCGCGCCGTACTGCACATGGCGGTGGAGCGTGCGCGGGACGCCGGGGCCCCGAGGACGGGCACCGAGCACCTGCTGGGCGCCATCGTGGAAGAGGGCACGAATCTGGCCGTCCACGTGCTGGGCGCCATGGAGGTCGAACCAAACCACGTCGCACGCGAGCTGTCCCGCTGTCAGTCCGAGGGCGGAGGGGCGACGGTCTCGCCGGACAGTGATCCTCGCCGGCTCGACGGCCCCGCGGCCGGCGCTCTGGAGTCGGCGGTCACCGAGGCGGCTGCCCTCGGTCACAACTACGTCGGGTGCGAACACCTGCTGCTCGGCCTGGCCGTCGAACCCGAGGGAGTCGCCGGCCAGGTGCTGCGGGCGCTGGGGGCGGACGCCAGGCCGGTGCGTCGTGCCATCACCGCCGCGCTGGCGGGCTACGTCCACCTGCGGGCCGAGAGCGGACAGGACCGGCCGGCCGCGGCGTCCGCCGGCGCGCCGCCGGAGCTTGCCCGCGTTCTCCGGGCCGAACTCGAACCGCTGACCCGGCGCATCGCGCGGCTGGAGGAGCACCTCGGCCTGGCCCCCGAGAACTGACCCTCGGAGTCGACCGCGATCACAGGCCGCCCGGCCGATCGTGGCGCTCCCGCTCCGGCTCCCCGCGGTCCGGCGGCGGCTCCCGCCGGCCGTCTTCGTCCTCCTCACGTTGGGATCTCCGTGGTGAACTTCGCATCGAACGCCCTCGGCAACGGCCCCGCGAACCCCATCGCCGCCCTGGCCGCCGATCCGCAGGCGACGGCGGAACGCTTGGCGGCGTTGCCGTCGGTGGCAGGCGTGCAGGTCGCCGGCGTCGTCGGCGACTCACTGGACATCGGCGCGGCGGGTGTGGCCGACGCGGAGACCGGCGAGCCGGTGACCGCCACCACCGGGTTCCGGATCGGCTCGATCACCAAACTGCTCACGGCCCATCTGGTGATGCGCTGCGTCCTCGACGGCCGCCTCGGCCTGGAAGACCCCTTGACCCGTTTCGTCCCCGGCCCCTGGGAAGGCGTCCTCGTGCGTCATCTGCTGTCGCACTCCGGCGGGTTGGACGCCGGTGACATCTTCGTCGACACCGGGAACGACGACGCGGCCATCGCGCGCTACACCGAACTGCTGCGGGAGGTGGGCTCGCTGTTCCCGCCGGGCGCGACGTTCTCGTACTGCAACGGTGGCGTCATCCTCGCCGGCCGGCTCGTCGAGGTGGTGCTGGGGCGGACGTGGCGGGAGGCGCTGCGCGAGGAGGTGCTCGACGCGGTGGGCATGCGTGAGACGAGGTTCGTCACCGGTGTGGACGCGGGACAGGATCTCGGCACCGCCCGCGGTCATACGGTCCGCGACGGCGTACCGGTCGCGCTGCCCCGCCGGATCGACCACCCGATGTGCACGCGCGGCCTCGACCCGGCCGGCGGCACCCTGGTGTCCACCGCGGCCGACCTCGGGCGCTTCACCCTGGCGCACCTGCGCACGCCCGGCACCGAGGTCATGCGCACGCTGCACGCGCCTGCCCCGGGCGGCGTGGCCACGCTGCGCGGGGCCGGGCTCGGCTGGATGATCTGGGCCGACGCCGTCCGGTCCAGCGTGCGGATCGGCGGTGCCAACCCCGGCCAGTCCGGGCTGATCGCCGCCGACCCCACCACCCGGACCGCCGTCGTCGTGCTCACCGACTCCGATCAGGGGACGGACGCCGTCAACGCACTGCTCGACGCGCCCGGGCCGGTGCCCGGTCCCGCGTCCGAGCCCGCCCCTGAAGACCTGTCCCACTACGTGGGCCGGTACGTCTCACACGCGGCCGCCGTCGAGATCGCTCCGGCCGGTGACGGCTTGCTCGCCCGCGCCGAGGGATATCCCGACCTTCCGCTCACCCCGCGCGACCGCCGGACGTTCGACTCGCCCGGCGGGCCGGTGACATTCCTCGATCTCCACGGTCGAGGAGCCCCTGACAGCCTGCGCTTCCGGATGCGCGTGATGAACAGGGAGGACGCGCCGGGCCGGTGAGGAAACGGGGTCCGCGCGGAACCGGCCGGCGTGCGGCCACCGCGGGACCACTGACGAGCGCGCGCTCACGTGCCGGGCCGCACGGGTGCCCTCATCCGGGCCCGACGCCGGCCGGCGGGACGGAACCCAGCCCTCCGGGCAGCAGGCGAAGAGGGTGCAGCCCGTCGTCGTCCGGGGGGCGTGGGAGGAACCGGCGGGGGCGTCCACCCGCCGGCGGCGGCCGGACGGTCAGCCGCGCAGGTGTGCCAGAACCGGGGCGAACTCCTCCATGTACGGCTCCAGGATCGTGAAGTAGCCGAAGCCGTAGCGTGCCCGGTGGGCGTGCAGGCGGTCGGCGATGTCCGTGACCGAGCCGGACAGGAGGGCGGGGTGGGAGAGCAGTTCGTCCTCCGTCATGTGGGACACGTCCCCGATCAGGTCGCCGGTCCTGGCGAGCGGGTCGCCGTCGACCGTCACGACCTGGACCAGGAAGTTCAGTTCGGCGGGGGCGAGTTCCGCCGGCCGTTCGATCTCGAAGCGGCGGTAGGCCGCGACGCGCTCCGCGAGGGCGGCGGGGGACAGCAGCCGCGGCGTCCCGTCCGGGCCGGCGCCGCCGCCGGTGAAGGCCATGGTGGTGGCGTGCCGGGCGGCCACGCGCAGCACCCTGTCGCCGTTTCCGCCGATCACCACCGGCACCCGGGCCCGCACGGCCGCGGGCGTGTGGTCCGGGTCCGCCAGCAGCCGGCCGACCTCGGTGACGGTGTGGGCCAGGTGGTCGACGCGGGCGCCGGGTGAGCCGAAGGGCAGTCCGGCGCTCTCGTGCTCGGCCCGCGCGTATCCGGTGCCGAGCCCCAGTTCCAGTCTGCCGCCGGACAGTTGGTCGACCGTGGCCACCTCGCGGGCCAGCAGCGCCGGGTTCCAGAAGCCGGCGTTGAGCACGTACGTGCCCAGTCGCGGCCGCTCGGTGACCTCGGCGGCGGCCGCCAGGAACGGGAACGGGGCCGGCATGCCCAGGTGGTCGGCCACCAGGATCACGTCGTAGCCGAGTTCCTCGGCGCGACGGCACTTCGCGCGCCACTCGGCGCCCGTGCCCGCGGCGAACATGTTGACGGCGAAGCGGAAAGGCCGGTCGGTGCGGTCCGTCATCACAACCCCCTCGGTGATCATCGAACCGACACCGTACCGGAGGACCTCTCCTTGGGGCTCCCGCCGTCTTCCGGCCCGGCCGGTCCGGCGGGGCGCCGCCGCCGATGGTCCGGCGCCCCGCCGTCCGCGGAGCCGCGTCCTCGCGTCGCCCGCGGTCACCGGCCCCGGTGCGCGGTCACCGCCTCCGGGCCGCGCCGGACCCTCCGGGGTCGACGACGAAGTCGAAGAACCCCTCCTTCGCCGGGCCAGCCTGACGGAGCGTCATGAGCAGCCGCGGATCGAAGAGGGAGTCGGTCTGGTTGCGGGGCTCGCCGGGGAAGTAGAGCTGTGTCGTGAGGACGGGGCCGCCCGGTGCCTGGACCTTGACGTGGATGTGGCGGGTGCGCCCGGGGTAGAGGCCGGGCACGATGGTCGTCAGGGTGAACGCCCCGCGCGCGTCGGTGTACTGGTGGCCGCGCAGCCGGTAGCCGCGGTTGTCGTACGCGCCGGCGTTGTCGGCCTGCCAGAAGTCCAGCAGGGCGTGCGCGACGGGCCGGCAGGTCGGTCCGAAGACGTAGCCGGAGACCGTGAGCCGGGTGCCGCGCATACCGGGTTCGAGCAGGGAGGCGCGCTCGGGTGAGCTCGGTTTGAAGTAGGGGCCTTCCGTCTGCGGCGGGGTGGGTTCGTCGCCGTCGTCGCAGTACGGGGTGGGGGGCAGGGGCGCGTCGTCCGCCGGCCGGTGGTCCCGGGCCAGGGCCACACCGCCGCCCAGCAGGGCGGGCAGGGGGACGGCCAGGAGGGCCGCCTTGAGCACGGTCTTGCGGCTGACGTGCCGCCGCTCCGTGGTGTCGTCGCCGTCGTCCGTCCCGCCGGTGGGCAGGTTCTCGTCCGCCATGGTTCCGCCTCCTGGAGTGGAGTTGGGCGTGGGTTCGCCCGGTGCTTTCCTCCGTGCGCCGAGGACAGCGTGCGCCGAGGGCTGCGTGCGCCGGGGAACTCTGTGCGCTGAGGAACCTAGGGCGGCGGAGGGGACGGATCGATGCACTCCGTTCGGCGAACGTGGTGTTTGCTCCGGAAGACTCCGGTGACTCTCCCCCCGGCGGGCTCCGGCTGACCCCACTCCGGCGGGCTCCCGCCTCCCGTCCGGCGGAAGTCGCCGGGACTGACGCCCGTCTCGCGCCGGAAGAAGCGGCAGAAGTAGGCGGGGTCGGCGAACCCGACGCGCCGGGCGATCTGGGCGACGCTCAGGCCGGAGCCGGTGAGCAGCCGTTTGGCCTCCAACGTGCGCGCGGCCCGCACCAGTTCGCCCGGTGTCCGGCCGGTGGACTGCTTGACGGACGCGATGAGGTGGCCGACGGACACGCCGAGCCGGTCGGCGTAGCCGCGGACCGTGCCCTCGGCGCCGGCCGTCTCCGCGAGCAGGGCGCCGAACTCCCGGGCCACTTCGGCGGAACGCCCCGCGTCCGCCTCGGGTCTGGGCTCCCCCGGCAGCCGCAGGGCCCGGACGAGCAGGATGTGCAGGTACGCCTCCAGGACGGAGACGTAACCGTCGGCGCGGGCGGTGAACTCGCTCTGCATGGCCCGTACCAGGGAGCCGATCCCGGCCGTGTCGCCGCCGTCCGGGCCGGTGGGCAGCCGTGGCACCCGCCGCTCCCCCAGTGCGCGCAGGAGCTGCCGGTCGCCCGGGCGGGACAGCAGGAAGTCGTCGGTGAACAGCAGCAGTACGCCGGCCAGGCCCGCCGCGCGGTCCCAGTAGTGCACCTGTCCGGGGAGGACGACGCACAGGTGGGGTGGGCGCAGTGGGTGGCGTACGACGTCGACGACGTGGGTGCCGGTGCCCGCGGTGACGTAGACGATCTCGTGGAAGGTGTGCCGGTGGGGGTAGCCGGCGTGGGAGTCCGGGCCGAAGGCGTCGAACGAGCCCATGGCGAAGGGCGGCAGGCGGCCGGCCGGGACGCCGAGCCGGTGCAGGGGCACGGGCTCGGCGGGCGGTGGCGCGTCCTGGATGCGGGTGGCCATGCCGGGCGTCCTTCCCCGGGGCGGTCCCGGTGTCGGGGGCGGGGGCGCGGGCCGCCAGGGTGCCCCATCGCCGGGGAGGCGGCAAGGCGCGGCGCCCCCGGCTCGCCGGGCCGCGGGCCGCCGGGGAGCGGCCCGGGCACCCGGCCGCCCGTGCTCCGCCGTCAGTCGGCGAAGGCCTCCCGCAGCGCCGCGGCGAACTCCGCCGGGTGCGTCAGGTAGCCGACGTGCCCGCCGGGGAACTCCCGCACCGCGACGCCCAGTCGCTCGGCCACGGCCTCCGTCGTGCGGTGCAGGACCGTCCGGGGCCGCTGCTCCCCGGTCACCGGCAGGCATCGGCCGGCGCGGAGCGCCGTGACGTCGGGGCGGAAGCGGGTGAAGGAGCGGAGTTCGTACTCCAGGCACACCGCGCCGTTGGCCCGGACGCGGGTCAGCATCTCCCGCGCGGGGGCGGGCAGCGCCTCGTCCGGCTCGGGTGCGATCTCCAGGCCGATCTCCGCGCCGAGCCGGTGCAGCGCCGGGCGCGTTCCCTCGCGCCGGTACAGCTCGTGGATCTCGCGGAACAGGGCGTGCCAGCGGTCCGCGTCGGGCAGCAGCTCGACGGCGAACGGTTCGTGGGCGACGAGCGCCCGCACCCGGCCGGGGTGACGGGCCAGCAGGTCCATGCCGGTCATGCCGCCGTAGCTGGTGCCGAAGACGTACGCCGGCCGGCCGCCGGCGAGCTCGTCCAGCAGCAGGTGGGCGTCGTGGCCGAGGTCCTCGATGGCCAGTTCCCGCGGCGGGGCGGTGAGGCGGCTGCGGGAGTTGCCGCGCGGGTCGAAGGTGATGACGGTGTGGTCCTCGGCCATCAGGCGGGCCAGGGGTCCGAACATGGCGGCGTCGCCGTCGCCGCCGTTGATCAGGAGGAGAGGCGGGCCCGCCCCCCGTACTTCGTAGTGGATCTCGGCGCCGGGCACGGTGAGGGTACCTGTCTCCATGGGTCCCTCAGGGTGCCGTGGGAAGCGGGCGGCCGCAACGGGGTCCCGCCCGTTCCCCGCGACGGGCGCGGCGGTCCGCTCGGCACGGCCGGAGGTCACTTCGGGCAGATCCCGTCGGCGGCCGGGAGGCGGCCGGTGTCCAGGTAGGTGTTGACCCGACGGTCGACGCACGCGTTGCCGTACTCGCCGAACAGGCCGTGGTGGGCCGCCCCTTCGACGGTCAGCAGGCGGGAGGACGGCAGCAGGCCGTGCAGGTGCCGGCTGCTGTCGTAGGTGGTGCGGGGGTCTCCCGTGGCGGCGACGATCAGGGCGCGGGCGTCGGTGCCGACCCGGGTGGGCCGCTCGCGCGGCGGTCGCGGCCAGAAGGCGCAGGGGTTGATGTTGTGCGTCAGCGGACCGAACAGCGGGTGTGCGGCGCGGGAGCCCTCGACGGCACGCCGGTACGCCTCGGGGTCGCGTGGTGCGGCGACGTCGCCGCACAGGATCGCCGCCTGGGCGCTCGCGGACGCGGAGTAGGCGCCGGTCATGGTGGCGACGAGGTCCTCGGCCAGGCCCTTGGGCGGTTCGACGGTCCTGCCGCGGGCGGCCTGGCGGAGCGCGGTGACCGACTCCGCGAGGGTGGCGCGGGCGGGGTCGCGGTCGTCGGCCAGGGCGCCGAAGAGGAGGGACGGGACGACGGTGTCGTCCACCCGGTACGTCCGCGCGCCGGTGCCCAGGACGAGAGGGCTGCGGGCGGCCGTGCGGACGATGTCCCCGACGGTGGCCAGGACCTGCTCGCGGGTGCGGCCGAGCCCGTACCGGGAGTCGCGGCGTGCCGCCCAGCCGGCCCAGTGGTCGAGGGCGCGTTCGTTGGCGTCGAGCATCGTGCCCAGCATCCCGGGGCCGTAGTCGCGCGGGCTGATCGCGCCGTCGAGGACGACCCGGTCGGTACGGCCGGGGAACATCTGGGTGTACACGGTGCCGAGGTAGGTGCCGTAGGAGTAGCCCAGGTAGGAGATCCGCCGTTCGCCGAGGACGCCGCGGACGACGTCCATGTCGCGGGCGGTGTTCCGGGTGGTGACGTGCGGCAGGACGTCACCCGCCGTCCGGGCGCAGCGTTCGGCCAGGCCGCGCTGGAAGGCGGCCTGCCGCTCGAACGTCCGCGGGTCCGCGCCGGCCGAGCGGATCCAGGTGCCGGTGGGCCAGCCGCAGTCCAGCGGGGTGCTGCGGCCCACGAAGCGGGGGTCGAGGCCGATGACGTCGTAGCGCGCTCCGACGTCCTTCATCGCCTCGCGGACGCCCACGGCGAGGTCGAGGGAGGGGCCGCCGGGGCCGCCGCTGTTGACGAGAAGCGCTCCGATCCGGTGGGCGGTGTCGGTCGCCTTGATGCGGGAGAGGGCGAGGGTGATGGTGCGGCCCTCGGGGTGGGAGTAGTCGAGGGGTACGGAGATCGTGGCGCAGCGGGCGCCCGCCCGTTCCAGGGTCCGGCCGGTCTCGTCGTCCGGCCCCTGGAGGCAGCTCCGCCAGTCCGGCCGCTGCCGGTGGTAGCGGGCGAGCCCGGCGGAGGTCCCGCCGTCCGGGCCGGTGCCCGTACCGGGGCCGGGGTCGGCCCGGGCGACGGCGGGCAGGGCGGACAGACAGACGGCGGCCGTCAGCACGGCGGCGGCGCTGCGCAGGGGTGTCATCGCGTCTCCTTCACCAGGGTCCGGGCGTTGCCCCGCGCGGGACGGCCGGGGCGGCCGTCCCGGGGAGGTTTTCCGCGTTTCACGCTAGGCGGCGGCGGACGCCGGATCACTGGAGCGGCCCCCCGGACGGGGGTGGGGTCCTCCCCCGCCTTCCCGCCTCCGCCGTCGCGGCCTCCGTCGTCACGCTCCGGCACGCGCCGCCCGATCACGCCCCACGGAAGCCGGCTTCCGGGGACCCCGCGGTGTCCGCACGCGTGACCTGTTCGAGGATCCGGCACCGCGGTTGCGTCGTGCCGATGTCCGCGAGGGCGGCGCGGGGTCCGGCCGACGGTGGCCTGGTAGGCCGCCCGGCTCCAGTGGCCGACGGGCTGCCGGAGCAGGTCCGCGTCGGCGTGCGAGCACTCCATGACGAGTCCCCCGTCCGTCGTGTGGACGGTCCGGGGGACGGACGTGACGACCTCGATCACGCTTGAGGTCAAGCCGGTGCCCGCGGACGGGAGTTCCGCGGGGCGCGCCCCGGCTAGCCGACCGTGCGGAGCGAGCGCCGGGTGACCGGGAAGTCGAAGTACGTGTCCGGGAACGTCTCCGGCTGGTACGTGTAGTGCCACCACTCCTCGGGGAGGTTGCGGAAGCCCGCCTTCTCCAGGCCGTCCTTGAGCAGCAGGCGGTGGGCGCGCCGGGCACCGGTGACGCGCGAGTCGAGGGTGTGCGACAGGGTGTCGAAGCAGTCGAACCCGGTGCCCATGTCCAGGGAGTTGTCCGGGAAGCGGTCCCGCTCGGGACCGTGGCACGGCCTCAGCGGCTCTCCCGGGAGGTACGGGCGGGTGGGGAGCGCGGGCAGCCGGACCAGGGTCAGGTCGACCGTACTGCCCCTGCTGTGCCCGGACTTGGCCGCGATGTACCCGTCCTCGAACAGCCGCGTCTTGTCGACGCGCGGGTAGAACTCCGCCTTCATCCGCTGGTCACCGAGATCCTCGGCCCACCGGACGAAGTGGTCGACGGCGCGCTGCGGCCGGTAGCAGTCGTAGACCTTGAGGGAGTACCCCCGCCTGAGGAACGACCGCTGCGCCCGGCGCAGCGCGGCGGCCGTGTCGCGTGTGACGACGCACAGGGGCTGCCGGTAGCCGTCGATCCGTTCACCGGTGAAGTTGTGGCGGGTGGGGTAGCGCATTTCCTGCAGGATGGTCGGATCGACGTCCCGGAGGGCGACGAACTCCGGTGGCGCCTTGGGCTCGTGGCGCTCCTGTGCGGTGGTGGCGGCGGGTACGGCCGTCACCACCAGGGCCGCGGCGATCCCGGCGACCAGCCCGCGGAGCATTCTTCGCATCGGCTCGAACCCCTTCGCACGTCCGGGGAGCGCCGCGGTGGCGCGTCGCTCCGCAGGCGGCATCCTGGCGGAAGCCGCACCGGGGCGTCCAGCGAACCGGGGCGGCGGAATCGGCCACGCCGCCGTACCGGGAGGGGCCGGAGCGGGTGCCGCCGCCCCTGCCGCCGCCCCTGCCCGGCCGTCACCGTCCGTCTCAGGACGTGGTCGTCGTCCGTCTCAGGTCGTGGTCGTCGCGCGCCGTGCGTGGAAGATTCCCCAGCGCAGTCGCCCGCGGCGGGCCGCGTCCGACCACTGTGGCAGGTTGCGGAGGAGCCCTTGGAGGTAGTCGGGACTGATGAGGTCGCGGAGGGTGTCCTTCCGGGCTTCGGTCTCCTCGGTGAGCCGTTCGTAGTGGCGTACGAGCTGTTCACTGTCGTCGTCGAAGCCGACGGCCTCCAGGCCGAGCGCCGTCAGCCGCTCCCGGTAGAACGACGGCGTGGCCAGCGCGTCGACCCCGAGCCGGGCGATGACGGGCCGCAGGGCCTCGACGGGTGTGCCGTCGGCCGCCATGACGTCGGTGAACGCCAGGGCGCCGCCCGGGGCCAGGACGCGGGCCGCCTCGGCCAGCGCGCGGGCGCGGTCGTCGCTGTGGCAGAGCGCCTCCAGTGAGCAGACGGCGTCGAACGTGCCGTCGTCGTAGGGGACGTCGTGGAAGGAGCCGGTGACGACGTCGACGAGCCCGTCCAGTCCGCGCTCGGTGTTCGTCGCGCGGTGCCGTTCGTTCTGCGCCTCGCTGAGGTTGAGGGCGACGACACGGCACCCGAACCGCCCGGCCAGGTGGCGGGCGGTGCCACCGTAGCCGGACCCCAGGTCGAGCACGCGCCGCCCCGGCCCGAGCCGTTCGCCCAGGTGTGCCGCGAGCCGCTCCACCGTCCGCCGGGAGGCGTCGGCGACGGGCTCGCCGTCCCGCGTGTAGCTGCCGGTGTGGATGTCCTCGCCGCCCCAGACGACGTCGTAGAAGGCGTCCACGTCGCGGCTCTCGTAGTACCGCCGCGTCGCCTCGTCCTGTTGCCGCACTCCGCTCACCTCACCGGGGTCGTGATCGTCCGGGCCGTCCCCCAATCTGCCGTCTCGAGCCGGGCGTGGCCAGAGGGCGTGGCCGGTGGCATGGCCGGGGGCATGACCGGCGGCGGTGTGGGCGGGCGGCGCGGCGCGGCGGGGCCGCGTCCGGTCAGGCCGGGTGGCGGCGCGTGGCGACGTAGCTGAAGGGCGCCGAGACGCCGGCGCTGTGGTGGTCGGCGGCCGACAGGGCCAGCGCCAGGCGTGCGCGCGGTTTCAGGCCGAGGTCCGCCGTGGCGTGCAGGGCACCGAGCGCGAACCCGTCCCCGCAGCCGACGGCGGCGTACCCGTCGGCCGGTTCCGCTATCTGGTAGTCGCCGTAGACGGCGAACAGGCGGCCGTTTATGCCGACTAGGAACGTCCCGGCGCACTCCTGTTCCGCGTCCTTGCGCGCCCAGCCGCCGTCCTTCAGGCACTTGCGCAGTTTGTCGACGAAGACGGTCGCCATGAAACGGTCCAGGTCGGCTCCGGCGGGCTTCGGCGCCCGGAACGCGTGGTGCAGCAGTTGCCCCATGCGGAAGCTGCTGGTGAACCCCATGACGTACGGTCCGTTGCGGAAAATCTTCGGATCCCGTCGGACGGTGAGCCGCAGCCCCGCGACTCCGGCCGAATCCCCACCCAGGTGCACGCGCCCGTTGTGCACGAGCCCGGCGATCACCGTCATGCCGTCCTCCCCCTCCGCTGTGCCCCCTTCTCGATTACTGCGCCCGGGGCGACGGCCGGAAACCGCGTGGCCGGAGACGGTAACGGCCGTGGGCGGCGTCCGGAGAGGACGCCGCCCACGGCCGTCGTATGGTTCCGCCGGTCAGTAGGCGGAGTTGACGTGGTCCATCGAGCCGTACTTGTCGGCCGCGTAATTGCAGGACGCCACGATGTTGGCGACCGGGTCCCAGATGTCCCAGGACGTGCCCTCGACGTGATACGCCTTGAACGTCGGGTCGATGATCTGCAGCAGACCCTTCGACGGCACACCGTTCACCGCGTTGACATCCCAGTCGTTGATCGCACGCGGGTTACCCGTCGACTCCCGCATGATGTTGCGCTTCACACCGTCATAGGAGGCCGGGATGCCCTTGGCCTTCATGATGTCCAGCGCCTGCGAGATCCAGCCCTCCAGGTCATCGGAGTACGCCTTCGGCGCCGCGGCGGCGGGCTTCTCCACCGCCTTGACCGGCTTGCGGACCGTGGAACGGTTCGCGGCCTGCTTCTCCGCGCGCTCCTTCTCCGCCTTCGCCTTCGCCTCGGTGTCGGCCTTGGGCTTCGCCGCGGCCTTGACCTTGGCGGTGGCATCGGCCTTGGCTGCGGCGGCCTCGGTCCGCGCCCGCTCGGCCGCCTTGCCGGCCGCGTCCGCCCACTCGGCGTCCCGCGCCTGACCAAAGCTCTCCACGCTCCGCGCGACCGGCTTGACCGGCGCCGGAGCGGCCACCGCGTGCGAAGCCGCACCGAACGCCACGGCCGCGGCACCGGCCGCGGTCAAAGCGGCGGCGGAGAACTTGTGGGCCTTGGTCAGACGGGGATAACCGGAGTGAGTCGAACGCATGAGAGAGCTGAACCTTTCGGATCGGGAAACCACACAGGCCTGGACCGGCGCAAAGAAAAACGCCGTTCTCGGTCGGACGGCGCCGTGCGGTCCCACCATTCTTAGCGGCGGCCGAATCCCCTGGCAACGAACGTGTCTACGGCCCTCTTTCGAGGCCGGGACCGTACGGGCGGAGACGCTCCGGGGCCCCTCCGGGCGGCGATACGACGGCCGGATACGGCCCGGCACCGTAGGTGACGCGGGTCTCATGGGCGGCCTCACATCCGCCGGCCCTCCGGCTGACGCGGCGTCGGCCGGGCGCTACGCGGCGAAGCCACATCCGGGGCCGGTCCGTGTGGACCGCGTGAAGCGGGGCGAGCACCTCATCCGGGGCGGAGCCGCACACCGGACGCCCGGGCTGGGCGCAGGGGCAGGGGCAGGGGCAAGGGGCAGGGGCAAGGGCAAGGGCAAGGGCAAGGGCAGGATGCACGCCGCGCCCGGCCTCGGCCGCCGCGCCCCCCACAGGCACGGGAACCACGCCCCGATCCCGACCGGACCCGACGCCTACGCGGAGCCGGCCGCGACGTCCCGCAGGGGAGCGGGTGACGCACCCCGCGCGGAACCGGGTTCCCCGCCCGGCAAGGGCGCGGGCGCCACGCCGCGCGCGGATCCGGCCTCCCCCTTGGTCCCCGGCCCCCGTCCCGTCAGCAGCTCCCCGGCGCAGGCGGCGAAGGCCGTCACCAGTCGGCTCCGGTCGCCCGCCCGGGTCGCCAGGACCACGTGGCTCGGCTCGACGCCCTCCAGGGGGATCACGGTCAGGTCCGGGCGCAGGCCGCCCGTCGCGCCGGCGGCCATGATGGCGACGGCCTCGCCCGCCGCCACGTGCTCCAGCTTGTCCTCCATGGACTCGATCAGCGGGCCGCCGGGTGCCGGGCGGCCGTCCGGCCGGGGGTCGATGCGCCAGTACGCGTCCCATACCGGGTCGGAGTCGCGCACCCGGGGCAGGGGCTCGTCGGCGATGTCGTCCAGGGTGGTGCTCTCCCTGCCTGCCAGCCGGTGATCGCGGGGCACGACGAGGACCCGTGGCTCGGAGTACAGGAGCGTCACGCGGAGTCCTTCGGTGGGGAAGGGCAGCCGGGCCACCACGGCGTCCGCGCGGTGGTCGAGCAGGGCCGCGCTCACGTCGTCCCACCGCAGATGCGCGGTCCCCACCTCCGCTTCCGGGTGCCGGCGGCGAAGCTCACGCACCGCGGGCGTGATGATCAGGGGCGGGAGGACGCCGACGGTGACGCGGTCGGGCCGGGCGGCGGCGCGGGTACGGGAAGCCGCCTGCGCCGCGGATCGCAGGAGCGCCTTGGCGAGCGGCAGGAAGACCTCTCCGGCCTCGGTGAGCCGGGTGCCGCGCGGGGTGCGGTCCAGCAGCCGGGCGCCCAGCCGCCGCTCCAGGCTCCGGATCTGCCGGCTGAGCGACGGCTGGGCGATGCGCAGGGCTTCGGCGGCGCGGCCGAAGTGCCCGTGTTCGGCGACGGCGGTGAAGTAGCGCACCAGCCGCAGGTCGAGGTCCGGTGCCGGGCCTGCTGGTTCGGGCATGCCGGAAGCATACTCCCGCCGGGTGTCCGGGAGTTCCCCGGCACCGGCTTCGATCTGCGGTGATGCCCGTACCGCATGACCGCATGCGGAACGGGACCTGGATCCGGCGCGCCCTCCGCTCGCAGGATGGGGCCGTCGTCTCCGCCGCCGGTCGCACACCGGGCGGGGCCGTACCGCATCCCGCATCCCCCTCACTCCCCCAGGAGTTCACCATGCGTGTCTTCGTCACCGGCGCCTCCGGCTTCGTCGGTTCCGCCGTCGTCCGGGAATTGCTCGGTGCCGGGCACCGAGTCCTCGGTCTCGCCCGTTCCGACCGGAGCGCCGCCGCCCTCGCGGAGGCCGGTGCCGAGGTGCACCGGGGTGACCTCGGCGATCCGGAGAGCCTGCGCGGTCCGGCCACCGCCGCGGACGGCGTCGTCCACCTCGCCTACCGCCACGACCTGATGTACGCCGGGGACCTCACCACCGCGGGCGAGGTCGACCTGCGGGCCGTGGAGGCCCTCGGTGCGGCGCTGGAGGGCTCCGGCAAGCCGCTGGTCTCGGCCTCCGGCTCCGCGATCATCCAGGCGTCGGGGCCGCTCGCGACGGAGGAGGACCCGGCCGCCCCGGGCACCCACCGGACGCCGGCGGAGGACGCGGTGCTCGCCCTGGCCGGGCGCGGCGTCCGTGCGTCCGCCGTCCGTCTCCCCCCGAGCGTGCACGGCCGCGGCGACCGCGCGTTCCTCCCGGAGGTGATCCGCCGTGCCCGCGCCCGCGGGGTGTCGGCGTACGTCGGCGACGGCGCGAACCGCTGGCCCGCCGTGCATCTGCTCGACGCGGCCGCCCTGTTCAGGCTGGCCCTGGAGTCCGCGCCGGCCGGGAGCCGCCTGCACGGCGTCGCGGAAGAGGGGGTGCCGTTCCACGACATCGCGTCCCTCATCGGCCGCCGGCTGGGGCTGCCGGTGCGGGGTCTCTCCGGTGACGAGGCCGCCACCCACTTCGGGTGGCTCGCCCCCTTCGCCGGGATGGACGCCCCCGCCTCGGCCACCCTGACGCGGGAGCGGCTGGACTGGCGTCCCGTCCGTCCCGGCCTTCTCGCAGACCTGGACGAGGGGCACTATTTCGCGGCGTGACGGACCGTGGCACCGCCTCCGCCCCGGCCACAAGGACGCCTGATCACCTGGGAGACCCAGCAGACGGACTACCCGTCCGTGGGTCCCCGGCCGGCCGGATCACGAGCCGCGCGGCCGTCCGCGGGGCGCGTCGTTCTCCTGGTACACGTACGCGCCGGCGCGGGCGCGCCCCCCGCACGTCCGGGACGTCCTGCCCAAGATGCACCGCGCGGCGCGGACGCGCCCGCAGCGGTGACCGGCCGCGGGCCACGCTACGACCGGTTCGGGTTCACCACCCGCTCACCCAGTTGTCGGGGGGCCCGGCTGCCGGCGGTGGCGAGCCCGCTGTTCCGCCACGGGCTGTCGCTCGTCGTCGCCGGACGCGTCGCCGGGGTGCTCGTCCCGGAGTCCTGGACGGACCGGCCGCACGTCACCGAGCGGTCCTACCACCTCAAGGCCCTGGTGCTCGGGGCGCGCGCCGGGGTGACGTCTCCGGCCGGCCGTGAGCCGTGCGGCCGGCGGTCCGGCTAGGGCAGGGGTTCGTCCCGGGCGGTCGCCCGGTGGCGGACGCCCGAGTGGACGGCCCAGCGGAAGACGCCCAGCGCGAACAGGGCGACGGCGAACGAGTCGTAGGGGGCCGGCAGACGGCCCGAGCCCTTGAAGGTGCCCAGCCACGACAGCAGGGTCAGCACCGCCAGGTAGCACACCAGCCAGGCGCCCTCGCGGAGTTCCGCGAGGAGCGGGCCGTCGTGGGCGGACCGCCGCATGCCGAGGAAGATCAGCAGTCCGGCCAGGACGACGGGCAGCGCCAGCCGCAGGTCGTGCCAGCCCGACCAGTACACGAACTCGGTGGCGACGACGAAGCTGAGGGGTGCGATCCAGCGCAGGCCGGGCACCCAGCCCGCCATCCGGGTGCCGGGGTCGGCGCGGAAGACGGCGACCGCCACGGCCGAGGCCGCGTAGATCAGCAGGTACATGTCGCCCATGATGCTGACGATGCGCTGCCATTCCCCGAAGGGCAGCAGGAAGACCACGATCACGGCGAGGTTCAGCGCCAGCGCCCGGTGCGGGATGCCGGACCGGCGGTCGACCCGCATGAAGGTCCGGGGCAGGGTGCGGTTCTTGGCGAGGGCGTAGGTGTGGCGGGCGTTGAGGGCCACGCCGACGTACGCCGAGCCGCCGGGCGAGAGCACGGCGTCGGCGTAGAGCAGGCTGGAGAGCCAGTGCAGGTTGAGGATCAGCGCCAGTTGGCCGAAGGGCGACTGGAAGTCGACGCCCTTCCAGCCGTGGCCGAGGAGGCTCTCCGGGACGGTGAACAGGAAGGCGAACTGGAGCGCCAGGTACGTCAGCAGGGCCAGGCCGATGGCGGCGAGGACGGCGGCCGGGAGGGTGCGGCGGGGGTCGCGGGTCTCGCCGGAGAAGTCGAGGGCCGCCTGGAAGCCGTTGACCGAGTAGACGATGCCGCCGCCGGCGAGGGCGGACAGGCAGGCGGCGTACCCGTAGGGGGCGAAGCCGCCGTGGTCGGTGAGGCGTCCGGAGTGCCAGCCGGAGGCGAACAGGGCGACGACCGTGACCAGCGGAACGACGATCTTGAAGATGGACACCAGGTTGTTCAACCGGGCGAAGACGCGGACCGCGAACCAGTTCAGCATCGTCAGCAGCACGCTGAGGCCGACGGCCAGCGCCAGGCCCGTGGGGGTGAGCACATGGCCGTGGTAGAGGTCCGGCAGGTAGTGGTCGGCGTACTGCATGATGGCGCTGATCTCGGCGGCGGTGCCGCCCACCGACAGCAGCACGGACCAGCCGACCAGCGTCCCGACGAGGCGCCCTCCGGCGTACAGCGGCCAGCGGACCGTGCCGCCGCCCTCGGGCCGCGAGGCGCCGAGCTCGATCATCACCAGGGCGACCAGGCCGCACAGCGCCCCGGCGCCCACCCAGGTGAGCAGCGAGGCGGGTCCGGCGGCGCGGGCCGCGTACATGGCGGCGAACAGCCAGCCGGAGCCGACGATGTTGGAGAATCCGATCGCCGTGAGCGCTCCGAAGCCCAGCTCCCTCCGGAGCCTGCCCTCCTGTACGGCCGCCTCCGCGGCGGCGGTGTCCGGCGCGGCGGCGCGATCCGCTGGCACGTGCTCTCCCTGTCCGAGGCGTCCCGTGAAAGTACGGGTGAACGATCACTCAACCTTAGGTGACGCCTCGTCATTCCCTCCGTTTGCCGGCCGGCCCCGAGCGTCGCTCCCGCCGGGCCGGCCCGCTCCTACGCGTCGAGGTAGGCGAGGACGGCCAGGACGCGCCGGTTGTCGTCTCCGGACGCCGCGAGTCCCAGCTTGGTGAAGATGCTGTTGGTGTGTTTGCTGACGGCCTTCTCGGACACGAACAGCTTCGCCGCGATGGCGGCGTTGGAGCGCCCCTCGGCCATCAGGCCGAGCACCTCCCGTTCCCGGCCGGTGAGGGTCCGCACGGGGCTGGCCGCCTTCTCGTGTCTGACCATGAGTTCCGACACCACCTCCGGGTCCATGACCGTGCCGCCGTCCGCGACCTGCCGGAGCATGCCGAGGAAGCGGCGGACGTCGAAGACGCGGTCCTTGAGGAGGTAGCCGACGCCGCCGTTCCGGTCGGACAGCAGCTCGCGGGCGTACATCTGCTCCACGTGCTGGGACAGCACCAGGACGGGCAGCCCGGGGACCTGCCGGCGGGCCTCGACCGCGGCCCGGAGGCCCTCGTCGGTGAAGGCCGGGGGGAGGCGCACGTCGACGATGGCCACGTCCGGGCGGTGGGTGAGCAGGGCGCGCAGCAGGGCGGGCCCGTTGTCCACCGCTTCGATCACCTCGAATCGGTGCGCGGTCAGGATTTGCACCAGGCCTTCCCGCAGCAGGGCCAGGTCTTCGGCGATCACAACGCGCACGGCAGCTCCATCGTCACCACGGTCGGTCCGCCCCGCGGACTGTGGACGTCCAGCACTCCGTCGAAGGCCGCGAGCCGGCGTTGCAGGCCGCGCAGGCCGCTGCCGCCCTCGGGGTCGGCGCCGCCGCGCCCGTCGTCGGTGACGCGGGCCCGGAGCGCGCCGTCCGCGTACCAGAGGCGGACGTCGACGCGGGTGGCGCCGCTGTGCTTGGTGACATTGGCGAGGGCCTCGGCGATCACGAAGTAGGCGGCCGACTCGACGGGCGGCTGCGGGCGGGAGGGCAGGTCGACGGCCAGCTCGACGGGGAGGGGCAGGCCGACGGCCAACGCCCGTACCCCGCCGTCGAGTCCGCGTTCGGCGAGGACGGGCGGGTGGATGCCGCGGACCAGGTCGCGCAGTTCGCTGAGGGCCCGGCTGCTGGACTCCATGGCGTCGGCGAGGAGCTCGCGCACCGTCTCCGGGTCGTCGTCGAGCAAGGTGTCGGCGAGACCGAGCTTCATCCCGAGGGACACCAGGCGGGCCTGCGCGCCGTCGTGCAGGTCTCGTTCGATGCGGCGGAGTTCGGCGGCCTGGGACTCCACGGTCGCGGAGCGGGTCTCGGTCAGCCGCTCGACGCGCAGCGCGAGGCGGGCTCCCCGGGTGGGGGCCAGCAGCAGCCGGCAGAAGCGGCCGTGGGCCCGGACCAGCGGCCGGGCGCTCAGCAGTCCGAGGGCCACCAGCAGGACTCCCTGGGGCATGGCGAGGTAGGCGTCGGTCTGGTCGGCGATCGGCCAGATGACCCCGAAACCCCAGTGGGGGCCCATGTGCTCCCACAGGAAGGGGGTGACGAGGAGGCCGTTGAGGCCGTAGGCGACGAGGGAGGCGGGCAGCAGGCCGAGGACGAGGCCGACGGGCCCGTCGAGGAACAGCCACAGGACGTCGCGCCAGGTGGCCGGGTCGGCCAGCAGCCGCCGGCACTGCCGGAAGGACGCGGCCGGGTCGTGGGGTGCCGCTTCCACGGGGTGGCGGTAGGGGGTGTCGACGGGACGGCCGGCCCATGTGCCGGCCATCCGCCGGTGGTAGCCGGCCAGCGCACGGACCGCGGCCAGGACGACCGGCAGCACGAGGACGCCCACGCCGACGGCGAGGGAGAGCAGGGCCAGGACGGTGACGGTGAACAGGGTGACGCTGCCGGCCTGGGAGAGCACCGCGACCACCAGCCCGCGCGCGCACCAGCGCACCCGCCCGGCGCCGCCGTCCCGCGCCGCCGGCCCGGCCGCGCCGCGGGCCCGCGTCACCACCCGGCCACCGCCGCCCGCCGCCCGCCCGCTCCGGCCGTCCGGGCCGGGCCCGTCCGCGCCGCGCACGGCGGCCCGGCCGCCGGCTTTGAGGTCCCCGCCCCGCACACCTGGCTCCGTCCTCCCCTGCCCCGGGGCTCCTCCGCCCCGCAGGCCTCATCATGCAGCACGCGCGGGCGGGCGGACCTGCCGGTATGCCCGTCCGCGCCTCCCAGCATCGCCGCGGGCCGCGCCCGGGTCAGTGGAGGAAGGCCGTCGGGCGGGGTGGAGTTTTCTCCACCCCCTTCGTAGGCGAAGGCCCATGGGCCCGCCGGTGGACCGTCCGTAGCGTCGGCGGTGTGATCGCGTGCCCCACGCGACAGGTACAGGGAGCTTTGTATGGACACCATCGCAGTCGCCGACGCAGTGCGGCTGAACGCGGTTCGCAAGGTCTACGGCGAGGGCGCCAACGCGGTGACCGCGCTCGACGGCGTGAGCCTGGCCTTCCGGCGCGGCAGCTTCACCGCCGTGATGGGGCCGTCGGGTTCGGGGAAGAGCACCTTCCTGCACTGCGCGGCGGGGCTGGACCGGCCCACCTCGGGCACGGTCCTGCTGGACGGTGAGGACCTGGGCGGGTATGACGAGACGGCGCTGACGAAGCTGCGGCGCGAGCGGATCGGCTTCGTCTTCCAGTCGTTCAACCTGCTGCCGGCGCTGACGGTGCTGCAGAACATCACGCTGCCGCTGAGGCTCGCGGGCCGGAAGGCGGACCGGGCGCGGATCGACGAGGTGGTCCGCCGGGTGGGCCTGGACTCCCGGACGGGGCACCGCCCCGCCGAACTGTCCGGCGGCCAGCAGCAGCGGGTGGCGATCGCCCGTGCCCTGGTCACGGGCCCGGCCGTGGTGTTCGCCGACGAGCCGACCGGCGCGCTGGACACCCGTACCGCCCGTGCGGTGCTGCGGCTGATGCGCGAGTCCGTACGGTCCCTCGGGCAGACCGTCGTGATGGTCACGCACGACCCGGTGGCGGCCTCGTACGCGGACCGGGTGGTGTTCCTCGCCGACGGCCGGTTCGTCGGTGACCTGTACGACCCGACCGCCGAGGTGGTGGCCGAGCGGATGACACGCCTGGGCGCCTGGGCGGACGAGGAACCGGCGCACGGCCCGCAGGCGCGCACCGCGACGGGAGGCGCGTACTGATGCTGTCCCTCGCCCTGAGCTCCCTGCGGCACCGCACGGGTGGTTTCGTCGCCACGTTCGTGGCCGTGTTCTTCGGCGCGGCCCTCGTCATGGCCTGCGGCGGGCTGATGGAGACCGGCGTCCGCGACGCGGTTCCCGCCCAGCGGTTCGCCGCGGCGCCCGTGGTGGTGGCCGGCGACCAGACGTACGGGTCCTCGCGCCTGGCCGAGCGGGTCCGGCTGGACGCCGGCGCGGTCCGGAGGGTGGCCGCCGTGCCGGGGGTCCGCGAGGCGATTCCCGACGTGTCCTTCCCCGTCGCCGTCGTGCGCGACGGCCGCCCGGTGACGGACCTGCCGGACGGCGTGACCCGCGCCGACCACCGCCCGGCGGGGCACGGCTGGGGGTCGGCCCGGCTGGCTCCCTACCGTCTCGCCAAGGGGATCGCGCCGGCCGCCGCCGGGGACGTGGTCCTGGACTCCGGGCTGGCCCAGGCCGCCGGTGCCTCCCTCGGCGACCGGGTCCTCGTCACCGTCCAGGGCACGCCGCGCGCGTTCCGGCTCACCGGCGTGGTCCGGCAGGCCGGCGGCCGGGACGCGTTCCGGCCCGCCGTGTTCTTCACCGACGCGCGCGCCCGCGAGCTGAGCGGTCGCCCGCGGGCGGTGGACGCGATCGGCGTGCTGCCCGCGGCCGGCACCGACGCGGCCGCGCTTGTCGACCGGATCGAGCGGCAACTGGGCGGCGAGGCCGTCGCGCTGACCGGTGACGAGCGGGGCCTGGCGGAGTTCCCCACGGCCGCCGCGAGCCGCCGCAACCTGCTGACGCTCGCCTCGATCTTCGGCGGCTGGGCGGTCCTGGTGGCCATGTTCGGGGCGGCGTCCACCCTCGGCCTGACGGTCCGTCAGCGTCACCGTGAGATGGCCCTGATGAAGGCGATCGGCACCACCCCGGCGCAGACGCGCCGCATGATCCTCGGCGAGACGCTTGCCGTCTCCCTGGTGGCGTCGGTGCTCGGCTGCCTGCCCGGCGCGCTGTTCGGCCGGCTCCTCTTCGACAAGCTGGTTGCCGCCGGAATCGTCTCGGGGGCCATGGAGTTCCGGCTCGGCGTGCTGCCGGGCGCCGCGGCGGTGGCCGCCTCGCTGCTGGCCGGCGTGGGCGCCGCGTACCTCACGGCCCGCCGCATCGCCGGCACCCGCGTCACCGAAGCGCTGACCGAGAGCGCGTTGGAGAGCCACCGGACGCCCCGCGCCCGCGTCGTCTGGTCCGTCGTCTTCCTCGCCGGCGGCGTCGCGATGGCCGTGACGACCATGGCGATGCCGGTGGGCGACACCACGGCGGGCGTCGCGGCCCCGGCGTGCATCTTCTGGGCGATCGGCCTGTCCCTGCCGGCCCCCGTCTTCGCCAGGGCGGTCGTGGCGGTCCTCGAGGTGCCGCTGCGGGCGGTGTCGGGGCTGCCGGGCGCACTGGCCGTCCTCAACTCCCGGACGTACGCCCGGCGGACGGCCGCCACCATCACCCCCATCGTCCTGCTGACCGGCATCGCCACCGGCACGCTGTACATGCAGCGGATCGAGGACGTCTCCCACCGCGCCGCGCAGACCGGCGTCCTGCGGGCGGACGCCGTCCTGACCTCGCGCACCGGCGGTCTCGCCCCCGGAACGCTGGAGAAGGTCCGCGGCGTCCCGGGTGTCGCCGCGGCCTCGGACTACGTGACGAGCACCGGGTTCGTGCAGGCGCCGAAGGACCCGACGCGGAGCGACGACGGGTGGACGCTCCAGGGCGTCAGCGGTGACGGGAACCTGGCGGTGAGCGCCGCCGCCGGTTCGCTCGCCGCGCTGCGCGGCGACAGCGTGGCCCTGCCCGTGGAGCACGCCGAGTCGCTGGGACGCGGGGTCGGCGACACGGTCACCCTGCGGCTCGGTGACGGTGCTCCGGTGCAGGTGAAGGTCGTCGCCACCTACCGGCCGGAGGGCCTGACGACCTCGCTGCTGCTGCCCGCCGAGTTGCTGGCGGCGCACACCACCGACGGGACGCCCGCGCAGATCGTGGTGCGGCGGGCCGCCGGGGCCGACCCCGGCGCGGTGGCCGCGGCCCTGGGCGCGGCGGTCGAGGACCAGCCGGGGGTGGAGGTGTCCGGCAGCGACGCGCTCACCGCCGGCCGGACCGCAGGACAGCAGCAACTCGCCACCGTCAACTACCTGGTGGTCGGCATGATCGTCGGCTACACCGTGATCTCGGTGGTCAACACCCTGGTCTCGGCCACCGGGCGGCGGCGCCGGGAGTTCGGCCTCCAGCGGCTCACCGGCTTCACCCGCCGGCAGGTCATGGCGATGACGGCGGTGGAGAGCCTGCTGACCGCGGTGACCGGGATCGTCCTGGGGTCGGTCGCCGCCGCGGTCACCGTCTTCCCCTACAGCGTCGCCAAGTCGGACCGCCTGGTGCCGTCGGTACCGGTGTGGATCTACGGGGCGGTCGTGGCCGGAGCGTTGGCCGTCACCGTCGCCGCGACGCTCCTGCCGGCCTGGCGGGCGACCAGGTTCCGTCCGGTGGAGGCGGCCGCCTCGGCGGCCTGACACCGGTGCCGCGGGCCGGCCGACGGCCCGCGGCACCGGTCACGACGGCACGGACCACCACGAAGGGCCGGCGGTACGTCCTCCAGTGGCGCGTCCGGCCGGGTCCCACCGCTCTCCGGAGCGGTGGGACCCCTTTGCCTTCCCCCGGGTTTCCGCCGGCTCAGTCGGCCGGCCGCCCGGCCATGCGCCGCAGCGCCTTCTTGTCCGGCTTGCCGGCGTCCGTCAGCGGCAGTTCGGGCAGGAAGTCGATCCGGTGCGGCTCGTACATCGCGCCGCACCGCTCGCGGACGTACGCCCGCAACGCGTCCGCCGGGACGTCCGCGCCGGGCTCCGGTATCACGGCGGCGTGCACGCGCTCCATGGCGTCGGCGTCCCGGACGCCGAACACGGCACTGTGCCGCACCCCGGGGTGCGCGTTCAGCACGTCCTCCAGTTCGGACGTGTAGACGTGCCCGCCCACGACGATGATCATGTCCTTGATGCGGTCGACGACGGTGAGGTAGCCCTCGTCGTCCAGGAACCCGATGTCGCCGGTGTGCAGCCAGTCGTCCCGCAGCACCTCGGCGGTGAGGTCCGGCCGCTTCCAGTAGCCCTTCATGACCTGCTCGGAGCGCACGCATATCTCGCCGTGCGCGCCGGGCGGCAGGTCCCGGCCGGTGGCGGGGTCGCGGACGGCGACCTCGACGCCGGGCAGCACCCGGCCCACGCTGCGCAGCCGTTCGGGTCGCGCGGGGTCGTGGTCCTCGGGCAGGAGGAAGCTGATGCCGCCGGCTTCGCTCTGTCCGTAGAACTGGACGAGGACGGGGCCGAGGCGGCGCAGCGCGTCGGCGATCCGCACAGGGGACGCCGGGCAGCCGCCGTAGAGGACGCACCGCAGGCTGGAGGTGTCGGTGCGGGCGAGGTCCGGGTGGTCCAGCAGCGCGTAGAGCAGCGGCGGGAGGAGGAAGACGTCGGTGACGCGCTCGCGCTCGACGGCGGCGAGCACGGCGGCCGGGTCGAAGTCCTCCAGCAGGACCAGGACGCCGCCCCTGCGGAGGGTGCCGTCCGCGAGGTGGCCGGCGGCGTGGGCGATCGTGGTGCAGACGAGCTGACGGGGTGTGTACCGCTCGTGGTCCCGCAGCGAACCGCCGCGTCCCACCTGGGCGAAGGTGGTGCAGATGCCCTTGGGGTGGCCCGTGGTGCCGCCGGTGTGCCGGATGGAGGCGATGTCCTCGGGCTCGGCCTGGCCCGGGAAGGGCTCGGCCGGCTGGGCCGCGGCCAGTTCCAGGAGGTCCTCGCCGGTCTTCGCGGGGCCGAGCACGAGGACGCGCTCGACGGGGGCGAGCCGCGTCACCTCCTCGGCGCGCTCCGCCAGCCGGGGGTCGACGACGAGCGCGCGGGTCTCCACGTCGGCGACGATGCCGGCCTGCACCTCGGCCGACAGCTTGTTGTAGAGGTGGTTGACCCGGCAGCCGAGCAGGTTCGCCGCGTAGCGGGCGGCGAGGGTCTCGGGCAGGTTCCCGCTCAGGAGGGTGACCGTGTGGCCGCGCCCGAGTCCCCGCGCGCGCAGGGCCCGCGCCATGCGGTGCACGAGGGCGCGGAACTCGCCGACGGTGACGCGCCGTCCCTCGTGGACCAGGGCCTCGCGCCCGGGGTCGGCCCCCATGCCGTCGAGGATGTCCTCCACGTAGAGAGGTAACTTCGGCGCGGCGTGCGACATTTCTGCTCCTCCGAACTAGATTCCTGGGCCAATAATTGCCTCAGGCATCAATCCATCATGCCTGTTTTGATCCACGACGCCAAGCCGGCCCGGGGAGCCCCTACTGGAGCGCGCGCACCACACCCGCGAACACGCCCGGCAGGGCCCGGGCCGCGGGGACGACGAGGCGGGCGCCGGCCGGGTGATGGCAGGCCCGGAGCAGCGCATGGGTGAGGAGGCGGTGCTTCCGGGTCACCCGGCGCCACGCCGCCTCGTACGCCCCCGGCCGGCCGGCCGCCAGACAGCGCACCGCGGCCTCCGCCGTCGCCAGGGCCAGCGCGACGCCCTCGCCCGTCAGCGCGTCGACGTAACCCGCCGCGTCGCCGACGAGCAGGACGCGGCCGGCCGTCCGGGCGCGGGTGCGCTGGAGCAGGGGTCCCGCGCCGCGCACGGCGCTCGCGGGCGCGGCGCGGGACAGGAACGCCAGGGCCGGATGGCCCGCCAAGTGCGCGTCGTAGCACCGCCGTTCGCGGCTGAGGACGGCGACGCCCACCAGGCCCTCGCCGACCGGCGTGACGTAGGCCTCGCCGTGCCGGGACCAGTGCACCTCGACGTGGTCGGTCCAGGGGCCGACGTGGAAGTGGCGGCGGAGGCCGTACCGGGCGACGGGCCGCGCGGGCAGGCCGAGGCCGAGCGCGCGGCGGAGCGGGGAGTGCAGGCCGTCCGCGGCGACGAGCCAGCGCGCCCGCCACTCCCCCGCCGTCACCCCGTCCGCGTCCTGGACGGCCGTGCCCAGGCGGCCCGGCACGAACCGGACGCCGAGTTCGGCGGCCCGCCGGTGCAGGGCGGCGTGCAGGACGGTCCGCCGGACGCCCAGCCCGGTGGCGCCGCGGAAGCCCGCCTCGACGCTGCGCGGCCCGTCGACGTACCGGATGCCGCGCAGCGGGTGCCCGGGCACCTCGACGCCCAGCGCCCGCAGCGCGGCCACGCCGCTGGGCATGACGCCCTCGCCGCAGGCCTTGTCGACGGGGGTGGCACGCGGTTCGACGACCACCGTCTCCAGGCCGCGGAGCGCCGCGTGGACCGCGGCCGCCAGGCCGGCCGGGCCGCCGCCCGCCACCAGGACGTCGATCATGCGGTGTAGGGGGCGCGGGCCGGGGCGAGCGCCGCCTCCTCGCACCGGACGCGGACGGTGAGCAGCCAGGCGTTCAGCAGAGTGAAGCCGAGGGCGGTGGCCCAGGCGCCGTGCACCAGCGGCAGGGCCGCGCCCTCGGCGGCGACGGCGGCGTAGTTGGGGTGGCGCAGCAGCCGGTAGGGACCGGTGGCCACGGCCGGGAGGCCGGGGACGACGATGACGCGGGTGTTCCACCGCGGTCCCAGGGTGCGGACGCACCACCAGCGCAGTCCCTGCGCGGCGGCGACCACGCCGAGCGCCGCCCAGCCGAGCGCGGGCCGGAACGGCCGGCCGGCCGCGAGCACTTCGAGGAGGCACGCCGGCAGCAGCGCGGTGTGCAGGGCGACCATCCACGGGTAGTGGCCGCCGTCGACGGGCAGCCCGCCGCGCTCCCGGCTCCACCGGGCGTTGCGGCGGGCGAGGACGAGTTCGGCGCCGCGTTCGGCGGCGACGGCGGCGAGGAGGAGGGCGTACCAGAGCACGGTCACCTACCAGCGCAGGAGGACGAGTTCACAGCAGAAGCCGGGGCCCATGGCCAGCAGCAGGCCGGGGGAGCCGGGCGGCGGGCGGCGTTCGGCGAGGGTGTCGCGGAGCACGTGGAGGACAGAGGCCGAGGAGAGGTTGCCGGCCTCGGCCAGGTGACGCCAGGTGAGGTCGAGGGCGTCGGGGGCCAGGCCGAGGGCCTCGGTCACCGTGCGGAGGATCTTGGGGCCGCCGGGGTGGCAGACCCAGGCCGTGATGTCGTCCGGCTTGAGCCCGTGGTCCCCGAGGAACGCGCGGACGTCGTCGGCCAGATGGCGGCGGACGATGTCCGGGACGCAGGGGTCCAGCACCACGCGGAGCCCGAAGTCGCCGATCTCCCAGCCCATCGCGTGTTCGGTGTCCGGGTACATCCGGCTGCGGGTGGCCACGACCGCCGGGCCGTCCGCCGCCGGGAGGCGCCGCTCGCCGCAGGCGACGACGGCGGCGGCTCCGTCGCCGAACAGCCCGCTGGCGATCATGTTGGCGGGTGAGGCGTCGGCCGCCTGGAAGGTGAGCGAGCAGAGTTCGACGGAGAGCAGCACGGCGACGTGCTCCGGCCGGCCCCGCAGGTAGTCGTGGAGCCGGGCGATGCCCGCGGCTCCGGCGACGCAGCCGAGGCCGAAGACGGGGAGGCGTTTGACGTCGGGGCGCAGGCCGAGCCGCTGGACGAGGCGGGCGTCGACGGAGGGGGTGGCGAGGCCGGTGACGGAGGTGAACATCAGCAGGTCCACGTCGGCCGGCCGCAGCCCGGCGGCGCGCAGGGCGCCGTCCACCGTCCGCGCGCCCAGGGCCGTGGCCTGCCGGATGAAGACGTCGTTGGCGGCCCGGAAGCCGGTCAGCCCCGCGTACTCCTCCAGCGGAAGCACCAGGTTGCGGGTCCGCACGCCGGTGCTGCGGTGCAGTCCGTCGAGCCGTCGCCGGTCGCCGCCGTTCCGGTGGAACGCCGCGGCGATCATGTCGGTGATGGCCTGCTGGGGGTAGCGGTGCGGGGCCGACAGGCCGTGGACGGCTGCGATCCGGGTCGTCATACGTCTCCTGGGGCGGGGCCCGCGCGGTGGGCGGAGCCGGACGGGGCGTCACGAGGCGGGCCGGACGCCCGGGAACGGCCGTCCGTCCGCTTCCCGGTGTCTTCCCCGGTCCCCCGCCGGGTGGTGCCTCCGGCGCCGTGGACCGCCCGTCCGGACGAGTGCCCGGGCCGTCGTCCGGGCCGTCCGCCCCGCGGGCCGGCCGTCCGCCTTACGATCGCGGAGTGGACTCGACGGACGCGTGGGACACCGACCGGGCGCCGGTGGCCGCCGCCCGCGCCCGGCGGACCGGGCCGGTCGTGGGCCTGGCGGCGTCCTGCCACCCGGTCCCGGCGGTCGCGGTCACGGTGCTGGTGACGGGTTCGGCCGTGGCCGCCGGGCACACCCCGGCCGGGTGCGCGCTGGTGGCGGGCGCGGTGCTGGCCGGTCAGGTGTCCGTCGGCTGGTGCAACGACGCGTTCGACGCCGCCCGGGACGCCGCCGCCGGGCGGCGCGGCAAGCCGGTCGCGGCGGGGGCGGTCCCCCGCCGTACGGTGTGGGCGGCGGCGTGGGCGGCGCTCGCGCTGTGCGTGCCGCTGTCGCTGGCCGTCGGCCCGCTCGCCGGGGCCGTCCACCTGGCCGGGGTGGCGGCGGCGTGGGCGTACGACCTGCGGTGGAAAGCGACGGTCTGGTCCTGGCTCCCGTACGCCCTGGGCTTCGCCTCCCTGCCCGCGTTCGTCACCCTCGGCCTGCCCGGGCGGCCGTGGCCCGCCTGGTGGGTCGCCCTGGCGGCGGCCCTGCTCGGGGCGGGCGCCCATCTGGCCGACACCCTCCCGGACATCGCCGCCGACCTCGCGACCGGCGTGCGCGGGCTGCCGCACCGACTGGGCGCGCCCGCCGTACGGCGGGTGCTGCCGGCCGTCCTCGTGGCGGCGACCGCCGTCCTGACGCTCGGTCCGCCGGGCCCGCCCTCCCTCCCGGGGGCGACCGCCCTCGCCGGAGCGGCGCTCACCGCCCTCGCCGGCTCCGCGCTGGCCCGCCGCCGCCCCGGCGCGCCGTTCGCCGCGGCGGTTCTCGTGGCGGGAGTGGACGTGGTGCTGCTGCTCGTCGAGGGGGCGGTGACGGGGTGAGGGCCGGTCCGGCGCGAGCCGGTCCGGGCGCCGGCGGGGGTCAGACGAACAGCGTGGCCTGCGGCTCGATCCCCAGCAGCACCTTGCCGTAGACCTCCGTGCCGACGGCCGTCCCGGCCGCCGCGTGCCGGCCGGCCACGCTCGCGTCGCGCCGGATCCGGCGCAGCGTCTCCGCGTCCGCGGAGGATCCGGCGCCGTACACGTCGACCAGGGTGTCGACGGCGGACAGCACGTGGTCCACGGCGTACCCGCCGTCCGCGCACGCCCGGGCCCTCGCCGGGAGGCCCATGGCCATCCCGCGGGCCGCGGCCGCGTCGAGGTCGGCGGCGGCCCGCAGGGCGTGCAGGTGGGCGGTGTCGATCCGCAAGGCGGCCTCCGCGACCCGCCTCTGCGCCTCGGCCGGCTCCGCTCCGGCCCCGTCGCGGCCGGGGACGGCCGGCTCGGCCCCGGCCTTCGCGGTGACCAGTCCGAGCGCGGCCCGGCCCAGCCCGAGCTGCGGGCCCACCAGCCCCACGGCCGCGAACGGGGCGAAGGCGGTGCGGTAGAGCCCGGTCGGGCCGTGGTCGGCGGGGATGTCGCCCGCGACGGCGGCCGGCACGGACATCGTCCGGTGCTCGGGGACGAAGACGTCCTCGGCCACCAGGCAGTTGCTGGCGGTGCCGCGCATGCCGACGCCGAACCAGGTGTCCTCGCAGCGCAGGTCGGTCCGTGGTATCAGGGCCATGGCCTGGTCGCCCGCGGTGCCGTCCGCGTCCGTGAGCGGTACGCCGACGACGGCCCAGTTCGAGTGCGCGGCACCGGAGTTGTAGTACCAGCGGCCGGACACCCGCCACCCGCCCTCGACCCGGCGGCTGGTGGCGGTGGGGCTGAAGACGCCGGTGACCCGGGCGTCGGGGTCGGCGCCGAACACCTCGTCCTGTGCCCGCTCCGGGAAGAGGGCGGCCAGCCAGTTGCAGGTGTTGACGACGGCGACCACCCAGCCGGTGGAGCCGTCGCCCTCCGCCAGCGCGGCCGTCACCTCCACCAGGGTGCGGACGTCGCTCTCGAGGCCGCCGAAGCGGCGGGGCACGGTGAGCCGGAACAGTTCCGCCCGCGTCAGCGCGTCGACCACCTCGTCGGTCAGCCGCCGGCCGGCGTCGATCCGGGCGGCGTGCTCCCGCAGCAGGGGCCGCAGGGCCTCGGCGCGTGCGACGAGTTCGGCACCGGCCGGGGCCGGGGCGGACGCGGCGGGGGACGGCACGGATCGGGAGGGACTCGTGGTCATGGAAGTTCTCCTGGCTGATTCGGTGTCTGGTGCGGTCCCCGGTACGGCGCGTGGACGCGGGAGGGCTGCCCGAGGCGCGCCGGCCGTGGACGTGAGCGGGCGACGGGCGGACGCACGGGCGTGACGTCGCCGGGGAGGAGGGGGCGGCCCCCGCTCTCGGCCGCCGGGCGGGACGCCACGGGCGGGACGCACGGGCGGACCGGACCGGCGCTTCGGCCGGCCGTGGGAGCCGGTGGCCGTGGTTCCGGGGCCTCCCGGACGCGGCGAGGCGGCGGGCGCTCGGCGGGCGAAGTTCCCGGCAGATTCCCCCCTGGCGTCACACGGCAGGTCCACCTCGGACCGTCCGGTCGAGAGGATACGCCCGAGCACGTCGGAGGGCCGGTCCGGTGCCCCTGACACCGTCGACGGGGCGGACTCCCCACCGGTGCGGGCCGAGCGGGAGCTCGCGGGTGCCCCGTCCCGCGTCGCCGGCCGGGGCACCCGCCTGTGGGCCAGGGAGGAGCGGCGCGCCGGGAGCGGCGGTTCCGGCGGCGCCTGCGAGGAGGCCGCGTGTCCCCGGTCGGTCGCCGCGCGGGGCCGGGTCCCGGCGGGGTTCTTCGCCGGCCGCGGCGGGGCTCGCGGGGTCCCGGCCGTGGAAGGCTCGGTTCCACCGCTCCCCCGGCCCGCCCTCAACGGCCGTGCGGCAACGTGAAGTCCCGGGCGCCGTGCAGCCAGGTCACCCGCTCGTACAGGTCGTCCTCGCCCAGCGGGCGCAGCATCGCGTTGCGGGCCAGGGCCTCCGCGCCGGCGGGGTGGTAGAGCTCCTCGCCCATGCGGCGGGCCAGCAGTTGGACGCGGGCGGTCCGTTCGCGGCGTTCGGCGTTGTACCGCTCCAGGCGGGGCGGCACGTCGGAGGCGGTGGCGCCCGCGAGGGCGTCCCCGAGGACCACCGCGTCCTCCAGGGCCTGGCACGCTCCTTGTGCCGCGTACTGGAGCATGGCGTGGGCGGCGTCGCCCATCAGCGTCACCCGGCCGTCGGTCCAGACGTCCACGGGGTCGCGGTCGCAGAGGACCCATTCGCGCCAGTCCTCGCCCAGTTCGAGGAGGCGCCGGGCGGTGTGTCCCAGGTCCCGGAAGCGGTACAGGACGAGGTCCCGGGCGGCTCGGCGGCCGGCGACGGGTTCGCGGGCGCCGTCGTCGAGCGTCGCGGCGAGGTTGAGGTAGCGGCCGTTGCCGATGACGTAGTGGACGAAGTGCCACCGGGGGCCCGCCCACAGGGTCACGGCGTTCCACCGCAGATCCTCCGGCACCTTCTCGACCGGGATGACCGAGCGGTGGATGGTGTGGCCGGAGACCCGGGGCGGTCCGTCGCCCAGCAGCCGGGCGCGCACGGCGGACCGGATGCCGTCGGCTCCGACGAGCAGGTCCCCGGCGAACGTCCGGCCGTCCGCCGTGGCCACCGTGACCCCCGAGGCGTCCTGCGCGTACGTCCGGACGTCGGCGCCGGCCACCAGCGCCACGCCGCCGGCCGCGCGGCACGCGGAGAGCAGCGGCTCGTAGAGGTCGACGCGCTGGACCACGGCGTACGGGTTGCCGAACCGTGCGCGGTACCGGCCGGTGAGGGGCAGGGCGACGATCGCCTCGCCCGTGACGCCGTCCATGAGGCGGAGGGCGTCGACGAACACCGCGCGTTCCCGCACCCGTTCGCTCACGCCCAGCAGCGTGAGGGCGTGGAACGCGTTGGGGCCGAGCTGGATCCCGGCGCCCATCTCGGTGAAGGCGGACCGGCGTTCGAGGACGGTCGCGCGGTGTCCCCGTCGCGCCAGGGAGAGTGCGGTGGCGAGGCCGCCGATGCCGCCGCCCGCCACGACTGCGTGTGCCATGGTCCCCCGTTTTTCTCGCGTCCCTCACGTGCCGCCGCCGGCCGGACCCGGCACTGCTCACCGGGCCTTGCCGGTCGCCGCCCGCCGCGCGGCCGGGTCGCCGGCGGGCGGACCGTCCGCGGGCGAGTCGTCCCCGCCGGCGGCGGCCGCGATCCGCAGTTGGCGGACGAGCATGAACAGGCCGTAGCTCGCGATCAGGGCGAGGAGCGGGGCTCCGGCGATGTACGCCCAGACGTGGCGGATGCCGAAGCGCCGCCCTTCGACGATCATGTAGGCGCCGAGGGCCGCCCAGGTGAGGACGAGGTCGGCGTAGACGAACCGGGACGCCAGGGAGGCGGTCGCGTCCCGGAGGAAGTCGGTGACGACCCCCGTGGGCCCGGAGTCCGCGTGCCCCACGACGAAGGCGGCGGCCATCGCGCCCATGACGCAGCAGCCGACGAGCGCCGTGGTCCCGTACAGCACGCACAGGGCGCGGTCCCGTCCCCGTACCTCGCGCAAACGCATCGCCTTCGTCCTCCCGGCCCTGGTGGTGGGGCGGCCGGCGGGCCGCGGGGTCATCGTGCGTACCGGTAGTCGTCCAGGTCGAAGTGGCGGGCGCGCCAGGCCGCTTCGAAGGTGGAGGACGGGCGGACGGCCGGCGCGTCCCCGCGCTCGTCGAGGTAGTAGGTGTTCGACCCCCGGCAACTGGGGTCCAGGAAGACGGTGTTCCGCTGCCGGCGGAGCGTCCTCGCGAAGGAGCGGTCGTGTTTCTCGGGGCGGACGACCGCCTCCGTCGCGCGCCGCCGCCGGGTTTCGGTGATCACGCGGATAGCGTGGGTCACCTGGTAGTCGATCATCCCGAACCAGGAGCCGCCGGTGAAGGAGTAGGGCCCGACGATGAACCACAGATTCGGGTAGCCCTTGACGGAGGTCCCCTCGTAGGACTGGAAACGCTCGGTCCGCCAGAACTCCTTGAGGTCCCGTCCGCCCTGGCCGTGCACCGGGAACGGCGGCAGGTTGTCGAGCACGTGGAAGCCGGTGGCCAGGATCAGTACGTCGAACGTCCGCTCGTCGCCGTCCGCCGTGCGGATCCCCGTCTCGGTGACCTCGGCGATCGGCTCGGTGACCAGCTCGACGTCGTCCCGGGTGAAGGCGCGCCAGTAGCCCTTGGCCAGGGAGGGCCGTTTGCAGCCCACCCGATAGGCGGGGGTGAGCCTGCGCATCAGGTCGCGGTCGCCCTTGACCTGGCGGCGCAGGTAGAGCCGGGACGCGGCCTCGGCGGCCCGGACGAGGAACGGGAAGCGGCGGTAGTGGACCATGGCGATGACGAAGCTCACCTCCGTCGCCACGTCCGTGACCAGCCGGACCGCCCGCTGCGTCGCGGGAGCCCCGGCGAAGACCCGGCGGAGCGCCCCGGGGATCGCGAAGTCGGGCTTCGGCAGCAGCCAGATGGGCGTGCGCTGGTAGACGTGGAGCCGCGCCACGCGGGGCGCGATCTCGGGGACCACCTGGACTCCGGAGGCGCCGGTGCCGACCACCGCCACCCGCCGGCCGTCCAGCGCGAGCCGGTGGTCCCATTCCGCGGTGTGCACGACGTCGCCCTCGAACCGGTTCAGGCCGGGCAGGTCGGGGGTCTTGGGCTTGGTCAGCCACCCGGTGGCGCAGACGACGAACCGCGCGGTCAGGCGGGTGCCGTCGGCCAGGAACACCCGCCAGAGGTGCGCCGCCTCGGCGTACTCGGCGCGCACGACCCGGGAGTGGCAGCGGATGCGCGGCCGGAGGCCGTGGGTGTCGACGCAGTGGTCCGCGTAGGCCTTCAGCTCGTTTCCCGGGGGGAAGATTCGGGTCCAGGAGGGGTACGGGACGGAGGCGAAGGAGTAGGAGAACGCCGAGATGTCCACGGCGATGCCGGGATAGGTGTTGGCGTGCCAACTGCCGCCGACGTCGTCCCGCTCCTCCAGGAGCAGGAAGTCGTCGATGCCGGCCCCGCGGAGGCCGAGGGCGGTCCCGATGCCGGAGAAGCCGGCGCCGATGACGAGTACCTCGTGGTCGGGGGTTTCAGGGGCGGGGGTCTCGGAGTCTGAAGTTTCGGGGACGGGGGTCTCGGAGTCTGAGGTTTCGGGGGCGGGGGTCATCGCTCCACTCCTCGGCGTCACAGGGCCAGGCCGATCGCTTGCAGGGTTCCGAACGCGAGCAGCAGCAGGCAGGTGTGCTCCAGCGCCGGGATCAGCGCCCGGCCGCCCGCACCGCTCGTCACCCTGCGCACCGGGAAGACGGCGAACGGGACGGCGCCGAGCACGAGCGGTGCCCACGGGTGGGCGGGGGCCGGCAGCAGGGCGGTCGCGAAGGCGGCGACGACGCAGCAGACGTAGAAGGCGCGCGTCCTCGCGGGGCCCAGCCGCACCGCGAGGGTGATCTTGCCGGTGGCCGCGTCGGTCGGGATGTCGCGCAGGTTGTTGGTGGTCAGCAGCGCGCAGGCGAGCAGGCCGACGGGCACGGATCCGGCCAGGGCCTCCCAGGGCACCCGGCCGGTCTGGACGTAGACGGGAGTGCAGACGAAGACGACGCCGTGGTAGACGAAGATGCTGATCTCGCCGAGGCCGTGGTAGCCGTACGGCCGGGAGCCGCCGGTGTAGAACCAGCCGCCGAGGGCGACGAACGCGGTGACGGCCAGCAGCCACCAGGAGACCGTCACGGCCAGGTACAGGCCGGCGAGGGCGCCGATGCCGTACAGCACCGCTCCGTGCCGGAAGACCTGCCGCGGTGTGGCCCGGCCCGAGCCGACCACGCGGGTGGGGCCGGCCCGGTGGTCGTCCACGCCGCGCACGCCGTCGCTGTAGTCGTTGAAGAAGTTGGTGCCCAGGACGAAGCCGAGCACGAGGACCACCGTCAGGGCGGCGCGGGACGGGTCCAGGGGGCCGGCCGCGTAGGCGACGGCGGTGCCCACCGCCAGCGGCGCGTAGCTGACGGGCAGGGTCTTGAGCCGGGCGCCGATCACCCAGTTGTGGACGGCGCCGGCCGTGACGTGCTGCGGCCCGGTCACTTCTTCGTTCCCACACCCAGGTAGAGGACCGATGTGGAAGGGGTGCGCACGAGGCGCACCGCGTCGAGCCGTCCGGCCGCGTAGCGGGCCATGTCGCGCAGGCGCGGGCGGAGGCCGAGCAGGGTGAGGTCCACGCCGTGGTGCCGGGCGGCCCGGGTCAGCCGTCGCCGGTTGACGAAGAGGCGGTGGTCGTGGGTGCCGCGGGGCGGGTGGCCGGCGATCGGGACGTTCTCGGCGAGCGTGATCGAGACGAGGCGGGCCGTCCTGGTGTCGGCGATGGTGTCGACGACGAGGGTGCCTCCGGGGCGCAGCACCCGGCAGGCCTCCGCCACCACGGCGAAGGGGTCCGGGACGTGTTCGAGGCACTGCCCCGCGGTGACGACGTGGAAGGACGCGTCGCCGAACGGCAGGGCGGTGGCGTCGGCCCGGAACACCTCGGCGTAACCATGCCGTCGGGCCACGCGCAGCGACAGCTCCGACAGGTCGACGCCGACCGCGCGGTAGCCCTTGGCTACCGCGTGCGGGCCGAACAGGCCTCCGCCGCAGGCGATGTCCAGCAGTCGGGCGCCCTCGTGCGGGGCGCCGGGGACGAAGTCGGCGCGGGCGCGCGCGATCCAGCCCAGCGGCGCGAGGGCTCCGCGGGGGTCCCACCACTGGTCGGCGAGCCCGTCGTAGTCGGAGATGAAGTCCTTTCTGATCTCCGGTATGTCTCCGTTGCGCGCGAGCAATGCGGTCTGCCCCGTTCTCCCGCCGTCCGGTCGAGGCCTTGCCGGCGGGCGCGTACGCGGGCCGCGGCTCGCCACGGGAAGGGCGGGTCCGGTGTTCGGAATGTCCGGTGTTCGGAATGGCGGAATCGGCTGAGCCGCACCGGTGATGAGGGTTTTCGTACGGGGCGCGGCGCAGGGGGAATTGCGGACCACCGTAGGCGGGGTGCCCGCTCGGCACAACGGTGGAAAGGAAACTGACAGGAATCGCCAGGCCCCGCTGCCATATTTCCCGGCGGACTGCCAGAAGGACGCCCGAGTGGGTTTACGCGGCTGTAGGGGCGGCGAGTTCCCAGGGAGGTGGCGGATCCGCCGGGCGGCTCCCCGCTGCGCGGGATCCGTTCGCGGTCCATGGTGACGGCGGTGAACCAGCGTTCCAACGCGGCGCCATACCTGGCGACTTGGCGCACTCGGTCATCGCGGGCCGGCTTCCCCCGGCCAGGTCCCGGCCGCCGCCGCGGCCCGGTACGCCCACGGAGTCCCGGCGGAATCGCGAACGGGCGACGGGACGGCGCGCGGGCGGTGAACCGGCCGCGGAAGCGGCCGGGCGCGGGCGGTTTTCTCGGCGCGCCGCGACAGGCGGAATGTTCGGCGGGCGGGCTTGCGGCGGAAGTCTCTCGGCAGTTGAGCCTTTCACCGGTTCGGGCCGCGGGTCGAAGGACCGCGGGGGGACCGCATACGGAATACCGCCCGCCGGAAATGTGCGGACGGTTCAGGGAAGGTGTCATATGACGCGAGAATTCGGCAGCGACTTCGGGCGCACCTGCTTCGTTCCTCCCGAGAGGGTCGTCCGGGAGGGGGTGGACGGAACCGCCGAGGACATCATGCGGCGGGCCGCCGCCTCCGGTGCGGACATGGCCGTACGCGGCGCGGGCCGGTCGTGCAACACGCAGACACTCACCCGGGGGACCGTGCTGCACAACCTCCCCGGCGGCGTGGCGCCCCGGTTCACGGGAGAGGACCGACTGGTCGAGGTCGCGACCGGTATGACGTGGTACGAGCTGGAGACCTGGCTGAACCGGCACGGCCGCGCCGACCCGGTCCTCCCCAGCTTCCTCGGCCTGACGGTGGGCGGCACGCTGTCGGTCGGGGGCTTCGGCCTCGGGTCCGTACGGTTCGGTCTCCAGGTCGACCAGGTGCGGGAGATCGAGCTCGTCGACGGAACGGGGCGCGCGCTGCGGTGCTCCGCCGGTGAGAACGCCGAACTGTTCCGCTTCGCCCTGGGCGGTGTGGGGCAGGTGGGCTTCATCAGGAAGGCGGTGCTGCGCACGGTGCCGTACCGGGCCGCCGACCGGGTCTCCCGCGTCGCACACGGCGGTCTCCGGGACCTCGTCTCCTTCCTGCCGCGCGCCGCCCGGGAACCGGATCTCGTCGGCTACTTCGGCATGTACGACCGGACTTCCTGGTACTCACAGGTGTCCTGGGCGGCCGACGCGGCACCCGAACCCCGTGAACAGACCGTTCCCGACTACCCCCTGCGACTGCACGAGGAGGTCGAACGGCACCTCGCCCCGCTGCTCCGGGGGGAGACGCACGCCAGTCTGTGGGCGGACTACGTCCTCGACGAGGCGGGCCTGCACACGTTCGCGGCGGTGCTGGAGCCCCTCCTCGCCGAACCCCCGCTGGCCGACACCCTGGTGAGCCTCTACTTCCTGGTGGCCCGACGCCCCCGGCCGGCCACCCCCTTCGTCTTCGCCCCCGTGCTGGACGCCCCCGTCCACTACGGGGTCGGCGTCTTCGCGTCGGTTCCCCGGTCCGACGAACACGCCGTCTCCGCGACGCGCCGCGTCCAGCGACGGCTCCTGGAAACCTGCGCGCGGGCGGGCGGGCGCCCGTACCTCTACGGCGCCCACGCCTTCGACGCGGACCTCCTCCACACCTTCTACGGCGCCCCGGCCCTGCGCCGCCTCGCCCGACTGCGCGACCGGCATGCCCTGACCCACTTCAACCGCCGCGCGTTCGGCGGGGTCCGGCCGTAGCCGGCGCCCGGCGGCCGAGGTGCCGCCCGGTCCGCGTCCACCCCGGGAGGCACCCGAGTTGTGGCAGGGACGTGACAAGATCGTAAGCGGAAGGGATCTTCTCGTCTCTTAGGGTGTTCGCGCGGCGTCCGCCGCATCGAACGCGTACCACTTCCGGAGGATCCGTGCGTCGTATATCCCTCGCACTCACCACGGCCACCCTGATCGGCGCCGCCGGCGCCCTGGCCGTTCCCGCGCAGGCCGCCGTCCCGGCCGCCGCTCCGCGGGCCGCCACCGTGGCGGCCAAGGAGTGCCACGAGGACAACGCCATGATCTACACCGACGGCACCCGTCTGCGGACCAAGGCGAGCACGTCGGGGGCGGTCAAGGGCCAGCTCTACTTCAAGGACCCGATCCGGATCCTCCGGAAGTCCGGCGGCTGGGACTACGTGCAACTGAAGGCGAAGAGCAAGGGCGGCCTGGCCAAGGGCACGCGCGGCTGGGTGGCGCACAAGAACATCATCCCGCCGTTCTGCGGCATGTGATCCGGGCGTTCCGTCCCGGACGGTGACGGTCCGGAGGGGGTCCCGGCGGACGGCCGCCGGGACCCCCCTCGCCGGTACCGTCAATCCTCCGCCGTCCACACCGGGCGGAAGCGGAGGATCTCCGCGGTGGCGGCGCCGCTGGTGACGAACGGGTCGGAGGCCACGGCGGCCTCGATCTCGGACGGCTCGCCGTCGGCGATCACCAGCCCGCCCGTGCGTGGCTCCAGCGGGCCGGCCGACCGCGCGAGGCCCTTGGCGAAGATGCCGTCGGGGTTGGCGTAGTGAGCCTCCTTCAGCTCGTCGATCCTCTCCAGCGGGGCACGGTAGCGAAACACGATCACGTACATGGCTCCAGTAAGCACCGCCTGTCCCCTTCGGCGCCAAGACCGATCACCTGGGGAGGGGCATAGGGTGTGCCCTATAACCGCTGATCAGGAGGGGTGGACGGGGTGGACGAGCCGGAAGGGGACGTGCTGTCGGGCATCGAGCTGCGGCACCTGCGGTACTTCGCCGCGGTCGCCGAGGCCGGCACGGTCACCGAGGCGGCCCGGCGCCTGCGCATCGCGCAGCCCAGCCTCAGCCAGCAGATCCGGCGGCTGGAGCGGCGCGTCGGCACCCCGCTGTTCCGGCGACTGCCGCACGGCATGGTGCCCACCGAGGCGGGACGGCTGCTGCTGGAGGGCACCGGCCGGGCCTTCGAGGAGCTGCGGTCGTCCGTCGCCGCCGCGCGCGCCGTCCCGCGGACGACGGTCGTCGGGGTGTGCCGGGGCGTGGCGCAGCCCGTCGTCGCCGCGGCGGAGGACATCGTCACGCGCGGCGGCCGCCTGCGGCTCGACTACCGGCAGACCGACTCCGGGCGGCAGGGGGAGCTCCTGCGCACCGGCGCCCTGGCCTTCGGGATCCTGCGCGCTCCCGTCGACACCTCCGGTCTGACCGTGCGGACGCTCGCCGACGAGCCGCTCGGCGTCCTGCTGCACGTCCGGCACCCGCTGGCCGAACCGCCGGAGCTGACCTGGTCCGACCTGGCGGGCCGACGCCTGCTGTGGTTCCCGTCCGGGCGGGCGCCCGGCTACGCGGCGGAGGTCCTCGCGCACGTCGCCGCGCGCGGGTGGACGCCGGAGACGCAGGTCGACGCGGACGGCGGCCACACCCTCTTCCGGCACCGCCTCATCGGCGACCACGGGCTGGTCGCCCTGCGCACCCGGGCCGCTTCCCTCGGCGACCCGGACCTCACCTGGCGTCCGGTCGGGCCGGAACCGCCGCGCGAACGGCTCCTGCTGGCCGCGGCGGCGCGCACGCCGTGGGCGCGCCGCCTGAGCGACGCGCCCGGCACGGTCACCGGACCCTGACCTCCGGCCTCGAAGCCCCGGACACCGCCTGCCCCTTCCGGCGGCGGGCCGAGCGGAAGCGGAAGCCGCCAAGTGGCGGCCATGACTCCCCACGCCGCGTGAGACTCGCACCCGCCCGCGCGGTCCGCACGGGAAACCCCACCCCAACGCGCCCGCGGCGGCCGCTTCCCGGCGCGCCGGCCCGCGTCCCACCATGAGGGGCAGAAACCCGGAACGAGAAAGGGAATCCCGTGACATCGAGGTATGTCCTCCGCGCCCCGGCGGCGGTGCTCATCGCGGGCCTGCTGCTCGCCGGTTCGGCCGGAGCGGCCTTCGCCGCACCGCCGGACGATCCCCCGAGCGCGACGAGCGGACCGACGGGCGGCACGCCCGACGGCGGCGCGGCGCACGACGACGAGGCGAACGGCGGCGCACAGCAGGAGGACCTGGCGTCCTCCTGGAAGCCGGACGGCTGGTACCACGACGAGCACTCCTGCAAGGAGGCCGGCAAGAAGGGGCAGCAGCAGGGCAAATGGCACGATTACCGCTGCAAGAAAGAGGAACGGCACCACGGTCACTACGACTACGAGTGGCACCTGTACTACCGCCGCTGAGCGGCGGGGGCGCCCCGAGGCGGGGTTCCGGGCGCCGGCTCCGGGCCCGACGGCCGGACGGCTCCCCCGGGAGGCGAGACCGGTGGCGGGCCGCGGCGCCGGCCCCGGGACCCCGCGGACGCGTCACTCGTCGATGCGGTACGAGTCGCCGTACACCTTCCACTTGAGCGGCGGCGTGAGGTCGAGGTTCCCCTCGTTCAGGAAGACGCGCTGGGCCGTGTCGATCCGGCTGGTGTCGCTGTGCGCCTCCTCGGTCTTCATCACCTTCTTGCGCGCGTCGAGGAACGCGTTGAGGTACGCCTTCTCGTCCCCGCCCTGCGCCGGGGACTTGGCCTTCTTCAGGGCGGCCTTGCGGATGCCGCCGAAGCTGTCCTTGTCGTCACCGGGGCCGTGCATCACGATGGCGTCGTAGTAGACGAACTGTCCGAGGGCGCGCAGCCCGTCCGCCTTCGCCTGCTTGACGGCCGGGTCGAAGTACATGCGGTCGCGCAGGCTCTCCTGGGCGTCCTGGAACGCCTTGTCCTTGGCGGCCTTGTGCCAGGCCTCCTCGAAGGGCTTGCCGAGGCCGGCGTGCGAGTCGGACCCGTTGACCTTGCGCAGGGCGGGCAGGAAGGGCGCGAGCGGGTTGCCGGGCTTCTTCGCGGTGTACTCCTCGACCAGTTTCAGCATGTCGCCGGTGCCCGAGGTGAAGCCGATGATGCCGCCGGTGTAGCCGCGGCCGTCGTCGTACGGCTCGATGTAGTCGAAGTACTTGCGCCACTGGAGCGAGGAGTTCTCCGCGCTGCAGACCAGTTGCATGGCGATGTCCTTCTTGTGCGGATCCTCCAGTCCGGCCGCGGCCGCGGCCGCCCGTATCGGGGAGGCCGACGCGGTGGCGGCCGGGGCGGCCGAGGCCGCGGACGTCCCGCCGAGGACGAGGGCGGGCAGGGCCAGGGTCACCCCCGCGAGAGCGGTGAGGGGGAGCTTCTTCGTCGTGCGCTGCGGCATACGGATCTCCGTGTCCTGAGGGGTCGTCAGGTCAGCGCGGTCATGGGGCAGGTGAGCCCCGGTCGACCGATCACGTCGCATTGAAGCGGTTTCGTCACTTCCGCCACAAGGGCTGATCCGCTTAAGTGCGCGTAAAGGATGGGGAAACCGCATTGTCCGGCCATTTTCGGCCAACTGGCCGCGTGGGCGGTGACGTGCCGTGTCGCGCGCTGCCACCCGATAGTGCTGTCGGTTTCCGTTGTGGCCTGATTTCGTGGCCCGCCGCGGCGGTGCGTTGACAAGTTTTCAACGAAGGCGGTTCACTGCCCGGTGCGAGCAACCGGTCATCTGGCGAGGCGGAATCGCACGCGTGTGACGGCGTCCCGCTGTCGCGACGCCCGCTCCCCCGGCGGCTTCCGCGGCCCGCGCGCCCGCGCCCGGCTCCGGGGACGCCGCCGTTCCGCCGTCGGCCGCGCGCCGGCCGGGCAGCCCGCACGGTACGAGCCGGGCGGCCCCGGGCCGTCCGCCCGAGTCCGGCCCGCCCGCCCTGACCGAGCCATCCGCCCGTCGATCCCCAGGAGTTCTCGTGAGACACCGCCGCTTGGCCTCACTGCTGTCGGCCGCCGTCGCCGTGACGGGTCTGGCCCTCGTCGGCCCGACAGCCTCCGCCGCACCGGCCTCCCCCGCCGCGCGGACCGCCGGGACCTGCGACAACGCCCCCAACTGGACCGCGGGCACCTGGTATCCCGCCGGGACGGTCGTCCGTTACACGGACGGCAAGTACTACGTCGCGGAGCACGACAACCCGGGCTACGACCCGCTGATCAGCACCTGGTACTGGGACCCGTACACCTGCTCCGGCGGCAACCCCCAGCCGGGCGGCTTCGTCGTGAGCGAGGCACAGTTCCGCCAGATGTTCCCGAACCGGAACAGCTTCTACACCTACAGCGGTCTGGTCGCGGCCCTGAAGGCGTACCCGGGCTTCGCCAACACGGGCAGCGACACGGTCCGCCGGCAGGAGGCCGCGGCCTTCCTCGCCAACGTCGACCACGAGACCGGCGGCCTGGTGCACATCGTCGAGCAGAACACCGCCAACTACCCGACGTACTGCGACTGGAAGCAGCCGTACGGCTGTCCGGCCGGGCAGGCCGCCTACTACGGGCGCGGACCGCTCCAGCTCAGTTGGAACTTCAACTACAAGGCGGCCGGTGACGCGCTCGGCCTGGACCTGCTGAAGAACCCGTGGCTCGTACAGAACGACGCGTCCGTCGCCTGGAAGACGGCGCTCTGGTACTGGAACACCCAGCGCGGTCCGGGCAGCATGACGCCGCACGACGCGATGGTCAACGGCCGGGGCTTCGGGCAGACGATCCGCAGCATCAACGGCAGTGTCGAGTGCGACGGCAAGAGCCCCGCGCAGGTGCAGCACCGGGTGGACAGCTACCGGAAGTTCGCGCAGATCCTGGGGGTCGCGCCGGGCGGCGACCTGTACTGCTGACCGGGGGGGGAGGGGAGGCGGACGCGGGCGGGGCCCCCGGGCGTCGAGTCGGACGGTGCCGTGCCGGAGGGCGTCGGTGCCGGAGGGCGTCGATGCCGGACGTCGGACCGACCCGCCCGCGCCCGCAGGCTCCGGCCCCGCGGCGGAGCCGCCGGCTCAGCCCGGTCCCGGCTCGGTTCGACCCCGGCTCGGCCAGATCCCGACTCAGTCCCCGGTCGCTCAGCCGGCCGTTCCCCCGGGCGAACCGCCACAGCACGTGCACCACGCGCAGCACTCCGAGGACGGACCCCAGTGCCGTCCCGGTGACCACCAGCGCCTTGCCGACGGCTTCGGGCAGGTCCCAGACGAGGACCGGCCCGGCGACCGCCGCGAACACCACGAACCCCAGGAAGCACGCGCTAAACAGCGCGTACCCGATCTCGACGGTGACGGCGTCCCGCTCCGCCTGACTGCGCGTTCCTCTCCCCATCCGCCCAGCCTCCCACTTCCGGCCGGAACGCGGGCGCATCAGGGCGGTTTTCGGCCACGCATGACTGAGAACAGCCGGTCGTCGGAGGCCGCCGTGCCGGGGCCGTCCGGCGCGCCGGGCCCGGCCGCCGAGCGGCGGGCGGGCTACCGTCGGCCGGATGGACCTGCTGCTGACGTCCGACACACACCTGCCGAAACGGGCCAAGGCCCTGCCGCCGGAGCTGCTCGACCGGATCGCGCGGGCCGACGTGGTGATCCACGCCGGAGACTGGGTCGACACCGCCACGCTGGACCTGCTGGAGGCACGGTCGCGGCGGTTGGTCGCCGTATACGGCAACAACGACGGCCCCGAACTGCGAGCCAGGCTGCCCGAGGTGGCGTACGCCGAGCTGGGCGGGCTGCGGTTCGGCGTCGTGCACGAGACCGGCGCGGCGCAGGGGCGTGAACGGCGCTGCGCGCAGCGCTTCCCCGACCTGGACGTGCTCGTCTTCGGCCACAGCCACATTCCCTGGGACTCCACGGCCGAGGGCGGTCTGCGGCTGCTCAATCCCGGTTCGCCCACGGACCGGCGCCGGCAGCCGCACCGCACCTGCATGACGGCCCGCGCCGCGGACGGCCGGCTCACGGACGTCCGTCTCCACGCACTGCCCGGGCCGGCGGCGACGGCGTGACCCGCCCGCCCCCTCGGCCCGCCCGGGGAGGAAGCCGTGCTCAGGAAGCCGTGCTCAGGACGCCACGCTTGTTCCCGTCGGTCGCGCGGGGAGCGCGTTCAGGCGGGACATGGCGTCCAGGAACTGCACCGTGAGACCGAAGCAGGCCGTCGCCGCGACCAGGCCCACGACGATCCCGATGATCGCCGGGAGGCGCTCGTCCGCCGTGCGGCGCCTCACCTTCACGCACCCCACCACACCGCAGACCACCGCCGCCGCGCCCAGGGGGACGGCCAGGGGCAGGAGCCAGAGGGTGCCGGCAGCCAGGACGGCGTTCACCGCCAGGACGAGGGCGGCCATGCCGGGTGTGTTCGGCCGCTTCGGGCCGGCGGACGGGGGACGGCGGGTGCGGTGCTGTCGAGGCATGCGCCGATCACATCGCGCGGCGGTCCGTGCGCGGGAGCGTCCACGCACTCAGCCGTCCCGGCCGTGCCCCCCGGTGCGGATGAGTACGGATACTCATGACGCGGCGGGGGCGGGGCCGTTCACGGCCTGCCTCAGCAGGCGGCGTAGACGTACCCCCGGGAGCCGGCCGGGCGGACGTCGTGGTCGCGGAGGGTGATGGACAGCTTGTCGCCCCAGGAGCGGCAGGCGGTGGTGAAGTCCTTTCTGCCGTACTCGATGTCGAAGATCCGGCCGCCGTAGGCGGCGCTGTACTCGGGGCATTCCTTGTAGCGCGCGCACTCCTCGACGACGGCGAAATCGAAGCCGATGCGGGCGCGCCGGGGCAGCAGCTCGGCGGTGTTCTTCTGGGCGACGGCCAGGTGCCGCCGGTGGGCCCGGTCGGCCAGGAGGCGGGCGAAGGCGGTCGCGTGCTCGGGGGTGAGCTTGCCGTCGGAGCGTTCGTAGGAGTCGAGGTTGTCCGGTTCCACGGCGTCGAAACCGGCGTCGGCGCAACCGTCGATCCAGGGCCCGACGACCTTCATCAGGGCGTCGCGCTTGGCCGGGGTGGAGATGTCCAGCAGGGGCTCGTCCCAGTCCTCGTCGATGACGAGCTTCCCGCCGTCGTTCTTGAGGAGCAGGTCGGGGTGGTGCTTCTTCCACCAGTCGACGGCGTCGCCGGGCTGCGTCTGGAAGGCATTGACGTAGCAGATGTTGTACATCCCGTCGGCGGGCCGGGCCGTGCGGTCACGGGAGACGGCCCGCACCCCGCTCGGCGGCGGATACGCGCCGCCGAGCTGGTAGTCGAAGGCGGTGCCGGGGTCGGGTATCCACACCTCGCCCTTCTCCGGGGCGTCGGTGTGCGCGGACTCGCGAGGACCGGCGTCCTCGTGCGATCCGGTGGCGGAACAAGCCGTGACAAGGGCCGTGGAGAGGGCCATGACGGCGATCGCGGCGCGGGAGCGGAGAATCGTCACGAAGTCACCCTACGTTCCGGCCGCCCGGGGCCGGGGCGCAGCCGCCCTGCCGGGTCCGGCGGGCGTCAGGTCGCGCTCTCCACCACCCCCCGCCGAGCGGCGCGACGCCCGGCCGCAGGGGTGGTCCCCGCCGGCGCCCGAGCCGGTGGCCGCCGAGCGGACCGCCGCTCCGGGCACGTCCCGCCGGTGTGCGCGCTCCGTGCTTCGTGCGGTCCGCCGCGGCCTCGAACGACCGGCTCAGGCACGCACCATGTACCACGCCCCGACGCCGTTGCAGCCGGTCGACGAGAAGGTGGTGGTGCGGTACCCGGGCGGGACGGGGGAACCGGAGCAGGCCCAGATGCGGTTTCGGACCTGCTCCTGGTACCAGGAGCCGATGCCGTTGCAGCCGGTGCGGTTGTGGTTCGTATTGACGTAACCGGCCGGGATCGGGGAGCCGGCGCACGTCCAGCGGCCGTCACGGGCGAGCTCGTGGTACCAGGCGCCGATGCCGGTGCAGCCGTTGCGGTCGTAGTTGGTGATGACGTAGCCGGACACGATCGGCGAGCCCGAGCACGTCCAGATGCCGTCCTTCACGGGCTGCTGGTACCAGGATCCCGCGCCCTGGCAGCCGGTGCGGTCGTAGCCGGTGATGACCCATCCGTCCGGGACGGGCGCCCCCGAACACGACCATTTGCCCGTACGGGCGGCCGCCTCGCCCGCCGTCACGCCGGTGAGCCCGGCCACGAGCAGCGCGACCGCTCCGACGGCCGCGGCGAACCTGCCGCGCGGCGTCGTCCCGGTGGTCTTCCGCGTTCTCGACACGAGTCGCCGCAGGGTCCACCACACCCGGAACCGTCCGTCCATGTGCCACCGATTCCCTTCGTCGTGCCCCAGGTCAGGGCCTCCGTCGGCGGCAAGGACACCGGAGCGGGGCGGGAAAGTCATCAGGTGCGACGGCGGTGTGAGAAGCACGTCATCCCGCTCGAACGCGAGATCGAAGAAGGCCGGATGTGGTAATCGGTCCGCGGAGCCGCTCCCGCCGTCCGCCGACGTCCCGTCAGACGGCGGGCGTTACGACGGCCGTGGCCCCGGCCGCCGCGCGGAGGGCGGCCAGGAGGGCCCGGAACCGCTCCACGGCCCGCAGGTAGTGGGCGAAGCCCAGGAACGACCGGGCGCAGGCGACGTCCGGCACGAGGCGGACCTTCATGGTGCGAACTCCCTTGCGGCGAACGGTGGGAGGAGCGGCACCGGAGCGGCGTCCGCCGGACACCCCCTGCGCCGCGTCTCCTCGTACGGCCCCGAACCTGCGACGGCGCCGACCGGGCCGTGTCCGTCGAATGACCGGGGGTTGTCCGCCCTGGTCAGGGCGGGCGCGGACAGTGGACGGCGCCGGGGCGGTGGGATGACGGGGGCGTGGCGAGGGGGCGGGGGCCGGGGGTCGGTTTTCGGCCGCCGGGTCCGGGGCGTGGTTACGATCACCGCTCAGGGCGTCCGGACCGTTCGGCGATCCGGGCGGGGCACGAAGCAGTCAGTCGTATGAAGCAGTCAGTCAGGGGACTTGGGATGGCGAGAACCGAGACGACCGGAGCCGGAGCGACGCGGGCGCGGGCGGCGGGGCGGGCCGGGATACGGCGCGCGGCGGCGGTGGCCGTGAGTGCCGCCGTGCTGGCGACGCTGGGCGCGACGGGCGCGGTGGCCGCGCCGCGGACGGCGGTGGAGCCCGACACCGCGGGAATGCGCGCCGCACTGGAACGGACCGTTCGCGCGGGGGCTCCGGGCGCGTTCGCGGTGGTCCGCGACCACGACGGCACCGGTGGCGACCGGTCGGTCGCCGTCGGCAAGGCGAATTTGGACGGCACGCCGATGAACGCGGCCTGGCGGGTCCGGGTCGGCAGCAACACCAAGATGTTCACTTCCGTCCTGCTGATGCGCCTGGTCGAACAGGGCCGCGTCGACCTGGACGGCCGGATGCGCGACTACCTGCCGGCCGGCACGCTGCCGGAGGGCTGGAACATGACCGTCCGGCAGGTCATGCAGCACCGCGCGGGCATCTACGACCACACCAACGACCTGCTGGAGCAGGAGGGCGAGGAGACCACCAGCGCCTTCGAGAAGCGGATTCGCGACACGGTCTACCGGCCCGCCGACCTGGTGGCCATGTCGGTCCGGCACGGGGTGCAGTACCCGCCGGGGACCCGGTACGCGTACACCAACACCGGTTACGTGCTGCTGGGCATGGCCGTGGAGCACCTGACCGGCCGCCCGTACGAGCAGGTGCTGCGGGAGCAGGTGATCGAGCCGCTGGGGCTGCGGCAGACCTCGTTCGTGGTACCGGACAAGCGCATCGAGGGCCCGCACGTGACGGGCTATCTGACCAACGACGACCGGTCCCGGCCGCTGCTGGACGCGACGGAGCAGAACGGATCCTGGATCTGGAGCGCGGGGGCGGTCGTCTCCTCGGCCGACGACATGGACCGCTTCCTGACCGCCGTGCTGGCCGGCGACTCCGGCGGGCTGGTCTCCGACGCGTCGGTGCGGCTGATGACGAGCGCGGTGCCCACCCCCACCGCCGGGACCGGCTACGGGCTGGGGCTGCGGGAGATCGCGCTGTCCTGCGGGAAGGTGTACGGGCACGGGGGCATCGTCCAGGGGTTCCAGACCCAGTCGTTCGCCACCCGCGACGGCCGGCGGACGGTCGTGGTGTTCGCCAACGCCTCCAACAACGGTTCGGTGACGCAGGGATTGATGAACACTCTCGAACCCGCCTTCTGCGGGCCCGCGAAGCCGGCAGGACCGGCCGCCTCGGCGCCGCGCACGGCCCGCCCGGAGGTCCGTCCGGCGGCGCCCCGGGTGCCGGTCGTGGACGACACGCGCCTCTGAGGGGGTGCGTAGGGGCCCCGCCGGACGGACGAGCGGCCCCATAGCCGGCAGGACGGGCAGCCGGCAGGACGAACAGCCGCACCGCCCGGGCGCCGTGGCGCCGGGCGGTGCGTGTCGTGCGGTGTCGGTGGAACCGCCGGTGGATGCCGACGGAGGACAGCGGAGGTCAGCGGACGGGGGCCGGTGCGGGGCACGCGGCGGCGGGAGCGGGAGCGGCGGCGGGCCGGGTGGCGGCGCGGACGCCCGTGGCGCTGAGGAGCGCTCCGAGGGCGAGGGCTCCCCCGGCCGAGAGCAGCGCGGCGCGCAGGCCGGGGACGAGGTGCCCGGCGGCGCCGTCGCCGACGAGCAGTCCCATCACGGCCACCCCGAGCAGGCCCCCGACCTGCCGGGAGGCGTTGAGGACGCCGGAGGCGACGCCCGCGTGGGCCGGTTCGACCGTGCCCAGCATCGCGTTCGTCATGGCCGGCACGACCAGGCCGAGTCCGGCGCCGGAGACGAGGAACTGCGTGACGACGGCGGCGTAGGAGTGCGAGCCGACGGCCGGGACGGTGGCCAGGTAGCCGACGGCGGCCAGGGCGTTGCCGACGACCATGACCCTGCGGGCGCCGTGGCGCCTGACCAGCGGGCCGGAGGCCAGGTTGGCGGCCATGACGGCGGCGGTCATCGGGAGGAAGGCCAGGCCGGCGGTGACCGGCGAGTAGGCCCACGCCTCCTGGAAGAAGATGCTGAAGACGAAGATCAGCCCGTAGAAGCCGAAGTTGAGCAGGGCGCCGACGAGCGCGGTGGCGGTGAACGTCCGGTGGCCGAACAGCCGCGGCGGCAGCATCGGGTCGGCGCCGCGCCGCTCCACCGCGATGAAACCGGCCAGTGCGACGGCGAAGACCGCGGCGCCGGCGAGCACGGTCGCCGAGGTCCACTCCTGGGAGTTGGCCTCCACGGTCGCGACGGTGAGGGCGCCCAGGCCCGCGACGGCGAGGAACTGGCCGGGCAGGTCCAGGGGGCGCCGGGCCGCCGGACGCGCGGTGGGGCGGGCGGAGGTCCTGGTGAGGAGGATGCCGACGGCGGCGAGGGGCACGTTGACGTAGAAGATGGACCGCCAGCCGAGCGTGTCCACCAGCAGGCCGCCGACGACCGGGCCGAGGGCCAGGGCGAGGCTGCCGGCGGCGGCCCACAGGCTGATGGCGCGGGCGCGCCGGGCGGGATCGGGGAATCCGGCGTTCACGATCGACAGGGAGGACGGCATGATCATCGCGGCGCCCACGCCCTGGAGGATCCGCGCCGCGATCAGTACCCCGAGCGAGGGCGCGGCCCCGCAGGCCAGCGAGGCGGCGGCGAACAGGCCGAACCCGCCGACGAAGATTCGGCGGGGGTCGAAGCGGTCGCCCATGGCGCCGGCCGTGAGCAGGAAGGCCGCGAAGGTGAGGGTGTAACCGTTGATCACCCACTCCAGGCCGGAGATGCTGCCGCCGAAGTCGCCCGCGAGGGCCTTGGTGGCCACGTTGACGATGCTGACGTCGAGGATGACGACGACGATTCCCAGGCAGGCGGCGAAGAGGGTACGTGCGGAACGATCAGGTCCGCGGCCGGACGGGAGCGGTGCGGGGGTCATGGGTCCTTCTCCTTGCCTCGGGAAGCGGCTTGCGCGGGAGAGCGGTGGAGCGGGCGGGGAGGCGGAATGCCGCTCACCCACTAGAGTGTTCGCCAAGAAGCGAACACCTCGGAGTGTACGCACATCATCGAACACTCGGCAACGCGTCGCGGCGAGGCGGAGAACGGAGCACGGACATGCCGACGGAAACGCACGGACGGGGACCGGAGCAGGACCGCGAGCGGAACCCGGAGCCGGCACGGGCGGCGGGTCACCACCGCGCGGCACCCGTCCACACCGACCCGGCCGACGTACCGCTGGAGACGGCGCTCCTCGCGCTCGCCGACCCCGTACGGCGGACCCTGGTCCGGGAGTTGGCGGCGGCCGGGGACTGGGAGCGCCCCTGCGGCGGCTTCGACGTGCCGGTGACCAAGGCGACTCTGAGCCGGCACTTCACCGTCCTGCGCGAGGCGGGGCTGCTCGAACAGCGGGACGCCGGACCCAAGCGGCTCAACCGGCTGCGCCGCCCGGAGTTCGAGGCGCGCTTCCCCGGGCTGCTCACCCTGGTCCTGCGCGAGGACGGTACGGAGGGCGCGGAGAAGCGGTGACGGGGTGACGGGAAGGGTGGCGGGGTGACGGGAAGGGCGACGGGCGGCGGTGACGCGGTTCCCCGCGTCCGGCCGCCCGCCCGCCCGGGCCCCGCGCCGTTACGGCACGGACCCGCCGTCCGCTCCCGTCCGCGCGGTCGCGGACAGCGCCGCCCGCAGTCGGCCGGCCGCCTCCCGCGGCGCGGCGGGGGGCCGGCCGTCCCCGCGCAGCAGGGCCGCCGCGGTGGCGCCGAGCGTTTCCCGCGCCCGCGCCGAGCCGATCGCGGGGACGTGCGGCACGAGTTCGTCCACGAGCCGTTCCGTCTCGCGCCAGGCACGGGCCCGCGCGAAGGACGCCAGCAGGTGCGCGGTGAACAGCCGCCGGTAGGACGGGCCGGGGGCGGTGGACGCCCGGTGCAGGAGGGGTATCGCGAGGTCCGGGCGGTCCAGTCGGGCCATGACCCAGCCGCGGTGGCCCAGCACCTCGTCGTGGTCGATCCACCAGGCCCACGGCGGGTCGTCCGCCGAAGCGCCGTCCAGGAAGCGGCTCTCCGCGCGCGCGGCCAGCCGCGCCGCCTCCCGCTCCCCGCCCAGGGCCGCGACCGCGTGCGCCCGGCGGATCAGGACGAGGCAGTCGACGAGGGCGGGCAGCCGCCGCGCCCCGGGCACCCGGGCGGCGTCCTCCAGGGCGGCGCGCGGGCGTCCCAGGTGGCTCATCAGCATGCTGTCGTTGAGCAGCACCAGCCGTTCCGTCCACCGGTCACCGCAGCGTTCCGCGAGGGCCAGCGCCCGGCGGTTGGCCCGCCGGGCATGCCGGTACAGCCCCGCGTCGAAGAGGATCCATCCGGCCACCTCGTGGAGCTCGGCCAGCGCTGCCAGCCGGTCCGCGTCCCACCGGTACCCGCCGCCCGGAGCGAAGGGGTCGGGGAAGCTCCGCACGGCCGCGCGGAGTTCGGGCAGCGCGGCCGCGGCGCCCCGTTCCGCGTCAATCGCCACCAGGCGGCGGACGGCCGTCCGGGCCGTGGCGACGAGGTCGTGCCGGCCGGGCTCGTCGGGCCGGTCGGCGGGGGTGCGGCGCATCGAGTGATCGTAACGGGCGGCGGGCGGCCGGGGCCGGCGGGAACCCTCGCTCAGGGAGTGCCCGTCGTCGGGAGGTAGCGCGGCGCGCGCCGGGCTGGCAGCCGGTCCTCGACCGCGGCGCCCAGGGAGAGCAGCCGGGCGTCCTGGCGGTCGCCGGCCGTCAGCAGGAGGCCGACGGGAAGTTCGCCGACGAAACCGGCCGGCAGTGCCAGGGAGGGGTAGCCGGCCACGGCGGCGGGGGTGGAGGAGGGGATGACGTCGTTGTCGCCGCGGGCGCAGTCCGTCGTCCAGGCGGGCGGGTTGGCCGGGGCGGCGATGGCGTCCAGGCGGTGGGCGGCCACCGTCTCGTCGATGGAGCGCCGCGCGAGGTCCTTCAGTTCGGCGCGGGCGGCCCGGTGTTCCGGGCTGCCGGCGGCGGGGGCCGCGAGGGCGCGTTCGAAGAGCTCCAGACCGGAGAAGCAGGTCCGCTCGGCCGGGTGGGTCCGGGTGAACCGGGTCAGCTCGGCGAGGTCGCGGGGGCCGTCGCGGGTGGCGAGGTAGGCGTCGATGTCCCGGTGGAACTCGCTGAGCAGGGCGGGGAACTCGAGCTCGGCGAGCCGCCGCTGGTAGGGCGGTGTCACCTCGACGACCTCCGCGCCGGCGGCGCGCAGGGTCCGGGCCGTGCGGGTCATCACCGCGTCCACGCCGGAGCCGAGTTCGGGCAGACGCCACAGGCCGATGCGCTTGCCGCGCAGGGAGTCCGTGCGGCCGGTGGCCGCCTCGGGCGCCGGGGAACCGGTGAGGACGGAGAGGGTGAGGGCGGCGTCGGTGACGTTGCGCGCCAGGGGGCCCGCGGTGTCCTGCTCGGCGGAGATGGGGACGACACCGGCCTGGTCGACCAGCCCCAGGCTGGGCTTGTGGCCGACCACCCCGTTCATGCCGGCCGGGCACACGATGGAGCCGTCCGTCTCGGTGCCGATCGCCACCTGGGCCAGCGAGGCGGCGAGTGCCGCGGCCGAACCGGAGGACGAGCCGCACGGGTTGCGGTCCAGCACGTAGGGGTTGTGCGTCTGGCCGCCCACCGCCGACCAGCCCGACGTCGGTTTGGCGGCGCGGAAGTTGGCCCACTCGGACAGGTTGGTCTTGCCCAGGATCACCGCTCCGGCCGCCCGCAGCCGGGTCACCAGCGGGGCGTCGGCCCGGGGCGGCTTCCCGGCGAGGGCCGTCGATCCGGCCGTGGTCGGCAGATCCCGGGTGTCGATGTTGTCCTTGAGCAGCACGGGGATGCCGTCGAGGGGGCCGAGCGTGGTGCCGCTCCGGTGTCTGGCGTCGCTGGCCGCCGCCTGGCGCGGGGCGGTCGGGTCGGTGCGCAGCACCGCGTGGATCTTCGGGTCGACGGCGGCTATCCGGCGCAGGTAGGCGTGGGTCAGCGCGGACGAGGTCAGGGTGCCCGCCGCCATGCGGGCCTGGAGTTGGGGAATCGTGGCGGTGTCCAGGTCGGTGCCCGGCGGGTCCGGGAGGGGGGTCGGGTCGGCGCCACCGGCCGGCGATGCCGGCGGCTTGGGCGGGCTGAGGACGGGGGTGGCGGGGGTGGCGGGGGTGGCGGGGTGGGCGGCCCCCGCCGTCAGGGTGACCGCGGTCAGGACGGCGGCCAGGGCCGCGGCGGTGCGTGGCCTCGTTCGTCTCGTGCTCCACTCGCTTCTCATGCGAGGTAGCGCACTGCACGACCGCGGGCGAGCGCAAGGGTGCCGTGGCGCACGAGCGGCGGGCGGCGTTCCGCCGGACGGACAACGGCACGGGGTCACGCCCCCCGAAGGAGTGAAAAATCGTGCGGACCTCCGCCGCCATGGCCCGACCCTGTCACGCTGTAATCGCATGCTCGGGAGCCCGTCGGCCCGGGGCGGCGGTACGGGGGGCGAGCCGGGGCCGGGTGGGCGACGGCCGGGCGGCGAGGGGGCGGTCATGGTGCGGCGGCGTGTTCGATGGCGCAAGCGGGCGGGTTACTGGTTCGACAACACGTTGGCGCGCGGCGCCTCCGCCCTCATCGGCTGGCTCGCCCTGGCCTGCCTGGCCGTGGTCGTCCCGGTCAGCGCGCTGATGGTGTGGACGGCGCGGGACGCGCCCGCGTCGCTGCCGGGGAAGCTGGCCCAGGTCTGGCACCGGGCCGGGGACACCCTGCGGCTGGGCGGGCTGGTCGGGCCGCCGGCCCAGGTGCTGCTGTCCGTGATCCTCGCCCTGGTCGCCCTCCTCTACGTCTCCGCGCTGGTGAGCCTGATCACCGCCGGGGTCAACGAGCGCATGACCGCGCTGCGCAGGGGCCGTTCGACGGTGCTGGAGGACGGGCACGTGGTGGTCCTCGGCTGGTCGGAGCAGGTGTTCACGGTGGTGGCGGAGCTGGTCGAAGCCAACGCCAACCAGCGGCGCGCGGCCGTGGCCGTGCTGGCCGACCGGGACAAGACGGCCATGGAGGAAGCGCTGCACATCAAGGTCGGCCCCACCGGCGGCACCCGGGTCATCTGCCGCAGCGGTTCGACCACCGACCCGGCCGTCCTCCCGCGGGTGAGCCCGCTCACCGCCGGCTCGGTCCTCGTACTGCCGCGCGACGGCCCCGCGGGTGACGCCGAGGTGGTCAAGACGCTGTTGGCTCTGCGGGCGGCGGCCCGGGCCTCCGGTGGCCCGGACGGTGTCGCGGCCGGCGCGACCACCGGCGCCGAGGACGGCGGGAGCGGCGGGGACGGCGCGGGGAGCGGCACCGGGAGCGGGGCGGCCCCCTGGGTCGTGGCGGCCGTGCGCGACGCCCGTTACCGGCTCGCCGCGGCTCTGGCGGCCGGGGACGGCGGCGTCGTGCTGGAGACCGACGACATCACCGCCCGGCTCGTCGTCCAGTCCGCCCGCAGGCCGGGCCTGTCCCTCGTCTACCAGGAGCTGCTGGACTTCGCGGGCGACGAGTTCTACACCGTCCGCGAACCGGCCCTGGCGGGGCGGACGTTCGGGGAGGCGCTCCTCGCGTACCCCACGTCGTGCGCCGTGGGGCTCGTCCGCGCCGACGGCGTCCTGGCGCTCAACCCGCCGTCGGACACGCCGATCGGCGCGGAGGACCGGATCGTGGTCATCACCCGCGACGACGACACCGCCGTCGTCGCCGAACCGCCGCCGGCCGTCGACGCGTCGGTGATCGTCGCCGACGTCCCGCCGGAGCTGCGGCGGCCGGAACGGGTGCTCCTGCTGGGCTGGAACCGGCGGGCCCCGCTCATCGTGGGCCGGTTGCGGCGGTACACGGCGCCGGGTTCGGTCGTGGACGTCGTCGCCGACGCCTCGCCCGCGACCGTCTCCGCCGTACGCGCCGCCGACGGCGACGCCGGGGCCGCCCTGTCCGTGGTCCTGCGGCCCGGCGACCCCGCCAGCCAGGAGACGGTCGAGGCGGTGGACGTCGCGTCGTACGACAGCGTGATCGTCCTCGGGCCCGACCCCTCCCCCGGTCCGGGCGGCACCGGCCTCGGCACCACCGGTGAGGAGCCGGACGACCGCACCCTGGTGACGCTGTTGTTACTGCGGGCGCTCGAAGCGGCGTCGGGCCGGGAGCTGCCGGTGGTCACCGAGCTCACCGACGACCGCAACCGGGCGCTGGCCCCGGTCAGCCCGGGGGCCGACTTCATCGTCAGCGGCAAGCTCATCGGTCTGCTGATGGCCCAGGTCTCGCAGAACCGGCACCTGGCCGCCGTCTTCCGGGAGTTGTTCTCCGCCGGCGGCACCGAGATCCTGCTCCGTCCGGCGTCCCGCTACGTCCGGGCGGGCGCCACGGCCTCGTTCGCCACGGTGGTCGAGGCGGCCCGGCGGCACGGTGAATCCGCCATCGGCTACCGGGACCACGCGGGCGCCGCCCACGGTCCGCGCTACGGGGTGTGGATCAACCCCCACAAGGAGACGTCCCGGCGGTGGGCCGACCGGGACGAGGTCATCGTCGTCGCCACGGTCCGGCTGGGGCCGGAGGAACGGTGAGACGGGGCCGGTCGCGGGCGGGTGACCGGCCCGGTGCCGCCGTACCGGGGGAGGGACGAGCTCGTCGCCCGCCGAGCCCCCCCTCGTTTGCTCGGGCGCGTCGTCGTGGCCTCCGCACGGCGGCTCTCACGCCGCCGTCCCGCCTCCGCCGTCGTCCCCGCTTTCCCCTCCGCCCCCGCGTTCGTCTTCTCCCCCGTCCCGGGCGACGGCCAGGAGGGCCATGTCGTCGGTGATCCGTCCGCCGGTGTAGCGGGTCACTTCGTCGAGCAGCGCGTCCAGCAGCGCGTCGGGCCCCGGAAAGCGGCGGCCGGCCAGGGCGGCGACCGGGTCGTAGAAGACGCCGTCTCGGTCGCGGGCCTCGGTGAGGCCGTCGGTGTAGAGGAGGAGGGTGGCGCCCGGCGGGAAGGGGACGGTGTCGGTGCGGTCCGGGCCGGCGCCGAGGTCGCCCAGGGCCAGCGGGAGGGTCGGGTCGGAGGGTTCCAGGGTCCGTACCGTGCCGTCGGACAGCAGGAGCGGCGGGGGGTGGCCGCGGTTGACGAGGCGCAGTGTGGCGCCGCCGGGCGGGATTTCGGCGAGCACGCCGGTGACGAACCCTTCGAGCCGTTCCGGTCCGTCCCGGCCACGCGCCTCGCGCCGCAGGGCGCGTTCCAGGCGGGCCGCGACGCCGGGCAGCGCGGGCTCGTCCTCGGCCGCCTCCCGGAACGCGCCCAGCGCCACCTCCACGACCTTGACGGCGCCCAGCCCCTTGCCGCGCACATCGCCGATGACGCAGCGCACGCCGAACGGCGAGTCCTGCACGCCGTACAGGTCGCCGCCGATCTCCGCGCCCCCGACGGCCGCCCGGTAGCGCACCGCGACGCGCAGCCCGCCGACGGAGGGCGGCAGTTGCGGGAGCACCGCGCGCTGTACGGCGAGGGCGACGCGGCGCGCCGACGCGAGCCGCGCCTCGCTGAGGTGCATCAGTCGGTTCACGAGGACGGCGAGGGCGGAGACGGTGGCGACCGCCGCCAGCTCGCTGCTGCCGCCCGAGTCGCCGAGGAAGCCGAAGTGGTGCAGCAGGAGCGCGTCCACCAGGCAGGCGCCCAGTCCGGCGAGAACGGTCGCGCGGAGTGACAGCAGTGCGGCGGCCGTCATCGGTGCGGCCGTGTAGAGGGCCTCGGCGCTGAAGTGCGGGGAGGTGCCGTAGTCGAGCAGGCCCCCGGTGACGAGCAGCAGGACCGGCAACAGCGGCAGCGGGCCGGGGCGCCCGCGTCCGGCGGTCGTGCCGCGCCGCGCGTTCGGTGCCCTCACCCGCCTGCTCCCGGTCGTGCCTGCCCCGTCGCCTCGTCCCAGCATCCCCGCGCCGCCCGGGGGCCGCCAGTCGGGCGCCCGCCTCCGGGCGTACGACCGGGAGGCGCCCTGTCCGGCCGGCCGGAACGGCCGGTGGACAGGGCGCCTCCCTGGTCCGGTGGTCGGTGTTACGGGGCTGTCGGGGAGGCCGGGCCCGCCGCGGGCCGTGGGTCCGGTGCCGGACCTCCGGGCGTCACGCGCCCGGCCTCACCCGCTCCGGGCCGGCCGCCCGGGGCCGTGTGCCCGGGGCCGGTGGCCTCTGGGTCAGGCGTGCGAGTGACGGCCGTGACCGTGGTGGTTCCGGCCGGTGAACACTCGGTAGAGCGCCAGGATGATGACGGAACCGACGATCGCGGCGATCCACGTGGACAGGTGGAAGAAGCCGTTGATCGACTCCACGCCGAAGATCACCTTGCCGAGGAAGCCGCCCAGGAGCCCGCCGACCACACCGATCAGCATGGTCACCAGCACACCGCCGGGATCCTTGCCCGGCATCAGGGCCTTGGCGATCGCTCCGGCCAGCAGCCCGATGACGACCCACGCGAGAATTCCCATGATGTGTTCCTCCTTAATCGGTGCTGCAAGGCGCTTAACCTGCTGCTTCGTTCGCAAACACCGTTCGTCGGCCGAGTCGGCGGCCAGGCCGGTCCCGGCCCCTCGCGTACGGGTACCCACTCGGCGCCCGCCTGAGCACCGCACATCGCGCGTCAGCGGTTTCCGGCGCTCTGCCGGGACATTGGTCCGCACCTATTGACGCACTGGTCTAGTCCTCTTAGCCTCTGCCACACCTCCGAGGAGTACGGCCCGCCGGTGCGCGCACACCACGGGCCACGGCACGGCACCCCCCACCCGCTCCACGAACCCCCCACTGGAGGACCGATCGTGTTGTTCCGAGACCTGCTCTCCCCAGGGAGATCCTGTACCGGCGCCCGCGCGCGCCGCGGGGCCGCCGTGGCCGCCGCGGGCGCCGCCCTGGCCGGGCTGCTGGCCGCCACGGTGCAGACGGGTTCCTCCTCGGCCGCGGAGGACCACGCGGCCTGCCGGCCCGACGGCCTGTACGCGACCCCGGGCGTCGACGTCCCCTACTGCACCGTCTACGACACCGCCGGCCGCGAGAAGATGGGGGCGGACCACCAGCGCCGCGTCATCGGCTACTTCACCGGCTGGCGCACCGGCAAGGACGGCACCCCGGCGTACCTCGCCTCCGACATCCCCTGGGACAAGGTCACCCACCTCAACTACGCCTTCGCGCACATCGGTCCGGACGACCGGATATCCGTCGGGGCGGACGGCGCGGACAACGCCGCCACGGGAATGACCTGGCCGGGTGTCAAAGGCGCGGAGATGGACCCCGGCCTGCCGTACAAGGGCCACTTCAACCTGCTGAACAAGTTCAAGAAACAGCACCCGCAGGTGAAGACCCTGATATCCGTCGGCGGCTGGGCGGAGACCGGCGGCTACATCGACGAGAACGGCAAGCGCGTCGACTCGGGCGGCTTCTACAAGACGGCGACCAACGCCGACGGCTCGGTCAACCAGCAGGGCATCGACACCTTCGCGGACTCGGCGGTCGCCTTCGTCCGGAAGTACGGCTTCAACGGCGTCGACATCGACTACGAGTACCCGACGTCGATGAAGGACGCCGGCCACCCCAAGGACTGGCCCCTCGCCAACGCCCGGCGCGGCGGCCTCAACAAGGGTTACGCGGCGCTGATGAAGACCCTCCGCGAGCGGCTCGACCGGGCCGGGGCGGCCGACGGCCGGCACTACCTGCTGTCCGTCGCCGCGCCCTCCTCCGGCTACCTGCTGCGCGGCATGGAGACGTACCAGAGCACGAAGTACCTGGACTACGTCAACATCATGTCCTACGACCTGCACGGCGCCTGGAACGAGTTCGTCGGCCCCAACGCCGCGCTGTACGACGACGGCAGGGACGCCGAGCTCGCCAAGTGGGGCGTGTACACCACCCCGCAGTACGGCGGTATCGGCTATCTCAACGCCGACTGGGCGTACCACTACTTCCGCGGCGCGCTGCCGCCCGGCCGGATCAACCTCGGCCTGCCGTACTACACCCGCGGCTGGAAGAACGTCACGGGCGGCACCGACGGCCTGTGGGGCACGGCGAAGGCGACGACCTGTCCGGCCGGTTCGGGCCTCACCTCCTGTGGTGACGGCGCCGTCGGCATCGACAATCTGTGGCACGACAAGGACGACGACGGCAAGGAGTCGCCGGGCGGCTCGAACCCCATGTGGCACGCCAAGAACCTGGAGAAGGGCGTCGCCGGGGACTACCTGACGAAGTACGGCTTCCCGGCCGGCACCAAGCCCACCGGCGGTTACGCCCGCAAGTACGACGCGACGCTGACCGCGCCCTGGCTGTGGAACGCCGACAAGAAGGTGTTCCTCTCCACCGAGGACGAGCAGTCCGTGAAGGCCAAGGCCCAGTACGTGGTGGACAAGGGCCTCGGCGGCACCATGATCTGGGAGCTGGCGGGCGACTACGGGTGGAACGCCGCCAAGGGCCAGTACGAGCCGGGCGACACCCTGACGTCCGTCATGCACGACGCGTTCAAGGCCGCGCCCGGCTACGGCGCCCGCCGCGCGACGACCGACCTGCCCGACCAGGCCCTCGACATCGACGTCGCCTACACCGACTTCCCCCTCGGTGACAGCAACTACCCCATCAACCCCAAGGTCCGCATCACCAACCGGACGAAGACCACCCTGCCGGGCGGCACCGAGTTCCGGTTCGACTACGCCAACTCCGCGCCGGGGAACGCGCGGGACCAGTCCGGCTGGGGGCTGCAGGTCGTCCGCAGCGACCACACCGCCCCTGATAACGTCGGCGGTCTCAAGGGCGACTACAACCGGGCGTCCGTGAAGCTCCCGTCCTCGCAGCCGCTCGCCCCGGGCGCCGCCGCCACGCTCGACCTCGTCTACTACCTGCCGACGTCCACGCCCTCCAACTGGACCGTGAGCTTCGGCGGGAAGACCTGGGCCCTGGCCGGCGACCTGACGCGCGGCACGACCGTGACCGACCCGGGCGGCCCCTCCCCCACGCCGACGCCCACGCCCACGCCCACCGGCGGCCCGAACCCGACCGCGACCCCGACTCCCACCCCGACTCCGACGGGCGGCACCTGCACCGCGCCCACCTGGGACAAGGGAGCGGTCTACACCGGCGGCGCGACCGTCTCCTGGAAGGCGCACTCCTGGAAGGCCAAGTGGTGGACGCAGGGCGACGAGCCCGGCACCACCGGCGAGTGGGGGGTCTGGCAGGACCTCGGCGCCTGCTGACCCCGTTCCCGTCCCTCTGATCCCGTCCCCCGGCGCGTCGCCCCACCGCCGGGGGACGTCCGGCCGCGCCCGCAAGCCCCAGGCACCGGATCCTGTGGTCGATCCTGTGGTTCCGCCGTCGGGACGGCGGGCTCCCCCGGTTCCCATACTCGGGTGGATCACCGACGCGAGGGCTGGGGATGCTGCCGAAACTGAAGTCCGACGTACTGTACGTGCCCACTCCCGACGGAGCCCACGTCTTCGGCGCGGGCGCCGACGTCGCGCTGCGCGGTCCGGCCGCCTACCGGCTGCTGGACCGGCTCGCTCCGCACCTGGACGGCACGACCGAACTCGACGCGCTCGTCCGCGGGCTGCCGGACGGGACCCGTACCGCCGTGGAACGGCTGGTGCGCCGGCTGCACACGGCCGGCTGCCTCCTGGACGCCGCCGAGGACCTGCCGCACGACCTGACCGCCCGCGAAATCGACACGTACGCCGCCGAGATCGCCTTCGTCGAGTACCACGCCGGCTCGGCGGCACGGCGGTTCCAGACCTACCGGGACAGCGCGGTGACGGTGGTCGGCGCGGGGCCGGTGTTCACCGCGCTGGTCTGCTCGGCGCTCCGCTCCGGGGTACGGCGGCTGCGGGCCGTCCACGCCCCGGAGGGGGACGCGGACCCCGCCGCCGACGCGAGGCGGGTGGCCGAACCGGCCGCCGAGGCGGCGCTCCGCGACCCGGACCAGTCGCTGGAGCTCGTGCCGTTCTCCGACGAGGAGGAGGCCCGGCTGGCGACCGCCGACGCGGTGCTGCACGTGGCGGCCGGGCCCGCGGCCGACCGGGCGCTGCGGCTGGACCGGCTGTGCCGCGACTCCGGCACCCTCCTGGTGCAGGGCGTGGTCCTCGACGACGTGGCCTGGCTGGGGCCGCCCGGCCCGGACTGGGCGTCGGCCTGGGCGCGGCTGGGCGCCCGGCCCCCGTACCGGACGGGCACGTTCCTGACCGGTCCGGCTGCGGCGGTGGTCGCCGGACACCTGGGGCTGGCCGCCTTCCGCGCACTGGCCGGCATCGCGGAACCCGCCGCGCGGTCCACGGTGACCAGGATCGACCTGGAGACCCTGCGCACCTCGTCCCACGCTTTCCTGCCACACCCGGCCGCGCGGCCGGCCGGCCCGGAGTCCGCGGCGGAGTTCACCGCCCGGATCGGCCGCTTGCGCGCGGCGGCGCCCTTGGGCGAGGACGGGTTCTCCGGCGCGGCGGCGGCCTGCTTCGACCCGTACACCGGTGTCCTGCGGACGCTGGACGAGGGCGACTTCACGCAGGTTCCGCTGCATGTCACCGAGGCCGTCCCGCACCGCGCCGCCGATAGCCCCCGGGCCTTCGGCGCGGGGACGGACTTCGCCGAGGCCCGGCGGCGGGCGGCCCTGCGCGGGCTGGCCCGGTACGCGGCGACCTCGCCCGACCCGCGCCGGTTCGGGCCCGGCGGCACGGTGTGGGGCTGGGACCCCGCCGACGGGCGGGCGGTGTCCGTCGCGGCCGGCGCGGCGTTCTCGGCCGGAACGGGCCTGGCGGCGCGACTGTCGTGGGACGAGGCGGTGGACGACGGCCTCGGGCAGCACTGTGCCCGACTGGCGGCCGGGGACGCGGCGGCGGGCCGGGCGCGTCCGGTGCCGCTGGACCCCGCCGGACTGCCGGCCGACGGGCGGACCGGACGGTACGCGGGCCTGCTGCGGGCCGCCGGCGGCGGCGTGCGGGTCGCGGACATCGGGGGTGCGCTGGGTGTGCCGGTGCTGGCCTGGTGGCTGGAGGACCGCCCGGTCGCGGTGGTCTGCGGACCGGACGCGGCCGCGGAGGGGCTGGAACAGGTGCTGCTGGCCCGGCAGTCGGCGATGACCGGCGAGCCGGCGTACGCGCCGGAGCCGGTCGCCGGCCTCGGCGCACCGCCGGAAGCGGGTGCGCCCGCCGCGTGGCCGTCCCCGCCGGACCGTGCCGGCCTGGTGGCCGCCCTGCGCTCCCGCGGCCTGCGTCCCGTGGTGGTCCCCCTGGACCACGACCCGGCCGTCCACGACGTCCTTCCCACCACGCTCCGGGTCGTGACGGCCGATGCGTGACGATGTTCCCGGTACGCCGGGCACGCTACGACCCGGCAACTCGCGCGTAGCTGAAGCACCTTGGGGCACGGCGGGACCACCCGCCGCCGGCCCCTCGCCCGTCGAAGCGCCCGGCATCACGGAACCCGCCGGCCCGCGGTCCCGGACGCCCCACCGCCCGCGGTCGCGCTCGGACGTCCCCCCGACCCCGGCTGCGGCCCCCCGGCCGGAGCACTCGCCACCCACCCCACCGGAGGCCGGTGGGCTCGGGTCGCCGATGCCCGAGCCGAACGGCCGGGCGAACGCCCCGGCCCCCGGCGCCGACCACCCCGCCGATCCCCCGGTCCTCCGGCCCGACCGCCCGGCGCCCGGCCCGGACGCCGCACGCCGTCCTTCGGCGTCCGGCCGCACGAATCCGCGATCGGACGCCTCGTCCGCCCGCTCCGCGTATCCGGCCGACGGACGTCATGGGTCCGGTTCCGGGCGGGCGGGTGGTCCCGCCACCCCCGGGGGACCCCGGGGGCCGGCCGTCGAGGAACCGCCCGCCACCCTGGGCCTCCGCTTCTGGTGGCGCACCTTCGAGCGGGTGCGGGAGCTGTTCGCGGAGGGGCAGGGAGCGGAGGGCGGGGACGGGGATCCGCTGCCGGTGAAGACCTACCGCGGGCTGCCGCGGCACGTGCTGAGCCCGCCGGCGCGGCGGATCGGGGACGCGCGGTGGTCCTTCGCGGGGTTCCGCAGGGCCCACCCGGACGGTGTCCCGCGCCGGTCCGCGCTGGACGAGCCGACGGTGTCCGCCCTCACGCACCACACCTACGGGCTGGCCCGGATGGAGCTCGGACCGCACGCGGCGTGGCCGTACCACCGCGTCGTGCCGTCGGCCCGGTGCTTCCACCCCGTGGAGCTCTACCTCTGGCTCGCGGCGCCCGCCGGGGAACTGCCCGCCGGCTGCTACCACGTCGACCCGGCGCACCACGCCCTGACCCGGTTGCGCACGGGCGGCGTCCCGGCGGCGCTGCACGCCGCCGCCGGCACCGGGCGGGCCGGAGGCGGCACGCTGGCGCTGCTGGTGGCGGCCGTCGACTTCCGCAAGACGGCGTTCCGTTACCGCGACTACGCGTACCGGCTGTGCGCCCAGGAGGCGGGCATGACCGTGGGGAACGCGCTGCTGGTCGCGGCGGCGCTGGGGCTGGGGGGACGCGTCCACCACCGGTTCGGGGACGCCGTGGTCGAACGTGCGCTGGGCTTGGACGGGACGGAGGAGACGGCGTTCGCCGTGGTCGACCTGTACGCGGCGGCGGACGGGCCACCGCCGGGGGCCGGGGTGCCCGAGGCGGCCCTCGACGTCATCCGGCCGGAGACCGTCCGCACCTGCCGGGCCAACGCGTCGGCCTGGTCGGGGCTGACCGCGCTGGACCGCGCGGCCCGGCTGCCCGGTCCGGGTGCCCCGGTGGAGACGGCCGCGTTCCACGCGCCGGCGGACGGGCGGAGGGGCGTGGCGCTGTCCCTGGGGGACGTGGCTCCGGCGCCCGGCCGGCCGGAGCTGGCGGAGGCGCTGCGCGCCCGTGACGCGGGCGGCCGGATGTTCCTGCCGGCCGACGCCCCGCTGTCCGCCGACACTCTGGCGAATCTGCTGCGGCACGCGCTGGAGCCGGTGCCGTCGGACCACACGGGAGGGCCGTGCCGCCCGCTGGTGGACTGCCACGTCCTCGTCCGGAACGTGGCGGGGGTGCCCGCCGGGCTGTACGAGCTGGACCCCGGCCCCGAGTCGGCCCACCTCGGGCCGCGGCCGGTCCCGGAGCCGGTCCCGCAGCCGGCGCCGGGCCCGTCTCCGGACGCGCACCGCGAGCCGTCCCCGGGGCCGGCCGCGGAGCCCGAACCGGCCCGGCCGGAAGCGCGTCCGGCGCCGGGCGTCCCGTCCGAGCCGCTCCCGCCACCGTGTCCGGCGCCGGCTCCCGCCCCGGCACTCGTCCCCCTCCCCGGCCGTGACGGCTCCGCCGTCGTCGCCATGGTGTGCGACCGCACGCCGTCGGTGAACTCGGCCAAGGCCAACGCCCTGGTCTTCCTGACGGTGGACCGGGAAGCGGGCGACCGGCTGTTCGGCCCGCGCGGGTACCGGATCCTGCACCAGGAGGCGGGTGTGGTGGCGCAGCGGATCAGTGTGCTGGCCGCGGCGGAGGGGGTGTCCGCGCGGGTGACCAACGGTTACCACGACGGCATGGTGCGCGAGCTGACCGGCGCCGGTCCTGAGCGGGTGCCCGTGTTCGTCCTCGTCCTCGGCCGCCGGCGGCCCACGGCGCAGTACGAGCCGCCGCTGACCTGGTAGGACGCGGCACCCCAGGGTGGGGTCCGGCAGGAACCTACGGGCCGTCCTGCGGTCCGCCCGTAGAGCCCGCGGCCGGGCCCGGGGCGCAGGATCGGTAGCGGTTCCGGTTCCCGCCGGAGCCGTCCGTCGCACAGCACCATCGAGAGGAGGACCCCATGGAAGCGAAGCTCGAGCTGGACCTCGGCGACCTGAGCGTCGAGGAGCTCGACGTGCTGCCGACGTCTCCGGGCGCCGGCCTGGAGTCGATCAATGTCGGCCACGCCATGGTCGAGATCGGCGCGTCCAACTGCACCTCGCGCGGCACGCCCGCGAGCTGCTGCTCCTGTTGCTGCTGCTGAAGCGGCCGCATCCGCCGGGTCCGGCGGGCTTCCCGCCCGCCGGACCCGGCGCCACCCGACCACCAGCGAGGAACGAGACTTTGACCGACGCCGCTCCGGACGCGCCCCGCACGACGGATGTCGCCGTGCTGGGCAAGGGCCTGCTCGCCACCGCCGTCCGCGCCTCCCTCGGCCGGGCCGGCCTGCTGTGGCCCCCGGACTCGGCCCCCGGGCCGGACACCGGCTGCTCCGCGGTGGTCACCGTGGACGACGGCTGGAACCCGGCGACCGAGCCGGAGGTTCCGGGCGTCCCGTGGCTGCCCGTCCGGGTCGAGCTCGGGACCGTGGTGATCGGTCCGTACGTCGTGCCCGGCCGTCCCGGTTGCGCCCACTGCGCCCGGACCCGGCGGACCCGTGCTCTCGGGCCGGACAGTCCCCGGGCCGAGCTGGTGCGCCGCCACGGGGACCGGCTGGTCGACCGGGCCGTGCCGTTGCTGCCCGCGTGGTCCCGGGACACGGTGGCCGCCCTGGTCTCCCATGAACTCTCCGCATCGGAGCGCCGGTTGACGGACCGGGCCGTCCTGATGCTGGCCCTGCCGGACCTGACGGCCGGTGTCCACCCCTTCCTGCCGGTGCCCGACTGCCCGCGGTGCGGCGGGCTGCCTCCGGACCGGCCGCCGGTCCTCATGGACGTGCCGCGCCCCAAGCCGGCCCCGGACGTCCACCGGACCCGCGACCTCGCGGCAAGCTGGGACGCGCTCCGGGAGGCGTACGTGGACGGCCGCACGGGCGTGGTGCGCCAGCTCGACGTGCGGACCGACTACCCGTATCCGATGGTGTCGGCCCCCCTCCACCTGCCGGGCGGCGAGCAGGAGGCCGGTTTCGGCCGGGACCTGGACTACGCGTCCTGTGCGCGCACCGCCCTGGCCGAGGCCCTGGAACGGCTCGGCGGGGCCCGCCCCGGCGGCCGGCGGCCGACCGTACGGGCCCCCTACCGCGAGGTGGCCGGGCAGGCCCTGCACCCGCCGGACCTCGGTCTGTACCCGCCGGAGCGGTACGCGGAACCGGGCTTCCCCTACCCGCCGTTCGACCCCGGCCTCGAACTGTCCTGGGTGTGGGGCCACTCCTTCGCCCGCGACGCGCCCGTCCTCGTCCCGGAGGACTACGCCTACTACCGCACCCGGCACGACGGCCCGCGCGCCCGGCCGCTGGCCTACGAGGTGTCCAACGGCTGCGCGCTGGGCGGCTGCCTGGAGGAGGCGGCGCTGCACGGGCTGGTGGAGCTGGCGGAACGGGACGCGTTCCTGCTCACCTGGTACGCGCGGCTGCCCGTCCCCCGGATCGACCTGGACTCGGTGTCCGACCCCCGGATCCCGGTGCTGGCCGAGCGCATCCGCCAGGACGGCGGCCACCGGGTCGTGGCCTTCGCCACCACGCCGGAGCACGGCATTCCGTCGGTCTGGGTGATGGCCGTGCACCCCGACGCGGACCATCCCCGGCCCGGCCGCGAACCGGCGGCGGTGTGCGCGGCCGGCGCCCACTTCGACCCCGAACGGGCGCTGCTGAACGGCCTGCTGGAACTCACCGCGAACCTCGGCTGGAACCGGGTGGCCTGGCGTGAGGAGACGGCCCGGATCACCGCGATGACCGAGGACCCGGAGCTGGTGCGGGAGATGCGCGACCACGCGCTGCTCTACTGCCATCCCGCCGCCTTCGACCGCTTCGGTTTCCTCTTCGGCGACGCGCCCGCGCTCCCGGTGCGGGAAGCGTTCGCGCGCGCCGACTGCCGGCCGCGCGGGGCGGACCTCCGCGAGGACCTGGCCGGGACGGTGGGCCGGTTCACCGGTGCGGGCCTCGACGTCGTCGTGGTGGACCAGACGACGGACGAGCACCGGGCGGGCGGCTTCGCCTGCGCCAAGGTGATCGTTCCCGGGCTGCTGCCGATGACCTTCGGGCATCGCATGCGGCGCACCCACGGCCTGCCGCGCCTCCGCGACCTGCCGGCCCGGCTCGGCCACCGCACCGGACCGCTCGCCCCGGACGACGTCAACCCGCACCCCCATCCCTTCCCCTGACACCCGGAGGTGACCATGGCCCAGGACTTCTCGACCCCGGACACCTTCGGCGTGCGCGTCGGCGGTCTGCCGGTGGCGGCACTGGACGCGATGCGCTCGCCCGCGCTGTGGCAGCGGGTCGGGGCGGTGCTCGACGGCGACGAACGGCTGACCGCGCGGACGGCGGAGCTGTCGGACGCGCTCTTCGAGGTGATCGGGCGGACGACGGAGGGCCGGCCGGCGCTGGTGGCCCTGCGCCGCGCCCTCCACAACCGCAAACCGCTTTCCGACCGGTGCTGGAACGACTCCGTCCGCGCCCTGCTGCCCGCCGCCGTCACCGAGGGCGTCCACGGCTGGCTGCGCCTCCGCGAGGAGCACGGACGGGACCGAGCGCGCCTCGCCGAGCAGGTGGAGCACCACGCCCGCACCCGCCACATCCCGCTCCGGAAGGCCGTGTGCGACCCGGCGTTCCGGCACGGGCTGGTGCTGAGCAGCCCGGACCTGTACGAGGACCTGCGCCGGTGGCTGGCCCGGCCGGAGGAGACGGCCCCGGACCGCCGGCTGGCCCTGCGGCTGACCAAGTACCTGTCCCGCATCGCCCTCAAGACCACCCCGTTCAGCACCTTCACCGTCAGCGGCCTGGGGACCTGGCGGGACGGACCGGCCCCGGCCCCCGCCCTGCCGGTGGTGCGGACCGTCGCGGAGGTCAACATCTGGGTGGTGCAGCAGTTCGTGCGGGAGCTCTCCCGGCACCCCGCCCTGGCGCCGGGGATCCGCCTGCGGCTCAGCCCGGCCGCGCAGCGCACCGGCGACCGGTGGGAGTTCCTGGGCCCCGGGCCCGACGAACCGCTGCGTGGCCTGGCCGCCTCCCCGCCGGTCCAGGCGTGTGTGGACGCCGTGGCCGGCGGCCGGACGCGCGCTGAGGCGGCCCGCCGGGTCGCGCGGCTCACCGGCGGCACTCCCGAGGCCGCCACCGCCTACCTGGACAAGCTGGTCGAGCTGGGTCTGCTGGAGGCCGAACGGCCCTTCCCCGACCAGGACCCGGATCCGCTGGGGGCGCTCCGGGCGTGGGTGGCCGGCGCCGGCCTCGCCGACCTGGACGCCGAACTCGCTTCCCTGTCCGACCGGTTGGACGGGTATCCGGAGCTCACCGACCCGGAGGACCGGCTCGCGCGCGTCCGGGACGTCGAGGCCGCGCTGCGCCGCGTGGCCGGCCTCGTCGGCGCCGAGGGAGTGGCGCTGCCGAGCAAGAACAGCGTCGTCGAGAACGCCCTGCTGATCTCCGCACCCACCGACACCACCGGCCCCACCGGTCTCGACCGGCGGGCGTGGGCGCCGGTGCTCCGGGACCTGGACGCCGTACGCCGGCTGCACGGCGTGCTCGACCCCGCGCAGCCGGGCCGGATCGCCCTGGCCGACCTCGTCGCCGAGCGCTTCGGGCCCGGCACCGCGATGCCGTTCCTCGCCTTCCACCGGACGGTGCAGGGCTGGGTGCGCGAGGACCCGGGCCTGCTGGACGTCCTGTCCGTCACCACGCACGGCTACCGGGCCCTGGCCGGTCACCATCTGCCACGGCTCAGAGAACTCGTCGCGCTGCGCGCCGCGTTGTGCGCGGAGGTGCTGGACGGGCGGCCGGACGCGGACGGTGTGCTGCGCCTCGACCCCGCCCGGCTCGTCGCCCACGCCGGCCGCTGGCCCCACTGGCTGCGCCCGCCGGACTCCGTGACGTACTACGGCCAGCCGCTCGGCGGCCCGGGGGACCCCGGCTTCGTGGTCAACGCCGTCAACTCCGGCCATGGACGCGGGCGAGACCGGATCCGCCGCCTGCTCGCCCAGGCCGGGACCGCCGCCGGCGCGGACACCGCGCCGCCGCCCGACGGCGTCCTCGTCGCGGACACCTGCCGGCACTACGGCAGCAACGTGGGCTTGCGCTGCTCGGCGGTGGCCGACGAGATCGACGTCCCCGGCGGCTGGAGCCGCCGCCCGGCGCAGCACCGGATCCCGCTGAGCGACCTGGAGGTGCGGCACGACCCGGCGGCGGGCCTGCTCGTCCTCCGCTCCCGCACCCGCGGCGCCGAGGTGCGGCCCGTCCACCCCAACCTCATCGCGGAGATGTGGCTGCCGCCCGCCGTCCGGCTGCTGATGCAGGTGTTCGGCGCGACGTCCAACCTGCTGATCCCCGGCCGGCGGATGTTCGGCGACACCTCGCCGTCCCTGGTCCGGGAGCTGCGGACCGAGCCACGGGTGGTGGTCGGACGGACGGTGGTGAGCCGCCGCCAGTGGGTGTTCCCCGCCGGCGCCGCACCGGTACGGCGGCCCGGCGAGGGCGACGCCGCCCACCTGACGCGCCTCGCCGGCTGGCTGCGCGCGCACGGCATGCCGCGCCGCTGCTTCGTGCGCGCCCTGGACCCGGGCGCGGTGGCCGACGGCAGCGTGTGGCGGGTCAAGGACCGCAAACCGCTGGCCGTGGACTTCGCCAACCTCCTGCTGGTCGGCTTGTTCGAGCGGATGCTCGCCGAGCCGGACCATGTGCTGTTCCTCCAGGAGGCGCTGCCCGACGCGTCCGACGTGCCGGACCACGGCGACGGCGCGCCCCGGGTGACCGAATACCTCATCGAGATCAATGGAGACCGGGATGCCGACCGCTGACGGACCGCTGTCGCCCGAGCAGGCGGAAGGCGCTGACTGGGTGGCCGCGCACGTCTTCTACGACACCGACCAGGACGGGCTGATCACCGGCTGCGTCCGGCCGCTGGCCGAGGAACTGACCCGCGCCGGGCTCGTCCGGCGATCGTTCTTCCTGCGCTACTGGGAGGGCGGGCCGCACGTACGGCTGCGCCTGCTGCCCGCCCGCCGGGCGGACCGGGCCGAGGCCGAACGGCTGGCGGGGGAACGGATCCGGGCCCACCTGGAGCGCTTCCCGGCCCCGGACGTGGTGGACCGCTCCCGCTTCGGCCGGGTGGCTTCCGAACTGGCGGGCCTGGAGGGCCGTCCGGGCCACGACACGGCGGTGCGGCCCAACAACACGGTGGAGTTCCTGCCGTACGAGCGGGAGCACGAGGACTACGGGCACGGACCCGCGATCGCCACCGTGGAGCGGCACTTCGCCGAGTCCAGCGAGCTCGCCTTCTCGGTGGTGGCGGCCGGCACGACCGTCGAGCAGCGGGCCCTGCTGGCGTTCGACCTGGTCGTCGGGGTGTTCGCGCTGTGCGACGAGATCCGCGGCCGGTGGGCGCGGGCCGGCGGCCCGCCGCTGCCCTTCGGCAGCGGGCCCGAGGCCGAGGACCTCGAACCCCGCTACCGGGCCCGGCGGGAGGCACTGCGCGAGCGCGCCCTGCGCACCTGGCGGGTCGCCGAGGAGGGTGCCTCCCGGCCGGACCAGCGGACGTACTGGCTGGACTCGGTGCGCCGGCTGCGCGACACCCTGCACGAGCTGGAGGACGCGGGCGGCTTCACGACGGACTGGGCGGGTTCGCCCCTGGCCGTCCCCCTCGACCTGGCCGCCACCCCGCACCCGTCCACCAGCCTGGTGCTGCTGCGCTGCGCCCACCTGGTCAACAACCGGCTGGGGCTCACCCTGTGGCAGGAGAACCAGGTGCGGTTCCTGGTGGGACGGGTGCTCGCCGAGCTCCCCGAAGCGTCGGCCGCCCCGTGAGCCGCCCGGCGCCCCGGTGGCACAGCCTCCACGTCCACCACCACGACGCGGACGCCGAGCCCGCGCTCGTCCTGGACGCCGTCCGTCCCGCGTTCGAGGCCGTGCGGGCGTGCACGCGGGGCGCCTGGTTCGGCCGGCACTGGCTGCGCGGGCCGCACCTGCGCCTCAACTTCCGCGCTCCCGGTCCGGTGTGGGAGGCGGAGGTCCGGCCCGTGGTGACGGAGACGGTCGAGGCGTACCTGCGCGCCCGGCCGTCCACCGTGCGACTGGACGAGGCGGCGCTGGCCCCCGTCCACGCACGCCTGGCCGAGCTGGAGATGGAGGCCGGGGCCCGGCACCCCTGGGTCCCGGACAACACCGTGCTGGAACGCCCGTACGACCACCGGCTGCCGGTGCTGGGGTCGGCGCGGGCGAGCGAGTTGCTGGCCGGTTTCCTCTCCGACACGGACGACCTGGCGTTCCGGATGTACGAGCACCGCGCGGCGGGCGGGTCGACGGCCGCCCTGGCCCTGGACCTGATGTGGACCACCGCGTCGGTGGCGGCCGTGCCGTTCGAGGCGGGCGCCCCGCCGATCGTGCGCGGTTTCCTGTCGCTGCGCTCGCACGCCGACGCGTTCCTCTCCCGCACCCGCGATCCGGCCGCCCACCGGGCCGCGTTCGACGCCCGGTACCACCGGCAGGCCGACGCGCTGGGGGCGCGGCTGCGCGCGGTGACGGACGCCGTGGACGGACGGCGGCACGACGTGCCGTTCGTCGCCGAGTGGGCCGCCGCCGTCCGCCGCCGGCAGCGGATCGCCCATCCCCTGCTGGCCTCCGGCGCGGTCTCGATGCGCGGCGCCGGCCTGGCCCCGCGGCCGCCGGCCCGGCAGGTGAGCGGGTTCCACCGGCTGCTCCGGTCGGGCCACGGCCAGGAGGACTTCCTCTGGACCGACCCGTGGTTCGCCTCCTTCCGCCTGATGGTCAACTACCTCTACGTCCACCTCAACCGCCTCGGTCTGGGTCCCGCCGACCGCGCCCTCCTGTGCCATCTGGCGGCCTCCACCGTCGAGACGGTCCACGGCGTCACCGCCACCGAGGTCTTCCGCCGCCACGTCCTGCCGGCGTCGCCAGGCCACACCCCGGAGTGGCGCCGCCTGGCCGCCGAGTGGGGCCGGGCGGGCGACACGGCGGCCGAGCGGCGGGGGTGACGGCAGCTCCGGCGTGCGGCGCCCTGCCGTCTTCCGGCAAGCGCACCGGCCCGTGTGCGGAATTTCCCGGCGGGCCCGGCGCGGAGGGAAGTAACGTGCCCGTGACGGCTTCGAACCGGGCCGGGGTGACGGACGCGGGAGGTGCGGACCATGGCTCGACGTTCACGGCTGAGGCCGGTCGGTGAGGTGACGGCGGCGGACTGGCTCGTCGCGAGGATCGGACCGTTCGGGTCCGGCGTGGGTGCTCTCGTGCCGCACGGCTTCGAGGCGTACGCGCGGATTCTGCACCCCGCGTCGGCGTCCGACGACACTCCGGTGAGCTGGGCGGAGGTGGCCGCCTGGTCGGGCAGGGTGGTGCATCCCCGGGTACAGTTCCAGGCGCTCGCCACTCCCGCGTCGGACGTACGGGCGGCGAAGCCCTGGGAGGAGGAGCCCGAACCGGGCACCCTGTCCCCCGCCGTGCTGGCGGCGCTGTGTGACGTCCTGGGCCGGCACACCACGTCGGGCGACCGCTGCCGGTTCTGCGTCTGGGACGGGTACGGGTTCATGCCTGGCGGCCGTACGGCGGTTTCCTTCACGCCGGACGCCCCACCGGAGGAGGGGGACGGGCGGCCGGACCCCGGCCTGCTTCCGCCGGAGTTCCCGGCGAGCGTCGCCGACGGCCCCCGAGTGGAGTTGCCGAACCGCAGCTACGTCCTGCTCGAGGGCCCGCTCGACGCCGCCGGCGAACTGGCGGTGGCACTCTTCCCGCAGTCGCCCAACCTGTTCTGGCCCGACGACCGGGCCTGGTGTGTCGCGACGGACACCGACCTCGACTCCACCTACCTCGGCGGCTCGGCGGCGCTCATCGCCGACGTACTGGCCGATGAGCGCCTGGAGGCCGTCCGGGTCGAGGTGACCGACCCCGTGTGGGTGGACAGCGACGAGGTCAATCGCTGACACCCGGCGTCAGCCCTCGGTCAACTGCACTTCGTCAGGTGCACCTTGGCGGTCTTGGCCGCCATGTTCGCGGTGGGCGGGGTGTAGCCGACCGGCGCGACGATCTTGGCGGCCGACTCGCCCTGGTAGTAGCCGGACCGGCAGACGAGCGCCGCGTTGCCCTTGGCCGCGGCCCGGCCGGTGCTGCCGTATTCATTGATCTTCGACCCGTGGTTGCTGAAGAGGCCGATCTTTCCCTTGATCAGCCGCACCGGCTGGGTGCAGGTCACGCGGACCCGGACGTTGACCGTGCCCGGCACGTGGCCGGAGTGGTGCGGCGCGCCGTGGTTGGCTCCGACGAACACCATCTCGCAGCGGATGACCCGCCGCGAGGCGGCGACGGACTTGTCCTGGCCCGTCGGGTGGAAGGTGTACTCCGTCTTGGCGAGGACCCGCTCCGAGCCCGGGCCGGGAGTCGCCGCTCCCGCCGTCGACACGCCGCCGACGGCGGCGATGACCGCCGCCGCCCCGACGGCTCCCGCACGCTGGGCGAGGCGCGACACGGCACCCCGTCGATTCCGCTGCTGCATACCTTCGTCTCCTTCCACTGATACCGGTGCTCGCACGTGACGTGACCGGCCGTTCCCGCCTGAGACGGCAGGGAACGCCCATCGCAGCACTCCGGTGCTCCGCAGCCCCCGTAAGGAACACAAAGACCCTCTTGAGTGGCCAGACATGTCCGTTTACGACGCCAAGTGACCCTTGCCTTTTCTGTCGTGAACGCCGTCCGTCGAACGCGCGTCCCGATCCTGCGGTGGCAGTCGATGCTCTGGATGACTACAGGGCCTCTTGGCAGTGCGGAGGATCGTATACGGCAAGGGGCCCGCTGGGAAAGGGGTGTTGGATCGGTTGAACACCGCACGCGGACGGCGGCCGCCGTCGGCCGTCCGATGCTTCCCCTCCGCTTCCCTCCGCTTACGCCGGCGTCCGGGACGCGCCCGGCATCACCTCGGCGAGCTGGCGGCGGCCGGAGATGCCGAGTTTGCGGTAGGCGCCGGAGAGGTGGAACTCCACGGTCCGCAGGGTGACGTAGAGGCGTCCGGCGATCTCCCGGTTGGTGTGCCCCTCGCGGGCCAGGGAGAGGATGCGCAGTTCCTGCGGGGTGAGGCCGGTGAGAGTGGCCGGGACGGTGTCACGTCCCTCCGCCGGGCAGACCTCCCGCCGCGCCGCCGCGACGCGCCGGGCGAGCGGCCGGGCGCCGCAGGCCTCGGCCCCGGCGGACGCGGCCGTGAACACCTCGCACGCCTCCTCCGTCCGGCCGGCCGCGCCGAGGGCGCGGCCCAGGTCCAGCCGAGCCGCCGCGGCGCCGAGCCGGGCGGGTGAGCGGCCGAGCAGGGCGACGGCGCTGTCGAGCAGACCGGCCCGGCGCGGGCCGGCCTCCGTCATGGCTACGGCGTGCAGGGCCGTGCCCACGACCCGGGGCGTGCCCCAGCGGCGGGCGTCGTCCAGTTCGGTGCGCGCGAGGCGGGCGGCCTCGGCGGTCTGCCCCTCGGCGGCCAGCAGGTGGGCCGCCCGGGACCGCCAGGGCAGGACCGCCGGGTTGCGCACGCCGAGTTCGGTCAGGGCCCGGCCGGCCGCGTACCAGTCGTCCACCGCGCCCGGCAGCTCGCCGGTCCGGGTCCGGAGCACGGCCCGGGCGGCCAGCACCGCCACGGTGTCCTGCCGCGGCGGCCGGTCCCGGTCGAGCTCCCACCGGGTCAGCAGCGTCCGCGCGGTGTCCGTGTCCCCTGCCGTGGCGGTGGCCTCGATCAGGGCCGCGACGGCGAGCCGGGCGAGGACGTGCGACGTGGCCGGTTCCGCGCACAGCGGTTCCGTCAGGGGCGCCAGTATCTCGACGACGCCCGGCAGATCGCCCCGGACCCGGCGGACGGTGGCGCGGAGCAGGTCCACGGCGACGTCGGTCCACCGTCCCGGCCGCGCGCCGCCGACCGGCCGGTGGCGGCCGCACCACGTCACGGCCTCGGTCAGTTCGTCGGCGTGGATCAGGGCGCGGCAGCCGTACCAGAGGACGGTGGCGGGACCGCTCTCCCCGCCGGCGGCCAGCGCCTCCCGGGCGTGCCGGACGGCGGCCGTCCGGTCGTCGGCGGCACGGACGGCGTACACGGCGCGCAGGGCGGCGGGCCGGCCGGCGGTGTCGGACACGTCCGAGGGGTCCGAGATGCGTGAGGCGACCGAGGCCTCGGAGGGGGCGGAGGGGTCGGCGGATTCCGCGGGCGCCGCGGCCTCCGCCGCGTCGGCGGGCGGGTCGTCGGGCGGCTCGCGGTCGGGGAACAGCCGGGCCGGGCCGGCCACGCGGACGAGCGCCTGGTGCAGCCGCAGTCTCCGGAGCTGCCTGGGTGCGTCCGCTCCGATCCGGTCGGCCGTGTCGTCGAGGACGGCCACCGCGTCCACCGGTCTGCCGCGTCCGGTCAGCAGCGCGGCGAGGTCCAGGGCGTAGTCGGCCGCGACCCCGGGGTCCTCGGCCTCCCGCCGGGCGGCGTCGAGCAGCCGGATGGCGCGTTCGGGGTCGGTGAACGCGTCGAGCCTGGCCAGTTCGCAGCGGACCGCCGACCGCACCCGGGGGCGCAGCCGCTCGCGCAGCAGGCCGCGGAGGTGCTGGGCCGCCTCCTCCGTCCGGCCCTCGCCGGCCAGCCTGCGGGCGGCGGCCATCAGGGGTTCGACGGTCCAGCTCAGCCCGAGCGGTCCGGCGGCGACCAGGTGCCGGGCCACGCGGGTGGCGCCGAATCCGCCGTCGCGCAGGAGTTCGGCCGCGCGCAGGTGGAGGGCGGCCCGAGTGCCGGCGGGGATCCGCTCGACGGCCATGGCCGCGAGCAGGGGGTGACGGAAGGTCAGGGGGATGGCGTTGGCGAGCAGCCCCCGGCCGACCAGTTCGTCGACGGACGACAGCGTCGCCCCCACGTCGAGGCCGGCGAGCCGGGCGGCCTGGGTGATCTCGGCGTCGGCGCCGAGCACGGCGACGGCCCGGGCCAGGGCGAGGGCCGGGCGGCTGAGACCGCCGAGCCAGCGTTCGGCGCCGGGGAGGGCGGACGCGCCGGCGGCGGGGCGCAGTTCGTCGGCGGTGGGCGCGGTGCCCGACCGGCCGGCCAGCAGGGCCAGCAGTAACGCCGGGTTGCCGCCGGTCAGTTCGTGGCAGGTACGGGCGGTCCCCGCGTCGAGCGAGACGCCGCAGCGGGTCTCGGCGAAGCGGGTGACGGCGGCGGCCGGGAGGCCGGCGAGGTCCAGGCACTCGGCGCCGACGGCGAGTTCGGCCTCGGGCGCCGGGCCGGAGGCCGCGGCGAGCCCCCGGGACACCAGCACGATCGCCAGTCGGGCCGGTGGCATGGTCCGGGACAGGGCGAGCAGCCAGCGCAGCGACCCGGGGTCCAGACAGGAGGCGTCGTCGAGGCAGAGGGCCACGGGCGCGTCGGCGGCCAGCAGGCGGACGCGCTCCACGAGTTCGCCCAGTGGCTCCGGGCCGGTCGGGGACGCGGGAGCCCGTGACGCTCCGGTCGGGGGCGCGGGGGCCGGTAACGCTCCGGGCGGGGCCCCGGGGGCGGGCAGCCGGTCGAGCAGGTAGTCGGCGGCGGCGTACGGCCGACCGCACAGGCCGCGCGCGTCCCCCACGGCCACCCGGAACCCCGCGGCGGCGGCGAGGCCGGCACCCGCCTCCAGCACGGCGGACTTGCCCACCCCCGGCTCGCCCCGGATCAGGACGGTGACCGGCCGGCCCGCGTGGGCCTCGTCGAACAGTCCGGCCAGGCGGGCCAGTTCACTCCCCCGACCGGTCACGCCGACCGACGCCATCCGCACCTCCCTGACGGAAGCCGCCGTGCCTCCGGTTCAGGGCGGGGGCACGGCCGCATGGATGTATGACCCGACAGACCCATTGCACGCCGTTTATCACGACGTACGACGAAACGATCAACCCCGTCCCATGACAGTACAGCGTGCGTCGTACTCGCTTCAATGGCCCTTTTCCGACCGATACCGCGCCTTCTCCCCGCGGGCCGTCCCCGCCCGCCGCACCCCGGCGGCGAAGGGCCCCGGCCGCGCGCCACCGCGGCCGGGGGCGACGGGCCGTCAGGACCGGGACGCCCTCCGGGCGCCCACGCCCTCGGCCGGGGTACGCGGGTGCGGGATCAGCGGGTCGCCCTCGCCGCCCTGCAGGGCGACCGTGCGCGCGGGGGCCGGGATGCGGATGCCCTCGGCGCGGTAGCGCTGGTGCAGGCGCTTGATGAACTCGTGCTTGATGCGGTACTTGTCGCTGTACTCGCCGACGCCGAGGATCACGGTGAAACCGATCCGGGAGTCGCCGAAGGTGTGGAAGCGCACGGCCGGCTCGTGGTCGGGCACGGCCCCCTCGACGTCCCGCATCACGCTCGCGACGACCTCGTTGGTGACCTTCTCCACATGCTCCAGGTCGCTGTCGTACCCGACGCCCACCTGCACGGTGACGGTCAGCGGCTGCTCGGGCCGGCTGAAGTTGGTCATGTTCGTCCCGGCCAGTTGGGCGTTCGGGATGATGACCAGGTTGTTGGAGAGCTGCTCGACGACGGTGTTGCGCCAGTTGATGTCGACGACATAGCCCTCCTCGCCGCTGCTGAGCCGGATGTAGTCGCCGGGCTGCACCGTCTTGGAGACCAGGATGTGCACGCCCGCGAAGAGGTTGGCCAGCGTGTCCCGCATGGCCAGGGCGATGGCCAGACCGCCCACGCCGAGGGCGGTGAGCAGCGGTGCTATGGAGATGCCGACGGTCTCCAGGATGACCAGGAAGCCCATCGCCAGGATCGTGATGCGCGTGATGTTGACGAATATCGTGGCCTGGCCGGCCACTCCGGAGCGGGACTGCGTCACCGTCCGGATCAGGCCGCTGATCACCCGTGCAGCGGTGAAGGTGGCGCTGAGCATCACCACCGCCACGAGGATCTGGTTGACGGTGTGGCCCACCTGGCGGTTGAGCGGCAGGGCCGCCGCTCCCGCCGCCACGCCGGCCGCCACCGCCGCGCAGGGGGCGAGGGTGCGCAGGATGTCGACGATGATGTCGTCCCCGATCCAGCGCGTCCGCAGGGCCCGTTCGGCCAGCCACCGCAGGATCACCCGCAGCAGACCGGCCGCCAGCAGGCCCGCGACCACGGCGATCCCCGCGGTGATCCCGTCGTGCAGCGTCAGGTCCCCGGTCATCGGCGCCCTCCGTTCCCGGACCGCGTGCCGGCGACGTCCCGCGTCCCCGGCCGTCCGATACGACCAACCGTCACTTCGTCCTACCTACCTGTCCCAAGCGATCGTCGAAGTGCCAGGACACCAACACGACCCGGCACAAAACGCCATCCTGCACCACACAAGTGCCGCGTTCTGACCGGGCGTCAGGGCATAGCCGTCGACAAGCCATCAAACCGGACGCGCTGATTCGGGCAGATCCGGCCGGCGGATCCGGGCAGGGGGATTCCGGCGGGAGGTCCGGGCCGTGGCCGGAAAAGCGGCAGGCCCGGCCCGGGACGAGTCCGGAGCCGGGCCTGCGGTAGGCCTGCGGAAAGGGGTGTCGGGGTCAGGACCGCCGCGCGGCGGTCCCCGACGGGGAGGAGGAGGCGTCGGAGGCGGCCTCGGCCCGCTGGGCGTTCCGCTCCTTGACGCGCTGCGCCTCCTTGCGGACCTCGGCCTGCGTGGCGCGCTCGCGCTCCAGCCACTCGGGCCGCTCCTGCTTCAGCGCCTCGATCTGCTCGGTGGTCAGCGCCTCGGTGACGCCGCCCCGGGCGAGGCCCGCGATGGAGACGCCGAGCTTCGCGGCGACCACCGGCCGGGGGTGCGGCCCGTCGCGCCGCAGGTCCCGCAGCCACTCCGGCGGGTCGGTCTGGAGCGCGTTCAGCTCCTGGCGGGAGACCACACCCTCCCGGAACGAGGCGGGGGTGGCTTCCAGGTACACCCCGAGCTTCTTCGCCGCGGTCGCGGGCTTCATCGTCTGGGAGGTTTTGTGCGTGGTCATGCGACCAAGGGTACGGGGCGATCGGCACGCTCCGTGACCGGTAACCTGGGCGGGTGACAGGCTCGCAAGACTCCCCCACGTTCCGGCTCGCCTACGTCCCGGGAGTGACACCCGACAAATGGGTGCGTATCTGGAACGACCGCCTGCCCGAGGTGCCGCTGACCCTGCTGTCGGTGCCCCCGCACGAGGCGCCCGGCGCGCTCCGCGCCGGTGATGCCGACGCCGCGCTGCTCCGGCTCCCGGTGGACGGGACGGACCTCAGCGCCATTCCGCTGTACACCGAGACCACCGTGGTGATCGTCCCGAAGGACCACCTCCTCACGGCGGTCGACGAGGCGGCGGTCGCCGACCTCGCCGACGAGATCGTCCTGCACCCTCTGGACGACTCCCTGGGCTGGGAGCGGCTGCCGGGGCGGCCCGCACTGGAGCGCCCCGCCACCACGGCGGACGCCGTCGAACTGGTCGCGGCCGGCATCGGCGTCCTCGTCGTCCCGCAGTCCCTCGCCCGGCTGCACCACCGCAAGGACCTCACGTACCGGCCGCTGACCGACGCCCCTCAGTCCCGGGTCGCCCTGTCCTGGCCCGAGGAGCGGACGACGGATCTCGTCGAGCACTTCATCGGCGTCGTGCGCGGCCGTACCGTCAACAGCACCCGCGGGCCCAAGCCGCCCGCGGCCCCCGAGCGCCGGTCCGCCGGGGCACCCGCCGCCGGGCGGAAGGGCGGCGCCGGCACGCCCCGGAAGACCGGCGGGCAGGGCGGGAAGAAGGCCGTCGGGCACAGCGGCAAGAAGGGTGCCGGGAAGAACACCGCGAAGGGCGCGGGGAAGGGCGGCACCCAGCGCGGCTCCGGCGGCCGGCGGCGCGGAGGCCGCTGACGCCCCTGCCGCCCCCGCCCGGTGGAACCCGCCGGCCGTCCCCGTGACCGGCCGTCCCACGCCGGGAAGGCCCGCGCCGGGAAGGCCGGCGCCAGGCGCACGCGCACGGTTCACCCGCGCGGCCCGGGCGGGGTGCCGGTCCCCCGCCCCCGGGCCAGACTCGGGGCAGAGCCCGTCGGCGGACCCCGTCGGCGGCCCCTGATCCGGAGGCGCGCGATGACCCGACCGTCACCGGCGCCCGACGCCGCCGCCCCCGCCGCGGACGGCAGGGTCCCGGACCACCTGCTGCGGGTCGGCGACCTGGACCCGGTCGTCCTCCGGGCCCTGCTGGACCGGGCGGAGGCGATGAAGCGGGAGCCGCTGGGGTGGGCCGACGGCCTGCGGGGCGGTGCCGTCGGGTGCGTCTTCGAGAAGCCGTCCACGCGGACGCGGGTGTCGCTGGTCGCCGCCGCCCAGCGGCTCGGCATGGCCGCCGTGGTGCTGAACCGGGACGAGCTCCAGCTCGGCCACGGCGAGACCGTCGCCGACACGGCACGGGTCCTCTCGTCGTACCTCGACGCCGTCGCCGTGCGCACCTTCGAGCACCGCGTGGTGGAGCGGATGGCCGAGGTGTCGGCGGTACCGGTCGTCAACGCGCTGAGCAACAGCCACCACCCGTGTCAATCCCTCGCCGACCTGCTCGCCCTGCGGGAGCACTTCGGGACGCTGAAGGGCCTGCGGGCCGCCTTCGTCGGCGACGGCGGGAGCAACACCTGCAACTCCTTCCTCTCCGCCTGCGCCGCCACCGGCATGCACCTGACCATCGCCCGGCCGGCGGCGTACGGGACGGACCCCCGTCTGCTGGACGAGGCCCGCGCGACGATGCGGCGCACGGGCGGGTCCGTCGCCGTGACCGAGGACCCGGAGGACGCCGTCCGGGGCGCGCACGCCGTCTACGCCGAGGTGTGGGTACCCATGGACCGGCGCGACGAGGCCGACGAGCGCCGGCGGCGCCTGGCCCGCTACCGGGTGGACGACCGGCTCCTGGCCCACGCCCCCGGCGACGCCGTGGTGCTGCACTGCCTGCCCGCCGTCCGCGGCGAGGAGATCACCTCGGACGTCCTCGACGGCCCCCGCTGCCTGGCCTGGCACCAGGCCGCCAACCGCCTCCCCACCGCCCAGGCGGTGCTGCACACCCTCATCACCGCGGCCCGCCGGCGGACGGTCCGAACGGAGGGGACGGTCCGAGCGGAGGGCACGGTCCGAGCCGAGGGGACGGTTTGAGGGGCGGGGGAACGATTTGAACGGCAGGGGGACGCGGCCGGGGCGAGGCGGCCAGAATGACCGCATGGATGCCGCGTACATCGAGGAGTTCGGGCCGGCGGAGGCCATCCGCTTCGGGGAACTCCCCGCACCGCGCCCCGGCCCGGGCGAGGTGCCGGTGGAGGTGGAGGCGACGACCGCCAACCATGTGGACACCTTCGTCCGCTCCGGTGCCGTGCGGACACCGGCGCGGTTCCCCTTCGTGGTCGGCCGCGATCTGGTCGGACGGGTGTCGGGCGAGGGCGCCGCCGGGTTCCCGGCGGGCACCCCGGTGTGGTGCAACAGCATGGGCCACGGCGGCCGGCAGGGCGCGGCGGCGGAGGTGGTGGCGGTGCCCGCGGAGCGGCTCTACCCCTTGCCGCCCGGAGTGGACCCGCGGCTCGCGGTGACGCTGGCGCACCCGGTGGCCACCGCCTACCTGGGCCTGGTCACGCACGGCGGGCTCCGGCCGGGGCGGACGGTGGCCGTGGTGGGCGCGGCGGGCAACGTGGGGTCGGCCATGGTGGCGGTGGCCGCCGCGGCAGGGGCGCGGGTCGTGGCGGTCGCCCGGGCCGCCGACGAGGCCCACTGCCGCGCCCTGGGGGCCGAGACGGTGCTGGACCGCCGGGAGGCGGCGGAGGGGGGACTGGCGCGGATCTGCCCGGACGGCGTCGACCTGTACGCCGACGCGGCCGGGGCCAACGACGTGCCCGGCGCGGTGGAGGCGCTGGCGCCGCGCGGCCGGCTGGTGCTGCTGGCCGGGCTGGCCAGCAGGCCGGTCCTGCCCGTCGGGCCGCTGTACACGGGCGACCGCTCGGTGGTGGGCTTCGCCATCACCAATGCCACGGTGCCGGAGCTGGCGGCGGCGGCCGAGTGCGTCAACGCCGTCCTGTCCGCCGGCCGGCTGCGCCCCCGGGAGATCGTCGAACTGCCGTTGAGCGCGACGGCGGAAGCCCACCGGATGCTGGAGTCGGGCGAGCTGCGCGGCCGCCGGGTGGTACTGGCCGCACGGTGACGCGCGGGGGCGAGGTGGGAGCGGAACGCGGACGACGACGCCGGGCCGTGCGGGTCCGGGCGGGCCCGGGGGCGGATGGCGGGGCACGGATACGGGATTCCCGGCTCGGGAGCGGACGCGCGAGGCACGCGCGGACCGGCCGGTTCATGGCCGGACGGTGAAGCGCGGGCGCGGAAGGGCGCGGTCCGGAACCGGTGAGGGAAAGCCGCGGGCGCGGTGAGACCGGTCCAGGTGCCGGCGGCACGATACGGCCCGTCGGGCCCGGCCCGCGGCCGGACGGCGGGGTACGGCGGCGGGACGCAGGCCCCTGCGAGCGGGGCCCACCACCGCCAGGCGGAACCGGGCGCGAGGCGGCGGACACCCGCGGGCGGCGGGACGGGCGCGGGCACAGGTCCCTTCAAGGGCGGGCCGTGATGTGCCGTGCCGCGCCGAGCAGGCCGCCGAGCAGCGGCCGGAGGATGCCGAGGCCGCCCGGGGTGAGGACGGATTCGGCGTGGAACTGCACGCCGGCGAAGTGCGGGCCGCGCAAGGCGTGGACCTCACCGGTGGCGGGGTCCCGGCAGACCTCCACCCGGCCGGTGCCCGGGAGGTCCAGGTGGTCGGTGGTGCTGTGGAGGGCGTAGCTGTTGTAGAAGCCGACCTGTTCGCGGCGGCCGAAGAGGTCGATCTCCTTCCGCACGCCCTGGTGCGGGGTGGGACGGCGGCGGGGGACGAGACCCAGGTGGTGGCCGAGGATCTGGTGGCTGAGGCAGACGGCCAGGAAGGGAAGGCGGCCGGCGAGGAGGCGGCCGGTCACGCGGTGCAGGCGGGCGATCCTGGGATCGGCGAGGTCGAGCGGGTCGCCGGGGCCGGGACCGGTGACGACGAGGTCGTGTTCCGTCGCGCCGGCGGGAGCCGGGAGGGAGACCGGACGGTCGTGGCGGCGGACGGTCACCCGGGCGCCCTCGGCGCGCAGTTGGTGGGCGATCATCGCGATGAAGCCGTCCTCGGCGTCGATCACGAGGACGCTGCGACCCGTCAGCGGGCCTCCGCCGTCCGGTACGCGGCGGCCGGGGCCGTGCAGCCAGAACCGGGCGAGCCCGGCGTTCCGGGCGTCGAGGGCGGACCGGACGGCGGGGTGCCCGGCCAGGGTTGTCGGGCCGGTACCGGGCCGGGGGGCGGCCAGCAGGCCGCGGGCCTTGGCCCGGGTCTCGGCCGCCTCGGCCGCCGGGTCGGAGTCGCGGACGACGGTGGCGCCCACGCCGATGGCCAGCCGGCCGTGGGGTCCGATGTCGGCGGTACGGATGAGGATGGCGGAGTCCAGGGTCCGTCCGCCGTGCCCGTCGCGGCCGACGAGGGCGATCACCCCGCTGTAGTAGCCGCGGCCCCGGGGTTCGCGGCGGGCGATGACGCGGGCCGCGCTCTCCAGCGGGCTGCCGGTGACGGTCGGCGCGAACAGGGTGGCGCGCAGGATGTCGCGGACGTCGCGGCCGGTGCGGCCCTCGATGAAGTACTCGGTGTGGGCGAGACGGGCCATCTCCTTCAGGAAGGGGCCGCGCACCCGGATTCCGTGGTCGCAGACGGACGCCATCATCTTCAGTTCCTCGTCGAGGACCATGTAGAGCTCGTAGGTCTCCTTGGGGTCGGCGAGGAAGTCCAGCACGCCGGCGAGGGTCGGGCCGGTGGCTGGGTGGCGGTAGGTGCCGCTGATGGGGTTCATCACGGCGGTGCCCGCGCGCAGGGTGACATGGCGTTCGGGGCTGGCGCCGACCAGGGTGCGGCCGGGTGTATGGACGAGGAACGTCCAGTGGACACCCGACTCGCGGACCAGCAGGCGGCGGAAGAAGGCGGTGGCGGCGGCGGGCGACCAGTCCGTGACGTCGGCGAGGAAGCGGCGCTTGAGGACGAAGTTGGCGCCGGCGCCGGTGGCGATCTCGTCGTCCACGAGGGCGCGGACCAGTCGCGCGTAGGCGTCATCGTCGAGGTCGAAGTGCCCGCCGGTCAGGCGGAGGGGCGTGTCCGGGACACGGGCGAGGAGGGCGTCCCGCCCGACGGTGGCCTGCTCCCGCACGGTCAGGGCCAGCAGAGGCGTGCCGTCGTCGGGAGCGGCCAGACCGCGTTCGGCCAACTGCCGGTAGGGCAGGACGGCGAGGACGTCGGCGGCGGCCGGGCCGTGCGCGGTGGCGGGCAGCGGCAGGTCGGCCACGCGCCGGGGGGTGGTGAGGTCCCCGGTCAGGACGTCGACGTGGTCGCCGCCGGTGGTGACGGGCCGGTAGAGGAGAGCGAAAGGCGGCGGGTCGGGCCGCAGGACGCGGGCGAGGAGCGCCTCGCCGGCGGCCGGGGCGGGTGGCCGCGGACCGGCGGTCACGCGGGCCGCCCCGGGGCCGGGTGCGGACGGACGGCGGTGGGGGCGGCGGGGGTGCGCGCAAGGACGGCAGGGGTCCGTGAGCAGGCGGCCCTGGGCCCCGCAGAGCTCCGCGAGGAGGAAGCCGTGGAGGTCACGCGGACGCGCGGGGAGACGGCGGAGGGCCCCGCGAGGAACCGTGAGGAAACGTCTGTGAGCCCGGCGGGGACGCGCGAGGAGACAGCCGTAAGCCCGGCAGGGACACACGAGGGAACCGCCGTGAAACCCACGCCGCTCCACCGGGAAACGACCGCGGAACCCCCACCGATGCACGAGGACACAGCGGAGAACCCCGCGAGGACCCGCGAGGAAGCGGTCCCGGGTCCCGCCGGGGTCCGCGGGGAGGCGGCCGCGGACCCCGCGGGCATGTGCGGAGGTGCGGGCGGGGGGTGGCCGGGCATGGCGGGTCCTCTCAGGCGCCGAGCGCGGCGCCGCCGTCGACGGTCAGCTCGTGCAAGGTGATGTGCCCGGCCTCCTCCGAGGGCCGGCCGAGCATGGCGGGTCCTCTCAGGCGCCGAGCGCGGCGCCGCCGTCGACGGTCAGCTCGTGCAGGGTGATGTGCCGGGCATCCTCCGAGAGGAGGAACAGCACGGCGGCGGCCACGTCGTCCGGGCGGGCGAGCCGGCCCAGCGGAATGCCGACGCGGAAGTCCTCGGGGCTGCCGGCGAGGGTGCGGTCGCGCCCGGTCTCGTCCTGCCACATGGACCACAGCATCGGCGTCTCGGTGGAGCCGGGGGCGACCACGTTGCAGCGGATGCCGTACCGGGCGACCTCCAGGCCGAGCGACTTGGTGAACATGGCGGCGGCGGCCTTGGACGCGGCGTAGCCGGCCATCCTGGCGCGCGGGGTGACGCCGGCGTTGGAGGCCACGGTGACCAGGGCGCCGCGCCGGCGGGGCATCATGCGGCCGACGACGGCGCGCGAGACGTGGAAGACCCCGGCGGTGTTGACGGCGAACACCCGCGCCCAGTCCCCCGGGGTCGTCGTGACCACTTCGCCGTAGTGCATCACCCCGGCCGCGTTGACCAGCCGGTCCACCGGCCCCAGGCGCTCCTCGGCGGCCGTGACCGCGGCCTCCACGGCGTCGGGGTCGGTGACGTCGGCGGTGAACGGGGTCACCGGAAGTCCGGCGGTGCGCCAGGCGTCGGCCCGTTCGCTCAGCTTGGCGGGGTCGTGGTCGAGCGCGGCCACCGGGGTGCCCCGGTGGGCGAGGGCGTCGACGACGGCCGAGCCGATGCCGCCGGCGGCGCCGGTGACCAGGGCGACGCTGTCCGTCATGGGGGCAGTCCTTCCGTCGTGGGGTGCTGCGGCGCCGCTCCGGCCGTCCGTCCCGGCGGGACGAACCCGATCGGTTCGGCCCAGGCGACCTCCAGGGCCTGGTCCGGCGTGAGCCGGGGGTCGCAGAAGCTGGTGGATACCTCGCCGGCGCGGTCGGCCTCCCGGGCGTCGAGCACGCACTCGATGACGCGGTCGGGCGTGGTCTCCAGGTGGACGCCGCCGGGGAAGGCGCCGGCCTCGGCCGGCACGGCCCGGAAGGCGCGGATCTCGCGCTGGAGCGTGCGGACGTACCGGGCCGCCGACGCGTTCGGTGGACCGGGAGCGCGGCTTGGCGAACTGGCCGGCGATGCGGCCCACCCGCAGGACCGGGCGGCCTCCGGCGAGCTTCATCGCCCCGGCGAGCACCTCCAGGACGGCGGTCTTGCGGGCCACGTGGGCGGCGGTGCACTCGTCGGGGTCCTCGGCGCGGTCGCCCGCCTGGACCGCTTCGGCCTCGCCTGCGGCGACGCGTGCCAGGTGGGTGTGGAGGGCCCGCACGCCGGCCTCGGTGACCAGCCCCGGCCGGCCGGCCAGGGTCTCGCGGACGCGCCGGACCTGCTCCGGGTCGTCCCACCGCGGCTGCCGGCGGGCGGTCTCCAGGGGCAGGGACAGTGGGTCACCGGTCACCGACGGCTCCGGCGGTCCGGCCTGCCGGTCCGCGGGCGGCATGGCGGGTGGGGTGAGGGAGGCACCCCTCCAGCCTGGCCCCGCGGACGAGGCGCACCCACGAGCGGTGGGGCCGGTTCGTCAGGTCGGCCGGAATCTGTCACCTGCCGGTCCGCGCGCGACCCCGGCGGCGCGGCCCCGGCGGGAAGGACGGAAGGGCCCGCCCAAGTCGGATTCCCGTGATCCGTGCGGCAGTTGGCGAACGCGGCCGATCCCGGTCAGGGGGCGGCCACGCGGATATGGAAGGGGTTGCCCTCCGGGTCGGCGACCAGTGCGGTGCGCCCTCGCGGAGTGGCGGACGGCGGGGCGAGGACCGTCCCGCCCAGCTCGGTGACGCGGGTGAGCGCGGCGTCCAGGTCGGTGACGCCGAATGTGACCGACCAGTGCGCGGGCACCGGCTCGCGCGGCGCGTGTTCGGGCGGGCCGACGTCAGCCACGGGACGGCCGTCGGGGTCGAGCAGGGTGTGGTGGACGCCGTCGCCACCGGGGGCCGCGGGGCGGCCGAAGACCGCGGTGTGGAAGGCGGTGGCGGCGGCCGGGTCGGGGGTCACGCACTGGTGCCACACCGCCGCCCCGGGCACACCGCTGACCCGGGCCCCGAAGTAGTCGCCCTCCTGCCAGATCCCGAAGGCCGCGCCGGTCGGGTCGGCGGCGACGGCGAACCTGCCGTGGGTGCCGATGTCCCGGACCGGCAGCGGCAGGGTGCCGCCGTGCGCGGTGACGCGCCGGGCCACGGCGTCGGCGTCGCGGGCGGCGAGGCAGACCAGCCAGCCGGCGGGGTTGCCCGGCGCGGCGGAGCGGCGGGGGCCGATGTCGGCGACCGGCCGGCCGTCGAGGGCGGCGGTGAGGTAGTGGTCGAACTCGGCCCCCTGGTCGTGGAGTCGCCAGCCGAACAGCCGCCGGTAGAACGCGGCGATTTCGAGGGGGTCGTCGACGCGGATCTCCACCCAGCACGGCGTTCCGTGCGGCCAGGGCGTGTCGCGCGGTGCCATGCCGGCTCCTCGTTCGTGATCCCGGTGCGGTGGCCCCGGTGGTTCGGATGGTCCCGCCCGTCGAGAGCAGGGGCCGTGAGCGGGGCGGAGCGGGGCGTTCGGTCAGATGTCGAGGCCGAAGGTGCGCAGGCGTTCAGGGTCGACCATGGTGATGCGTGGCTCCGGTTCCAGGCCGCGGCGCAGGGCCCCGGCGATCTGGAGGGTGCGCAGGGTCTGGTATTCGATGGCGCCGAGGTTGTCGTCCGTGACGTTGCGCGGTTCGTGACGCGAGATGGTGCCGGTGCCGTACGGGGCGCCGTTGCCGGGGCGGTGGAGGACGGCGGCGGCCGAGCCGTTGGGCACGATGACGGCGCCCCAGTGGCAGATCGCGTTGTGCAGGGCCAGGATGGCCGCCTGCTGGCCGGCGTGGGGCATGGAGCCGGAGGCGAAGGCGGAGACGGCCTTGTCCATCAGCCGGCCGGGGATGGCGACGGGCCCGGTGTGGTCGATGAAGTTCAGGATCTGCGGGGCGGGCAGGCCGTAGTGGACCGGGGTGCCGATCATGATGGCGTCGGCCCACAGGAGATCGTCGAGCGTGGCCTCGGGGACGTCGGCGGTGGCCTCGGCGAGCTCTTGGTAGGCCTGTTTGTCGAGGATCATCGGATCGGGCAGTTCGGCGACTTTGCGGACGCGCACCTCGGCGCCCGCCGAGGCCGCGGTCTGCGCGGCCTTCTCGACGAGTTGGTAGGTGTTCCCGCTGCGGGAGTGGAAGAGGATGGTGATGGTGGTCAAGAGGTTCGCTCCTCGTGGACCGGTGCCGCGACGGCGGTGTCGGGACCGCCCGGCGGACCCCGGTCGGAGCGGGCCACGGGCGGCGCGGAACCCATCGTGCCGCTCCGGCGGACGGCGTGCCCACCGCCCGGCGGCGCGATCTGTCAGGTCCGGTCGGTCCGTTCGGCTCGGGTCCATTCGGCCCGTCCATTCGGCTCGGTCCGTTGGGTCCGGTCGTTTCGGCCCGCTCGCTTCAACCCACGCGCCTCGGCCCGCTCGCCTCGGCCCGGTCCTTTCGAGTCCGCCGCCCGGGGCCGCGCCCGGCGGCCCGGCCTTCCCGGTCGGCGGCCACGGTCCCGGGCGGAGCTGACAGACATCGCCGCGACCGGCTGTCGGTATGCCGCCGGCCGCTGCTGTACTCGTCGGCATGTCCGATCCCCGAGACGACGCCGCCTGTCCGCCCCTCGCGGCGGCCGACCTTCCGCGGGTCTTCGCGGCGGCCTTCAACGCACGCGACACCGCCCTGGTCGACGCGCTCTTCGAGCCGGAGGCCCTGCACGTGCGCCGGCCCGGCGAGGCGGTGGCGGGAGAGCCGCGCCGCGCCGCGCTGCCGGAGGTGGTACGGCGGCGGATCCCGATCAGCGTCACGCTGCGGCAGGTGTACGAGGTCGGCGACACCGCCCTGCTGATCAACGACTACGTGCACGACGGGGTGGGCCAGGACGGCGTCCGGGTCCGCCTCGAGGGCACGGCCACGGACGTGGCGCGGCGGGGGCCGGACGGGCGCTGGCGGTACCTGATCTCCAACCCGTCGGGTACGGACTGACGGCCGCGGGCTCCCGCTCGCCCCCGCGCGGTCCCCCGCCTCAGTCGAACGCCATGGGGGCCGTGGTGGTGGGGGCGGCCTTGACCGGGAGCCGGTCCAGCTTGATGCCGAACCACTTCTCGTAGGTCTCCAGCAGCTCCCGGGGGTCGGTGATCCGCCGCTTCTCCCGCCGGTCCCCGTCGACCAGGGTGAACTGGTCTTCCTTGAGGGTGACCCGGCCGGTCCCGGTCGGCATCGAGCAGAACAGGTTCTGCAGGAACGGCGAGTCGGGCGCGGTGCGGTACCACCACAGCGTCGGGCCGAAGTCGGCGACGGTGCACGGGGTGTCGTACACGCGGTACAGGGCCGTGCCGTCGAGGAGGACGTCGGTGCCGCCGTCGTCGGCCGCCCGGACGTGGAAGCGGCCGTTCGGGTCGGCCTGTTCGGCGTCGGTCTCCAGGGACAGCGGGTGCCGGCTGTTGCGGCCGAACCCCACGTCCACGAGGACGTCGCGGCCCTCGGCGCGCACCTTGAGGGCCAGGTGGCAAAGGGGCGGGGTGAGTTCGCCCCGGATCCAGACGCGGCCCGGCATGAGGGAGACCTCGTAGCCGAGGCTCCGCAGCAGCAGGGCCAGGGCCGGGTTGACCTCGTAACAGCCGCCGCCGCGGCGCCGGCCGACGACCTTGTCGAGGACCCGTTCGTCCATGTGGATGTCCTCGCCCAGGTGGTAGCCGAGGTTCTCGAACGGCACGGAGAGCAGGTGGCGTTCCTGTAACCGGCGCAGCCCGTCCAGGGTGGCGCCGGGCGGGCGCGGGGCGGAGATGCGGTCCAGGTACGCGGTCACCGCGGTGTCATCGAGCACGCTGACGGTCCCCTTTCTGGTCTGCGGTCCGGTCGTCGGGACGGTCATCGGGGCAGCCGTCGGGACGGTCTTCGGAGCGGCCGTCGATTCGGCCGTCGGGACGGTCGCCGTGGCGTTCGCCGGGGTGGCCGTCCGGGCCTTCGCCGCGTCGGTCCCCGGCCCGGTCCGCACCCGCCGCCCCCGCCAGGCGCGGGAACAGGCGGGCCGCGTTGCCGTGTTGGAGCAGTGCGAGGTCCCCGGCGCCGAGGCCGCCGTGTTCCACGATGTGGCGGCCGTTGCCGTCGCCGTACGACGCGGGCATGAACGGGAAGTCGGTGCCGACCAGCATCCGGTCGGGCCGGGCGAAGGCCCGTACCGCCGGGAAGGCGAACCGGTCGCCGACCATGGCGGTGTCGACGTAGAGACTCCGGAGGAGGCCGATCGGGTCGGCGGGCAGCCGCGGTCCGAGGTCGGCGCTGACCAGCGGGCCCAGGGTGAGCCGGGTGGCGTAGTAGGCGAGGCCGCCCCCGCCGTGGGAGAGGATGATCCGCAGGCCCGGGTGGCGTTCCAGGGTGCGGTGGTAGAGGAGCTGGGCGCACAGGCGGACGGTCTCGAACGGGAACTCGCAGAGGGAGAGCGGCAGTCCGAAGGTGGGCTGTCCGCCGGCCGGGGGCGCGGTCGGGTGGACGAACAGGGGGGTGCCGCGCCGGGCGGCCTCGGCGTGGAAGGCGTCCAGGCGGGGGTCGCCGACGTAGGTGCCCGCGTAGTGGGTGACGAGGGACACGCCGTCGAGGCCCAGCACGTCCAGGGCGTAGGCGAGTTCGGCGAGGGCGGCGTCGACGTCGGGCAGCGGCAGGACGGCGAAGGCGCCGAACCGGTCGGGCCGGCCGGCGACGAGATCGGCGAGGTGTTCGTTGACCCGGCGGGCGAGCCGGGCGCCGGTGGCCGTGTCGACGGCGGGGACGCCCGGCCAGACGTTGAGGAGGGCCGCCCTGATGCCCTGCCGGTCCATCGTCTCCAGGGCGGTGCCGACGGTCCAGGCCGGCGCGTCGACGCCGGGCAGGGTGGGGGCGGACCCGAGGTCCGCCAACGCGCGGGCGTACCAGGCGGGGAGGGTGTGGTGGTGGACGTCGACGGCGCCGGACCACGGCGTTCCGGCGGTGCCTGTCGCGCTCGTCCTCATGGAGGATCCTTCGCTTTTCGACGGCTCGGCACGTCGAGGCGACCCTACGGTCCGCCGTTCCGGGCCGTCGACGGCGGCCGGCGCGAGTCTGTCACCTCCCGGCACCTCCCGGCCGCCCCGGAAGGCGGTGCCCGCCGGACACCTGACGAATCCCCGGGCGGGCGCGTTGCCCCGGGCGGCCGGGTGCCCCGACGCTGTCCGGTATGACGGCAGGGAACCGTACGACGGGGAACCACACGGCCGCGGCCACGGCGGCCGGTCCCCTCTTCGAGATCAGTACCGGCGTCCTCGTCGCGGCGCCGCCGGAGACCGTGTACGCGGCGGTCAGCGACCTCCCCGGCTGCCACCGGTGGAGTGAGGAGTGCGTGGGCGGGGAGTGGGAGGGCGGGCCGGCCGGTGCGGTGGGGACGGTGTTCGTCGGCCGCAACCGGCGCCCGGCGGACGTGGTGGCGTGGGCGCCGGTGGTGCGCGGCGAGTGGACGACGCGGGCCGAGGTCGTCGTCGCCGAGCCGGGCCGCCGGTTCGCGTGGGCGATGCTGGACGGCGCCGGCCGGATCCAGGACAGCGTCTGGGGGTACGCCCTCGCGCCCGCCCCGGGCGGTGCCACGCGGCTCACCCACCACTTCCGCATGGGGGCGCCCACGGAAGGGATCCGCGGGATCACCGCCGGTATGGACGAGGCGGAGCGGAGGCGGTTCTTCGTCGAGTGGAACGCCAAGCTGGAGCGGGACATGGCCGCGACGGCGGCACGGCTGAAGGAGGCCCTCGAACCCCGCTGACCGGCACGTCCGCGCACATCACCGGAAGCGAGGCTGACGCATGCTGCTGCAGCGCATAGGGAACCGGGGCATCCGGCTGGGTTCGCTGTTCGAGCGGGCCGCCGCCCGGTACCCGTCGAACGTCCTGCTCCTCGACCACGACCTGGACATCGCCCCGGAACGGGGGCGGACCATGACCCTGCCGGAGGTCGCCGACCTGGTGGACGACTTCGCGGCCCGGCTGTGGCGGGCGGGGGTGCGGCCGGACGGTCATGTGGTGATCCACAAGAGTGACGCCTTCGACATCACCCTGCTGGCCGTCGCCGTGGCGCGGATCGGCGGGGTTCCCGTCCTGCTCTCCCCGCATCTGGACGGTGCGACGGTGACGGCGTTGCTGCGCCGGGTCGAGCGCCCGGTGCTGGTGACGGACGCCGTCACGTTGGCCGGTTCGCTGCCGGACGCGGTGTTCACCCTGGCCTCGCGGGTGCTGCTGGCCGCGGGGCGGGACGCCCGCGCGGTGCCGCTGGCCGGCCTGGCGGGTGCGCCGCGGGTGCCGGAGGTGCCGGTGCCCCCGGACCGTCCCGCCCTGGTCACCCACACCTCGGGCACCACCGGGCTGCCCAAGCTGGCGGTGCACACCGGGCACAGCCTGGAGGCCCGTTACCGGCCGCAGGCGATGGCCACGGCGCTGATGCGGCGCCGGGAGCCGGTGGCGATCCACGTCTCGTTCGTGCACTCGCGGCTGGTCACCGCCTTGGCCCTGGCGTTGCTGCGCGGCTTCCCGGTGGCCGTTCTGGCGGACGCCGATCCGGAGCGGGTGGCGCGCCTCTTCGCCCGACTGCGGCCGGCCGTCCTGGAGGCGCATCCCAACACGTACCTGAGCTGGGAGCGACTGGCCGCCGACCCCCGGGCGCCGTTGGCCAACGTGAAGCTGTTCAGCAGCACCTTCGACGCCCTGCACCCGCGCACGGTACGGACGTTGATCGCGGCGTCCGGCCGGCGGTTCCCGCGCTTCGGCCAGATCTACGGGCAGAGCGAGGTCGGCCCGACCGTCGCCCGCGCCTACGGCCGGCGCCGCTCTCCGGACGCGGACGGGCGCTGTGTGGGGGTGCCCTTTCCGGGGATGACCGGGGTGCGGGTGGTGAGCCGGGACGGGCGGCGGCCCTCGTCCGCCTCCCCCGGCTGGATCGAGGTGAGCAGTGACGGGCGGATCCGCACCTATCTGGGCGAGCCGGAGCGGTTCACGCGGCAGAGCGACGACGGGTGGTGGCGCATGGGCGACCTGGGTTACCGCACCCGCTGGGGGTGTCTGCACCTGACGGACCGCGAGGTGGACGAGATCCCGGGGTTCGGCAGCACGTTGTCGGTGGAGGACCGGCTGCTGTCCCGGCTGCCGGAGCTGGCGGAGGTGGTGATCCTGCCCACGGCCGGGGGGCCGCCGCTGCCGGTGGTGTGCACGCACGGGGACCGGCCGCTGGACGGGGCGGCCTGGCGCGCGGCGGTGGCCGGGCTGCCGGCGATGGCCGATCCGGTGCGCTGGTCGCAGGCGGACCTGCCCAGGACGGCCACCACGAAGGTCAAACGGCTGGAGCTGGCCGCCCGGTTGGCCGGCGGGGCCGATCGGGACGGAGACGCGGGCGCGGGCCGGGACGGGGGCCGGGCATGACGGCCGTGGTGGTGGTCGCGGGCGGCGGCATCGGTGGTCTGGCCGCGGCGCTCGCCGTGGCCCGCCGGGGTCACCGGGTGGTGGTCTGCGAGCGGGAGGCCGGTTTCACCGAGCTCGGCGCGGGCGTCCAGCTCGCCCCCAACGGGCTGCGCGCCCTGGCCGGGCTGGGGCTGTCCGAGGCCGTCGCCCGACTGGCCGTGCCGGTGCCGGAGCTGCGGTTCATGGACGGCGTCACCGGCGAACACGTGGTGAGCATGCCGCTGGACGAGCGCTATCGGGCCCGGTTCGGCGCCCCCTACGTGGTGGTGCACCGCGGGGAGCTGCACGGGGCCCTGCTGACGGCCTGTCGTGCGGAACCCGGGGTGGAGCTGCGGGCCTCGCACCCGGTCGTCGGTTACGAGCACGACGGTGCCGGGGTGCGGGTGCTGCTCCAGGGGGACCGGAGTCTGGTGGCGGACGCCCTGGTGGGCGCCGACGGGCTGCGCTCCGCCGTGCGGGAGCGGATGCTCGGGGACGGCGGCCCACGGAACGCGGGTATCACGGTGTACCGGACGGCCGTCCCCATGGAGCGGGTGCCGGCCGCGTCGCGGCGGCGGGCGGTGACCTGGTGGGCCGGGCCCGGCCGGCACTTCGTGCACTACCCGATCGCCGGCGGCCGGTACCTCAACCTGGCGCCCAGCGCGGAGAACGGGCCGCCCGAGCCGTTCTCCGGCCGGCCCGTCACCTCGGCGTCGGTGCTGCGGGAGTTCGCCGCGCTGTGCGAGCCCGCCCGGCGCCTGCTGGAGCTGGGCACCGGCTGGAAGGCCTGGGTGCTGGTGGACCGGGAGCCGGTGCGGCGGTGGACCGACGGGCGGGTGGCCCTGCTCGGCGACGCGGCCCACCCGATGCTGCACTACGCGGCGCAGGGCGCCTGCCTGGCCCTGGAGGACGCGGTGGCCCTCGGTGCGGCGCTGGATTGTCCCGCCGGGGCGTTCCCGGCGGGGCTGGCCGGCTACGCCGCGGCCCGCCGCGACCGTACGGCGCGGGTGCACCGGCTGGCCCGGGACAGCATCGCCCTGTGGCACGCGGCGGGGGCGGCGGCCACGGCCCGCAACGCCGCCCTGGCCGGGATGTCGGCGTCCGACCTGTACGACTACGTGTCCTGGCTGCACGGCCCGGAGGGCGCCGCCCCGGACGCGGCGCCGCGGGCCGGCGACGACGAGGGGACGTACACCCTGGGCGGTTTCCTGCCGGCCGCGCCGGACGCCGCCGGCCGGGCCTCCGACGGCCCGTCCGGCACGTACACCCTGGCCGGTTACCTGGAACCGCGCTGACGGCCCGGTACGCCGGACGGGCCGTCACATCCCGGGTGCGGCGGCCCGTGCTCCGGCGCGGCCGGCGGTCACCCGCTCTTCCACGAGCCGATGCGCAGGACCTCCTTCAGCAGCACGTCCCGGAAGGTCGGCACGCCCTCGGTGGTGAAGACGCCGATGACCGTGCGGAGATGGGTGTCCTCGGTGCACAGCCGCAGCAGGGCGTGGGCGAGGTCGATGCGCGAGGTGTAGAGGCCGGGTGCCTCGGGGACGGCGAAGTGGTACGCGGTGCGGGTGTCGGTGTCGTACAGCGCCGACGGCCGTACGAGGGTCCAGTCGAGGTCGGTGGCGCGGACCGTGCGCTCCATGCGCATCATGTCGGTGTAGAGCTGGTTGCCGAGGGTGCGCAGGATCGGGTAGACGACCCGGCGGTGGGTGAAGCGCTCCTTGGGGGGCCGCTCCCCCGAGCCGGCCGGCGCGCGGACGGCGAGCAGCCGGGAGGAGCAGCAGACGAGGCGTTTGACGCCGTGGGCGGCCATGGCGTCGGTGATGTGGGTGATGCCCCGGGAGAGGACGGTGACGGGCTCCCGTCCGTAGGGGACGCCGAGGATGGTGACGACCGCGTCCTGTCCGGCGACCGCCGCGTCGACGGCGTCCCGGTCGAACACGTCCACGCCGCGTACGCTCAGCCCCTGGCCGGCCAGGGGGAAGTCGTCGGGCCGCCGTACGGTGGCGGTGACCGTGTGGCCCTCGGCGAGGGCCTGCCGGGTGAGGTGGCGGCCGGTGGTGCTGTTGGCGCCGAATACAGCGATCTTCATGGCCTCTCCGTCTCCAGGGGCCCCGCGGCCCGGGCCGGGCCGCGGGCGCGGTGTGCCGGTCAGGGCCGTTCGGCGGTGTACAGGGCGAACGGCGGGTTCTCGACGAAGTCGGTCCAGTAGCCCTTGGGGTTCTCGCCGTCCACGTGTCCGGGCGCGAGGTTCGGGCGCCGTCGGATGTCGACGAGGCCGGCCTTGGCCATGGCCGTCTCGGTGATGCCGGCGGGCCAGAAGAACCCGTCGAAGGAGACGGGCGGGTCGACGTCCATCCCGATGGTGATCACCTGGAGGTCGCCGTGCTTCTCCTTGGGGGTGATCGAGAGCCCGTAGCGCGGGTAGGCCGCCATCCGCTCCAGGTCGATGTCGGGGTTGGAGCACAGGGCCACCATGGTGCCGCCGGGGGCCAGGTTGCGCGCGCACCGGGTCACCATCTCCTCGTACTCCCCGGCGTCCTTGGCGTGCACGAACGCCCAGACGGGCGCGACGACGTCGAACTCCCCCAGGACGGGCAGCTCGGCGGCGTCGAAGACGTCGTAGGTGATGCCCAGCGGGTCCTCCTCCTCGATCTCGCGGGCGCAGTCGACCATGCTCCGCTCGATGTCGACCCCGACCACGCGCTCGGCGCCCAGGCGCTTGAAGAGGCGGGAGTAGAAGCCGGTCCCGCAGGCGACGTCGAGGACGGACCTGCCGGTGAGGTCGGGGAGGGCCGCGCACAGCGTCTCCCGTTCGGCGAAGGCGTAGGGGAGGTTCTTCACCCGGTCGTAGCGGGTGCTCACGGACTGGTACTGGGCACTGATCCGGTCGTGGTGCGCCGATTTCCGCATCGTCCCTCGTCCTCCTGCCGGTGCGTTCGGTGGATCGGTCGGTGTGCGGTGCGGTCCTGTCGCGGACCGTGGGGCGTTCCGGGGGCGGCGGTGCCCCCGGTCGACGGTAGTGGCGGCCCGCGCGGGGCGACCACGGCGCGTCGGCGGCATCTGTCAACTTCTCGTCGGCCCTGGGCGGGCCGCTCGTCAGCCGGTGGCGGCGAAGAGTTTGCGGAGCTTGCGGGACATCCACGGTCCGGCCGGCACGCTCGCGGGCGGCCCGCCGTCGGGGTCCGGGGCGAGGTGGGCCGGGGGTGTGACGACGGCGTCGTGGTTGGGGAGGTAGAAGAAGGGGACGGACAGGCGGGACGAGGTGTCGCCGGGCGGCGGGTTGACCACCCGGTGCATGGTGGAGACCCAGCGCCCGCCGGTCCACAGGGCCATCAGGTCGCCGAGGTTGACGACGAAGCTCCCGGGGACCGCGGCCACGTCCCGCCACCGGCCGTCCCCGTCGAGCACCTGTAGTCCCCCGCGGTCGTCCTGCTGGTGGAGGACGGTCAGCGCGCCGAAGTCGGTGTGCGGGCCGCGGCGCAGTTGGCCCGGCAAGGGGGGCCGCCGCTGGGGGTGGTAGTGGTTGGCGGCGAGCGAGGAGCCGTCGTGGTCGAACTTGTCGGTGAAGAACTCCTCGTCCAGGCCCAGGGCGAGGGCGGACAGCCGCATCAGGTCGGCGGCCAGGTCACGGACGGCGGCCAGGTAGGCGAGCCACACGTCCCGGAAGCCGGCGGGGCGTTCCGGCCAGACGTTGGCCAGGGTCCAGGTGGCCCACCGGTCGCCGAGCCGGGCGCGTTCCGCGGCGTCCAGGTCGCCCGTGACGTGGACGGCGAACGCCTCGCACAGGTCGGGCGGCGACGGGCGGTCGATGCTGTGGGCGGTCGTGCCGCCGAGGCGGCGGTGGCCGGAGACGCCGGGGCGGTGGGCCACCAGGTCCTTCTCGGCGTCCGGGAGGGCGAAGAAGGCCCGGGTGACGCGGTGCATGCGCCGGATCAGGTCCCGGGGGACGTCGTGGCCGACGACGACGTAGAACCCGGACTCCTCGCAGGCGCGTGCGATCGCCGCGGCGACGGCGGCGCGGCCGTGCGGGGTGTGCCGGTCCGAGAGGTCGATGACGGGGACGAATCCGCCGGGGTCGTGTTCCATGGCCGTGACTCCCTTTTCGTGGCGGGGTGTTCAGGAGACCGGTTCGGCGGCGCGGGCGCCGCTGCCGGCCGCTCGGCCGCGGGAGAGGCCGCCGGCGGCGAGCGCGCCGCAGACGAGGACGGCGAAGGCGATCCAGAGGGCCACGGTGTAGCCGTGCACGGTGCCGGCGTCGACGGCGTCGGTGCCGCGGCCGTGGCGGTCCAGGTAGCCGGCGGTGACGCTGGTGGCGACCGAGTTGAGCAGGGCGGTGCCGAGGGCGGCGCCCAGTTGCTGGACGGCGTTGTAGGCGGCGGAGGCGACTCCGGCGTCGGCCGGGCCCATGCCGGCGGTCACCAGGTTGGTGGCGGTGGCCAGGAGACAGCCGAGGCCGAGGCCGGTGAGGATCTGGGCGGGCAGCAGATAGCCGAGGAAGACGTGGGCGCTGGTGGCGGTGAGTTGGGTGAGGACGAGCATCCCGGCGGCGGCCACGAGCAGACTGCCGATGATCAGCACGTGGGGTGACGTGCGCCGGTGCAGGTATCCCGCGATGCCCATCGATCCGACGATGCCGCCGACGGCGTTGACCAGCAGGACCATGCCCGCCTTGACGGCCGAGTAGCCGAGGATCGTCTGGGTGTAGTAGCTGACGAACAGGAAGAAGCCGAACATCGCGACGAACATCAGGAAGACCGACGAGAACGCCGTGCCGCGGGCGCGGTGCAGCAGGACGCGCGGCGGCAGCAGGGGGTGCGGCGACCTGGTCTCGACGACGGCGAAGAGGGCGAGGAGCAGGACGCCTCCGGTGAGCAGCACGACGACCACGGGGTCGGTCCAGCCCCGGGGTTCGGCCTGGGCGAAGGCGTAGACGAGGGCGACCAGGCCGACGGCGCTGAGCACCGCGCCGGGCACGTCGGGGCGCGGCAGTCCGCGCTCGGGCCGGTCGCGGAGGAGGAACGGGGTGCCGGCCAGGGCGAGAACGGCCATGGGAACGTTGATGTAGAGGCACCAGCGCCAGTCGGCGTACTGGGTGAGCAGTCCGCCGGCGACCACCCCGAGGGCGGCTCCGCCGGCGCCGACACCGGCGAACACGCCGAAGGCGCGCCCCCGTTCACGGGCGTCGGTGAAGGTCAGGGCGAGCAGGGAGAGCGCCGCGGGGGCGAGGAGGGTGGCGCACAGGCCCTGGAGGGCGCGGGCCGCGAACAGGGTGCCGGCGTTGCCGGCGGCCCCGCCGAGGGCGGAGGCCGCGGCGAACCCCACCAGCCCGGCGAGGAAGGCGCGTCGGCGGCCGAGAGCTCCGCAGACCCGGCCGCCGACGAGCAGCAGACCGCCGAAGGCGAGGGCGTACGCCGTGATCACCCAGTGCCGGTCGGTGTCGGACATGCCCAGGTCGTGCTGGGCGGAGGGCAGGGCGATGTTCACGATCGTCGCGTCGAGCACGACCATCAACTGGGCGAGGCTCACCACGGGCAGGGTCCACCAGCGCCTGGGGTCGGCCAGGGGTGCCGGGGCTTCGGACAGAACCATGCGTCACCGTCACTAGTACGTCGGTCCGGTTACTGGAACACTGGTCTGGACGGCGGGGAGCGTACTACACCCCGACTCGACCGGACAAGGTCGAAATCCCCGCCACGCGACGGCAGTTGGGCGCCCGAAAGGGGGTGGCGCACGGGGCGGGACGAAGGGTGTCCGCCCTGGTCGCACCGGGTGCGGCCGCCCGGGCCCGGCCGGGTTCCGCGTCCGTCGCGGGAAGCGTGCCGGCGTCCCGCGCGGGGAGGCGGCGGCCCCGGCCGGGGCCGCGGCGCCGGGTGATACGTTGTGCGCGTTTTTCCGGGGTGATCACGTACATGGGGAGGTGAAGGTCATCACCGACAGCGAGCAGGCGGCGGGGGGCCGGGCCCACCGCGGCGTGGGAAGTGTCTGGCTGCGTCCCGCGCGGGCCGGCCGGAGCGGGGACGCGCCGCTCACGCGGGAGCGGATCGTCGGGGCGGCCGTGGCGCTGCTGGACGAGGAGGGCCTCGACCGGCTGACCATGCGCCGGCTGGCCGAACGGCTCGGGGCGGGGGCGACCACGCTCTACTGGCATGTGACGACCAAGGACGACGTCGTCGACCTGGCCGTCGACGCCATCTTCGGCGAGACGCCCGTCCCCGACCGGCACACCGACCGGCCCCGGGACGACATCGCGCGGCTGCTGCACGACTGGCGGCGGGCCGTGCTGCGCCACCCGTGGTCGGCCGAGCTGCCGTCGCGCCGACGGCCGCTGCTGGGGCCGAACTTCCTCACCTGGATGGAGTTCCTGCAGTCGGCACTGCTCCGCGCCGGGCTGGGCGAGGACCGGCTGAACGCCGCGACGTGGGCGCTGTACAACCACGTGATGGGCGCCACCGCCGCCCAGTCGAGCCTGCGGCTCTCCCCCGAGGAGGCGCGGGCCGGACAGGAGTACCTCGACGGCCGGCGCGAGCGGTACCCGACCGTCGCGACCCACCGCTACATCGCCGACCACGACTGGGACGGCACCTTCGCGCTGGGCCTGGAGTACCTGCTGGACGGCATGGGCGCGCGGAACGGGACGGCGCCGGTGTGACGGCCGTCCGCCCGGTCCGGCGGAAACGCCCCGGAATCGCGCGACGGCGCTTTTCCGCCGGGGCGCCGCCGGACCGGGAACCCGGCGCGCTCGGAAAATGAGGAAACGAGCCGCCCGCGGGCGCCGGACATATTCGGCGTTCGACGTTCATCCGGCCCGATTCCCCGACAAGGGGCGGGGGTTCGGGCACTTCGGAGTTTCCCGGCGGCGGGGCCCATTGCGCCCGGATTCACCGCACGGGTGCCGCGCTCGCGGCCGTGACGGCCACTTGCCTTCAACTGCCATCCGGTGACAGCATATTGGACCCTTGGCGCCGGCATTCGGCATGCGCCGAACGGAATGCGGTTCCCGGGGTGGACCGGCGCCGCGCTTCCGGGAGCCGGGCGACGGGCGGCCGCCCGTCGTCACCGACGAAGGAACCGGCATGCGCTGCGGATCGGCTCGTCGCACCACTCCCCCGCCGGGACGGCGCCGGGTGGTCCCCGGTCCCGCGGCCGACCGCCCTGCCCGTCAGGGCGTCCTTCCGCCGGGGGTGGCGGCGTCGGCCGCCGGCACGGCACGCGCGCGGTGAGCCGCCCGGGCCGGGCCCGGACTCCGCCCGCCGGACAAGGGACGAATGGTGCTCGATGGTGCACGCGGGGGATCTCATGGGGAATCAAGGTACGGCCGTGGCCGGTGCGGACGCAGCGGTGATCGTCGCCCACCACTCGCTGCGGCGGCTGCTGGAAGGGTACGGCGGGAGGACGACGGACCCGTCGCTCCGCTGGCAGTACGCGGACGACGTCGGCGCGGCCGTCCGGGGCCGTGAGGGGGTGTTCGCGGCGCTGCCCGCCTTCACCCCGCAGCACGCCGCGGTGCTGGCCCGGGTCTCCGCGGCGGACCCGGTCGCGGGGATCGTGGGGGTCGTCGCGGACGCGGTGGGGACGCAGACCCACCTGGCGATCCAGAGCGGCGCCAACTGGGTGCTCAACCTCCTGGTGCGGCCCTCCGAGTCGTTCCGGGTCCTGCGCGGGTTGCTGCTCCAGCACGCCGCGGCCGTGGGCGCTCCGGACGCCGCCGGGCCCGCGCCGGGCGGGGCCGCGCCGGTGGGCGCGCTGTCCGACGAGGACCGGGCGCTGGTGCGCATGCTCCGCGAACGCGTCCCGGTCGGCGAGATGGCGCGGTGCTTCCACTGCTCCGAGCGGTCGATGTACCGCCGGATACGGCGGGTGTACGAGGCGCTGGGCGTCGCCAACCGGCGGGAACTGCGCACGCGGCTGCAGTACGGGCTCTCCTGAGCCGGTACGGGCGGGGCCGCCGTGCCGGGCGCGCGCCGCGGCCGGGCGGCGGGTGCCGTGGGCGCGCGTTCCCGCGGGTCCCGCCGTCCTCCCCGGCGTCCCCGCCCGCTCCGGGCGGCCTTCTCCCGCCCTGTGCGCAGGATGCCCGGGCGGGCGGCGGGCGGTTTCCCGCAGGCGCGGAATCGGCAGGCGCTTTCCCGGTCCGCGCCCGGTGGCAGCCGTTTCCGCCACCTTTCCGCCGGTCCGGCCGGTGGCGCGGGACATTCCCTTGTCAGGACCGGCCCCGCCGCCCACCATGAATTCCGTCCGCGGGTGCCGGACCGTCGCGACCGGCCCATTTCCCGGCGGCGCGGCGGGCGTCGGGCGCCGGCCGGCCCGCCGGTTCCCCACCGCGGCCGGTTCTTCCCGCCTCCGCCGCGCGAGGCCGGCCGGCCCGGAACACGCGGCGGGAATCCGGGAAAAAACGCGGAGATCTTTTCTCAGGACGGCACGGCACAGGCACCGCCGCCGGTCGCCGGTTCCCCGAGAGGCGGACCGCGCGGCCCGACAGGGAGGATCGTCGATGACTCTCGTGACCGGTGAGCCGCACTGGACGGATGTACGGAACGCCGTCCGGAACGACCCTTTTCCGGACGCCGCCAGGAAAGTTGCCCTGGACCGCCTCCTGGCCGAACTGTCCTCCGTGGTCTTCGCCTCGCTGCCCCGGGCGGACCAGCGCCGCAAAGGGGTGATGTACCTGCGGGGGCTGCTGGGCGCGCCGGGGAGGAAGTCGGTGCGGAACATCGCGGCGTTCCTCGGGGAACAGGTCAACGACCAGGGGCTGCACCATTTCGTCAACGACTCGACGTGGGCGTGGGAGCCGATGCGCGAGGCCCTGGGCCGGTATCTGGCGCGGCACCTGGCGCCGCAGGCGTGCGTGGTGCAGCCGATGACGATACCGAAGTCCGGCACACACTCCGTCGGGGTGGGCCGGACGTACTCGTGGGAGAGCGGCAAGGCCGTCACCGCGCAGCAGGCGGTGGGAGTGTGGGCGGCGGCGCCGGCCGCGGCCGTGCCGGTGCACTGGCGGCTGCACCTGCCGCCCCGCCGGCCCGGGGAAGGCGGGGCGGGCGGGGCGAGTGAGGCGAGTGCGGAACGGACGGGAGCGGTGGGGCGCGGGGAGGAGCCCGCGCGGGAGACGCCCGAGCACTCGGTGGTCCGGGCGTACCTGGACACCGTGGCGCGCCACCAACTGCCGCGGGGGCCGGTGGTGCTCAACGGAGAGCGGCTCGACGGCGTCGCGGTGGCGGCGAAGCTGCGTGCGGCGGGGGCGGCGCAGATGTCACGGATCCGCCAGGACACCTGGCTGCTGCCGGCCGATCCCGCGCTGCCCGGCTGGGCGGACACTCCGTTACCGGCCCGCCGGATCGCCCGGCTGACGCGCATCGGGCGGCACGGCGTGACCCTGATGACCACCGGCACGGCGGACGTGGCCGAGCTCGTGGCCACCGTGCGGGTGCGGCTGCCCGCGCTGCCCGACGCGTCCGGACGGGCGCGCGGTATCGGGGAGTTCGTCCTGTTCTGCTCCGGCCCCGCCGGCGCGCAGTGGCCGGCCGAACTGTGGCTCACCGACCTGACCGCCGCGGACCAGGCCGTGCTGCTGCGGCTGGCGTGCCTGGGACGCCGGGTGGGGAGCGCGGGCATGCGCCGTGCCGAGCAGGTGGGCATCCGTGACTTCGTCGGCCGGTCGTTCGCCGGCTGGCACCGCCACGCCACCCTCGCGTCGGTCGCGCACGCCGTCACCGAGCTGGCCGAGCGCGCCGTGCCGGGCGCCTGAGGCCGCGCGGCCCGCACCGGCCCGTACCGCCCCGCGCCCTCCCGTCCGGGTGGGCGGGAGGGCGCGGGGCGACGCGGTGACAGCGCGGTGTCAGCGCTTCGGGGGCTTGACCCAGCCCTTCTTGACGAGCTGGTCGCAGTGCCACTTGGCGTACGACTCGCTCTCCCCGTGCTTCTTCGCCGCGCTGAGGCAGTCGGCGTAGGGGAAGGGGGGCTGGTCGGCGGGTACGGCGTGGACGGCCGGTCCGGCCGGCGCGACCGCCGTCCGGGCCTGGGCCACGCCCGGCAGGGACAGGGCTCCGATCACGACGACCGCGGCCGACACGACACTCATCCGGTACACAGACATTGCTCCGCTCTCCGTCTTCCTGAATAGGGGATCCCTGGACAAGGCGCCCCGAAGGGGGGCGACCTGTCACCGCTCAACGAGTCCGGCCGGGCGGGGAAACGCCTCACCCGGCCGTTCCGTTCGAAGAGGGACGGCCATTCGGCGGGTCGCCCGGAGGCGGAAGGCGGACGGGGGCGGCGGGCCGCTACCCGGCCAGGGCCTGCCCGGCCACCCGGTCCCGCATGGTGGCGATGACGTCGTCGCGGTCGTACAGGACGCGCCGCCCTTCCTTGCGGCGGCCCCAGTCGTGGGTGCTGGCCAGCCAGTAGACGGTGCCGGAGGCGAGGCGCCAGCGGACCGATATCTCCTGCGCGGTGAAGCCCGCGCTCGGACCGGGGCGGGCACCGCCGCGCGGTCCGAGGGTGTGCCACGCCTCCGGCGACCAGGTGTGGCCGGAGTCGGCGGAGCAGACGATGGCGGCCTCGCCGGCGGCCGTCCGGTTCCCCAGGCGGGCGGCCAGCCGGCCGGAGCACCCCGGCCGGACGCAGGTGCCGACGACGACGTGCCGGTCGCGGTGGCCGGACAGCGCGGACCAGGCGGCCCGGATCAGCTCGCCGGTCTCGGCCGTGAGGTCGGCGGCGGCCGGATGCGCCGTCAGCCAGTCGGCGTGCCGGGCGAGGAAGGCGGCCAGCGCGGCGGTGTCACGGGCCGGGGCCGTGACACCGCGCTGTTCGCGGACCAGGGCCGCCCAGTGGGTCAGGACCGTCCTGATGTCCGCCCTGGCGTCCAGGACCCGGGTGTCGAGCGGGATGCCGGGCGAGCCGCGCTCGCTGACCTTTTCCACGACTCTGCGGGGGCGGGTGAGGGCGTCGGCCAGCTCGTCGTAGAGCCACCGCAGGACGGCCAGGTCCTTGACCAGACGGCGGCGGGCCGGGGTGGTGCCGGCGGGGGCGGGGGCGTGCGGCATCGGTGCTCCAGGGCTGCGGAGTGAAGGGGTGAGGGAGCGGTCGGCGACCGGGCTCCGAGCCTGCCCGAGCCGGTTCCCGGGCGGGTACCGGTCCGTTCCCGTTCCGTTCCCGCCGTTCCCGGGACGGTTCCCCGGGCCGTTTCCGGCCCTGTCCGCGGGCCGCCCGGTTCCCGACCGTTCCGGCCGGCGGTGTGTTCCCCGGACTCGTCGCCTCCGCGAGGAGGCGGTCTTGACACCGGGCGCGCGGAGCCAAGACGATGCCCACCACACTGGTGCCCCTGCACCCTGCGCCCCGGCACGGGGCCGGAAACGGTGCCTCCCGGCCGCCGCGGCGGGTCACCGCCGGGCGGCATGTCACGCCGCCCGTTCACCGGCCCGGAGACCGGGCCGCGTCCCGTCGGCACACCGGCACGCCCGGCACCGGCTGTTCACCGCTCACGTACCCGCCCGTCCTCCGCGGCGGCCCCCGCGCGCCGACCGTGCCCTCAGCCGTGTCCCGGGCCGCCGGCCGTCGTGCCCGCGCGCCCGCCGGCCGTGTGGGCGGGCTCCCCGGCGGCCGGCGCCCGCCCACAGACTCGAAGGAGACGACAACGATGGCAGGAGAGGACCGGCGCGGAGCCGAGCACACCATGACCGTGCGGGCTCCCGTCGACCGGGTCTACGGGCTGGTGGCCGCGGCGGAGGACTGGCCGCGGGTCTTCCCGCCGCTGGTGCACGTCGACTGCCTCGAACGCACCGGCCGCCGGGACGTGATCCGGGTGTGGGCGGTCGCCGACGGCGAGGCCCAGGGCTCCGTCTCGCGCCGCGTGCTGGCGCCGGAGCGGCGGTGCATCCGGTTCCGGCAGGAGCTGCCGGCACCGCCGGTGGCCTTCCTCGGCGGCCGGTGGGAGTTCGAGCCGGTCTCGGCCCGGGAGTGCCGGGTGCGACTGCGGCACGAGTTCCGGGCCGTCGACGACGACCCGCGGCAGCTCGCCCGGATCGGCCGGACGGTGGTCCGCCGGGCGAGGGACGGGCTGGAGGCGCTGCGCCGCAGCGCCGAACTGGGCGGCCGGGGGCACGATTTGCTGCTGTCCTTCGAGGACAGCGTCCGCATCGCCGGGTCGGCCGACGACGTCTACTCCTTCGTCCGTGAGGCACAGTCGTGGTCGGAGCGGCTGCCGTCGGCGGGCGGGGCGGGCGCGGTGCTGGCCGCGGGGGCGCGGGGGCGGGCGCCGGGCACCTGGGGGCGGGCGGCCGGCGACGGCCCGGAGGCGGATCGGAACGGGACGGTCCGGGTGTGTTTCCCACCGCGTCGGATCGTCTACAAGCGGACGCGGCTGCCCGAACTGCTCAGCCTCCAGATGGGCAGTTGGGTGTTCACGCCGTGCGGGGGGACGGTGACGGCCACCGCCCGGCACACCGTCGCGGTCGATCCGGCGGCCGTCGACGCGGTGCTCGGCGCGGGCGCCGGCCTGGCGCAGGCCAAGGACGTCGTCCGGAACGCACTGGGGGCGGACAGCCGGCTGACGCTGCGGTACGCCAAGGAGTACGCGGAGGCACGCTGTCTCCGCTGACACCCGGCGGTCCCGGACCGCCACCGGGCGGACCGCCGGGGGTCAGTTGGGGTGCACGACGGAGGACGGGGTGAAGGGATCGGTGGCGTGGTCCGGGCGGGGGTCGCGGCAGGCCGGGGCGGACCGGTCCCCGTCCCGGGGCGGGCGGGACTTGGCGATGCCGTCCAGCGCCAGGACCAGCTCGCTGCGCAGCCCGGTGTACCGCGCGAGGCGGCGGGCCTGCTGGTGGTGGCGCCGGGCCAGGTCGAGGTCGCCGCGGGCGCGGTGCACCGCGCCCAGGACGTTGTGCACGGTGGCGGCGAGGGCCGGGCGGCGCACGGTGCGCAGCAGTCCCAGGGCCGCGTGGCCGGCCCGCAGGGCTTCGGTGTGGCGGCCCTGGCGGTGGTAGACGTCGGCGTAGCGGGCGAGGACGACCGCCTGGCCGTGCGGGGTGACGACGCGGCGGGCCAGCGCGGACGCCTCGGCCAGCCGGCGCAGGGCCGTGTCGAAGGCGCCGGCGGCCGCGTGCGAGGCGGCTTCGCCGGTCAGGCCCGTGATCTCGCCGTGCGCGTCGCCTGCCGTCCTGCTGCCGAGCGTGATCAGACGGCTGGTCTGCAGTGCTTCGGCGTGCCGGCCCAGGGCGCTCTGCGCGGTGCCGAGGCAGGCGAGGGCGGTGCCCTCCTCGCCGCCGGCTCCCGTGCCGCTGAGCAGTGCCAGGGAGCGGTGCAGGAAGTCGATGGCCTCCTCGTACCGGCCGAGGGTCGTGTAGAACATGCTGATCCTGCTGAGGCACAGGGCGGTGCCCGGCCCGTCGTCCGACTCCTCGGCCAGGGCCAGGGCCTGGCGGGCGCTCTCCAGCCCCTCCGTGACGCGGCCGAGGTGCCAGCACGAGGTGGCCAGGGCGGTCAGGGCCGTCAGCCGCCGCTCGTCGTCGCCCAGGCGGCGGGCGGCGGCCACGGCGAGGCCGAGCACCCGGCGTTCGTCCTCGGTGTGGCCGCGCAGCCGGAGGCAGGGCGCCAGCGCGAGGGACAGTCGCAGGGTGTGGTGGTCGAAGCCGTGCTCGTCGGCGTGGGCCAGGGCGGCCAGCAGGCCGGGCCGCTCGGCCTGGAACCAGGCCAGGGCGGCGGGTTCGTCGGCGGGCGCGTCGTCGGCCGGAGCGGTGACGGACGCGGCGCCGTCCTCCGCCCGTACGCCGGTGTCGCGGCCGGTCCCGTACGGGGCCGGGGGCACGGTCTCGGGGTACGGGGGGACGCAGGCGTGCGGGCCGGTCCAGGGTTCGCGGGGCACGGGCGGCGGCGTGGGGGCCGGCTGGGCGGGGGCGTCGATCAGCTCGGCGGCCCGGGTCGCGGTGCGCAGGTAGTGGTCGAGGAGCCGGCGCACCGCGCGGTGGGCGGTGGCGGGCGGGGGCGCGGCGGGGTGGTGGCGGGCGAGGAGGCGCACCAGTTCGTGGAAGGCGTAGCGGCCGGGGGTGTGCTGGGTCAGCAGGTGGGCGTCGAGGAGGTCCTCGAGCAGCGCCTCGGCGGCGGGCAGCGGGGAGCCGGTGAGGACGGCGGCGGTCCCGGCGTCGAAGTCGGGGCCGGGGTGGAGGCCGAGCAGGTGGAAGAAGCGCTGGTGGGGAAGGGGCAGGGCGGTGCGGGAGAGGTCGAGGGCGGTGGCGACGGCGCGGTGTTCGGCCACCAGTCCGGCGAGCCGGGTGGGCTCGGCGCGGAGCCGGTCGTTGAGGGCGGCGATCGTCCACTGGGGTCGGTTGCGCAGCCGTCCGGCGGCGACGCGGAGGGCCAGCGGGAGGCGTCCGCACAGGGCCACCAGGTCGGCCGCCGCCTCGGGTTCGGCGCGCAGCCGGTCGCGGCCGAGGACGGCGCCCAGCAGACCCAGGGCGTCGCCGGGCGGGGGCAGCGGCAGGCTGAGGTGGACCGCGCCGTCCAGCGCGGACAGCCGGGGGCGGCTGGTGACCAGCACCAGGCTGCCGGGGGTGCCCGGGATGAGGGGTCGTACCTGTTCGGAGGCGGCGGCGTTGTCGATCAGCAGCAGCAGGCGGCGGCCGGCGCTGAGCGCCCGCCACAGGTGTTCCCGGTCGGTGCGGCCCGGGGGCAGGTGCCGGTCGGGCACGCCGACCGCCCGCAGCAGGACGCCCAGGGCGGTGTGGGCGGTCAGCGGGGTGCGGTCGGCGGTGAAGCCGTGCAGGTCGAGGTGGATCTGTCCGTCGGGGTAGTGGGGGGCGAGGCGGTGGGCGGCGTGGACGGCCAGGGCGGTCTTGCCGATGCCGGGCATGCCGTCGACCGCGAGGACCGGAGTCGGCCGGTCCGGCTCCCGGGTGGCGTGGGAGAGCAGCCAGCGCGTCTCCCCCTCCCGGCCGGTGAAGTCGGGCAGGTCGTGCGGGAGGGAGCGCGGCGGGACCGACGCGGGGTGCGGTGCCGGGGGCGGTACGGGGGCCGTGTTCCCTGCGTACGGGGCGGGGCCGGCCGCGTCGTCGGCGGCCGCGAAGGGCCCCTGGGAACCGAGGGGTTGGCGGGGCACCCCGGGGAGGGCGGAAGCGGAGCTTCCTTGTCCGGCAGTGGGGCGGAGGCCGGCGGACCGCGCGCCGTCCGCCGGCCGCTCGTGAGGTGCGACGGTACCGCGCACGTCGGTCCCCCGTGCGCCGGGATCGGACGCGTCGGCCCGCCGGGGCCGTGCCGTACCGTCGTGCAGGGCGGGCTCGTTGCGGAGGATCTGCTCGTAGCGCAGGGTGGCCTCGGGCCCGGGGTCGATGCCCAACTGCTCGGCGAGCAGCCGGCGCAGGTGGTGGTAGACGCGCAGGGCGTCGGCCTGCCGGCCGGTCCGGCACAGGGCCACCATCAGCAGGGCGGCCAGCGACTCGCGCAGCGGGTGCTCGGCGACCAGGGAACGCAGACCGGCGACCGCCTCCTCGGCGCGGCCCTGCTCCAGGCGCAGCTCCAGCAGCCGTTCGCGCGCGCCGAGCTGACGGTCCTCCAGCATCGTCGCCGCGGCGGCCAGGAGCGGGCTGCGGCCCTCGGGCAGCGCCCGGCCCCGGTAGAGGGCGAGGGCGTCCTCCAGGGCGGCCGCCTCCTCGTCGGTGTCCGTCGCGGCGCGGGCCCGGGCGAGGGCCTGCTCGAAGCGCAGCAGGTCCAGCCGGTCCCGCTCGACGACCAGCCGGTAGCCCGGCCCGTCGGTGAGCAGCAGCCGCCGGCCGCCCGGGATCCGGGCCCGGAGCTCCGCCACGATCTTCCGTACCTGGTGTCCGGCCGTCGCGGGAGGGGCGTCCTCCCACACGGCGTCCACGAGCCGGGATAAGGACACGACCCGGTTGGCCTCCAGCAGCAGCGCCGCCAGCACGGCACGCGCGCGCGGACCACCCACCCGCAGGCGGTCGTCACCGTTCCATACCTCAAGCGTGCCCAGTACAGCGAACCGGACAGCACTCCCCCGTGAGGCCATCATGGCTGATCACTGTACGGGATGAACGTCGCGGTCAGGAGAGAATTTCGGACAGACAATCGACCGCGCCGCGCCACCGCCGAATGACTCCACCCGGGGGGCGGGGCACCGCGAGCGGCGGCCGGGGGGAGGTCCCGCGCGAAGGCGGGGGGGCGGCGACCGCTCCATGGCGACCCGTCAACCACAGGATGCCCGCGGCAAGTTCCTTGACAGCCTCACCACTCGCCAAGAATACTTTCTCATCATCGGTTCTTTGCGCCCTGCGGCAGGTACGCCATGGCGAGGGCGCGACGCGGACGGCCCTCGGGCCCGCGAACCGATCCCCCACGACCTTGCCCGGACCGGTCCCGCCCGGCGCGCACGGCGCCCGGCGCGTCCGGGCGGCCGCCCCTGACGTTCCGCCGGCTGTTCTTGCCCGGCCGCCACCCGTGCCCCACCCGGCGATGTCAACGTCCGGGCGCGGCCGGGCACTCGTGGCCTTCCGGCCGGGGGGGAGGAAGGCGGCGTGCGGCGGAGGCCCGGCGGAGAAAGGGCCGCGCGCCGTCCTCCGTCGGCGTTCCGCCGTCCCGTTCCACCGACGTCCTTTCGGCGATCCACTGGCGGTTCCCGTCCGCGTGGCGGGAACGGTTGCGAGGAGAGGCTCTATGAAGGCACTGGTGCTCTCGGGCGGGTCGGGAACCCGTCTGAGGCCGTTCAGTCACTCGATGCCCAAGCAGCTCATGCCCATCGCGAACAAGCCCGTGCTCGAATACGTCCTGGAGAACATCCGCGCGACCGGCGTGCACGAGGTCGGGATCGTCACCGGCGACCGGGGGGACCAGATCGCCACCGCCCTCCAGGACGGCTCCCGGCTCGGAATGCGGATCACCTACCTGCCCCAGGACGCCCCCAGGGGGCTGGCGCACGCGGTGGTCACCGCGCGCGCGTTCCTCGCCGAGGACGACTTCGTCATGTACCTCGGCGACAACATGCTGCCGGCCGGGATCACCGATGCCGCCGCCGGATTCCGGGCGGGCCGCCCGGACGCCCAGGTCCTCGTGCACAAGGTGTCCGACCCACGGGCCTTCGGCGTCGCGGAGACCGCGTCCGACGGACGGGTGCTGCGGCTGGTGGAGAAGCCCCGGGAGCCGCGCAGCGACCTGGCGCTGATCGGCGTCTACTTCTTCACCCCGGCCGTCCACGACGCCATCGCCGCCATCGGGCCCAGCGCGCGGGGGGAGTTGGAGATCACCGATGCCATCCAGGAACTGGTCACCCGCGGCGCGCCGGTCCGGGCCGTCGAGTACGACGGCTACTGGAAGGACACCGGAGAGGTGGCGGACGTCCTGGACTGCAACCGTGCCGTCCTCGACCGACTGCCGCCCGCGCGGCATCCGGGGGCGTTCGTGGACGCGGCGAGCGAGGTGGCCGGTCCGGTCGGCCTCGGTCCCGGGGTGCGGCTGATCCGCTCCCGCGTGCAGGGTCCGGCGGTCATCGGTGCCGGCACGGTCCTGGAGGACAGCCACGTCACGCCGTACACCTCCATCGGCGGTGGGTGCGCCCTGCGCCGCACCCACCTGGGGAACAGCATCGTGCTGGACGGCGCGACGGTCACCGGGATGCGCGGCATCGAGGGTTCGGTGATCGGCCGGGGGGCGACCGTCCGCGCCGCGGGCCGCGGCGACCGGCACCACCGGCTGGTCATCGGCGACCACGCGGGGGTGGAGGTCGCGGCGTGACGGCCGGGCCACCGCGGCGCCCGGTCTCCGGGCGTGCGGGGGACGCGCCGGCCGGTCCCCGGCCCGCGTCCACCGGCACCACCGGGCGGAGGGTCCCGGTCCGCCCGGCGGCGGTGAACCGCCGGTGCCCGGCCCCTCGTCCCGGAAGCCGAACGCCCGTCCACCGGGCGCCGGCACGGCGGCGTCCCCGCCCGCTCCCCGGACCGCCACCGGTCCATCGCCACCCCGGCCTCCGGTTCCACCCCGAAAGGAAAGTTCCATGGCACAGCCCGACGCACCCCGCAGCACGTCGCTCCCGGCCGGCCTCACCAGCCCCTCCGGGGATCACCCGAAGCCGGGGCGGAGCCCGCTGCCCGACCCCGTGCCGCTCTACGGCGAGGAGTACAAGACCGACCCCTATCCGCTGTACACGCGCCTCCGCGAAGAGGGCCCCCTGCACCGGGTGCACTTCCCCAGCGGCGTCCACGCCTGGCTGGTCACCGGCTACGACGCGGCCCAACAGGCGCTCACGGACGACCGGTTCGGGAAGAACCACGACCTGGGGAACGACGCCTGGCGGGCCAAGGCCGCCATCATGCCGGAGCCGCAGCACTCCCAGCTCCAGGTGCACCTCCTGCACCAGGACCCGCCGAAGCACACCCATATGCGCCGGATGGTCACCGACGCGTTCGCGCCCCGCGCCGTCGAGCGCCTCCGCCCCCGCATCCAGGAGATGGCCGACGAGCTTCTCGACGCCGGTCTCGCCGCCGGGGCCGGCGAGGGCTCCGGGGCGGCCGGCGGACGGGCCTTCTTCGACGCCGTCGAGGGCTTCGCCGCGCACTTCCCCTTCCGTGTCCTGGCCGAGGTCATCGGCCTGCCCGCCGAGCTGGCCCGGGACTTCGACCGCGACTGGGGCAAGGTCGTCCAGCCCGTCGGTCCGAGCGACCCGCAGCGCCCGCGGTACGAGGGCCGGCTGCGCGCCCTGCAGACGTACATCGCCCGGGTGACGGACGCCAAGCGCCGCGAGCCGGGCGACGACCTCCTCAGCACACTCGTCGCCGCGCACGACGAGGGGTCGCTGACCACCGAGGAGACCGACTCGATCATCTTCCAGTTGCTGGTCGCCGGGCAGGAACCCGTCACCAACCAGATCACCACCGCCCTGGTGGCCCTGCTCCGCCACCCGGAGCAACTGGACCGGCTCCGCGGGTCCCTCGCCGAGGAGGGCGGCGACCCGGCCCTGCTCGCCCGCGCGGTCGAGGAACTGCTGCGCTACGACAGCTCCTTCGAGCTGACCACCTGGCGCTTCTTCGCCGAGGACACCGAGTTCCACGGCCGCACGGTGCCCGCCGGGGACTCCGTCATCGTCTCCCTCAGCGCGGCCAACCGGGACCCGCGGCGGTTCCCGGACCCGGACACCCTCGACCTCGACCGCAAGCCCAACCCGCACCTCGCGTTCGGCCACGGCATCCACTTCTGCCCCGGCGCGGCCCTGGCCCGCATCGAACTCCAGACCGCGCTGCGGACGCTGCTCACCCGGCTCCCCGATCTCCGACTGGAGGCGGCGCCCGGCGAACTGCCCTGGGTGCACGCCGTTCTCGCCCGCGGGGTGAACCGGCTGCCGCTCAGCTACACCCCGGACGCCGGTCCCGACGCGGCGCCGCGCTGCCCCGTCCGGCACTGACCGCCACCCGGACCACCGCACCGACCACCCGTACCGCCCGACCCACCCACGGCCCGTGCCGGCGATCCCGCCCCGGGCCGCTTTGTCACCAGGAAGCGAGACCACCCATGCCCGCCACCACACCGTCGGCCACCGAGACCCTCACCGACACCGCCCACGCCGTCCTCTCCCTGCTCCTGCCCCACCGCCGGACCACCGAGCCGGACCCGGAGAACGACAGCACGCACGACTTCCCCCATCAGATCCGCCAGATATCCCACCACCTGGAACGTCGCGAGCCCATCCTCTTCTCGCTGCCCGGCTTCCCCTGCAAGTCGCCGAACACGGCCAAGGTGATCAGCCACCTGCCGGACGAGGGCGAGCGGCTCGCCCTGCACTTCCTGCAGGACCTCTGCACCCGTATCGAGAAGGTCTACTCGCCCGGCGCCCGGGTCCTCATCTGCTCGGACGGCCACATCTTCGGTGACGTCATCGGCGTTCCGGACGAGCACATCGACGCCTACGGCGACGCCCTGCGCGGGATGATCGAGGAGGAGGGGCTGCACCACCTGAGCACCTTCGACCTCCGTGACGTCTACGGTCCCGACCTCGACTACGACGAGAAGCGCCTGCGGACCGCCGAGCGGTACGCGCCCACCGTCGAGCAGCTCCGCGCGGAGGTGAAGACCGACGAGTCGACCCTGCGCATGTACCGGGGCATCACCCGGTTCCTCGTGGAGGACACGCCCGACTGGACGGGCAGCAAGGCGGCCCTGCAGCGTCAGTCCCGCCAGCGCGCCTACCACGTCATCGCCCGCAGCCGGGCCTGGGCCAGCCTGATCGCGGACTACCACCAGGACACCGTCCGGCTGTCCATCCACCCGCAGAACCGTCACGAGGCCAAGTACGGCATCAAGTTCCTCGACACCAACAACCCCTGGACCACCCCCTGGCACGCCACCCTGCTGGAGCACCCCGACGGGTTCCAGCTCCTCCCCCACACCCAGGCCGCCGAACTGGGCGAGCCCGTGCGGGCCAAGGGGCGGATCACCCACTACCGGACCGCCGCGCCCATGCCGCGGGGGTAGCCCGGGTCGGGTCCGGTGGCGCCCCGGCGGGGGCGGGGCGCCACCGGGCGCGTCCCGCCCCGGCGGCCGGGGCGGGCATGGAGGGCGTGGAGGGCGTGGAGGCCGTCACTTGCGGGCGTAGAGCCGCATCGTGACCGGGCCGAAGACCAGGACGAACAGGGCCGACCAGCCCAGCGTCCAGGCGATGTGCGCCGACGGGGTGGCACCCTCCGTCAGTCCGCGCACCGCGCTGCACAGGTGCGTCAACGGACTGTTGTTGACGAACGCCTGGAGCCAGCCCGGCATGGTGCGGGGTTCGACGAAGACGTTGCTCAGGAACGTGAGCGGGAAGATGACCGCCATCGACACGGCGATCACCGCCTTCTCGGTGCGGAGCAGCAGACCGAACATCGTCCACAGCCAGGAGAAGCAGAAGCTGAACAGGAGCAGCAGCGCCACGCCGGCGACCACCCCGCCCGCACCGCCGTGCGGGCGGTAGCCCATCACCAGGCCGATGGCCAGCATCATCACCGAGGCGAGTACGTACCGGAGCATGTCGCCGAGCAGGTAGCCCACCATGACCGAGGGGCGCCACACCGGCAGACTGCGGAAGCGGTCCAGGACGCCCTTGGCGATGTCGGTGTTGACGGCCATCCCCGTGTACATGGTGATCATCACGACGGACGTCACCATGATGCCGGGCAGCAGGTACTGGAGGTACGCGCTGGTGGAGCCGGCCAGCGCGCCGCCGAAGAGGTACGTGTACATCAGCACCAGCATCACGGGGAACGCCGTGACGTCGAAGAGCTGCTCGGGCACGTGTTTGATCCGCAGCACAGCCCGCCAGCCGAACGCCAGCGACGCCGACAACGCGCTGGGCGGCGGCGGGCGTTCGCCCGCGACCAGCGCGCCGATCAGGGCGTTCGCTCCCGGGCCGGGTGCGGCGGCCTCGCCCGGTCCGGCGCCCGCGCCGGATTCCGACCCCGTCCCGGGGCCCGTCATCGTGGTCATACCCCCACCTTCCCCGCCGTCCGGCCGGCGCCGGAGCCGTCGTCCGTCAACGCCAGGAACACCTCGTCCAGGCTGGGCCGGCCGAGGGAGAAGGACTCCACGCCGATGCCCGCCCGGGCCAGTTCGGCGAGGGCCCGGGCGGCCTGTCCGGCCGTGGCCGCGCCGGCGCCGCCGAGCCGTACGGTGAGGGCCTCGGGGTCGTCCTCCCGCTGCGTCGTACCGGCGAGGCAGGCGTCCAGCACGCCGGCGGCCCGTTCCCGGCTTCCGGCGTCCTCCAGGCGGACGTGGACCGATCCCGCGCCCACGGACGCCTTCAGCTCCGCCTTCGTCCCCTCGGCGATCACCCGGCCGCGGTCGAAGACCGCGATGCGGGAGGCCAGCCGGTCGGCCTCGTCCAGGTACTGGGTGGTCAGCAGGACGGTCGTGCCGTGCGTCACGACGGCGCGCACCATCTCCCACACCTGGTTGCGGCTCCGGGGGTCGAGGCCGGTGGTGGGTTCGTCGAGGAAGAGCAGGTCCGGCCGGCTCACCAGGGAGGCGGCGATGTCGAGCCGGCGCCGCATCCCGCCCGAGTAGCCCTTGACCTGCCGGCCGCCGGCCTCGGCCAGGCCGAAGCCCTCCAGCAGTGCCGCGGCCCGCTGCCGTGCGCCCCGGGCCCCGTAGCCCAGCAGCTTCCCCAGCAGCACCAGGTTCTCGGTGCCGGTCAGGTCGTCGTCGAGGGACGCGAACTGGCCGGTCAGCGACACCCGGGCGCGCACCCCCTCGGCGCCCCGCACCACGTCGCGGCCGAACACCCGGACCCGGCCGCCGTCCGGCCGGAGCAGAGTCGCCAGGATGCGCACGAAGGTGGTCTTGCCGGCCCCGTTGGGCCCCAGCACCCCGTAGACCCCACCGGTGGGCACCACGAGGTCGACGCCGTCCACGGCCCGCACCCCGCCCCCGAACTCCTTGACGAGCCCCGCCACTTCGACCGCCGCACCACTGTTCGGCGCCACCGCGGCCACCCCCTTCCGTATGGTGAAACCTTCCGGATCCCGCGCTCGCCGCGCCGCCGCCCCTCGTCACCCCCTCCTTCCGGCCGGGCCGGCCGGCCGAGGACCGGTCCGGCCCAACCTGCCCCGCCCCGGCCGCCAAATCAAGTGTTCGAGCCGACGCCCAACATCCCTTTTTCCATGGGCGGTTCACCGGGCGACGGCGCCGCCCGCACCCTACACCCCCACTCTGTCAATATGTTGGCTGGAAATACATAGCACACCGACAATTGCCCTGAGTAGCCTGTCTACTTATGAGGCAGAACGCTGTTCGGGGACATCTCGACGGGCTGCTGCTCGCCGTGCTGGAGACCGGCCCGCTCCACGGGTACGCGATCATCACGGCGGTCCAGCAGCGCAGCAACGGCATGCTGGAGCTCCGCACCGGCACCATCTATCCGGCGCTCAACCGCCTGGAGCGGCTGGGGTTCCTGCGGAGCACCTGGGAAGCGGAGGGCGAGCGGCGACGGCGGCGCTACGCGCTCACGGACGCCGGCCGGCAGACGCTGGCCGCCGAGCGGACCGCCTGGCGCGAGTTCACCACGGCGATCGGCTCCGTCCTCAACCCGGCCGCGCGCCCCGGTCTCGCCTCGTGATCCCCGGCGACGCGCGGGCCTCCGCCGGCGGCCGGGCGCCGGCCGCCGTCAGTGCGCCCCGCGACCCCGTCGAGGACCATCTCGCCGCCCTCGGCGCGGCGCTGCACGGTCCGCACGCCGCCAAGGCGCGCCTGCTGGAGGAGTTGCGCGGTGGTCTGCAGGACGCCGTGGCCGCGCACGTCCACGCGGGCGTGGACCGGGGCCGGGCGGCGGAGCTCGCCGTCCGCGAGTGCGGTGCGGTGGAGGAGCTGCTCCCCGCCTGCCAGCACGAGCTCACCATCGCGCAGGTGCGGCAGACGGCCCGTGCCACCGCCGCCGCCACCCCGCTCCTCCTCGCCGCCTGGTATCTCCTCCACACCACCGCCCCTTCCGGCGGGTGGCACCTCACCCAGACCGCGCATCTGCTGGCCACCCGGCTCACCACGTTCACCGCGCTCGCCGCGCTCCTCGCCTTCGCCGTGATCGCCCTGACCGGCACGCTGGCCCGCTGGATACCGACCCCGTCGCGGCTCCCCCGCACGGTGGCCTGGACGAGCACGGCGGTCACCGCGTCGATGGCGCTGTGCACGCTGGTCCTCGCCTCCACCACGCCCCTCACCGGCCACTGGCCGCTGACCACCCTGGCGACGCTGCTCACCGCCGCGTCCCACGCCGTCACCGCGGGCCCCGCCCGGGCCAGCCGGCTCTGCGCGCGGCTGCCGGTCCCGGCCCTCCGCCCCTGACGGTGGCGGGCTTCGCCCGGATCCCCCGCGGCGCGAAACAGTCCCCTGTACTCCCGAATCAGCCCATGGCGAGCCTGAATCAGCACTGAATCGCCGCCGAGCGAGCAGACGTCAGTCCATGACGACGCATACGACCACCACGGAGGCGGCCCGCGCGGCGGGCCGCCCGCGGATCCTGATCGTCGGCGGCGGGTTCGCCGGAGTGGAGTGCGCCCGGCGGCTCGAACGGCGGCTCAAACCCCATGAAGCGCTGATCACTCTGGTCACGCCCTTCGACTACCAGCTCTACCTGCCCCTCCTGCCCCAAGTGGCCTCGGGCGTCCTCACCCCGCAGTCGGTGGCGGTCTCCCTCCGCCGCGGGCTGCGCCGGACGCGGGTGCTGCCGGGCGGTGCCATCGGGGTGGACGCGGCGGCCAAGGTCTGCGTCGTACGGAAGATCACCGACGAGGTGGTGAACGAGCCGTACGACATCATCGTGCTGGCCCCGGGCAGCATCACCCGGACGTTCGACATCCCCGGCCTGACCGAACACGCCCGCGGTATGAAGACCCTGGCCGAGGCCGCCTATCTGCGCGACCACGTCATCGCCCAACTGGACCTGGCCGACGCCGCCACCGACGCCGCCGAACGCGAGGCGCGGCTGCGCTTCGTCGTGGTCGGCGGCGGCTACGCCGGGACGGAGACGGCGGCGTGCCTGCAACGGATCACCACGGCGGCCTGCCGGCGATATCCGCGGCTGGACCCGCGCGACGTCCACTGGCACATCGTGGACAAGGCGCCCAAGCTGATGCCGGAGCTCGGCGACAAGCTGGGCGCCGAGGCGGCGCGCACCCTGGAGCGGCGGGGCATCGAGGTCGCGCTGGGCGTCTCGGTGGCCAAGGCCGAGGAGGACCGGGTGACGCTGACGGACGGCCGTGAGCTGCCGTGCCGGACGCTGATCTGGACGGCGGGGGTGGCGGCCAGCCCGCTGGTCGGCACGCTGGGCGCCGAGACCGTGAAGGGCCGGCTGGCGGTCACCGACCGGATGACGCTGCCGGGCTTCGACGGTGTCTTCGCCCTCGGCGACGCGGCGGCCGTTCCGGACCGGGCCAAGGGCGACGGGGCGGTCTGCCCGCCCACGGCCCAGCACGCCCAGCGCCAGGGCCGGGTGGTGGCCGACAACGTGGCGGCGCACCTGCGCGGCGAGCCGCTGCGCCCGTACGTGCACAAGGATCTGGGCCTGGTCGTGGACCTCGGCGGGAAGGACGCCGTGTCCAAGCCGCTCGGGGTGCGGTTGACGGGGCTCCCGGCGCAGGCGGTGGCGCGTGGGTACCATCTGCTCGCCCTGCGCACCAATGTCGCCAAGGTCCGGACGGTGACCAACTGGCTGCTGAACGCGGCGGCCGGCGACGACTACGTCCGTACCGGCTTCCAGAGCCGGCGCCCGGCCACGCTGCGGGACTTCGAGTACACGGACGTCTATCTGACGCCCGAGGAGGTCCGCGCCTACACGGCGTCCGCCGTGTAGGGCCGGCGCCGCCGGGGGCCGCGCGGCCGGGGCTCGTCACCCGGCTCCGCGGCCCCCGGCGGCGGGGCAGGTCAGGTGCCGGGCCGCACCGTGCTCGCGCCGCCGCCCGCGTCCAGGCGGGGGATGCGCCGCTGGGCCGCCGCGGCGGCGGCGAGGTACCGGAGGTCGGGCCGCAGGGCGTACTCGCGCAGGCAGGCCTCGGTCAGCTTGATGACGTGTTCGTCGCCGTGTTCGGCGGCCCGGGCGGCCAGTTCGCCGGTGTGCGGCAGGTCCGGCACCTCCTCCCGCCACGCGGTCGTGCCCTCGCCGCGCCGGTCGGTGGTCAGCCCCAGCAGGAAGGCGGAGTGCACCTGCCAGAGCCGGGCCAGTGTCGGCCCGTGCAGCGCGTGCGGGAGGTGCGGCAGCACGAGGCGGGCGGCGGCGGGGGCGGTGACGCCGTGCACGAGCGGCACCGGGTACACCTCGGGGTGACCGAGGTAGACGTCCGCGAACTGCACGGTCATCTCGGTGAGCAGGTGGGACGCCTCCTCCGGGGCCAGCCACTCCAGTGCCTCGCCGTAGGCGGGGAGGTCGCCGAGGGCCGCGAACCGGCCTCCGACGCTCTTGGCGTCGAGCGGGCGGTCGGCGGGCGTACGCGGCAGTGCGGCGACGGCGGCGGGGACGGTGTACGTCCCGCCGAGGCGCGGTGCGCCGGGGAGTTCGGTGTAGCGGGCCGCCCAGTAGGCGAGACCGCGGGCGAGTTCGCGGTGCTGGTAGGCCGTGGGCCGGTCGCCCGCGGCGTACAGGCCGCGCACGGCGTGCGCGGTGCGGATCAGGCCGTGGGTCAGGCCGGCGAACAGCCCGGGGAGCAGCCGGGGCCACCAGCGGGCGAGGACGTCCCGCCAGTGCGCCTCGGCCAGTTCGCGGGTGAACAGGCCCTCCCAGTCGCCGGCCCGGTGGAAGGCGCCGAGCGCGGGGCGCCAGGAGCTCTCGTCGGTGTCCAGGGGGAAGCGTTCGGCCGGTGGTTCGTGATGCTCCATCACCCGCCGGTAGCGGACGACCCAGCGGGCCACCTCGTCCTCGTGGCCGAGCAGGGCGAGCGCCTCTGCGCCCATCGGCCCGTGGTTGGCGAGGTCCATGCCCTGCCCTCGTTCGTAGCCGAGGTCGTCGAGCCGTTCGAGAGCGTCGTTGAGGGCGTCGTGATAAGTGACCGGCGACACGTGGGACACCAACCCTTCGGGTTTTCCGCGCGGTTTGTGCATCCGGGACTCTCCGTTCCGCAGTATGCCGCACGCGGGATCACGCTCCGCACCCGCCCCCTCACCTGACGAAGCGTCAACCGCCCGGGCCATGACCCCCGGGGCCCCCGGGCCGCCGTCACGGCTCCTTCCCGACGGAGTCCGAGCCGCCGTCCGTCACCCCCGAACACTGAAATCCGGCCATCCGTACGACCCGTCCCCTTTTGGGCCGCGCACCCCCTCCGTCACGCAGCGCACCGGCCGTCACGTCACGTGTCGTTCACCTGACGGACCGGAGTCCTTCACCGAACAGGCCCTCATCACTGTCCGCAATCCGAACACAACTGACCGGAAATAGTCGCAGTTTTTGACTGAAGCAGTCGACGTAGCCAAATCTCTGTCAAATGTTGTCAATGACGTCCGAGAGCCGTGACGGCCTCTTACGCGGCAGGGATTTCCGGGACTTCCGGATGCTGCTGGCCGGCGCGACGGCGGGCCAGTTGGGCGCGCAGGTGACGCTGGTCGCCCTGCCGCTGGTCGCCGTGGTGGAACTCGACGCCTCGCCGCTGCAGACGGGGATCCTCACCGCCGCCGAGACCGCCGCGTTCCTGCTGGTGGGACTGCCGGCGGGAGCGTGGGTGGACCGGATGCGCCGGCTCCCGGTGCTGATCCGCGCCGACGTCGTCCGCGCCCTGGCGATGGCGGCCCTGCCGCTCGCCGCCTGGTTCGACGTCCTGACGATGGTCCAGCTCTACGTGGTCGCCCTGATCACCGGCGTCGCCACGGTCTTCTTCGACATCGCGCACCAGAGCTACCTGCCGTCCCTCCTCCCCCGCGAGAAGCTGGTCGCGGGCAACGGCGCCCTGGAGACGGTCCGTTCCTCCGCCCAGATGGCGGGGCCCGGGGTGGGCGGCGTGCTGGTGCAGGCCGTCGGCGCGCCCCTCACCCTGCTGGCCGACGCCGTCGGCTACCTCCTCTCCGCCCTCTTCCTGCGCGGCATCCGCGCCACCGAGCCCCCGCCCGCCCCCGCCGGCGGCGAACCCCTGCGGGCGCAGATCCTCGAAGGGCTCGCCTTCGTCTTCCGCGATCCCGCCCTGCGCATGATCGCCTGCTCGACGGCGGTCGCGAACTTCTTCGCCGCCATGCTCACGGCCGTGCAGACGGTCTTCCTGGTCAGGACGCTGGACCTGTCGCCGGGCCTCGTCGGGCTGATGCTGTCGGCGGCCGCCGTCGGCGGGCTGGCCGGGGCGCTGAGCGCGGACGTCCTGGGGCGGGCCGTCGGCAGAGCCCGCGTCATCTGGCTCGCCCCGCTCGTCACCGGGCCCTTCGCCCTGCTCTGGCCGCTGGCCGGGCGCGGCGCGGCGGCGGCCTGGTTCGCCGTCGGCGAGGCCGTGGTCTTCTTCGGCGCGGTCGTCTACAACGTCGCCCAGGTCAGCTTCCGCCAACTGCTGTGCCCCGACGCCCTCCTGGGCCGCATGAACGCCACCCTGCGCTTCGTCGTGTGGGGCACGATGCCCTTCGGCGCCCTCGTCGGCGGAGCCGTCGCCGGGGCGTACGGCGCCCGTACCGCCGTCTGGCTGTGTGCTGCGGGCTTCCTGCTGGTGCCGCTGCCCCTCCTGCTCTCGCCCCTGCGGCGGCTGCGCGACCTGCCGGCCGTCCCCGCCACGGGCTGAGTCCTTCTCTCCGGTCCCCCGCTCCTCCTTCTGGTCCTTCGAAGCCGCCGCGCCGATCCGGGCGCGCGGGAGGTCACCGTGCAGTCCCCCAGCATCACGTCCGCCTATCTGGACCGCTACCGCCGGCTCACCGGCTCCGAGGGCGCCGGCGCCGCGCTGCCCGTCACCGGGGCCCAGCGGAGGTTCCTCCTCGCCCGCCGGCTGGACCCGGCCGGGCGGCCCGCGCTCGTCCCCCTGTTCTTCGCCTTCCCCTCCGGGGCGGTCGACCTCGCACGGCTGCGGGCCGCCGCCGGCCACCTGGCCGCGCTGCACCCGGCGCTGCGGGTACGCCCGGAGGTCCGCCGGGGTGTGCCCGTCCAGCGGGTCGGCGAGCCCGAGGGGTGGGCCCGGGAGGTCCCGGTCCCGTCCGGGGCGACGGCGGCGGAGGTGCTGCCGCGGGCCCTGGCCGACTGGCCGTCCGACGGGCCGCCGCTGCGGTTCTTCCTCACCAGGGGCGCCGGGTCCGCGGAAAACGCCGAGGACGTCCTGGCCCTCGTCCTCGACCACGCCGTCTGCGACGAACAGTCGCTGGGCGGCATCACCGACGGCCTCACCCGCGCCTACGCCGAGGGGCTCGGCCCCGACGACGTCCCGGCGGACCGGATGACGGAGGCGGCGGCCGCCTACCGGGAGGCCGTGGAGCTCCAACTCGCCGCGGAGGAACGGGCGTCCGCGCCCGCCGCCCGCGCCTACTGGGCCCGCCGGCTGGCCGGCCTGCGCCCGCCGCCCCCGCTCCCGGACCGCCCGGAAGCGGCCGGCACCGGGAGCGCCCGACTGCGTCTGCCGCTGCCGGCCGGCGACGGGCGGGCGGCGGCCTTCCCCGCCGCGCTCGACGCCTGCGCCCGCGCCGCCCACGTGCTGTACGGCCCGGAGCACGTCCCGGCCCTCGGCTACCCGTGGGGCGGCAGGCCCGCCGCCGCCGAGCCGGTGCTGGGCTGCTTCCTCAACACCGTCGCCCACCCGGCCGGCGCCGAGGACCCGGAGGCGCGCACCGCCGCCTGGTGGGACGACCTGGACCACGCCGACGCGCCCTTCGACGAGGTGGTGCACGCGGCGCGGGGCGCCGGCGTCCCCTGGTCCGGGCGGTTCGACGGGCTGCTGACCTTCGAGGACCTCGGCCGCCGGCCCCCGCTGCGGCTCGGCGGCGCGACCGGCCGCGAGACGCACCTCGACGACCGGCCGCTCCAGGCACCGTTCGCGGTGTCCGTCTCCTACGGCGACGACCTGCTCGTCCGCATGGCGTGGCGGCGTTCGGACCTCCCGGACGACCGGGCGGAGGACGCCTTCGCGGCGCTCGTCTCCGCCCTCGCCACCGCCTGACCTCACCCCCGCTTCCCCCACCGGCGCGCGCCCCGGCCCACCGGCCGGCCGCCGCCCCGGCGCTTCCCCGTCCCACCCGACGGACCGCGCCGACACCCTTCCCGTCCCGCCTCATCCCCCACCCCTACGGAAAGGCAGACCGTGTTCCCGCTCTCCACCTCGCAGGAGATCGTGTGGCTGCACGAGCAGATGCTCCCCGGCAGCCGCGCCTACAACTTCACCGCCTCCCTCGACCTCCGCGGCGACCTCGACGAAGACGCCCTGCGGGCCGGCCTCGCCGCCGTCCTGGACCGGCACCCGGGGCTGCGCCTGGAACTCGTGGAGACGTCCGCGGGCCTGCCCGGGCAGCGGATCAGGGAGAGTTGTCCGCCACGCCTGCGGACCGTCGATCTGAGCGGCGAGGAGGATCCCGAGGCCGCGTTCGCCCGGCTGCTGCGCACCGAGGCGGAGACGCCGCTGGACGTGCACGAGGCGCCGCTGCTGCGCTGGACCCTGGCCCGGCTCGGCGACGGCCGCCACCGGCTCGTCCACGTCGAGCACCATCTCGTGCACGACGGGCACTCGTTCGCGATCCTGCTGCGCGACCTGTTCACCGTCTACCGGGCGCGGGTGCTCGGTGAGCCCGTCGTCCTGCCCGAGGCCCCGTCGTACGCCGAGCACGTGGCGGCGACCACCGGGCCGGGCCGCGACGAGCGGCGGGCGGCCGGGCTGGCGCACTGGCGGCGGGAGCTGGACGGCGCCACCTTCGACCTGCCGCTGCCCGGTCTCGCCCGGCCGGGCGTCCGGCGCCGGCACGCGGGGGCGCAGTTGCGGCAGACGGTCGAGCCGGAGCTGGCCGAGCGGCTGCGGCAGCACAGCCGGGCCCAGGGCCACACCCCGTTCTCGACGCTGCTGGGCCTCTTCGCGGAGCTGCTGCGGCGGTACAGCGGGCGGACGGACCTGGTGGTCGGCACGGCGGTCGGCAACCGTCCGGCGGGCTTCGAGCAGACCGTCGGCATGTTCGTGAACACCATCCCGCTGCGCCTCCGACTGGACCCGGAAGCGAGCGCCGGCGAGCTGGTGGACGAGGTCACCGACGGGCTGATCCGGGCGCTGCCGCACCAGGACATGCCGGTGCAGGTGCTGACGCGCGAGCTGGGGCTGCACACGTCGGGCGCGGACAACCCGCTGTTCGACGTGATGTTCAGCGCGCACGACGCGGTGCTGCCGGAGACCGAGGTACCGGGTCTGGACGTGTCGCTGTTCGAGGGCTTCAACACCGGGACGACCCGCTTCGACCTGGACCTGGTGCTGATCCCGGACGACCGGCGCGTGGTCGGCCCGCAGTCGGGGGCCGGCGGGATGACGCTGGTGTGGGACTACGACCGGGACCTGTTCGACGAGGAGACCGCCCGGCTCCTCGCCGACCGCTTCCTGAGCCTGGTCCGCGCCTACCTGGACGCGCCGACGGCACCGGCCGCCGCGCTCGACCCGGAGCCGGCGCCCGGGACCGCGGCCGTCCCGGCGGGCGACGCCGGGGACGTGCTGGACCCGCTCGCCCGGCACGGCGCCGGCCGCGTCGCCCTGCTCAGCGGCGCCCGCAAGCTCACCTACGGTGAACTGCACAGCATGACCGACGAGTTGGCGGGGCGGCTGACGGCCGCCGGGGTGCGCCGCGGGCAGCCGGTGGCGGCGGTCCTGCCGCGCGGCGTGCACAGCGTGGTGACGCTGCTGGCCTGCCTCCGGACGGGCGCGGTGTACTGCCCGCTCTCCCCCAACGACCCGGCGGACCGGCTGGAGACGCTGCTGCGCCGGCTGCGTCCGGCACTCGTGCTGACCGACCGGGAGAGCGCCCTGTCGCTCCCCGCCGAGGGGCTGCCGCTGGCCCTGCTGGACGGCCCGGACTTCCCGGCGGCCGAGCCCGCCGAGCCGCTGGCGGACGCGGCGTACGTCATCCACACCTCGGGCTCCACGGGCCTGCCGAAGGCCGTGGTGGTCGGCCGGGCCGCGCTGGCCCACCACGCGCGGGTGACGGCGGAGCGGTACGCCTTGTCGCCGGAGGACCGGGTGCTGGTCTTCGCCCAGCCGTCGTTCGACGTGGCGCTGGAGGAGGTGCTGCCGTCGCTGCTGGCCGGCTGCTGCCTGGTGCTGCCGCAGCGCGAGGTGCCGACGGCGGCGGAGCTGGTCGCCGTCCTCGCCTCGCGGCGGGTGACGGTGGCGAACCTGCCGACGAGCTATCTCCTGGCCACCCGCGCCGAGTTGACGGAGGCGCTGCGGGACGGCATGTGGGAGCCGCGGCTGCTGGTGGCGGGCGGCGAGCGGCTGCCCGCCGCGGCGCTGAGCGAGCTGCTGGCCGCGACGGACGCGCCGCTGCTCAACGCGTACGGGGTGACCGAGGCGACGATCACGTCCACCGTGCACGAGGTGTCCCGCGACGGCCTGGCGGAGACCGTGGAGGTGCCGCTGGGCACCGCCCTGCCGGGCGTCGGCGTGCACGTGCTGGGCGCGGGCCTGCGCCCGCTGCCCGCCGGGGCGGTCGGCCAACTGGCGGTGTCCGGGGCGGCGCTGGCCGAGGGCTACCTGGGGAACAAGGAGGCGACCGAGGCCCGGTTCGTCCACGTGCCCGCGCTCGGCGGCGAGCGCGTCTACCTCACCGGCGACCTGGGCTTCACCGGCCGGGACGGGCTGGTGCGGTTCCTCGGCCGGCACGACAACCAGATCAAGCTGCGCGGCTACCGCATCGAGCTGGAGGAGATCGAGGCCGCCGCGTCGGCCGAGCTCGGCGGCCGGTCCTGCGCGGTGGTGCTGGGCCGCTCGGCGGCCGGTCCCTGCCTGGTCGGGTTCCTCGACGGCGGCGCGGAGCCGGACCAGGTGGCACTGCACCGGGCGCTGTCCGGGCGGCTGCCGGCCGCGCTGGTCCCGTCCCGCTGGATCCGACTGGAGTCGATGCCGCTGCTGTCCGGGGGCAAGCCGGACCGGGCGGCACTGGCCCGGCTCGCCGAGACCGCCGAGGAGACCGCCCCGGAGGAGCCGGAGAGCCCGGCCGACCCGGCCGTCGCGCTGCTGGCCGAGGGCTGGCGGGAGGTGCTGGGGCACGACCGGTTCACCCCGTCGTCCCACTTCTTCCAGGTCGGCGGCCATTCCCTGCTCGCGGCACAGCTCGCGGCGTGGCTGGAGCCCCGGCTGGGCGGCCGTCCGCCGCTGCGGGTCCTGTTCCAGAACCCGGTCCTGTCCGAGCAGGCGCACGCGGTGACGGAGGCCGTCCGATGAGCACCTCCCCGTCGTCGGTCCTGGAGGCCGGCCACCGCGAGATCGTCGATTCGTTCGCCTCGTTCGTCCGCCGGGAACTGGTGCCGCTGGCGGCCGAGCTGCCGGAGAGCGGTGACCTGCCCCCGGCCGAGATGCGGGCGTACGTCCGGCGGCGGTCGGCGAAGCTGGGCTTCTACGCCGCCGACCACCCGGAGGAACTGGGCGGTGCCGACATGCCGTTCACCGCCGTGGTGCAGTTGCACCACGCGGCGGGGAGCAGCGGCTGCCCGCTGGCGCCGTACGCGCTGGCCGGCTCCGACGGGCCCAGTCCGCTGCTGCGGCAGGGCACGCCCGAGCAGATCGAGCGGTATCTGAAGCCGCTGGTGCGCGGGGAGGCGACGCGCTGCCTGGCGCTGACCGAGCCCAACGCCGGGTCCGACGCCTTCCGGCTGACGAGCACGGCCACCCGGCGGGACGACGGCGGCTGGGCGCTGTCCGGCCGCAAGACGTTCGTCAGCAACGCCGGGCACGCGGACTTCGCGATCGTGGTGGCCCAGGCCGAGGCCGGGCCGACGGCGTTCATCGTCCCGATGGACCACCCGCGGCTCCGGATCGGCCAGCGCTACGCCGGCATGTCGGGCGAGGAACTGTACGAACTGATTCTCGACGACGCGGAGTTGCCGGCCGACGCGGTCGTCGGCGGCGAGCCGGGGATCGGCGCGGCGCTGGGCCACGGCATCGACAGCCTGTCCCGGGGCCGGCTGGTGGTGGCCGCGATGTGCAACGGCATCGCCGAGTACGCGCTGCGGCTCGGCGTCGAGTACGCCCGCGAGCGGCGGGCGTTCGGCGAGCGCATCGGCGCCTACCAGCACGTCCAGGAGCACCTGGTGACCAGCCGTGCCGAGGTCGAGGCGGCCAAGCTGCTGACGCTGGCCTGCGCCCGGCTGGTGGACGACGGCGTGGAGGCGCCGGAGAACGCCGCGCTGGCGAAACTCACCGCCTCCGAGACGGCCGTCCGCGTGGTGGACCGCGCGCTGCGCGTGCACGGCGCCACGGGCTGGGTGCGCGGGCATCCGCTGGAGTTCCTGTACCGGTACGTCCGGATGATGACGATCATCGAGGGCACCTCGGAGATCCAGAAGGTGATCGTCGCCCGGGCCATGGGGCTGGGCTGACCCTGCGGTCCGGCCTCCCCATCGAACACTTCGTGCCGAACTCTTCGTGCCAACCGAGGACATCATGACCACTGCATCTGTCGCGTACGGCGCCGAGCGCGCCGAGCGCGGGCCGGACGACGTCCTGGCCCGCTTCGCGGACCGGGTCCTGCGCGACCCGTCCGCCCCCGCCGTCGAGGACGGCGACCTGACCTGGACCTACGCCGAACTGGACGCCCTGGCCGACCGGACCGCCGACGCGCTGCGCGACCGGGTGCGGCCGGGGGACCTGGTCGGCGTCTGCCTGGACCGCTCCGCCGCTCTGGTCGCGACGGCCGTCGCGCTGGCCAGGCTGGGCGCCGTCTACCTGCCGCTGGGGCCGCGCCCCGGCGAGCGGCGGCTGGCGGCCGTCTGGGACGTGCTCCGGGTGACCTGCCTGGTCGGCACCGCCGACGCGCTGCCGGAGGCCGCCCGCGCGGCCGGCACGCTCCCGCTGCCGCTCCCCGCCGGCGGCGCCAACGTCTCCGGGGAGCCCGTAGCGGCGTTCCCCGCCTCCCCCGCCGGAACCCGGCGCGGCGCACCCGAGGGCACCCTGTACGCGGTCCTCACCTCGGGCACCACCGGCGTGCCGAAGGCCGTGGCGGTGAGCTCCGCGGCGCTGGCCGCGCGGCTGGACTGGTACACCGGGCGCACCGGCTGCGGGCCGGGCGACCGGCACAGCCTGCTGATCGGCGTGGCCTTCGACCCGCACCTGATGGACCTGTGGGCGGGCCTGACGTCCGGGGCCACGCTGAGCGTCGCGCCGGACGACGTGCGCTGGGACCCGCAGGCGCTCACCGACTGGTGGCGCCGGGCCGGGGTGACGGTGACGATCCTGCCCACCCCGCTGGCGGAGCTCGTCCTGGAGCGCCCCTGGCCGCGCGACCTGCCGCTGCGGCACCTGAGCACCGGCGGCGACCGGCTGCGCCGCGTCCCCGGCCCGGACGTCACCGCGCGCGTGGACAACAACTACGGCCCGGCCGAGGCGACCGTCCTGGTGACGGCCCACGCCCTGAACGGCGCCGACGCGTCCGCCCCGCCGCCCATCGGCACGCCGCTGCCGGGCGTCGTCGCGTGTGTGACCGACGCCGACGGGCAGGTGGTGCCGCACGGCGAACCGGGCGAGCTGCGGGTCGGGGGCGACGGGCTGGCGATCGGCTACCTGGACCCGGAGCTGACCGCGCGGCGCTTCGTACCGCCGCCGGCCGGGGTGACGGGCACCGACCGGGTGTACCGCACCGGGGACCGGGTGCGGATGCGGCCGGACGGGGTGCTGGAGTTCCTGGGCCGGCTGGACGCCCAGCTCAAGGTGCGCGGAGTGCGCGTCGAACCGGCCGAGGTGGAGGCGGCGTTCGAACGGGACGCGCGCGTGCTGCGCACGGTCGTCGCGGCGGACACCTCCGCCGGGGGCGGCGTCAGGCTCGTCGCCTTCGTCCGGCCGGCGCCCGGAACGGCCGCTCCCGCGGCGGACGAGCTGCTGGCCGCGGTGCGCGGCTGGCTGCCGGAGCAGGCGGTGCCGTCGGCGGTCCGGTTCGTGGACGCCTTCCCGGTGGACGCGAACGGCAAGGTGGACCGCGAGGCGCTGGCGGCCGGGCGGCGTGACGGCGAGCCGGAGGCGCCGGCGCCCGCCGTGCCGTCCTCCACCGAGGACCTGGTCGTCGGCCTGTGCCGCGAGTTGCTGGGCCGCCCCGACCTCACACCGGACGCCAACTTCCTCGCCTCGGGCGGCGATTCGCTGACCGCCGCACGCCTGCTGACCACCCTGGAAGAACGCTGCGGCATCCGCCTCCGAGCACCGGAGGTCCTGCGCCAACCGGACCTGCGGGCATTGGCGGCGCTGCTGGACGCGCGGCGGGGCACGCCGCCCGCGCCGTCGGCGGCACCGGCCGCGGAACCGGCGGGAGAGCACCCGGGTGAGGCGACGGACCGCACGACCGAGGACCTGGTCGTCGGCCTCTGCCGCGAGCTGCTGGGCCGCCCCGACCTCACACCGGACGCCAACTTCCTCGCCTCGGGCGGCGATTCACTGACCGCCGCACGCCTGCTGACCACCCTGGAAGAACACTGCGGCATCCGCCTCCGAGCACCGGAGGTCCTGCGCCAACCGGACCTGCGGGCACTGGCGGCACTGCTGGACGCGCGGCGGGGGACGGCGTCGGCGGCGGGAGCAGCGGCGGCCGAGGGCACGGCCGAGGCGGCGAACCGTCCGGCGGAGGCCGTGTCCCGCCCCGGCGGCGTCCTCGGCCGCGTCCTGGCGCACGCCGGCGGCACGCCGTCCGCTCTCGCCGTGCGGGACGGTGACGACACCCTCACCTACGCCGAACTGACCGACGCCGCCCGGCGGCTGGCCGGGGTGCTGCGCGCCCGGGGCGTCGGCCGGGGCGACGCGGTCGGCGTCCTGCTGCCGCACTCGACCGGCGTCGCGGTGGCCCAGCTCGCCGTCTGGTGGGCCGGCGGCCACTACGTGCCGCTGGACGCGGCGTACCCGCGTGCCCGGGTCGCGGCCATGCTGGCGGACGCCGGGGTGGTCCTCACGGTGGGCCGCAAGGACCTCCTGGAGGCGGCCGGGGTGCCGGCCGGCCGGGCGCTGGCCGTCTCGGCGGGCGGAGCCGCGGACGAGGCCGCGCCGGGCGCGGGGCGGGAGCTGCCGGAGCCCGCCGGGTACGAGGCGGACGCCGTCGCGTACACCATGTTCACCTCCGGCTCGACCGGTCGGCCCAAGGCCGTGGCGATCCCGCACCGGGCCGTGGCGGAACTGGTGACCGGGCCGGAGTTCCTCACGGTCACCCCGCGCGACCGGGTCCTTTTCCACTCCCCGCTCGCCTTCGACGCCTCGCCGTTCGAGCTGTGGACGGCGCTGGCCAACGGCGCCGCCGCCGTGGTGTCCACCGCGGACCGCGAGTCGCTGGAGAACCTGGCCCGGGACGTGGAGCGGCTCGGCGCCACGGTGGCCCTGTTCACCACGGCCCTCTTCCACCACCTCGCGGCGCGCGGCTCCTCGGTCTTCGGCGTGCTCCGGAGCGTGATCGTCGGTGGCGAGGCGCTGTCCGGCCGGCTCGCCCAGGCCGTGCTGCGCCGCCACCCGTGGCTGGAGCTGGTCAACGGCTACGGGCCCACCGAGGCCACCAGCTTCGCGACCGCCCACCGGGTGCTCCCGGCGGACGGCGAGGAGCCACCGCCCATCGGCCGGCCGGTCGCCGGGGCGACGGCGCACGTCCGGGACGAGCACGGCGCGCCGGTGCCCGCCGGCGTCCGGGGCGAGCTGTGGCTCGGCGGTTCCCGGCTGGCCCTGGGCTACCTGGGGCAGCCGGAGCGCACCGCCGAGGTGTTCGTCGACGATCCCGCGCACGGCCGGCTCTACCGGACCGGTGACCTGGTGTCGGCCCGCCCCGACGGGACGCTGGAGTTCCACGGCCGGCTGGACGACCAGGTGAAGGTGCGCGGCTACCGGATCGAGCCGGGCGAGATCGAGCACGCGCTGCGCTCGCACGCCGGGGTCGCGGACGCGGCGGTGACGGTCCTGCGGCCGGACGCGTCCGGCAGCTCCCCCTCGGTGGACGCGCGGCTCGCCGCCTTCGTCGTCCCCGCCGACGGCGGCCGGCCGTCGCCCGCGGCGCTCCGCGAGCACCTGGCCGGGCTGCTGCCCGCCCACATGGTGCCCTCGGCCTGGTCGCTGGTGGACCGGCTGCCGGTGACGGCCAACGGGAAGGTCGACCGGGCCGCGCTCGCCGGACTGCCCCTGGCCGGACCCGCCGCGACGGCGGACCGGCCGGCCCGCGCGCTGACGCCTCTTCAGGAGGCGGTGGCGGCGGCCTGGAGCCGTGCCCTGGACCACGAGGTCACCGACCCGGACGCCGACTTCCTCGCGCTGGGCGGCCACTCGCTGCTCGCGCTGGGCGTCGTGGACGACCTCCGCGAGGACCTGGGGGTGGAGCTGTCGCTCGCCGCGTTCTTCGCCGCCCCCACGGTGGCGGGCCAGGCCGAGCTGGTGGAACGGGAACTGGCCGCCGCCTTCGGCCCGGACGAGACGGAGACCGGCCGGTGACCGCCGCCCGAAACGCCGCCCAGGCCATCGCCCGCCAGGAGGAGCTCCTGCGCAGGGCCCGCCGCCGCGCCGCCGGTGCCCGCCCGTCCCCCGGCCCCGCGCCGGCGGACACCGGCCCGGCTCCCCTCTCGCACGCTCAGCACCGCATGTGGCTGATGGAACGGCTGGGGCACACGGGCGCGCTGTACAACGTGCCGTTCGCCACCCGCGTGCGGGGCCCCTTCGACCGTGAGGCGTTCACCCGGGCACTCGCCTGGCTGGTGGACCGGCACGAGGTGCTGCGCACTTGCTACCGGCGGACCGACGGCGAGCCGTACCAGGAGGTGCTGCCGCCCGCGCCGGTGCCCGTGCCGGTGGTGGAGGCCGCCGCGGGCGCGGCCGGTCCGCTGCTGCGCGAGGAGGCGGAGCGCCCCTTCGACCTCGCCGAGGGCCCGGTCCTGCGCGCGCTGCTGCTCCGGCACGCGCCGGAGGACCACACGATTCTGCTCACGATGCATCACATCGCGGTCGACGGAGGCGCGTTGGAGATCATCGCGCGCGAACTCGGCGACCGGTACCGGGCGGTCGTGGAGGGCCGCCCGGACGCCCCGGTGGACGCGGCGCCGCGCTACACCGACTTCGCCCGGCGCGAGCGGTCCACGCCGCCGGACGAGGAGGGGACCGCGTACTGGACCCGGCGGCTCGCGGGGGCCCGGCCGCCCGCGCTGCCCGGGCCCGCCGGCGGCACCCCCGGCGCCCGGGGCGAGGGACGCCTCCTCACCACCCTGCTGCCGACGGGCACCGTCGAGGGGTTGCGGGAGACCGGCCGCGCGCACCGGGCCACCCTGTTCACGGTCGTGCTCGCCGCCGCCTTCGGTTCCCTGCTGGAGGCGACCGGACAGGACGACCTGGTCGTCGGCTGCGCCAGCGGCCACCGCGACCGGGCCGCCGACCGGAACCTGGTCGGCCTGTGCGTCAACACCCTCCCCGTCCGGCCCGGCCTCTCCGGCGCGACGGACTTCGCCGGGCTGCTGGACCGGGTACGGGACGAGCTGCTGCGGGCCCAGCGCCACCGCCACGTGCCGTTCGACACGATCGTGCGGCGGCTCGACCCGTCCGCCCGGGACGCGGACGGCGGCGCCCTGGTCGGCGTCACGGCGGACGTCGTGTCCGGCCCCCTGGGCCTGCGGCTGCCCGGGGCCGACTGCACCCCGGTCGACGTCCCGCTGGGAACGGCCAAGTTCGGCCTCGGCTTCTATCTGGAGGAGGCCACGGACGAGCGGCCCGCCCGGTGTGTGGTGCAGTACGACACCGGGCGGCTGGACGGCGGGGCCGCGCGCCGGCTCCTCGACGGCTTCACGGGGTTGCTCACCCGCGTGGCCGCGTCCGGGAACGCCGCGCTGCGCCGCGAGGCGGTCCTGCCGGTCCCGCCGGCGGAGGCCCCCGGGGGCGCGCCGGCCGGGTCACCGGAGTCCGCTCCCGTTCCCGGGCCGACGCCCGAGGTGGAGGCGGTGTTCACGGAGCTGCTCGGCGAACGCCCCGGCCCCGACGGGGACTTCTTCCTCCTCGGCGGCCACTCGCTGCTCGCCGTCCGGGTCGCGGAACGGCTGCGCGAGCGCTTCCGCGCCCCGCTCACCGGCCTCGACGTGCTGGAGCACCGCACACCCCGGGCGCTGGCCGCGCTGCTGGAGGAACGGACGGCCCTGCGCGCGGCGGCCCGACCGGCCGCCGGGCGGCGGACGGCCACCCGGACGGGCACCGTCCTGGTCACCGGCGGCACCGGCGGCGTGGGCGCGTTCGTCCTGCGCGAACTCGCCGCCCGGGGCCGACCGGTGCGGGCGCTCGTCCGACCGGAGTCGGCGCACCTCGTGCCGGAGGGACCGGACGTCGAGATCGCCGAGGGCGACCTCACCGACACCGACAGCCTGCGGGCCGCCGTGCGCGGCGTGGACGCCGTCATCCACTCCGCCTGCACCTTCACCTCCCCCGACGTGGACGTGGCGGCGATGCGGGCGCTCCTGGCGGAGCGGCGCCCCGGACCGTTCGTCTTCGTCAGCAGCGTCGACGCCTACGGCTCCCCCTCCGTGGCCGACGTCGCCGAGGGCGCGCCCTCGGCGGAGCCGCTGAGCGCCTACGGGCGCGGCAAGCTCGACTGCGAGCGACTGTTGCTTGAGGCCGCCGGCCCCCGGGGCGGGGCGAGCGTCGTCCGGGCGCCCATCGTCTGGGGCGATCACCCGCGGCTGCGCGACCAGTTGCGCTGGGGCGCGACCGGTGAGCTCTACCAGGCGGCGCTGGCGGGCGGCCCGGTCGTCCTGCCGGCCGCCGGGGCCGTGCCCGCCTCGGGTGACGACTGGGCGGGCGCGCCGTGGGTCCACGCGGCCTCGCTGGCCCGGGCGTTGGCGCACTGCGCGGAACGGCCCGTCGACGGGGTGGTGAACGCGATCGGCGGCCATGTGGCGTGGGCCGAGTTCGCGGAGGAGCTCGTCCGGCTCCTGGGCACGGAGGCCCCCGTCGTCACCCCGGACGCTTCGGCGCCCGGGCTGCGCCACCGGCACCGGTACCGGGCGGAGGCGCTGGCCGAACTCCTCGTCGAGCGGCGCGGGGAGGGGTGGCGGGAGGTGCTCGGCGCGATGCTGCGGGGCTGACGCCGGGGGGTGCCCCGCTCCCACCCCTTCGCCGTTTCCCGGGGCTCCGCCCCCAGACCCCTGAACCCGCGCTCCGCGCGGTTGTCCTCGAATGCCGGACGGGCTTGATGGCGCGCCCGGGCGCGCCATCAAGCCCGTCCGGGGACACCCCCCGGCAAACCACGCACCGTAACCTCGAACACCCCTCTCGAAACTGCCACCGTAATCTCACTCCCTTGTGTGAGGATAAGACCACTCTCCGCGTTGGAAGCCTTCCTCCAGGCACACTCATGCCGACATCGGCGCACCACCGCCATGCAAACCGGGAAGGCACGCACATGTCCGTAGGCGAAGAGATCCGCACCGAAGAAGGCCGTCCGCAGCAGAGCCTCGGAACGGCCGCGGCGCGGAATCTGGCCACGACCACCAAGTCCGAGCCGCAGATGCAGGAGATCACCTCCCGCTGGCTCCTCAAGATGCTGCCGTGGACCCAGGTGCAGGGTGGTACCTACCGGGTGAACCGGCGGCTCACCTTCACGGTCGGCGACGGCCGGGTCACGTTCGTCAAGACGGGAGACCGCGTCGAGGTCATCCCGGCCGAGCTCGGCGAACTGGCGGTGCTGCACGGCTACGAGGACACGGAGGTGCTCACCGAGCTCGCCCGCCGCTGCGAGCAGCGTGAGTACGGGCCGGGCGACCTCCTGGCCACGAAGGGGCAGCCCGTCGACGGGGTGGTGCTGCTCGCGCACGGCCGGGTGGAGAAGATCGGCCCGGGCCCGTACGGCGACGACGCGGTGCTCGGCGTGCTCGCCGACGGGGACCACTTCGGCGCGGACTGCCTGCTCGCCTCGGACGGCACCTGGGAGTACACGGCCCGCGCCGCGACGGCCTGTACGGTCCTGGTGCTGCCGAAGCTCGCCTTCGACCAGGCGGTGGAGCGCTCGGAGTCGCTCCGGAACCACGTCGAGCGCATGCGGTCGCTGCCGGCCCAGCGGACCAACAAGTACGGCGAGAAGGAGATCGAACTCCGGGCCGGCCACCGCGGCGAGGCCGACATCCCGGCGACGTTCGTCGACTACGAGGCGCACCCGCGCGAGTACGAACTGAGCGTGGCACAGACCGTGCTGCGCATCCACACGCGCGTCGCCGACCTGTACAACCAGCCGATGAACCAGATGGAGCAGCAGCTCCGGCTCACGGTCGAGGCGCTGAAGGAGCGCCAGGAGCACGAGCTGATCAACAACCGGGAGTTCGGGCTCCTCAACAACTGCGAGTACGACCAGCGGCTCCAGCCGCACGACGGCGTGCCCAGCCCCGACGACCTGGACGAGCTGCTCAGCCGCCGCCGGGGCTCGAAGCTGTTCCTGGCCCACCCGAAGGCCATCGCGGCGATCGGGCGCGAGTTCAACAAGCGCGGGCTGGTGCCCGAGACGATCGACCTGGGCGGCCACCGCATCCCGACCTGGCGCGGGGTGCCCATCTTCCCGTGCAACAAGATTCCGGTCACCGAGGCGCGGACGACGTCGATCATCTGTATGCGTACCGGCGAGGCCGAGCAGGGCGTCATCGGGCTGCGGCAGGCCGGCATCCCGGACGAGATCGAGCCGAGCCTGTCGGTGCGGTTCATGGGCATCAACGAGCAGGCGGTCATGTCGTACCTGGTGACGGCGTACTACTCGGCGGCCGTGCTGGTGCCGGACGCGCTGGGGGTGCTGGAGAACGTCGAGATCGGCCGGTGGCGCTGACCGCCGGCGTCCCGGGGGCGCGGGGGCCCGTGTCCCCGGGCCCCGCCCGGTGACGTGCCGGACCGCCGGCGACCGTTCCGGGTGCCGTCCGTCCCGCGTCCCGGCCGAGGAACCGCCGTCGGCCGCCCGGCCCGTCGGCATCAGGAAAGCGCCGGCCGCCGCCATGGCGCGGACCGGACGAGGAGTCTCGCAGTGACCCAGCCCTTCACCCTGCCCGCCTTCTACATGAATCACCCCGCCCGGCTCAATCCCCATCTGGAGGAGGCACGCGCCCACGCACGGGAGTGGGCCCGGGGAATGGGCATGCTGGAGGGGTCGGGCGTGTGGGACCAGGCGGACCTCGACGCGCACGACTACGCGCTGCTCTGCGCCTACACCCATCCCGACTGCGACGGCCCGGCGCTGTCGCTGGTCACCGACTGGTACGTGTGGGTGTTCTTCTTCGACGACCACTTCCTGGAGCTGTTCAAGCGGACGCAGGACCGCGAGGGCGGCCGGGCCTACCTGGACCGGCTCCCGGCGTTCATGCCCATGGACCCCGGCGCCGCCGTGCCGGAACCGACGCATCCGGTGGAGGCGGGCCTGGCCGACCTCTGGGCCCGGACCGTCCCCCACATGTCGGACGGCTGGCGGGCCCGGTTCGCGGAGAGCACCCGCAACCTGCTCAACGAGTCGCTCTGGGAGCTGTCCAACATCAACGAGGGGCGGATCGCCAACCCGGTCGAGTACATCGAGATGCGCCGCAAGGTGGGCGGCGCGCCCTGGTCGGCGGGGCTGGTGGAGTACGCGGCCGACGCCGAGGTGCCCCCGTCCGTGGCGGGTTCGCGCCCGCTGCGGGTGCTGTCGGACACCTTCGCCGACGCGGTGCACCTGCGCAACGACCTGTTCTCGTACCAGCGCGAGGTCGAGGACGAGGGCGAGCTTTCCAACGGGGTCCTGGTGCTGGAGACCTTCCTGGGCTGTGGGACGCAGGAGGCCGCGGAGTCCGTCAACGACCTGCTGACGTCGCGGATGCAGCAGTTCGAGCACACGGTCGTCACCGAACTCCCGTCCCTCTTCGTGGAGTACGGGCTGTCCCCGGACGAGTGCCGGACCGTGCTCGCCTACGCCAAGGGGCTCCAGGACTGGCAGTCCGGCGGCCACGAGTGGCACATGCGCTCCAGCCGCTACATGAACAAGGAGGCCGCGCCTTCTCCGCTGCCCGGCCCCACCGGGCCCGGCACGTCCGGCCTCGACCTGAAGCACCTGTTCGCGGCGACGGGCGCGCAGCGCCTCCGCGCCCACACCCACGTCCCCCACCAGCACGTCGGCCCGTCCGAACTCCCCGCTTTCGACGTCCCGTTCACCCTGCGGCTGAGCCCGCATCTCGACCGCGCCCGGCCCCGCACCGTCGAGTGGGCCCGGGACATGGGCATGCTCGCCCCGCAGCCGGGCGTCCCGGCGTCGCACATCTGGGACGAGCGCAAGCTGTACGGGTACGACTTCCCGCTGTGCGCGGCGGGCCTGCACCCGGACGCCACGCCCGAGGAACTGGACCTGGCCTCCCGGTGGCTGACCTGGGGCACGTACGGCGACGACTACTACCCCGTGGTCTTCGGCCGCCCCCGCGACCTGGTGGGCGCCAGGCTCTGCCACGAGCGGCTGCTCGCCCTGATGCCGCTCGACCTGACGGCGGTCACCGCGCCGCTGAACGCCCTGGAACGCGGCCTCGCCGACCTGTGGGAGACCACCGCCGGGGCGATGGACGCCGCGGGCCGCTCCCAACTGCGGGACGCCATCGAGGTGATGTGCGAGAGCTGGCTGTGGGAGCTGCGGAACCAGGCCGAGCACCGCGTCCCCGAGCCGGTCGACTACATCGAGATGCGCCGCGCCACCTTCGGCTCCGACCTCACCATCGCGCTCTGCCGCGTCGGCCACGGGCGCGCGGTGCCGGACGAGGTGTACCGCAGCGGCACGGTCCGCTCGCTGGAGAACGCGGCGATCGACTACGCGACGCTGCTCAACGACGTGTTCTCGTACCAGAAGGAGATCGAGTACGAGGGCGAGGTGCACAACGCCGTCCTGGTGGTGCAGACGTTCTTCGGCTGCGACCGCCGGGCGGCGCTCGGCATCGTGGACGATCTGATGCGCGGCCGGATGAGCCAGTTCCGGCACGTGGCCACGCAGGAGCTGCCGGTGCTGTACGAGGACGCCGGCCTGGGGGCGGAGGCGCGGGCGGCGCTGGAGGGCTATGTGAAGGAGCTGGAGAACTGGCTGGCGGGGATCCTCAACTGGCACCGGGGGTGCCGGCGGTACCGCCAGGAGGACCTGGAGCGCAATTTCCGGTTCCTGCCGGTGGCGGAGCCGTCCGCGTTCCTGCCCGCCGTCCCCTGGGGGGCGTCCCGGTGACCACCGGCGGGGGGGGGGCCGGCGGCACCCCCGGGGCGCCCCCCCCCCCGGCGGCCACCCCCGCCACCAAGCCCCACCGAACCGGCCACCCCGGCCAGGGGGGCGC
>NZ_JBVJJR010000012.1:0-159707 GCF_055585605.1 Streptomyces sp. NPDC052910
CGGCATGTACCGCGTGGCCATCGAGGACGTCAGGGCCTGGACCATGGGCGACTTCCACTACTCCGACCACTGACCCACCCGACACCCCACCACACGGATCACGCCGAGCCACCGACCGGGTCCGCACCCGCAGAGGACGCGAACCCGGCCGCACGCGCGCGCGGACACGCCCCCCCGGCCCGACGGGCGCGTCCACGCGCTGATCGTCGGACTTCGGCCGCGCTTCCCGGTTCGACGCCGAAAGGACGCGCGGCCGCGGACATTCACCTGCGACCCGTACCCGATCAGGCACTCGACCGGCCCGCGGAGACCGGCGTCGGCCACCCATGGGCCGTACGACGCCCCCGACCCACTCGGCCGCACCCGTAGCCGCAGGCGGTGGCCCTAGGAGACCGGTGCGCAGTCGCCGGCGAGGCGGCGGGGGGCGGAGGCGGTCATCGGGCCGCCTGCCCGGCCTTGGCCTGGACGTGGGCGACGTAGCGCGCGGTGAAGAGCATCGGGACGACGAAACCGGCGATCTGGACGACGGTCGCAGCGGTGGAGTGGGCGTGCCCGGCGTGCGCCACGAGCACGAGGGCGACGGCGGTGACGGCGAAGGCCGCGGTCCACACCGCCGTGATGACGACGTTGGTGCGGACGAACGGCTTGAGCCCCCACACCTCGCGCGGGGTGGTCCGCTTGGCGATGCCGAGGGTGAACGGCCTGCCCACGGCCAGCGAGACGCCCGCGATCACGGCGAGGGTGCCGGAGGAGAGGGCGGCGGAGTAGGGGTGGGCGCCGGAGTGCGGGTCGGCGAAGGCGACGACGGCCAGCACCGCGAAGAAGACGGCCGATCCCAGCTCGATGATCAGGGCGTCGAACCCCGCCCCGTCCCGCCGCTGCTGCGCGACGACCGCGACGGCGACGGCGAGCGCCGCCAGTGCGCCCCACTGCCAGATGCCCGAGGGCAGGACGGCGAAGACGATCCACGGCAGGAACGTGCGCAGACAGGACATCGATCTCTCCCCCTGTGATTTCCGGTGATCCCGGTGCTCCGGATCCCGGAGGCTTCAGGATTCCACTCCTGACATGTCGAAACTAGAAGGTCTACTCATGACATGTCAACAGTGGAATGTAGAGTGAGGGCATGAGCTTGAAACACGCACTTCTGGGCCTGCTCACGGAGCGCCCCGCGAGCGGGTACGACCTGCTGAAGCGCTTCGAAGGGGCCTTGGCCCACGTGTGGCCGGCGACCCAGAGCCAGATCTATACGGAGCTGACGAAACTCGCCAATTCCGATCTCATCACCGTGGCCGCCGAGGGCCCGCGCGGCCGCAAGGAGTACGCCCTCACCGACGAAGGCCTCGCCGAGCTGCGGCACTGGCTGACGGAGGCGAAACCGCAGCGGACCTCCCGCAGCGACGACCTGCTGCGCGTCTTCTTCCTCGGCGTCCTCGAACCCGCCCAGGCCCGCGCCTACCTGACCGGCCTGGCCGGACAGTCCACCGATCTGTACGACGAACTCCGCCGTCTCGTCGACACCGTCGACTGGGACACCGTCGATCTGTCGGCCTACGGCCGCATCGTCGTGGAGTACGGCCTGCGCTTCCACGAGATGCGTCGGGACTGGGCGGCCTGGGCGGCCGAGCAGGTCAAGTAGCCCGCCCCGGCCAGGGCCGGGGCTCGGTTCCGTCCCATTCGCCGGCGAGGCACCGTACGGCGCCCCGGCCGGCGACACCGGCCCCGCGGCCGGTCAGGGCACCCAGGCCCCTCACCCGGCACCGGTCCCGGGCATGCCCTCAACCCCGCCCCGCACCTCGCGCACAGGCGCGAACCGCAGAGGCCGGAGGGCTCTACGCCGCCCGCTTGAGAATGGCGACGCACTCCACATGGTGCGTCACCGGAAACAGGTCGAACACCCGCAGCGTCGCCGGGCGGTAGCCCTCCTCCGCGAAGTACTTCAGGTCGCGGGCGAGGGCGGCCGGGTCGCAGGCCACGTAGGCGATGCGGCGGGCGTCGAGGGCGGCGAGGTGGCGGACGGTGGTGCGGCCGGCGCCGGCGCGCGGGGGGTCGAGGACGATGAGGTCGGCGCTGTCGATGCGGGTGCGCGGGAGGACGTCCTCGACCTTGCCCTGTTCGATGCGGACGCGGTCGAGGTCCTGGAGGTTGTGGCGGGCGTCCTCGACGGCGCGCTTGGAGGATTCGATGCCGAGGACGGCGCCCTTGTCGCCCACGCGCTCGGCGAGGGCGCCGGCGAAGAGGCCGACGCCGCAGTAGAGGTCGAGGGCCATGTCGCCCTTGCGCGGCATGAGGCCCTGCATGACGGCCTTGACGAGGGTGTCGGCGGCCTGGGGGTGGACCTGCCAGAAGCCGCCCTCGCCGACGCGGTAGGTGCGGCCGTCGGCGCGTTCGCGGACGAAGGGGCGGCCGTGGACGCGGTGGATGCGCTGGTCCTTCTCGCCGACCCGCAGCACCGAGACCGGCTTGTCCAGTTCGACGATCGGGAGGCGGCCGCCCGGCTTGGGGGTGAGGACGACCTGGCGGTCGGCGGAGCCGGACGCGGCGATGGCGTCGACCGAGGCGATCTGCGGCCATTCGCGCTTCTCGATGCCGAGTTCGCTGACGCCGGGGGCCGCGATCAGGCAGCGGTCGATGGGCTGGACGTCGTGCGAGCGGTGCTTGCGGAGGCCGGCGTGGCCTTCGGCGTCGATCGCGTACTGGACGCGGGTGCGCCAGGCGGGGACCTGGCCGGCGGGGACCTTGTCGCCCTCGGCCGGTGCCACGGTGCCGTCCCAGCCGGCTTCCTCGGGGGTGAGGCCCGCGAGGCGCTTGAGCTGTTCGGCGACGACCTCGCCCTTGAGGCGGCGCTGCGCGCCGGGCTTCACGTGCTGCCAGTCGCAGCCGCCGCACTTGCCCGGGCCGGAGAACGGGCAGGGGGCTTCGATGCGGTCCTTGGAGGGCTCCAGCACCCGCACCGCGTCCGCGCGCAGGAAGCGGGAGGTCTGCTCGCCCTCGGTGATCCGGGCGATGACCCGCTCGCCGGGGAGCGTGTGGCGGACGAAGAGGACGCGGCCCTCTTCCGTCCGGGCGACGCAGTGGCCGCCGTGGGCCACCGGGCCGACCTCGACCTCGTACTCCTCGCCGACCAGCGACTTCGTCGGTTCCGTCTGCATGGGGGGAGGGCTCCTGAGGGGGTCGGTGGTGCGGCGGGACAACAGCCGTCCAGTCTACGTCCCGCCGCACCACCCCCGTGACCGCTACTTTTTCGCCGCGGCCTTTTCCTTCTTCTGCGGCGGGGCGACCGGACCGCGTCGCACCGAGCCGGGCGCGTTCCACTCGGCGCGCTTGCGGGCGCGGCGGCGGGCGACCTCGGAGGAGTCGAGCTGCCAGGGCACCGAGGTGACCATGACGCCCGGGGTGAAGAGCAGCCGGCCCTTGAGCCGCAGGGCGCTCTGGTTGTGCAGCAGGTGCTCGTACCAGTGGCCGACCACGTACTCGGGGATGTAGACGCTGACCACGTCGCGCGGGCTCTCCTTGCGGAGCGACTTCACGTAGTCGATCACCGGCCGGGTGATCTCGCGGTACGGCGAGTCGAGGATCTTCAGCGGGACGTCGACGCCCCGCTGGTGCCACTCCTCGCGCAGCGCCTTGGTCTCGGCCGGGTCGACGCTGATGCTCAGCGCCTCCAGGGTGTCCGAGCGCATCAGCTTGGCGTAGGCCAGGGCCCGCAGGGTCGGCTTGTGGACCTTGGAGACCAGGACGATGGAGTGCACCCGGGAGGGCCGGACGGCCGCCTCGCCGGGCTCGTCCTCGAGTGCGATCTCGTCGGCGACCCGGTCGTAGTGGCGGCGGATGGCGGTCATCGTCGCGTAGAAGATGACCATGCCGAGCAGGGCGACCCAGGCGCCGTGGGTGAACTTGGTCAGCAGCACGACGACCAGCACCATGCCGGTCAGGAAGCCACCGAAGGTGTTGATCGCCCGGGAGCGGACCATGTGGCGGCGCTTGCCCGGGTCGGTCTCGGTCTCCAGGTGACGGTTCCAGTGCCGGACCATGCCGATCTGGCTCAGGGTGAAGGAGACGAAGACGCCGACGATGTAGAGCTGGATCAGCTTGGTGGAGTCGGCCCCGTAGATGTAGACGAGGACGATCGCGGCGCCGGCCAGCAGCACGATGCCGTTGGAGAACGCCAGCCGGTCGCCGCGGGTGTGCAACTGGCGCGGCAGGTAGCGGTCCTGGGCGAGGATCGAGCCGAGCAGCGGGAAGCCGTTGTAGGCGGTGTTCGCGGCCAGGAAGAGGACCAGCGCGGTGGCGGCGGCCAGGATGACGAAGAGGAACGAGCCGTGGCCGAAGACCGCCTCGGCGACCTGCGAGATCACCGGGTTCTGGGTGTATCCCTCACCGAGCGGCTTGCCGTCCTTCAGGAGGTCGCTCGCCGGGTTCTCGGCCATGCGCACGTGGGTGGCCATGGCCAGGGCGATGATGCCGCAGAACATGGTGACGGCGAGGCCGCCCATGAGGGCGAGCGTGGTGGCGGCGTTCTTCGACTTCGGCTTGCGGAAGGCGGGCACGCCGTTGCTGATCGCCTCGACGCCGGTGAGCGCGGCGCAGCCGGAGGAGAAGGCGCGCAGCAGCAGGAAGACCAGCGCGAAGCCGGCCAGGCCCTTGTGCTCGGCGTTGATGGTGTAGTCGGCGGTGGGCGCGCGCATGGAGTCGCCCATGAACACGCCCCGGACGACGCCCCAGGCGATCAGCAGGAAGACGCCGCCGACGAAGACGTAGGTGGGGATCGCGAAAAGCTTGCCGGACTCCTTGACGCCTCTCAGGTTCATCAGGGTCAGCAGCACGATCACGGCGATGGCGCAGGCGGTCTTGTGCTCGACGACGAACGGGATCGCGGAGCCGAGGTTCTCGATGCCGGAGGCGATGGAGACGGCGACCGTGAGGACGTAGTCGACGAGGAGGGCGCTGGCGACGGTGAGTCCGGCCTTGGGGCCCAGGTTGGTGGTGGCGACCTCGTAGTCGCCGCCGCCGCTCGGGTAGGCGTGGACGTTCTGGCGGTACGAGGCGACCACCGTGAACATCAACACGACGACCGCGACGGCGATCCACGGGCTGAAGTGGTAGGCCGACACACCTGCCACGGAGAGGACGAGGAGGACCTCGCCCGGCGCGTACGCCACAGAGGAGAGAGGGTCGGACGCGAAGACGGGGAGGGCGATGCGCTTGGGGAGAAGGGTTTCTCCGAGCTTGTCGCTGCGCAGCGCCCGCCCGATCAGGATCCGTTTCGGCAGGTCGGTCAATTTGGACACGCAGAGGATCGTAAGCGTTCGGTCCCCCGGTCGCCCACCCGCCACCCACCGGTGCCCGGATCGGTCCGGTGGGCGGCGGGCGGGGGCGGGCTCGCGACGGCGCGGGACGGGCGGGCGGGAGCCGGTCAGCCGTGCAGGAGGGCCGGGAGGGACCGGTGTCCGTTGGAGATGAAGGACTCCACCGGCTCCAGGCCACCGGCCCGCGGGGCGAGGCGCAGCTCCGGGAAACGGGCGAAGAGGGCGGGCAGCGCCACGGCGGCCTCCAGCCGGGCGAGCGGGGCGCCGAGGCAGAAGTGGACGCCGTGGCCGAAGGCGAGGTGGTCCTTGGTGGCGCGCGTCACATCGAAGACGGCCGCTCCCTCCCCGTACAGCTCCGGGTCGCGGCCGGCGGCGGCGTAGGCGGCGACGATCGCGTCGCCCTTGCGCAGGACCGTCCCGTCGTCGAGCGTGATGTCCTCGACGGCGTAGCGCAGCGGGAGGTTGGCGACGGGCGCCTGGACGCGGAGTGCCTCTTCCACGACGTCGTCCCAGCCGGCCCGGCCGGAGCGGACGAGGGCGAGCTGCTCGGGGTGGGTGAGCAGCAGGTGGATGGCGTTGTCGAGGAGGTTGACGGTGGTCTCGTGTCCCGCGCTGATCACCAGCAGCAGGGTGTCGACCAGTTCCTGCTCGCTGAGCCGGCTGCCGTCCTCGTCGTCGCGGGCCGAGATCAGGACGCTGGTCATGTCGTCGCCGGGCTTCTCGCGCTTGGCGGCGACGAGCTCGCCGAGCAGCCGGTAGATCTCGGCGTAGGTGGCCGTGACCTCGGCGGGGTCGGCGGAGGTGTGGAAGATCGAGTCGACGCAGCGCCGCAGACCCTCGCGGACGGTCTCGTCGTCGACGCCCATCAGCTCGCAGATGACCTGGATGGGCAGCGGGTAGGCGTAGCCCTCGCGGAGATCGACGACGTCGCCGGGCTCCGTGGCGGCCAGACCGTCCAGCAGGTCCGCGGTGATCTTCTCGACGCGGGGGCGCAGGGCGGCGGTGCGGCGGGCCGTGAACGCCTTGGCGACCAGGGAGCGGAGGCGCCGGTGGTCGGGGCCGTAGGCGGTGAACATGTTCTGTACGGCGACCCAGGTGAAGAGCGGCCACTCCGGGGAGATCTCACCGTTGATCCAGGCCGGCCAGTGCTGCCGCGGGTCCTTGGAGACGCGGGGATCGGTGAGGAGCCGCTTGAGCAGCGCCTGGGAGCTCACCGCCCACGCCACCACGCCCCCAGGGAGCTCCACGGGGACCGCCGGTCCGTGGGCCCGGATGCGGGCGGCCTCGCCGTGGATGTCCCGGCCGGCGGGATCGATCGTGACGGGGCGGGCGGGACGTTCCATCTGCGGTCTCCCAGGGGGTCGGCGCCGAGAGCGTCGGCGGACGAGGTGACGGGTGTGGTGGTCGGAGAAGCGGAGGGGCCGGGTCCGGCGGGGTGGCCGGGAACGGTGGGGTGGCCGGGAACTGCGGGGTGGCCGGGTCCGGCGGAGGGGCCGAGTCCGGCGGAAGCGAAGTTGCCTGGCCCGGCGGTGGGGTCGCCGGGAACGGCGGAAGCGGAGTGGCCCGGCCCGGTGGAAGCGAAGGGGCCGGGTCCGGTGGAAGCGGATGAATCGGGGGCGGCGGACGGGCCGGGGGCGGCGAAAGCGGATGAACCAGGGACGGCGGACGGGCCGGGGACGGCGGACGGGCGCGGTCCGGCCGCGGCGCCCGGCCGGCCTTGTGCACGGTCCGGATGCCCGGGCGCATGCCCCGGCCGGTCTCGCGTACGGTCCGGGCGACCGGGTGCCTGCTCCGGGTGACCGGGCGCATGGCCCAGGGGCCCGGACGCACGGCCCGGGTGGTCTCCCGGCCGGCCGGGGGCGCCCGCGGGTCCCGCGTGGCGTCCGGGCGCGGGCGCGGTGGCCGGCACGGGCTGCGGCGGGAAGCGGACGGGCAGCGCGGTCAGGGCCCGGTGGAAGGGGCCGGGCCGCCACGCCAGGCGGTCGGCGGGGACCGCCAGCTCCAGGTCGGGCAGCCGGTCGAGCAGGCGTTCCACGGCGGCGGAGGCGATCAGCCGGGCCGGGTCCTTGGCCGGGCAGTGGTGCGGCCCCGCGCTCCACGCGAGGTGGGCGCGGTTGCCGGTGCGCTGCCCGATGTGGGGGTCGGGGCGCAGGGCGGGGTCGGTGTTGGCGGCGGCGAAGCTGACGACGACGGGTTCGCCGGCGCGCAGCCGGACGCCTCCGAAGTCCAGGTCGGCCGTCGGGTAGTGGACGCCGTAGTTGGCCATCGGCGGGTCGAGCCAGAGCACTTCGTCCAGGGCGTCGTCGACGGGCATGCTGCCGCCGGCCAGGTCGCCGGCGAACCGGTCGTCGCAGAGCAGCAGCCGCAGGGCGCCCGCGATGAGGTTCTGCTGGGGTTCGGTGCCCGCGCCCATCAGCACCACGAGCTGGTGAATCATCTCCTCGTCGGTGAGCCGGGCCGGGTGGGCCATGAGCCACGAGGTCATGTCCGCGCCGGGCTGCCGGCGTTTGAGGGCGATGAGTTCGGTGAGAGTGGTGGTGACGAGGGCGTTGGCGCGTTCGGCGTCGACGCCGTCGAAGATCCCGGACATGCCTTCGACGAGCCGGTCGCCCAGCGCGGGCGGGCAGCCGAAGAGCTGGTTGAAGACGAGCAGCGGCAGCACCTTGGCGTAGGCGCCGAGCAGGTCGGCCTCGCCGGCCTCGGTGAACCGGTCGATGAGCACGTCGGCGCTGCGCTCGACGTAACCGCGGAGGGCGTTGGGGTCGATGCGCTCCAGGCTGTCGGTGACCGCCTGACGCAGCCGCCGGTGCGCCTCGCCGTCGGTGAAGAGGCAGTTGGGCCGGTACGCCATCATCGGCACGACGGGATTGTCCGGCGCGACGCGGCCGTCGGCCAGGGCGCGCCAGCGGCGGGCGTCCTTGGCGAACGCCTCGGGGCTGCGCAGTACGTCCAGGGCGGCGCGGTAGTCGGTGACGAGGTGGGCGCGCACGCCCGGCGCGAGCTCGACGGGGGCGACCGGCCCGTACCGGCGCAGCCGCCGGTAGACGGCGTGCGGGTCGGCGGCGAAGTCCGGCCCGTGCAGCGGCGTGACGTCCCGGGGGGTGGCGGCCTGGTGGGCGGCGGCTTGGTGGGCGGGGCAGCCGGCCGGCGGGCCGGCGGCCGGCTGCCGACTCACAGAGGTCACAGGTGTCACACGGGTCACACGAGCTCCTGGGCGGTGCGGGCGTGCAGGTGGTCCACGAGGGTGATCAGCGCGCGGGTGGCGGAGACCCGGTCCCGGGCGTCACAGGTGACCAGCGGGGTGTCGGGAAGAAGGTCGAGGGCCTCGCGGATCTCCTCCTCCGGGAACACGGGCGCGTCGTCGAAGTGGTTGACGGCCACGGCGTACGGCAGGCCGTGCTCCTCCAGCAGCTCCATCACGTCGAAGGACTGGTCCAGCCGCCGGGTGTCGGCGAGGACGAGCGCGCCGAGCGCCCCCTGGGTCATGTCCAGCCAGAGACGGGTGAAGCGCTGCTGGCCGGGCGCGCCGAAGAGATAGAGGACGAGGCTGTCGCTGAGGGTGAGCCGGCCGAAGTCCATGGCGACCGTGGTGGTGGTCTTGCCGTCGAGCCCGGCGAGGTCGTCCACGTGCGCGCCGGCCTGCGTCATCGTCTCCTCCGTACGCAACGGCCGGATCTCCGACAGCGCGCCGACGAAGGTCGTCTTGCCGACGCCGAAGTGGCCGACGACGAGCAGCTTGGCCGCGGTGCGGACGGTTCCGCGCAGATAGACGCCGCTGTCAGAGGCGAGCGCGGAGTCCATCGAGCACCTCCTGGAGGATCTGGGCCTCGGGCAGTCGTGCCGAGGGGATGGGCGCCCTGGTGCTGAGGTGGCCGCTGTCCACGAGGTCGCTCAGCAGCACCTTGGTGACGCTGACGGGCAGTTCGAGATAGCCGGCGATCTCGGCGACGGACAGGGCGCCGCCGAGGCAGAGCTCCATGAGGCGGTGTTTCTCCGGGCTCAGCCCGTCGAGCGGCCGGTCGCCGTGCGCCATGACCAGGGTGACCAGGTCGAAGGTGTTGCGGGTCGGGTGGGACCGGCCCTCCGTGACGACGTACGGCCGTACCAGCCCCTTGTCGCGCCGGGGCACGGCCGGGGTCATGCGGGGCTGCCGGGGCCGCCCTGCCACCCGGCGTCGTGGCGCGGCGGGCTGACGAGCTCCTTGCCCAGCCGGTCGACCGTCTTCTGCATGCGGTAGGTGACGGCCTCCATGTCGACGTTCTCGGTCGCGGAGACGGCCAGGTAGGCGCCGGGACCCGCCGCGATCAGGAACACGTAACCGTGCGCGAACTCCACCAGCGTCTGCCGCCAGGGCGTCTCGTGCCGCGCCGGGTGGGTGCAGAAGTCCGCCGTGGACCGGCTGATGGACTGGAGCCCGGACAGCGCCGCCGCCTGCCGCTCGGCCTCGTCGCGCGCGATGCCCGCCGAGTGGGCGCGCAGCATCCCGTCGGCGGAGAGCAGGATCGCGTGCCGGGCCTCGGGGATCTTCACGACCTCGTCCAGCATCCAGGCCAGATCGTTGTTCAGGTGGTCGTTCACGCGTGCGGGTTCCCTTCGTCTTCTGCGGGGGCGGCCGCGGGGTGCGGGCCTGGGGCGGGACGGGCGCCGGGGGCGGGCCGCCCGTCCGGGGAGGAGTACGGGCCGGAGCCGTCGGCGGGCCGGCCGGGTGCGGCGGGGTACGGCTGGGGGGCACTCTGGCCGGGATACGGGCGGGGAGTCCTCCCGTCCGGGTACGCGCCGGGCCCGCTGTGGGAAAGGCCCTCGGCGACCGGGCGGCCGGGATCCGGGTCGCCGGAGGACCGGCCGGGTGCGGCCGGGTACGGGCGGGGGGCACCCTCGCCCGGGTACGCGCGGGGCGCGCCTTGGTACGGGTCCCCGACGGCCGGGCGGCCGGGCGCGGGGGCCTGCCCGGGCAGCGGTTCGCGGCCCGGGGCCGGGTCGTGGGCGTGCGCGGGGTCGTGGGCACGCGGGGCGTTCCCGCCGGGACGGAAGGCGTCCTCCGGGGAGCGGGACACGTTCCCGCCGGAACGGGGGTCGGTCTCCGGATGCCGACCGGCGGCCTGGGCGTACGCACCAGCACCGTCGGCGGAGCGGCCGACGGACTCGGCGGACCGGCGGGCGGCCTCGGCTGCATGGCCGGCGGACTCGACGGGCCGGGCGGTGGTCTCGGCAGCACGACCGGCGGACTCGACAGGCCGGCCGGCGGACTCGGCAGCATGGCCGACGGACTCGACAGGCCGGCCGGCGGACTCGGTGAAACGGCCTGCGGTTTCGGCGGAAGCACCGGCGGCGGTGCCGGCCCGACCGGTGTCGGAGGCACTCGGGCCGGCCGTTTCGACGGTTGGGCCGGCGTCGGAGACGGTCGGCCCACCGGCCTCGGCGGACCAGCCGCTGCCCGCGTCGAAGACGGACCGGCCGGCGTCCCCGGCGGCGGTACGGCCGGGGGCGGACGGGCCGGAGCCGAAGGCATGCCGGCCGGCGGCCTCACCGTACGAACCGGCTCCCTCGGCGGTGGTGTGCCCGGGGCCGGGCTGCCCGGCGGTGGGCTGCTCCGAGTCGAAGGGGTTCCGCACGGCCGCCTCGGCGGACGGACCGCCTCCGGCGCGCCGGTCGGCGGGCTCCGCAGCACGGCCGGTGACCGCGGCGGACCTGCCGGGGGCGGACTGCCCGGAATCGAAGACGCTCCGGGAGGGCGCCTCGGGGTAAGGACCGGCGCCGTCGGCGGGCCGGTCCGCAGGGGCGGCGACTCGGCCGGCGGCCTCGTCGGTGGTGTGGCCAGGCGTGGGCTGCCCGGCGTCGGAGACGCTCCGGCCGGCCGCGTCGGCCGGCGAACCGCCGCCGGGGCGCCGGTCGGCGGGCCAGGCAGCACGGCCCGCGAGCTCGGCGGACCCGCCGCCTGCCTCGGCGGCCGTGTGGCCGGAGGCGGGCTGTCCAGGATCGAAGAAATGCCGGTCGACGGCCTCGCTGTACGATCCGCCGCCCCCGGCGGACCGGCCGGCGGATTCGGCAGCACGGCCGGCGGTCTCGGCACCGGTGTGCCCGGGGACGGGCTGCCCGGGGACGGACTGCCCGGGAGCGAAAACGCCTCGGCCGGCCGCCTCGGCGGTACGGCTGGTGCCGGTGTCGGCACCGGCCCGGCCGGTGGCATCGACCCCGGCGCCGGATCGGCGGTCGCCGGCACCGGCATCGGCGCCGGACCGGTCCACGGCCCCGACAGCCCGGCCGGCCCCGGCGTCGGGCCGGTCGGTGGTCTCGGCGGGCCGGCCCGCGCGGCCGGAGCGCGTGCCGCGGGCGAACGCGCCCATGCGGCGAGCGGTCTCCTCGGGGGTGCGTTCCGGGGCCGCGGGTGCCGGTGTCTCGGGAGGCAGGGGTGTGGAGCCGGCCGGTGGGCCGGCGGGGCGGCGTCGGCGGCGCTTGGGCAGGCCGCCGGCGGTGGTCCCGGCGGACGGCACGGGGGGCTCGGCGGGTGGCCGCGTCTCGGCGGGCGGAGGCGTGGAGGACGCGGTGCCGAAGGCCTCGGCACCGGACGTCCCGAACGCCCCGGAGCCGGACGTCCCAGGGCCGGACGTCCCAGGACCGGACGCCCCGGTACCGGACGCCCCGATACCGGACGCCCCGATACCGGACGGCCGGGAAGCGGTCGGGCCGGCAGTCGGCGTCCCCGCGGTGGTCGGCCGCCGGGTGCCACCCGGGCCGGACGCCGAGGCGTTCCCAGGGCCGGACGCCGAGTGCCCCCGAGGCCCGGCCGCCGGAAGGCCGCCCGCACCGGCGGGCGCGCCCGGCGACCGCGGCACTCCCGGAGCGCCCGAGGTGCCCGAAGCACCGCCGCCCCGGCCACCGCGCGGACCCGCGCCCGCCCCGGCCGTCCCCCCGTCGGCGCGGCCCGGCGCGACGAGCGGTGTGGTGCCGGGGCCGTCCAGTTCGAGGTGGGTGAGGAGCGCGGTGGGCAGGAAGACGACCGCCCGCACACCGCCGTAGGGCGAGCGGGTGTCGACGGAGACGCTGAAGCCGTAGCGCGCGGCGAGCACGCCCACGACGGGGAACCCGAACTGCGGCGGGTCGCCCAGCCGTGACACGTCCACGACGCGGTGTCCGGAGAGCAGGGCGACGGCCCGTTCGATCTCCTGGCCGTCCATGCCGACACCGGCGTCGTCGATGACGACGCAGGCGCCGTTGTGCACCGGCTGGAGGCTGACCTCCACGGTGGTGTTGGGCTGCGAGTGCCGGGCGGCGTTGTCGAGGAGCTCGGCGACGGCGAGCACCACGGGCTCCACGGCTCGGCTGACGACCGCGAGTTCCCCGTCGCCGTGCACCCGCACCCGGCGGTAGTCGCGGATGCGGGAGGTGGCGCCGCGGACGACGTCGGTGAGCGGGGACGCGACGCGCTGCCGGCCGGGCCACGAGCCGCAGAGCACGCCGATGGCCTGGGCGCGCCGCCCGAACTGCGAGTTGGTGTGGTCGATCTCCAGCAGGTCGCGCAGCACGGCGGGGTCGTCGTGCCGCTCCTGCATGCCGGAGATGGCCTGCTGCTGTTCGTGCGCCAGCCCCTGGAGGGCGCGCATGGAGGCCCGCAGCGCCGCCTTGGCGGACTGGTCGGCGCGTTCCTGCGCCTTGTCCACGGACTGCGCGAAGAGTTCCATCACGGCCTGGAGGCTGTGGGCGAAGTCGGTGCCGGTGAGCCGCTCGTCGAGCAGGCCGGGCAGCGGCGCCGACTTGTTCATCGAGTCCGCGACGGCCGGCAGGCGCACGTCGACCAGACGCGCGGCCTCCTCGTCACGTGCCCGGACGTTCTCCTCCAGTGCGGCGGCGCGGGCCCGCAGCGCGGTGGTGATCCCCCGCTGCCGGACCAGCAGGACCACCACGGCGGCCAGTGCCACGATCAGGCACCAGACCCCCGCCTCCGGTATGTGATGCGACATCAATTCCTCTTGGACGCCGGTGTACGCGTACGGCAGGACAGGTCATGGCGTCCTGACCTCCCGTCCAAAAGCGGAATACGCGGATCATCCAATCACACCCGCGATCCCTCGTCCGGTCTCCTTCTCGAATTGCGAACACATGAACGCCTCCCGTCCGCCCATGTACGGGCGGACGGGAGGCGACAGAGCGTTTCCGGCCGATATCCGGCCGGAATTCATCGCGGCATGACGGGTAGGCGGCCTGGTTCGGTCACGTGACGGCGGCCCCGGTGCCGCGTCCGTCAGACGGACAGCCCGGCGCCGAGCGCCGTGGCGATCTCGACCACCCGACGGGTCTGGTAGGCGATCGAGGCCAGGTTGTCCGGGTGGACGTTGCCGGGAACGTTGTCCGTGACGCTGCTCGCGCCGTACGGGTTTCCGTTGACCTTCTCGAACTGGACCGGGTCCGCGAATCCGGCCGGAACGATCACGGCACCCCAGTGGTAGAAGGTGTTGTTCAGCGCCAGGATGGTGGATTCCTGACCGGCGTGGGCGTTGTTCGACGAAGTGAAGGACGACACCACCTTGTTGACCAGCTTGCCCTGGAACCACAGACCGCCGGTCGTGTCCAGGAACTGCTTGAGCTGGGCGGCCGGCAGGCCGAACCGGGTGGGGGTGCCGAAGAGGACGGCGTCCGCCCAGTCGAGGTCGTCGAGCGTGGCCTCCGGGACGTCGCGGGTGGCGGCCACGTGGGCGGCCCACGCCTCGTTGCGCTCGATCGCGCTCTGCGGCGCCAGTTCGGCCACCCGGCGCAGCCGCACCGAAGCGCCCGCCTTCTCCGCCTCGGCCGCGGCGGCCTCGGCCATCTTGTGCACGTTCCCGGTGGACGAGTAGTAGACGACGGCGACGTTGGTCATGGCCGTGGGGGCTCCTTCGCTGATCAGGGGGGGTGCGCTCCTCGGGGGAAGCGCCGGATCATCGTGGAGCCCGGCCGGCCGCCGGGCCAACGACGGAACGCGCACTACGTCAACTCTCCGGCGCACCGGCTCGATCCGTACCCGGGACCCGCGGGGACCGGTATGCGGCGAAGTGGCGGGTGCGCTACGGGCGGACCGTCCGCCGGTGGAACGGCCCCCGCCAAGTTTCCCGGGGGCGGCAGGTGTTGCGTCCCCGGCCGCCCCGCCGCCCCGCCGCCCCGTCACCGCCTCGCCCCCACCTCACCCCACGCCTTCGACGCTTGCGCCTCTTGTGCCCCTCGCATACCTTGACGCCTTGGCCGCGTAGGCACCGCACCCGGGGACTGGGCATTACAGGTGGGGAACGCGCGGCCCGCGCCATGCCGCGGCGCCGACGCGCGACCCGTTCGTCGGGGCGCGGCGCGGTCGGTACCGGGGAGGGGCACGTGGCATCGGACGCATCGGAGACGCCGGACACATCGGAGGCGGCGGGGGCACCGGAGGCGACAGGGCAGCCGGAGGCGACGGCACACCCCGACGCGTCCGCGGACGGGGCACTCGCCGTCCTGGAGCTGCTGGGCGGCAACGCGCCCCGGGACCGGTACGAAGCGCTGCTGGCGGACGCCCGCCGGGCCGGGGCCGGGCCGGCGGGGTCGGCCGCGCTGGAGCGGGCCGTGCGGCTGGGCCTGGCGGTCCGCTCCCGGATCGAGGAAGAGCAGCAGCGGGCCAACGACCTGTCCGCCCTGCTCGACACCACCGCCGACCTGGCGGCCCACCAGGACCCCGGCGCCCTGATGAAGGTCGTCGTCCGGCGGGCGCGGTTGCTGCTCTGCGCGGACATGGCCTGGATCGGCCTGGACGACGAGGAGCTGGACTGCCACGTCGTCCGCGCCTCCGAGGGCCACATCACCGACCGCAACATCGGCCTGCGGATCGCCCGGGGCGCCGGGCTGGGCTCCGCCACCACCCGGCGGGAGAACCCCTCCCCCTTCTGGACCTCCGACTACCTTCCCGACGAGCGCATCGAGCACAGCCGGGAGGTCGACGACGTGGTCCGGGCCGAGCGGCTGCGCGCCGTCCTGGCCGTGCCGATGATGCACGGCACCCGCCCGGTGGGCGCCCTGTACATCGGGGATCGCACCGTCCGGCACCACACGCCCGCCGAGGTGACCCTGGCCGGCGCGCTCGCCAACCTGGCCGCGGCGGCCGTCGAACAGGCGCGGCTGGCCGAGCGGAACGCGGCCCTCATCGCGGGGCTGGAACGCCGGGCCACCGCCGTCGAGGCGGGGCTGCGCGGCGCCCGGGGGCTCGGCGAGACCCACCACCGGCTGATCGAACTGGTCCTGGACGACGGCGATCTGACGGTCCTCGCCGAGGAGATCCACCGCGAACTGGACGCCGACGTGCGGCTCTTCGGAGCCGACGGCACCCCGCTCGCGACCGTCGGCGATCCGCCCCCGTGCGGCGCCGACGAGGTACTGATCTCCGGCCTGGGGGCGCATGCCGCCCGTGAACCGGTCGAGGTGAGCCCGGGTTTCTGGGCCGTGCCGGTCGCCGCGGGCACCGGCCACCTGGGCACCCTGATGCTGCGTCCGAGGCGGCCCCGGCGCCCGTGGACGCCGGCGGAGGAACGGCTGGTCCGGCTGATCGCCCAGGTCGTCTCCGTGCAGTTGCTGGTGGAGAGCAGCCGGGCCGCCATCACCGAGGGCCAGGCCCGCGAGGACTTCCTCGGCCGGCTGCTGCTCGGCCCGGGGCGCCCGTCCCGGCAACTGGAACAGGGCGCCCGGCGGCTGGGGATCGATCTGCGCGCGGACCACGTCGTGGTGGTCGCCCGGCCGGAGGGCGAGGCGTGCGGCAAGCCGGCCGTGTGGGCCTCGTCGTACGCGGCCCGCAAGAAGGGGCTCAAGGCCATGCACCACGGCTGTGCCGTGCTGCTGTTGCCGGGCTCCGACCCCGGCGGCGCGGCCCGCGCGGTCGCGGCGGAGCTGTCGCCCCTGCTGGAACACCAGGTGACGGTGGGAGCGGCGGGGCCGGTCGCCGATCCGGCGTCGGTCCGGCACTGCTTCCAGGAGGCGCTGCGCTGTCTGGAGGCGATGACCGCGCTGGGCGCCACCGGGCGCGCCGGGTCCCTGGGCGACCTGGGGTTCCTCGGGGTGCTGCTGTCGGACCACCACGACGTGGAGGGCTTCGTCCGGGCGTCCGTCGGGCCGGTGCTCGACTACGACGCGCGGCGGTTCACCGACCTGACCCGCACCCTGGAGACCTACTTCGAGGCGGGCGGCAGCCCCACCAACGCGGCCAGGCGGCTCCACGTCCACCCCAACACCGTCGCCCGGCGGCTCGAACGCATCGGGGAGCTGCTGGGGCCGGGGTGGCAGGAGCCGGAACGGGCCCTGGAGGTGCGGCTCGCGCTGCGCCTCTCCCGCGTCCGGGACACCCTGTCCCGGCCGGAGCCGGCTTCGCCGCCGGAGGGCTGACCTCAAGGATCCGGTGCCTCGGCCACAGGGCTGACCCCGAGGATCCGGTACCCCGGCCGCCGGCCCGCGGGCTTCAGGAGGCCCGCCCCGGACACGCGTCCACCGTCATGGCGTTCGTCTCCCACCAGGCCTCCGCCTCCGCCCGCCGCGTCAGCGCGACCACCGCGTGTGCGGCCGAGGCGAGGGTGGTGTGCCGGTGCCAGCCGCCGAAGGAACGTCCGGCGAAGTCCCGGACACCCACCCGGTCGGAGATCTCGTGGAAGTCCCGGTCGACCCGGTCCTGCAGTCGGGTCAGCCGCACCAGCGCGGCCGGCGACACGTTCAGCAGGTCGGTGAGCCACAGCTCGGCGGGCCGGTGGGCGGCCCGTTCCGTGCGTTCCCCGAGACCCAGCAGCACCATCTCCCGGTGCCGGACGGGCGCACCCGCCACCCCGCGTGCCGCCGGCAGCCCGACCCGCACGGCTGCGACCAGGGCGCTCCGCGCGGTGCCGGACTCCCCGTCGCGCCAGAGCACCGGGCGCCGGAGGTCGCGGGCGGCGGCCATGACGTGCCGGGCGGTGAAGGAGCCGCCGCGCCCCGGCAGGGTCGGCTCGGACAGCGTCAGCCGCAGTCCGCCGCCGACCCGGGCGAGGACGGGCACGCCGGCGGCCCGCAGCCTGGGCAGCGCCGCCAGGGTGTCCGCCTCCCGGGCGTCCAGCACCACCGGCCGCGCCGGCAGGCCCCAGTCCCGTGTCATCCCCGTGAACGCCTCGACCGCGCACTCGCCCCAGGTCTCCTCGGTCACCGAGTCCGGGATGCCGGCCTGGCGCCGCCGTGCCGGGTCGTCCAGCCAGGCACCGGAGAGGTGCAGCCGCCAGTCGACCGGGACGGTGAGGTCCGGGGAGGCCGCCCACACCCCGACGGCCTGCTGGGAGTTGATCACCTGGCGGGCATCGGGGCAGTAGCGGCGCTCGACGCCGACGGAGTTGTCGCCCGCCTTCGGGATCGTCATCGGCCGCACCACCCACGCCTGCGGGGGCGCGGCCCGTACGACGTGGTGCGCCAGCGCGCGGCGTACCGGTCCCCACGCCCAGGGGGAGGCGGCGACGAAGTGGTGGAGGCTCTGCTCGGCGGCCGGGCCGCCGGTCATGGCGGCGATGGTGCGGATGGACTTGCGGCCCCGCGCCCCCAGCAGGCCGCGCAGGTAGGCCTCGCCGCGGCGGCGCTGGTCGGTGCGGGGCAGGGAGGCGAAGAGGGGTGCGCAGAGGTCGGCGAAGACCAGGTCGCGCAGGTCAGGTCCGACCACCGGCGGTCGTCGTCCGGCCGTCGGCGGGTACACAGCCGTCCCGTTCATCCCTGTCCCCCACGTCGTCGTTCCGCCGGCGCCGTCAGGCACCGGCGTCGTACACCGGCGTCCCGCGTCGGCCCGGCCGGTCACCACCCTCGCCCCGGGTCCCCCACCCGGCACAGGTGCGCCGGACACCCGGTGGGCCCGCCTGACGGTGGTCCGGCCACCAGGGCGGCGCGGAGGGGAGGCCGGGGGTGCGCGGCGTCGCGTACGGGGGTGCACCGCGGTCACCGCGCCCCGCGGCGGGCGCTCCGGCGCCCCGGTGGACGACGGCCGTGCGGCCGGTCGGCGGGTCCGGGGGGTCGGGCGGCACGGCGTTGCGGCTACCGTGGTGACGTGCGCCGGCGGGAACGAGACACCCGTGGGCGTGGTCGTACCGGTGCCGCCGGCCGCCCGCACGGGAGCGGCGGACCGGTGGACACCGCAGGGGCTCGGCTGAGCAGGAAGAAGTGAGCAGGGTGTTGGTGCAGGTCAGCGCGGAATTCCGGAGTACGGGGCAGGCGTCGTGCACATTGTGATCATGGGGTGTGGGCGGGTCGGCTCGGCCCTGGCCCAGACCCTGGAGCAGCAAGGCCACACGGTCGCGGTCGTCGACCAGGACCCGACCGCCTTCCGGCGCCTCGGGTCCGGCTTCGGCGGGCGGCGGGTGACCGGGGTCGGCTTCGACCAGGACACCCTGCGCGAGGCGGGCATCGAGGAGGCCGGCGCCTTCGCCGCGGTGAGCAGCGGCGACAACTCCAACATCATCGCGGCCCGGGTGGCCCGCGAGATGTTCGGCGTCGAGAACGTCGCGGCCCGCATCTACGACCCGCGCCGCGCGGAGGTCTACCAGCGGCTGGGCATCCCCACGGTGGCCACGGTCCGCTGGACCGCCGACCAGATGCTGCGGCGCCTGCTGCCGTCCGGCGCCGAGCCGCTGTGGCGTGACCCCACCGGGGGCGTCCAGTTGGCCGAGATCCCGGTCGCGGAGGCCTGGATAGGGCACCGGATCAGCAAGCTCCAGGAGGAGACCGGGGTCCGGGTGGCCTTTCTCACCCGGCTGGGCGAGGCGGTCCTCCCGTCGTCCTCGACGGTGCTGCAGGAAGGCGACCTGGTGCACGTGATGATGCGCACCGACGAGGTCGAGACGGTGGAGGCCGCGTTCGCGCAGGGCCCCGAGGAAGGTGGCCACTGATGCGCGTCGCAATCGCGGGAGCGGGCGCCGTCGGCCGTTCCATCGCCGGGGAACTGCTGGAGAACGGGCACGAGGTCCTGCTCATCGACAAGGCGCCGTCCGCCATCTCGGTGGAGCGGGTGCCGCTGGCCGAGTGGCTGCTGGCCGACGCCTGCGAGATCACGTCGCTCGACGAGGCGGCGCTCCAGCGCTGCAACGTCGTGATCGCCGCCACCGGTGACGACAAGGTCAACCTCGTCGTCTCGCTGCTCGCCAAGACGGAGTACGGGGTCCCGCGCGTCGTGGCGCGCGTGAACAACCCCAAGAACGAGTGGCTCTTCAACGAGTCGTGGGGCGTGGACGTCGCCGTCTCGACGCCGCGGCTGATGTCGGCCCTGGTCGAGGAGGCGGTGAGCGTCGGCGACCTGGTCCGGCTGCTGCGCTTCAGCCAGGGTGACGCCAACCTCGTCGAGCTGACGCTGCCCCCGGAGGCGGCGCTGGCCGGGACGCGCGTCGGCGACGTGGACTGGCCCGAGGACACCTCACTGGTCACCATCATCCGCGGCAACCGCGTCCTCACCCCCAACAAGGAGGACGCCCTGGAGGCCGGCGACGAGCTGCTGTTCGTCGCGGCGCCCGCGCGGGAGGAGCAGTTGGAGGACCTGCTGTCGGTCCGCCGCGAGGAGCCCACCGACTGACGGTGACCCGCCTGACATACGAGAGCCCCCGGGACATGCCGTCCCGGGGGCTCTCCGCGTCGCGCGCGGGTCGAACGGTGTGCGCTACGGGGTCGCCTTGCCCCCGGTGCCGCTGCCCGCCGCCTTCGCCTCGCGCTCGGCGGCCTCCGCCGCCTCCATCTCCGCGAACACGTCGATCGGCGGCGGCGCCTTGGCCAGGAAGATCCAGGTCAGGTAGACGGAGAGCAGCATCGGCGGGATGCCGAGCGCCACCTTGACCCAGCCGAGCTGGGTCGCGTCGCCCCACCAGTACAGCGGGAAGAGGATCGCCGACTTGGCGAGCAGGATCAGCCCCCAGGCCCAACTGGCCTTGGTGTACGCCTTCTTGCGGCCGGGGTTGCGGGTGCGCCAGGAGAGGTTCTCCTTGAACACCGGGCCCAGGATCAGACCGAGCAGCGGACAGCCGAGCATGGCCGTCACGATGTAGGCGACGGCCAGGCCGAGGGTGTAGAGCATGCCCGGCAGGTAGAAGTTCTTGGCGTCGCCGGACATCATCGCGAAGACCGCGCCGAAGGCCACGCCGAAGACGCCGCTGAAGGCGTGCTTCAGGGTGTCCTTGCGGACCAGCCGGGCGACACCGAGCACCAGGGACAGCGCCAGCGCGGCGATGGCCGCGGTGTGGATGTCCCGTTTGACGGTGAAGACCGCGACGAACACCAGGCCGGGCACGGTGGTCTCCACCATGCCCCGGACCCCGCCGAACGCCTCGAACAGGGCGGCTTCGGTGGCCGAGCGGGAACCGTCGTCCCGGTGCTTTCCGGTCGGCCGGTCCATCGGTTCGTCGAGAGACGACAAGGGCTACTCCTGTCCGAGCGGTCGGAGTTCGTATCGGGGGTTGAACAGCACTCTCCGGCCGTGGCTCATGGAGATCCGGCCGGAGGCGATCAGCTTACGGCCCGGTTCTATCCCGGCGATGGAACGGCGCCCCAGCCAGACGACGTCGAGGGCGGCGGAGCCGTCGAACAGCTCGGCCTCCAGGGCGGGGACCCCGGCCCGGGGGCGCAGGGTGACGGTCCGCAGCGTTCCGGTGACCGTGACGATCTGCCGGTCACCGCAGTCGCCGATCTTCGTGCAGCCCACCGCTTCCGCGTCCTGCTGCAGCTCCGCGTCGTGCAGCTCCTCCTGCGAGGTGGAAAGCCGGTCGAGCATCCGGCGGAATCGGCCGGTCGGCTTGTCGGAACGGGATACGGCACTCATGAACCCAGCGTACCGGGGCCGGGGAGGGGCCTTGCAGTCTCCGGTCCCGGCTTTCACGACGGCCACGGGAACCCCGGCCCTCACTCCCTACGGCTCGAACCGGTCACCCGACCCCGGCTCGGCGACACTCCACTCCCCCGGCCCCCGGAGCCCCACGCGCATCGCGCCTACAGCTCGAAGCGGTACCCCATCCCGGGCTCCGTGATGAAGTGCTTCGGGTGCGACGGATCCTGCTCCAGCTTCCGCCGCAACTGCGCCATGTACACCCGCAGGTAGTTCGTCTCCGTCCCGTACGACGGCCCCCACACCTCCTGGAGCAGTTGCTTCTGGCTGACGAGCCGGCCCGTATTGCGGACCAGGACCTCCAGCAGATGCCACTCCGTCGGCGTGAGCCGGACGTCCCGGCCGCCGCGGTTGACCTTCTTCGCCGCCAGGTCGACCGTGAACGCCTCCGTCTCGACGATCGCGTCGTCCCCCGCCGCCGCGGCCCCCGTGGGCTCGGCCCGGCGGACGGCCGCGCGCAGCCGGGCCAGCAGCTCGTCCATGCCGAACGGCTTGGTGACGTAGTCGTCGGCGCCGGCGTCCAGCGCCTCGACCTTCTCGTCGGAGGTCTGGCGAGCCGAGAGCACCAGGATCGGCACCCGGGTCCAGCCGCGCAGCCCCTTGATCACTTCGACGCCGTCCATGTCGGGCAGGCCCAGGTCGAGGATGACGACGTCGGGGTGGCGGGCGGCGGCGAGCTGGAGGGCGGTGGCGCCGTCGGGGGCCGCGTCGACCTCGTACTTGCGGGCCTTGAGGTTGATCACAAGAGCGCGGACGATCTGCGGCTCGTCATCCACCACGAGCACCCGGTTCATGCGGGACCACCTCTGCTGTTCGAGCGGGCCCCGCCGTGGGGCCCGGGAAATCGACGGGAAGGCCGGGGAGCGGCCGGACGGCTCACGTCGTGGCCTGCGCCGGCAGGTCCGGGCGCACCGGTGGGCGCCCCGCCGCCATCCGCAGGGTGAGCACCATCGTCATGCCGCCGCCGGGGGTGTCCTCGGCGGCGAGCGTGCCGCCCATGGCCTCGGCGAAGCCGCGGGCCACCGCGAGGCCCAGCCCGACGCCGGCGCCGCGCGGGGCGTCGCCATAGCGCTGGAAGGGCTCGAAGATGCGGTCCTTGGCGCTGTCGGGGACGCCGGGCCCCCGGTCGGCGACCCGCAGTTCGACGCGGTCGCCGAGGGCGCTGGCGGCCACGTGCACGGGCGTGCCGGCCGGGCTGTACTTGACGGCGTTCTCGACGATGTTGGCGACGCTGCGCTCCAGCAGGCCCGGATCGACGGCGACCATGGGCAGGGTCTCCGGGATGTCCAGCGTCACGCTGCCCTCCGGGACGCCGCCGAGTGCCATCGGGACGACCTCGTCGAGGTCGATCTCGCGGATGAGCGGGGTGACCGTGCCGGTCTGGAGACGGGACATGTCGAGGAGGTTGCCGACGAGGTGGTCGAGGCGGTCGGCGCCGTCCTCGATGCCGGCCAGCAGCTCCGCCTCGTCCTCCTCCGACCAGGCGACGTCGTCGGAGCGGAGCGAGGTCACGGCGGCCTTGATGGCGGCGAGCGGGGTGCGCAGGTCGTGGCTGACGGCGGCCAGCAGCGCGGTGCGGATCCGGTTGCCCTCGTCCAGCCTGCGGGCCCGCTCGGCCTCGCCGACCAGCCGCTGGCGGTCGAGGACGAGGGCGGCCTGGGCGGCGAAGGCGGCGAGCACCCGGCGGTCCTCGGCGGGCAGGACGCGGCCGGCCAGGACCAGCGCCATGGTGTCGCCGACGGGCATGTCCACGTCGCCGTCCTCGGGGCGCAGCAGCGGCTTGCCGCCGTTGCCGACGACGCTCGCGGCACAGGTCCAGGGGTCGACGTCGCTGGCGCGTTCCAGAAGGGCGACGGAGTCCATGGAGAAGGTCTCCCGCAGCCGCTCCAGCAGCGCCTCCAGGCTGTTGTCGCCGCGCAGCACGCTGCCGGCCAGGAACGACAGGATCTCCGACTCGGCCCGCAGCCGGGCCGCCTGGTGGGTGCGGCGGGCGGCCAGGTCCACCACGGACGCCACGGACACCGCGACGAAGACGAAGATCGCCATGGCGACGATGTTCTTCGGATTGGTGACCGTCAGCCGGTGCACGGGTTCGACGAAGAAGAGATTGAGCAGCAGCGAGCCGAAGGCCGCCGACGCCAGGGCCGGAAGCAGACCGCCGAGCAGGGCGGCGGCCACCGTCATGCACAGGAACAGCAGCATGTCGTTGGCCAGGCCGAGCTCGGGGACGACGTGGGTGAGCAGCAGGCTGAGCAGGGCGGCCCCGGCGACGCCGACGAGCCAGCCGGCCACGATGCGGCCCCTGCCGAGCCGGGCGCCGCGCGCGACGGGCAGCCCCCGGCCCTTGGCGACCTCCTCGTGGGTGACGATGTGCACGTCGAGGTCGGGGCCCGAGTCCCGGGCGACGGTCTGCCCGACGCCGGGTCCGAAGATGTACTGCCAGCTCTTGCGGCGGCTGGAGCCGAGGACGATCTGGGTGGCGTTGACGCCGCGCGCGAACTCCAGCAGCGAGGCGGGCACGTCGTCGCCTATGACGTGGTGGAAGGTGCCGCCCAGGTCCTCCACGAGGGTCCGCTGGACCGCCAGCTCCTTGGGCGAGGCGGCGGTCAGCCCGTCGCTGCGGGCGATGTAGACGGCGAGGATCTCGCTGCCGGAGCCCTTGGCGGCCATCCGGGCGGCGCGCCGGATGAGGGTGCGTCCCTCCGGGCCGCCGGTGAGGCCCACGACGATGCGTTCGCGGGCCTGCCATATGGTCGAGACGTCGTGGTCGGAGCGGTACTGCCGCAGGTACTCGTCGACCCGGTCGGCGGTCCACAGCAGGGCCAGCTCGCGCAGGGCGGTCAGGTTGCCGGGGCGGAAGTAGTTGGAGAGCGCCGCGTCGACCTTGTCCGGCTTGTAGATGTTGCCGTGCGCCATCCGCCGGCGCAGGGCCTGTGGCGACATGTCGACCAGCTCGATCTGGGCGGCCCGGCGGACGACCTCGTCGGGGACGGTCTCCTGCTGGCGCACGCCCGTTATCGACTCGACGACGTCGCCCAGCGACTCCAGGTGCTGGATGTTGAGGGTCGAGACGACGTCGATACCGGCCCGGAGCAGCTCCTCGACGTCCTGCCAGCGCTTGGTGTTGCGCGCGCCGGGGACGTTGGTGTGGGCGAGCTCGTCCACGAGGACGACGGCGGGACGGCGGGCCAGGACGGCGTCCACGTCCATCTCGGTGAAGACGCTGTCCCGGTAGGCGATCTCGCGCCGGGGCACCTCTTCCAGGCCGTGCAGCATGACCTCGGTGCGCGGCCGGCCGTGGTGCTCCACGAACCCCACGACGACGTCGGTACCGCGCTCCACCCGTCGGTGGGCCTCGGAGAGCATGGCGTAGGTCTTGCCGACGCCCGGTGCCGCACCGAGGTAGATCCGGAGATTGCCGCGTCCCATGGCCCCATTGTCTTTCAGCGTCGCGCCGGGGACCGGGCCGGTTCTCCGTCCTGGATGCCGCACCGCCGCGCAGTCGAAGCTTACGGCGGGCGGTCCGGACATTCCGGGCGCTCAGGGGGCTCGCACCGGGTATTGACGCAGCTCTGACGCCTGCCGGGCCCGGCGGGCGGGGCGCGGACGGACCGGCAGGCGTACCGGGGCATTCCGGAATAACGTGAAGGTATCGGCGGTGAGGGTCGGAGCCCGCCGCCGCTCCCCACGCTCACGACGAGGAGGGACTCATGTCCGCTCGACCCGATCGCACACTCCGGGACAAGGTCGTCGTGATCGGCGGCGCCTCCCGCAACCTCGGCGGCCTGATCGCGCGCGAGATCGCCCCGGACGGCGCCAAGGTGGTCGTCCACTACAACAGCGACTCCTCGCGCGACAAGGCCGAGCGGACGGCCGAGGACGTCAGGAAGGCCGGCGGCCAGGCCGTCACGCACCAGGGCGACCTGACCCGGGTCGCCGAGGTGGAGAAGCTCTTCGACACGGCGGTGCGGGAGTTCGGCAGGGTCGACTGCGTGGTCAACACCGCGGGCATGGTCATCAAGAAGCCGATGACCGAGACCACCGAGGAGGAGTTCGACAAGATGTTCGCCGTCAACACCAAGGCGGCGTACTTCATGATGCGCGAGGCCGCCAAGCGCGTGGAGGACGGCGGGAAGATCATCACGATCGTCACCTCGCTGCTGGCCGCCTACACCGGCCTGTACTCCGTGTACGCCGGCAGCAAGGCGCCCGTCGAGCACTTCACCCGCGCCCTGTCCAAGGAGCTGTTCGGCCGGAACATCTCGGTCAACAACATCGCCCCCGGCCCGATGGACACCGGCTTCTTCTACCCGGCCGAGACGGACGACTCCATCGCCTACCACAAGTCGTCCGCCATGAACGGCGACCTGACGAAGATCGAGGACATCGTCCCGTACGTGAAGTTCCTGCTCACGGACGGCTGGTGGCTCAACGGGCAGACCCTGTTCGTCAACGGCGGCTACACCACGCGCTGACGCGAGGGGCCGCGCCGGACGGATCCGGCGCGGCCTTGGCACGCCTACCGGGAGGCGGCGGCCAGCTCCTTCAACGCCACGTTCAGTTTCAGGACGTTGACGCGCTCCTCGCCCATGAAGCCGAGCTGCCGCCCGGCCGTGTGGTCCTTCACCAGCCGCTCGACCGCGTCGGCCGGCAGACCGTTGGCCTTGGCGACGCGGGCCGCCTGGAGGCGGGCGTACGCCGGGGAGATGTCCGGGTCGACACCGGAGGCCGAGGCGGTGAGGGCGTCCACCGGGACCGACGACGGGGAGACGCCGTTGAAGGCGGCGACGTCCGCGCGGCGCTTCTCGACGCTCTCCAGCAGCACCTTGCTGTCGGCCGCCAGGTTGGAGGCGCCCGAGACGAGCAGGCTGTGGCGCGTGTTCTCGGTGTTGGGGCCGGCCGCCGAGGGGCGCGGCTGGAAGAACCGGGGGTCGGGCAGCGGGTTGCCGTCCTTGTCCTTCCTGTCCAGCGTGTAGCTCTGGCCGAGCAGCGCCGAGCCGACGGACTTGCCGTCCACCTTCACCTCGGAACCGTTCGCCTTGTCGTGGAAGGCCAGTTGGGCCAGGCCCGTGACGACCAGCGGATAGATCACGCCGCAGATCACCGTGAGGACCAGCAGGGCCCGGAGCCCCGCTCCGGCGAGCCGGGCCGCGCTGCGTACGGAGATGTTCATGGTGTCGTCACCCGATGCCAGGGATGAGGGAGATGAGCAGGTCGATGATCTTGATGCCGACGAACGGGGAGACGAGACCGCCCAGTCCGTAGATCAGGAGGTTGCGCCGGAGCATCGCGTCCGCGCTCATGGGCCGGTAGCGCACGCCCTTGAGGGCGAGCGGGACCAGCGCCACGATGATCAGCGCGTTGAAGATCACGGCCGACAGGATCGCGGTCTGCGGCGAGTGCAGGCTCATGATGTTGAGCTTGTCGAGGCCCGGGTAGGCCACCGCGAACATGGCCGGGATGATCGCGAAGTACTTCGCGACGTCGTTGGCGATCGAGAAGGTGGTGAGCGCGCCGCGCGTGATGAGCAGTTGCTTGCCGATCTCGACGATCTCGATGAGCTTGGTGGGGTTCGAGTCCAGGTCCACCATGTTCCCGGCCTCCTTGGCGGCCGAGGTCCCGGTGTTCATCGCGACGCCGACGTCCGCCTGGGCCAGCGCGGGCGCGTCGTTCGTCCCGTCGCCGGTCATCGCGACGAGCTTGCCGCCGGCCTGCTCGCGCTTGATGAGGGCCATCTTGTCCTCGGGGGTGGCCTCGGCGAGGAAGTCGTCCACGCCGGCCTCCTCCGCGATGGCCTTGGCCGTCAGCGGGTTGTCGCCCGTGATCATGACGGTCTTGATGCCCATGGCCCGCAGTTCGTCGAAGCGCTCCCGCATGCCCTCCTTGACGACGTCCTTGAGGTGGATGACGCCGAGGACCCGGGCGCCCCGGTCGTCCTCCACGGCCACGAGCAGGGGGGTGCCGCCCGCCTGGGAGATGTCGTCGGTGAGGTGCCGGGCGTCCGCGGCGACGGTGCCGCCCCGCTCCTCGACCCAGGCGATGACCGAGCCGGTCGCGCCCTTGCGGACCTTGCGGCCGGCCACGTCCACGCCGGACATCCGGGTCTGTGCGGTGAACGGGATCCACTCCGCGCCCACCAGCTCGCCCTCGTGCCGCTCGCGCAGCCCGTACTTCTCCTTGGCGAGGACGACGATCGAGCGGCCCTCCGGCGTCTCGTCGGAGAGCGACGAGAGCTGCGCGGCGTCCGCCACCTCGGCCGCCATGGTGCCCTTGACCGGTACGAACTCGGCGGCCTGCCGGTTGCCGTAGGTGATGGTGCCGGTCTTGTCGAGCAGCAGCGTCGAGACGTCGCCCGCGGCCTCCACCGCGCGCCCGGACATCGCCAGGACGTTCCGCTGCACCAGCCGGTCCATGCCGGCGATGCCGATCGCCGACAGCAGCGCGCCGATCGTGGTCGGGATGAGGCAGACCAGCAGGGCCGCCAGGACGATCATCGTCTGCTCGGCGCCCGCGTAGACGGCGAACGGCTGGAGGGTGACGACCGCCAGCAGGAAGACGATGGTCAGCGAGGCGAGCAGGATGTTGAGCGCGATCTCGTTCGGCGTCTTCTGCCGGGCCGCGCCCTCCACCAGGTTGATCATCCGGTCGATGAAGGTCTCGCCCGGCTTGGTGGTGATCTTGATGACGATGCGGTCGGAGAGCACCTTGGTGCCACCGGTGACGGCCGACCGGTCGCCGCCGGACTCCCGGATCACCGGGGCCGACTCGCCGGTGATCGCCGACTCGTCGACGGAGGCCACCCCCTCGACGACGTCGCCGTCGCCCGGGATGACGTCCCCCGCCTCGCAGACGACCAGGTCGCCCACGCGCAGCTCGGTGCCCGGCACCGACTCCTCGGTGCCCCCGGACAGCCGGCGGGCCACCGTGTCGGTCTTGGCCTTGCGCAGGGTGTCGGCCTGCGCCTTGCCCCGGCCCTCGGCGACGGCCTCCGCCAGGTTGGCGAAGAGGACCGTCAGCCACAGCCAGACGGTGATCGTCCAGCCGAACCAGTCGCCCGGGTCCTTCAGGGCCAGCGCGGTGGTGACCACCGAGCCGACCTCGACCACGAACATCACCGGGGACTTGACCATCACCCGGGGGTCGAGCTTCCGGAAGGCGTCCGGCAGCGACCTGACGAGCTGCGCGGGGTCGAAGAGGCCACCGGAGACCCGGCCGTGCTCCTCGGGGCCCGGCGCCCCCTCGTCACCCTGGGGGCCTTCGGAGGCGGTACGGACAGGGGTGGTCGTGCTCATGAGAGTCCCTCCGCCATCGGGCCAAGGGCCAGGGCCGGGAAGTAGGTCAAGCCGGTGATGACGATGATCGCGCCGACGAGCAGCCCGGCGAACAGCGGCTTCTCGGTGCGCAGGGTGCCCGCGGTCTCCGGCACGGGCCGCTGCTCGGCGAGCGAGCCGGCCAGGGCCAGGACGAAGACCATCGGGAGGAAGCGGCCGAGCAGCATGGCGAGGCCGATCGTGGTGTTGTACCAGGGCGTGTTGGCGTTGAGGCCGGCGAACGCCGAGCCGTTGTTGTTGGCGCCGGAGGTGAAGGCGTACAGCACCTCGGAGAAGCCGTGCGCCCCGCTGCCGTGCACCGAGTTCCCCGCGGTGTTGAGGATCGACTCCGGCGGCGACGACAGCGCCATCGACAGCGCGGTGAAGCCCAGCACGAGCGTCGGCGTGACGAGGATGTAGCAGGCGGCGAGCTTGATCTGCCGGGTGCCGATCTTCTTGCCCAGGTACTCGGGCGTCCGGCCGACCATCAGGCCCGCGATGAACACCGCGATGATCGCCATCACGAGCATGCCGTAGAGGCCGGAGCCGACACCGCCGGGCGCGATCTCGCCGAGCATCATGCCCAGCAGGGTGATCCCGCCGCCGAGGCCGGTGAACGAGGAGTGGAACGAGTCCACGGCCCCGGTCGAGGTGAGCGTGGTGGTCGTCGCGAAGATCGCCGACGCCCCGACGCCGAACCGCTGCTCCTTGCCCTCCATCGCCCCGCCGGCCGCCTGGAGCGCGGCACCGTGGTGGGCGTACTCGGTCCACATCATCAGCGCGGTGAAGCCGAGCCAGATGAGGCCCATGGTGGCCAGGATCGCGTAACCCTGCTTGACGTTGCCGACCAGCTTGCCGAAAGTGCGGGTGAGCGCGAAGGGGATGACGAGGATCAGGAAGATCTCGAAGAGGTTGGAGAACGCGTTCGGGTTCTCGAAGGGGTGGGCGGAGTTGGCGTTGAAGTAGCCGCCGCCGTTGGTGCCCAGCTCCTTGATGACCTCCTGCGAGGCCACGGCACCACCGTTGACCTGCTGGGTGCCGCCCGTCAGCCGCCCGATCTCGTGGATCCCCGCGAAGTTCTGGATCGCGCCGCAGGCCACCAGGACCAGCGCGCCGACCACCGAGATCGGGATCAGGATGCGGACGGTGCCGCGCACCAGGTCGGTCCAGAAGTTGCCGAGTTCGCCGGTGCGGGACCGGGCGAAGCCCCGGACCAGCGCGATGGCGACGGCCATGCCGACGGCGGCGGAGACGAAGTTCTGCACCGCGAGGCCGAGCGTCTGCACGGCGTGGCCCATGGCCTGCTCACCGCTGTACGACTGCCAGTTGGTGTTGGCGACGAACGACGCGGCGGTGTTGAACGCCTGGTCGGGTGAGATCGCGGTGAAGCCGAGCGACAGCGAGTCGGGCAGGACGCCCTGGGCCCGCTGGAGCAGGTAGAGGAACAGGACGCTCGCGAGCGAGAACGCGAGGACACCGCGCAGGTAGGCGGGCCAGCGCATCCCGGCGCGGGGGTCGGCGCCGATCAGACGGTAGATCCACCGCTCGACGCGCAGGTGCTTCTCGGAGCTGTACACGCCGGCCATGTAGTCGCCCAGCGGGCGGTACGCCAGCGCCAGCGCCGCGACGACCGCGGTGAGCTGGAGGACTCCGGAGAGGACGGGGCTCATGTGAGTGCTCAGAACCTCTCCGGGAAGACGAGGGCGAGGATCAGGTAGCCCAGCAGGGCGACGGCCACGACCAGGCCGACGACGTTCTCGGTGCTCACAGCTTCGTCACCCCCTTGGCGACGAGAGCCACCAGCGCGAAGACCGCGATCGCGGTGGCGACGAAGGCCACGTCGGCCATCGTGTGCTCCTAGAGAGATCGGGCAGGAAGGACCTCTAGAGGAAACCTCCGCGATCAGAGCGCGGGACGTTCGTTGACGCCTCCCTTACGGCCCTTGGCGCCCCCTTGACGAGATCCATACGGCCGCTCCGGGGACCTGCGAAAACGCCGCCGGGCCGGAACCCCTGGGAAGGGGTTCCGGCCCGGCGGAAGGATGGGATCAAGCCAAGGACGCAGGGCGTCAGCGGACCTCGGAGATCTCCGGCCCGCGCTGGAGGCGCTCCACGCCCCCGGCGAAGCGGGAGCCCTGCTGCTGGTCGTCCTGCATGCCCTCGGCGACCATCTGGGCGTCGTCGGGCAGCTTCAGGACGATCGGGTCGCGGGGCGCCATCGGCGCATCGCCGCGCACCACGACGGTGTCCCGGAAGATCTGCTCCAGCATTCCGGCGGTCTGCGGCTGCACCGCGCCCTGCCCGGAGATCACACCGCGCAGGAACCAGCGCGGCCCGTCACAGCCCACGAAACGCACCAACTGCACGCCGTTCGTCCCGTCCGGGAGGGCGACGGGCACCTGCGCCCGCAGCTCCCAGCCCAGCGGGCCCTGTACCTCGTCCACGACACCGCCCTGCTGGGTGATACCGCCGGCGATCTCGTCCCGCACCTCGTGCCAGATGCCCTCGCGCTTCGGGGCGGCGAACGCCTGGAGCTGCACCGCGCTGTCGCGCAGCACCACGGTCGCGGCGACGATGGCGTCCCCGGCGACCTCGACCCGCAGCTCCATTCCCTCGACGCCCGGCACGAACAGGCCGCCCAGGTCGACCCGGCCCTCGGCGGGTGCGTGGACCTCGGAGACGTCCCACGGCCCGTCCGGGCGCGGCTCCGGCTCCAACCGGACCCGGCTCTCGGCCGCGGCGTCCTGTACGGACTCCGCATCCTCCGCGGACTCCTCGGAGGTCACGTCGTCGAACTGCTCGACGGCGTCCTCGCTGCGCTTGCGGCGACGACCGAACACGTCACTGTCCTTCCCGGTCAAAGGCGACCGAAGCGAATCCATGCCCCACGGCGGCGTGGCCCCCGGTGGACCCGAAGCCCCCTTCGCCCCGCGCCGAGCCGGGAAGCTCCGCCACCTCGTGGAAGCGGACCTTCTCGACCTGCTGGACAACCAACTGGGCAACGCGGTCGAACCTCTCGAACCGCACGCTCTCGCGCGGATCCAGATTGACCACGATCACCTTGATCTCTCCACGGTACCCGGCATCGATGGTCCCCGGGGCGTTCACCATGGAGACCCCGCACCGGGCCGCGAGACCCGAACGTGGATGCACGAAGGCCGCATACCCATCGGGCAGCGCGATCGACACCCCCGTGGGAAGAACGGCGCGCTCACCGGGGGCGAGCACGGCCGCCTCGGTGGTCACCAGGTCGCAACCGGCGTCGCCGGGATGACCGTAGGCGGGGACCGGCACCTCGGGGTCGAGGCGGCGGATCAGCACGTCGACGGGCGGACGGCTCACGGGTTCACCTCGAAGGCTCGGACGACCTTGACCTGGTCGGGATCGGCGAGCGCCGCGTTGATCTCCGCGGGGCGGCCGTTGTTGATGAAGTGCTCGACCTTGACCTCGATGAAGACCGCGTCCGCGCGGACCGCGACGGGCCCGTCCGGGCCGCCGAGCCGCCCGGTGGCCGTGCAGTAGATCTTGCGGTGGTGGACGGCGACGGCCTTCGCCTCCAGGTACAGCACGCTGTCCACGGGGACGGGCAGCAGGAAGTCCGTCTCCAGCCGGCCGGTGACGGAGATGACCCGGGTCAGCCAGTTCAACGACCCCAGGGTCTCGTCGAGCGCCGTCGCCAGCACGCCGCCGTGCGCCAGGCCGGGGGCTCCCTGGTGTGCTTCCTTGACCCGGAACTCGGCCGTCACGGCGACGCCTTCGCCGGCCCGCACCTCCAGGTGCAGACCGTGCGGCACGCCCTGGCCGCAGCCGAAGCAGTTCTCGTAGTGCGCCCCGATGACCTCGCCCGGCGCGGGGGCCTCGGGGTGCCGCACCGGCGGCCCGGCGTCGGCCGGCGGTGTCAGCGCTGTCGTTCGTCCACTCACAGGGGCTGACCTTACCCGCGCGAGCGGTGCCCGGTCCCGCCCGTGCCAAGCTTGAGACCATGCAGCACTACGAAGAACGCCTGACCGCGCCCCGCTCCTGGTGGGTCATCGCGGCTCTCATCGGGGTGGCCACGGCCCTGATCACGCTGCCGCTCGGCACCATCCCGATGCTGGGCGGGCTGGTCGTCGGCGGCGCGCTGGCGACGATCGCGGTGAGCGCCTACGGCTCGGCGCGGATCCGGGTGGTGGGCGACACCCTGCTGGCCGGGGACGCGCGGATCCCCTGCGCGGCGCTCGGCGCGGCCGAGGTCCTCGATCCCGAGCAGGCCCTGGCCTGGCGCACCCACAAGGCGGACAGCCGGGCGTTCATGCTGCTGCGCGGCTATGTGCCGACCGCCCTGCGGATCGAGGTCACCGACCCGGCCGACCCGACGCCGTACCTGTACCTGTCGACCCGCTCCCCCGAGCGGCTGGCGGCGGCTGTCGCCGCCGGGCGGGACGCGGCTTCGACGGCCGAGCGGGGCTGACCCCCGCTTCCGGGCGGGCCCAGGCCCCGGGCCGGGCTTCAGGGCTCGGGCCGGACTCAGGGCTCGGCCTGAGGCCCCTCGGCCGCCGGCAGCGCCGCCCAGGACACCTGGCGGCGGCGCAGGTCGGCCCGGACCTTCTCGGCCAGCCTGCGGGTGTCCCGGCGGTTCATGACGGCCCCGACGGTCGCGCCGATCATGAACGGTGCGAGGTTGGGGAGGTTGCGGAAGGTGCGCTTGAGGACCCGCTGGCGCAGCTCACGGCGGAGCTGCCCGCCGAGGGCCGCGTTGACGCTGGTCGGCTTGGTGACGTCCACCCCGCGTTCGTCGGCCCAGGCCGCGAGGTAGGCGAGCGCGCGCTGACGCGCCGTGCCGGGCGCCCGGAGGCCGTAGACCTCGTGCAGCTCGGCGATCAGTTTGAGCTCCACGGCCGCGACGCCGACGATCTCGGCGGCGAGCTCGGCCGGCATGGCCGGCGGGACCGGCAGCATGGCCGCCGCCCCGATGCCGGCTCCCACGGTGGACGTGCCGTTGGCGGCGCCGGTCACCAGCTTGTCGGCGATCTCCTCCGGGCCGAGGTCCGGGAACTGGCCGCGCAAAGTGGCCAGGTCGCGTACGGGGACGCGGGGAGCGGTGGCGATGATCCGGTCGACGACGGCCGCGAGGCCCGCTCGCGCGCCCCGGCTCCATCGCCCGGTCCCGCCCTTGGGGGGCTCCACCCCTTCGGGTGCCCCATCATGGCCGCGCGCGGCGGCGAGCGAGGCCTCGGGGCCCCGCTCGGCGTGCGCGCCAGCCGCTTCGTGCGCGCCCGTCACGGCGCGGTCCGGCCCGGCGTCCCCCGTACGCCGAAGAGCCCTGGACCGCCGTGCGAGCCGCTTACGGAACGGTTCCGAGCCTGCCATCGCAGACCCCTGCCTCACTCGCAGTCGCGGCAGATGGGCTGGCCGTTCTTCTCACCGGCCAGTTGGCTGCGGTGGTGCACGAGGAAGCAGCTCATGCAGGTGAACTCGTCGGCCTGCCGGGGCAGGACGCGGACGGACAGCTCCTCGTTCGAGAGGTCCGCCCCCGGCAGCTCCAGGCCCTCGACGGCCTCGAACTCGTCGACGTCTACGGCCGAGGCCGACTTGTCGTTCCGCCGGGACTTCAGTTCCTCGATGCTGTCCTCGTTGACGTCATCGTCGGTCTTGCGTGGGGTGTCGTAGTCCGTTGCCATGTCGCTCTCCCCCTCTGGGTGTCTGCGGTGTCTCCAGCGCACGTAACGCGTGAGAGGCCGGACTTGTGCCCGACCCGAGGCGGAGATTTTGCCTCACATCAAGGTCTGTTACTCAATCGACACCCAACCGCGCACCTGAAGAGGTGATCGGATCGGGTGGCGAACCGGACCGTACACGGTCCACAGGCCGCTCGTGGCAGCGCCATCTCCTGTACTTCCCGTGATCAAGACCCCTGGAAACCCCCATTTTCCAGGCGTTCCCTTAGGGGATCCGATCACGGAGAGTGGATGGCCGGTTGTCCCTCCGTGTGATCGATCACACACGACGACAGCGTCCATCAGACCGGGAAAATTCCGCCCAAAGCGAACCCGTGTCCGCGCCATTGTCGCAGAATTCCCCGGCCGGTGGAGTTTGTCAGGTGTCCGTCAGATGCCGTCGGGTTTCCGTCAGGCCGGCAGCACCACCCGCATGACGAGTCCGCCGCCCTCCCGGGGCTCCGCGGTGATCCGGCCGCCGTGCGCCCGGGCCACCGACCGCACGATGGACAGGCCGAGACCCACGCCCTTGTCGCTGCCGGTGCGTTCGGTGCGCAGCCTGCGGAACGGCTCGAAGATGTTGTCCAGCTCGTAGGCGGGGACCACGGGACCGGTGTTCTCCACCACGAGCACGGCCTCGCCGGGCCGCGACGCGGTGGTGACCTCCACCCAGCCGCCCTCCGGCACGTTGTACCGGACGGCGTTCTGCACCAGGTTCAGCGCGACGCGCTCCAGTAGGACGCCGTTGCCCTGGACGACCGCGGGCAGCCGCTCGCCCCGCAGCTCCACGCCCTTGGCCTGGGCTTCCCCGCGGGCCTGGTCGAGCGCCTGGGAGGCCACCTCGGCCAGGTCGACGGGCTTGCGGTCCACGATCTCGTTGTCGCTGCGGGCGAGCAGCAGCAGGCCCTCCACGAGCTGTTCGCTGCGCTCGTTGGTCGCCAGCAGCGTCTTGCCCAGTTGCCGGAGCTCGGGCGAGGCCCCGGGGTCGGAGAGATGCACCTCCAGCAGCGTCCGGTTGATCGCCAGTGGGGTGCGCAGCTCGTGCGAGGCGTTGGCCACGAAACGTTGCTGCGCGGTGAAGGCCCGCTCCAGCCGGTCCAGCATCTCGTCGAAGGTGTCCGAGAGCTCCTTGAGCTCGTCGTCCGGGCCGCCCAGCTCGATCCGCCGGGTCAGATCGGTGGCGGCCACCCGGCGGGCGGTGCGGGTGATCTTGCCCAGCGGCGAGAGGACGCGTCCGGCCATGGCGTACCCGAAGGCGAAGGCGATCACGGCGAGGCCGAGGAGGGCCAGCAGGGAGCGGCGGAGCAGGCCGTTGAGGGCTATGGCGCGCTGGTGGTTCATGCACACCTGGACGGCGTTCTCCAGCTCCCGGGCGTCGATCCGGCCGGGGCGGAGGGACGGGCAGGCGTTGCTGGTGCTCTCCAGGTTGCCGTCGATGAAACGGAACGGCAGGTAGCTGCCCTCCCGCATCGCGTCCGCCGCCAGCAGGTAGATGATCGTGAGCAGCAGCACGCCCGCCATCAGGAACATCCCGCCGTACAGCAGGGTGAGCCGTATGCGGATGGTGGGCCGCAGCCACGGGAAGGGCCGGACGACGGGCTGACGCGGGTCCCAGGCGGGCCGTGGCGGGGCCGCGGGCCGCGGCGGGGGCTGGGAGGCCGCCGGGGGCGAGTTCGTCGGGGAGGGGGGCGTGGAGGCCATCGGCTCAGATCCGGTATCCGGAGCCGGGGACCGTGACGATCACGGGCGGCTCGCCGAGCTTGCGGCGCAGCGTCATGACGGTGACGCGGACGACGTTGGTGAAGGGGTCGGTGTTCTCGTCCCATGCCTTCTCCAGCAACTGCTCCGCGGAGACCACGGCACCCTCGCTGCGCATCAGCACCTCCAGCACCGCGAACTCCTTCGGCGCCAACTGCACCTCGCGTCCGTCGCGGAACACCTCGCGGCGGTTGGGGTCGAGCCGGATGCCGGCCCGCTCCAGGACGGGCGGCAAGGCGACGGTGGTGCGCCGGCCCAGCGCCCGGACGCGGGCGATCAGTTCGCTGAAGGCGAAGGGCTTGGGCAGGTAGTCGTCGGCGCCGATCTCCAGGCCCTCGACGCGGTCGCTGACGTCACCGGAGGCGGTGAGCATCAGGATGCGGGTGGCCAACTGGAGCTCGACGACCTTGCGGCAGACGTCGTCGCCGTGGACCAGCGGCAGGTCGCGGTCGAGGACGACCACGTCGTAGTCGTTGACGGCGATGCGCTCCAGGGCGGCGGCCCCGTCGTACACGACGTCGACGGCCATGGCCTCCCGGCGCAGTCCGGTGGCGACGGCATCGGCGAGCAGTTGCTCGTCCTCGACGACGAGTACGCGCACGGGTCTTCCTTCCTCAGGGGCCCGACGGGCCTGGGGGTGCGGGGGTGGCTCCGGCGGGCCCTGCGGGCAGGCCGGACGGCCACTGGTGGTCCCTCCATCCTGCCCCGAACACCGATAAACCGGCTGTAAGGGGCTTCGGGCGGCCCGCGGAGGCGGGTTCCCGTCCCGTTCGCGGACGGGAGGTTTCCGCCTGGACCGGGGTGGGGAAGACGTCTGCACACCCGCGATCACGACCCCCGTAATGCGGTGCGCCATGACCACGTGGCACCGCGGGGGGACCACCACGCACGTGATCGTCTTCCCCGGCTACCCACCGGGGAACCCCCCGGCACACCCCCGTGCCACCGAGCCGACCCAGGAGGGGGCGCAGCATGGACGCGTTCACCGCCGGCATTCTGCAGCGCATAGAGACCACGCGGAGTGATCTCGACCGGGCCCGCCGCAGCGGAGACGACTTTCTCGCCGACATGGAACAGGCGGAACTGGACGACCTGCACCGCCTCGCCGCGGAGCACGGCGTCGAGGTCAGCGCCGCCTGACCCCTGAACACCCACCGACCAGCCGCCGAACAGCCGCTGACCGCCGTGTGAACGGCCGGAGCGCCCCGGTGCCTCGTGCACCGGGGCGCTCCGCCGTCATGACGCCGTGGGCCACCGCCGCGGCCCCCGCCGGACGCCGGGCTCAGTCGTGCCAGGCACCCAGCTCCTCCAGCCGGGCCTGGAGGGGCTCGAAGAAGCCGGGCGGGGCGGCGACGGTGAGCTCGCCGGAGGCGGGGGCGCCGGGCCGGCCGCCGGTGAGCGCCCCCGCCTCGCGGGCGATGAGGTCGCCTGCGGCGAGGTCCCAGGGGTTGAGCCCGCGCTCGTAGTAGCCGTCGAGCCGGCCGCAGGCCACGTCGCAGAGGTCGATGGCGGCGGATCCGCCGCGCCGGATGTCCCGGACCTCGGGCAGCAGCCGGCGGACCACCTCGGCCTGGGCGGTGCGGCGGGCGGTGAGGTAGCCGAAGCCGGTGCCGAGCAGGGCCTGCTCGAAGGCGGGCGCGGGGCGGACGCGCAGCCGGCGGTCGTTGGCCCAGGCGCCCCCGCCGAGGGCGGCCCGGTAGGTCTCGCCGCGCAGCGGCGCCGCCACCACGCCGACGACGGTCTCGCCGGCGTACTCGGCGGCTATGGACACGGACCAGGACGGCAGGCCGTAGAGGTAGTTGACCGTGCCGTCGAGGGGGTCGATCACCCAGCGGACCCCGCTGGTGCCGGGCGTGCTGGCGCCCTCCTCCCCCAGCACGCCGTCGTCGGGGCGGCGCTCGGCGAGGAAGCCGGTGATCAGCTTCTCGGAGGCGAGGTCCATCTCGGTGACCACGTCGATGGAGCTGGTCTTGGTGGCCGCCACGCCGAGGTCGGCGGGACGGCCGTCCCTGAGCAGCGCGCCGGCCCGCTCGGCGGCCTCCAGGGCCACGGTCAGCAGCTCGGTCTTGAGGGCCTCGGTGGGGGCGTTCACAGGTGCTCCTTGCCTGGTGCGGGTGGGGTCGGACGTGGCCGGTACGCGGCCCGCGCGGGGGGGCACGCGGGGATTCACGCAGGGTTCACGCGTAGGGGCTGTCCGCGCCCGCGGCGGCGGGGCGCGGCGCCCGGGCCGGGCAGCAGCCGACGGGGCAGAGGTCGTGGGACGGGCCGAGGGCGCCCAGCGCGCAGCGCTCGGGCCGCTCGCCGCGCTCCGCGGCGGCCCGCTCCAGGACCAGCTCGCGGACGGCGGCGACGAACCGCGGGTCGGCGCCGACGGTCGCCGCGCGGGCGACGGGCAGGCCCAGCTCCACGGCCTTGGCCTTGGCCTCGGTGTCGAGGTCGTACCTGACCTCCATGTGGTCGGAGACGAAGCCGATCGGGATCATCACGACCGCGGGGGCGCCCTCGGCGTGCACCGCCTCCAGGTGGTCACAGATGTCCGGTTCCAGCCACGGGATGTGCGGGGCGCCGCTGCGGGACTGGTAGACCAGCCGCCAGGGGCGGTCGGTGCCGGTCTCCTCGCGCACGGCGTCGGCGATGGTCCGGGCCACGTCGAGGTGCTGGGCGACGTAGGCGCCGCCGTCCCCGTGGGACTCGGCGGGGCCGGAGGTGTCGGCGGCGGCCGTGGGGATGGAGTGGGTGGTGAAGGCGAGGTGCGCGCCGGCCCGGGTGTCCTCGGGGAGCTCCGCGAGGGCCGCCAGGGTGGCGTCGATCATGGGGCGGACGAAGCCGGGGTGGTTGAAGTAGTGCCGGAGCTTGTCGACGCGCGGGACGGGAAGCCCCTCGGTCTCCAGGGCGGCCAGCGCGTCGGCCAGGTTCTCCCGGTACTGGCGGCAGCCGGAGTAGGAGGCGTAGGCGCTGGTGGCGAGGGTGAGGATGCGGCGGTGACCGTCCCGTACCAGCTCGCGGAGGGTGTCGGTCAGGTACGGCGCCCAGTTGCGGTTGCCCCAGTGGACCGGCAGGTCGACGCCGCTCGCCGCGAACTCCTCGCGCAGGGCGCGCAGCAGCTCGCGGTTCTGGTCGTTGATGGGGCTGACGCCGCCGAACAGGAAGTAGTGCTGCCCGACCTCCTTGAGCCGCTCGCGGGGGATGCCCCGGCCACGCGTCACGTTCTCCAGGAACGGGACGACGTCGTCCGGGCCCTCGGGGCCGCCGAAGGAGAGCAACAGCAGGGCGTCGTAGGGGGCGTGCGCTGGCTGATCCGACATGGTGACGATCCTGCCACCCCCCACTGACAGCCGCGTCACCCGGCACCACCGGCCGGGGGCGGGGAACCCGGGCGGGCCCTGGGGGACGGGAAAAACCGCGCGACGAACTCAGGTTCCCCCGTAACCTGTATGGGCCATCGATGGCTCTGGATGCACTCTCGTTTTAGAACCTCTCATTCCTCTTTCAGGGCGGAGCCGGATTGTCCAGTCCGTATCGCGCGATCTTCGCCGCACCCGGCGCCAAGGGCTTCGCGGCGGCCGGACTCCTCGGCCGGATGCCGCTGTCCATGATGGGCATCGGCATCGTCACCATGGTCTCGGAACTCACCGGCGAGTACGGGCTGGCAGGAGCGCTCTCCGCGACGCTCGCCCTGGCCGCCGCGGCGGTGGGACCGCAGGTCTCGCGGCTCGTCGACCGGTACGGGCAGCGGCGGGTGATGCGGCCGGTCACCCTGTCCTCCGTGGTGGCGACGGCCTTCCTGCTGCTGGGCGCGCAGTTGCGGTGGCCGCACTGGACCCTCTTCGTCTTCGTGCTCGGCGCCGGCGCGGTGCCCAGCGTGGGGTCGATGGTGCGGGCCCGCTGGGCGGCCCTGTACCGCGACTCCCCGGGCCACCTGCACACCGCGTACTCCGCGGAGTCCGTGATCGACGAGCTGGTGTTCATCGTGGGCCCGCTGCTCGCCATCGGCCTGTCCACCGGCTGGTTCCCGGAAGCCGGACCGCTGCTGGCGGCCGTCTTCCTGGTGCTCGGCGTCTTCTGGCTGACCGCGCAGCGGGCCACCGAGCCGGTGCCGGCCGGCGCCGCGCACGGCCGGGACGGCAGCGCCCTGCGCTCGGGTGGTCTCCGGGTCCTCGTGGGGACCGCCGTCGCGATGGGCGCCCTCTTCGGTTCCATCGAGGTGGTGACCGTCGCCTTCGCCGAGGAGCTGGGCCACAAGGCGCTGTCGAGCGTCGTGCTGGCCGTCTGGGCGCTCGGCTCGTGCCTCGCGGGCACGGTGTTCGGTCTGCTGCGTCTCAAGGGCGACCCCGCCCGCCGCTGGCTCCTCGGGGTCTGTGTGATGGCCGTGAGTATGATCCCCCTCCAACTGGTCGGGGGCCTGCCGTCCCTGGCCGTCGCGCTCTTCTTCGCGGGCCTGGCCATCGCACCCACGATGGTCACCACCATGGCCCTGGTCGAGCGGAACGTACCGCGCGCGAACCTCACCGAGGGCATGACCTGGACGAGCACCGGGATGGCCGTCGGAGCGGCGCTCGGCTCGTCCGCCGCCGGCTCGGTGGTGGACGCCGCGGGGGCCGGCACGGGGTACGCCGTGCCCGGTGTGGCGGGGGCGCTGGCGGCCTTCGGGGCGTTCCTCGGACACCGCCGGCTGCGGTCGGCTCCGGAGGATCGGGTCTCCCGGCGGACCGGGACGTCCGTCCCGCTGCCTAGGGGAGGGTCTGGCGCACATGACGGAGACACCAGCAAGGGCACCAAGGACGTCGGCGAGGACAAGCGCGTGGCGTAACTGGGCGGGGAACGTCACCGCCCACCCGCTGCGGACGGTCACCCCGGGCTCGGTCCCGGAGCTGGCCCGGACGGTGGCCGCCGCGGCCGCGGACGGGCTGCGGGTGAAACCCGTCGGCTCGGGACACTCGTTCACGGCCGCGGCCGTGACGGACGGGGTGCTGATCCGCCCGCACCATCTGGCCGGCATACGGTCGGTCGACCGGGCGGCCGGCACGGTGACCGTCGGGGCCGGCACCCGGCTCGCCGACCTCAACCGGGCGCTGTCCGCGCTCGGCCTGTCGCTGACGAACATGGGCGACATCATGGAGCAGACGGTCTCCGGTGCCGTCGGCACCGGCACCCACGGCACCGGCCGCGACTCGGCCTCGATCGCCGCGCAGGTCAGGGCCCTGGAGCTGGTCACCGCGGACGGCTCGGTGCTCACGTGCTCGGCGACGGAGCACCCCGAGGTCTTCGCGGCGGCCCGGGTCGGTCTGGGCGCGCTGGGGGTGATCACCGCGATCACCTTCGCCGTGGAGCCGGAGTTCCTGCTCACGGCGTGTGAGGAACCGATGTCCTTCGACCGGGTCACGGACGAGTTCGACCGGCTCGCCACGGAGAACGAGCACTTCGAGTTCTACTGGTTTCCGCACACCGAGCACTGCACCACCAAACGCAACAACCGCAGCGCGGGCCCCGCCGCGCCCCTCGGCCGCCTGGGGGCCTGGGTGGACGACGAGCTGCTGTCCAACGGCCTGTTCGGCGCGGTCTGCGCGGTGGGCCGGGCGGTGCCCGCGGCGGTGCCCCCCATCGCCCGCATCACCGGCCGCGCCCTGTCCGCCCGCACGTACACCGACATTCCCTACCGGGTCTTCACCAGTCCCCGGCGCGTCCGTTTCGTGGAGATGGAGTACGCGCTGCCGCGCGAGGCCGCCGTCCCGGCGCTGCGCGAACTGCGGGCCGTCATCGAGCGGCGGCGGCTGCGGGTGGCCTTCCCCGTCGAGGTCAGGACCGCCCCGGCGGACGACGTCTGGCTGTCGACCGCCTCCGGCCGCGACACCGTCTACCTCGCGGTGCACATGTACCGGGGCGCGCCGTACCGGGCGTACTTCTCGGCCGCCGAGGAGATCATGACGGCGCACGGCGGCCGGCCGCACTGGGGCAAGCTGCACGGCCGGGACGCCGCCTACCTGGCCGGGGTCTACCCGCGGTTCGCGGACTTCACGGCGGTACGGGACCGGCTGGACCCGGACCGGGTGTTCGGCAACCCGTACCTGCGGCGCGTGCTCGGCGACTGAGCACGCCGGCACGGAGAAGACGGGAGCGGGGGAACGGGAGCGGAGGGAAACGGAAGAGCCCCGCTCCGGGACCACGGGCCCCGGAGCGGGGCCGCACGGGGCTCAGGCCCCGCTCCCCTTCTCCCCGGCCGGCGGCGCGCTCGCGCCGCCCTTGCCCTCGGCCGTGGCGCCCTTGCCCCCGTCCTGGCCGGTACCGGACGAGCCGCCCGGGTCGGGGGTCCGGTCCGGGCCCGGCGAGGTGCCGCCCGAGGGGGACTTCCCCGGGTCCGGGGTCTGTCCGCCGGAGCCGCCCGCGGGCCGGGAGGCGTCGGGGGACGGCGACGCGCCGCCCTCGCCCTTGTTCCCGCCGTTCCCGCCGTTCTCGCCGTCCGTTCCGGAGGTGCCGGTGCCGGGCGAACGCGACGGCTCGCGGGTCCCGCCGCCGTCACCGGCGTCCGGCCCGGTGCCGGAGGAGCCCTCCCGGCCCTTCTCCCCGTTCTCCCCCTGCTTCCGGCCGCCCTTGTCGTCGCCGTGCCGCTCGGGCTTGTCCTGCTGGAACGGCCGCAGGATGGTCGTCCTGTCCTTCGTGCCGTCGGCGCTCTGCCCGGACACCAGCTCGACCGCCGTCACCGCGCCCATGGCCAGGACGAAGACCGCGCCGGCGGCGAGCAGTGGCCGCTTCCAGCCGCGCCACCGGGTGCCGTGCGTCGTGCCGGCCGAGAACTTCTCGGAAAACCTTTCGGAGCCGTGCACGGGGTGCGCACTGTCGTACGCGCCGGGGTACGCACCGGCGTGTGCTTCCGGCAGCATCCGCGTCGCGTCCTCGTCACGGTCCGTGCCGAGGTGGGCGAACAACCGGGTGCGGTCGGGGTCCGGCGGCAGAGCCGCGGCCGGTGGCCCGGCCGGGAGGTCGGAGGCGTCGGCGGCGCGCGCCCGACCGACCGCGCGCTCCGCGTGGTCCAGCGGGACCTGGCGCAGCCGGGGCCGTGCGGCCTGGACGGCCACATCGCGCACCTGTTCGCCCGTTCGTCTGAAGAGGTGATGGAAGACCGTGCCACCCGTGGTGGCGACCACGCTGACGACACCGGCGCCGATCACCGTGCCGTAGACCCCGAGCTTGCCGGCGAGCAGGGCGGCGATCACCGCGGCCAGCGCGCTGCCCGCCACCTGGGCGACGCTCAAGTCCAGGCGTTTGGCCTTGCCCTTTGCGCCACTTTCGGCTTTGTCGTCCATCTCCAGCCTCTGTCGAACCTTTCGCGCCTCTTGCACTAGGAAGGGACATTCGAGCGTAACGAACAGTTCCGAATCCGGTGATTGTGTGAACCTCGCCACCCGTGGGAAGGTCTCCGGCGCAAGAGGGCGCGATCAACTCCCTTGCCGGACGTGAACATCGATGGCGCGCCGCTCCACCCCCGGTGGTCCGAATGGAGTACTGTGGCGAGCCCGGCCCCGGTATACCGTCCGGTTGCCCGGACCCAACGGGAGGGGCCCGGGCGGCTCTCGCCCCGTCAACTCGGCAATGTTGTGGCAGGCTGCTACCCGGGCAGGCCACACTCGACCAGCGGAAGCAGCGACGCACGTGACGTCGGCAGGCACCACCCGGGAGGTCCCCATGCCCGAACTGCGTGTCGTGGCCGTCTCCAACGACGGCACACGGCTGGTGCTCAAGGCTGCGGACAGCACGGAGTACACCCTTCCCATCGACGAGCGGCTGCGCGCCGCCGTGCGCAACGACCGCGCACGCCTGGGGCAGATCGAGATCGAGGTGGAGAGCCACCTCAGGCCCCGTGACATCCAGGCCAGGATCCGGGCCGGCGCCTCCGCCGAGGAGGTCGCGCAGCTCGCCGGCATCCCCGTCGAACGAGTGCGCCGTTTCGAGGGTCCGGTCCTCGCGGAGCGCGCCTTCATGGCCGAGCGCGCCCGCAAGACCCCCGTACGCCGCCCCGGCGAGAGCACCGGGCCGCAGCTCGGTGAGGCCGTCGCGGAGCGGCTGCTGCTGCGCGGCGCCGAGAAGGACACCGCGCAGTGGGACTCGTGGCGGAGGGACGACGGCACCTGGGAGGTGCTGCTGGTCTACCGCGTGGCCGGCGAGCCCCGGGCCGCGAGCTGGACCTACGACCCGCCGCGCCGGATCGTCTCTGCGCTGGACGACGAGGCGCGGGCGCTGATCGGCGAGACCGAGGACACCCCGGAGCCCAGCTTCCCCTTTGTCCCGCGCATCGCCAGGCTGCCCCGGGAGCGGCTCCAGGACCGTCCGGCGCCGGAGCCCGCCGAGGCCCCGGCGGCCGTCGCGGCGCCCGCCGCCGAGGAGGCGGCCAAGGAGCGCGACTCCCTGACCAGCCTGCTGGAGGCCGTGCCCAGCTTCCGGGGCGACATGGTGGTGCCCGAGCCGCCGTCGGCCGCCCCGCCGGGCGAGGTTCCGGCCGAGGAGGCGGAGGCCGTCGAGCCGCCCGCCCCCGCGGCGAGCGCGGGCTCGGCCTACGCGGACGTGCTGATGCCCCGGTCGGTGGCCGGGCACCGGGAGCGGCTGATCGGCACCACGGACCGGCAGGCCGAGGCGGACGGTGTCCGTCCGGGCCGCAGGGCCGCGGTGCCGAGCTGGGACGAGATCGTCTTCGGGACGCGGCGCAAGAAACAGGAGTGAGGACGGGCGGACGGATGCGTTCCGCCCGATACCGACCCTTTCGCGTGGTCTCGCACGGCCGCGACTCCGTAACCCTTTTGCCTGAATTGCCGGGCAGTCGCGCCCGGCAATCGGCATGCGGTGGAAACCCCGGCTCAGCCCGGCTGCGCCCCGGTGGCCACCGGGCGGGACGGATCCGCCGTCCATTCGCTCCACGAGCCGGCGTACAGCGCGGCCGGCACGCCCGCCACGGCCAGCGCCAGCACCTCATGGGCCCCGGAGACCCCGGACCCGCAGTAGACGCCCACCTCGGCACCCGGCACCGCGCCCAGCGCGGAGAACCGCCCGGCCAGTTCGGCGGCGGGGCGGAACAGCCCGTTCCCGTCCACGTTCTCGGTGGTCGGCGCGGAGAGCGCGCCCGGGATGTGCCCCGCCACCGGATCCAGCGGCTCCACCTCGCCGCGGTAGCGCTCGCCCGCGCGGGCGTCCAGCAGGACGCCCCGGCGGGCGAGCGCCGCCGCGCCGTCCGCGTCGAGCAGCGGCACCGCGCCCGGCGCCGGGACGAAGTCACCCTCGGCGACCTCCGGCACCTCGTCGGTGAGTTCGCCGCCCGCGGCCGTCCAGGCGGCCACGCCACCGTCGAGCACGCGCACCGCCTCGTGACCCGTCCAGCGCAACAGCCACCAGGTGCGTGCCGCCGCCCAGTTCTGCCCGCCGTCGTACACGATCACGTCGTCGTCGGCGGAGACGCCCGCGCGGCGCATCGCGGCCCCGAAGACGGCCGGGTCGGGCAGCGGGTGGCGGCAGCCGGTCCCCTCGGGGCCCTTGGGGCCCGTCAGCTCGCCCTCCAGGTCGACGTAGACGGCACCGGGGAGGTGACCGGCGTCGTACTCCGGGCGGCACGACGGGCCGCCCGACTGCCAACGCACGTCCAGCAGACGGGGCGACCGCTCCCCCGCCGCCAGCCGCTCCGCCAATTCCCTTGCGCTGATGATCGGATTCATACCGGCCATCCTGACGTAGCCACCCCTGCGTCCGACAGGCACCCTGGCGGGACAGCGCACGACCGATCGATACCGGACGGCAAGGGCCGCGAAACGGAAGCGAAACGCGATTTCCGGCCTCTTCCTGCTGGATCCCACGGGAACCCGTGTCATCCGGCGCGGCCGGGGGGCATGACACGACCGGTGGTGCAACCATCTGCTCAGGCACCGTCCCGCACCACCCCGCGCGCCGCGGTCCACGGGTGTTCCGCCCGTGCCGTCAGACCATGGGAGCGCCGCGCGGCCACCATGATGGTCCGAGGAGAGAGCGACGATGACCGAGGTTTGGGGGTCCGCCCCGCAGCGGAGCGAGGGGCGGGTCCGGCATGTTCCGGGCACCCCCTGCTGGACGAGCCTGCTGGTGCACGACCTGGGGGCGACGAAGGAGTTCTACGGCGGCCTCTTCGGCTGGAGCTACGACAACCCCGGGCCGTGCCGGCTCGGCCCCTGCGTCCGCGCCACGCTCGACGGCCACGAGGTCGCGGGGCTCGGCGAACTGCCGCCCGACCGGCGGCTGCCGAGGGAGTGGACCACCTATCTGGCCAGTGACGACGCCGATGTGACGGCGGAGTGGATCCGCTGTTCGGGCGGCACGGTGGGGGTGGGTCCGCTCGCCACCGGGGACACGGGCCGCCTGGTGCTGGCCTCGGACCCGGCCGGCGCCCCCTTCGGTATCCGCCAGGCGCAGGTGCCGCCCGCGCAGGCGGCGCCGGGGAGGCCCGGGACGGCCGTGTGGCACGAACTGCTGACCCATGACGCGGCCGTCGCCGTGAAGTTCTACAAGGCGCTCTTCCGCTACGAGGTCAAGCCGGCCGACTCCGTGGACTCCGACCGGCTCACCCTCCACCTGGACGGCCGCCCGGTCGCCTCGGTGCGCGGGGTCGGGACCGCGGTGCGGCGCCCGCACTGGACGACCTGGTTCGAGGTGGCCGACACCGATGCCGCCGCCCGGCGCGCGGAGGAGCTGGGCGGACGGGTGCTCAAGGCCCCGCAGGACGGGCCGGCGGGACGGACGGCGTCGGTCGCGGACCCGGAGGGGGCCGTCCTCACGCTGGTGCGGTCACCCCGTTAGCCACGTCGTCCGCCGTCTCGGGGTCCACCGGCAGCACGTCCGGGGAGAGGGCGGCGGCCCGGGCCGCCGCGGCGGTGAGGCGCCGACGGTGGTGCCTGCGGCACAGCACCTCGTAACCCACCACCGTCTCCGGCTGGTTGACGTCCCCGACGACCACCTGGGCGCCCTCGACGACCATCTGCCCGCCGACCGTCCGGGCGTTGTGGGTGGCGCGGGCGCCGCACCAGCACAGGGCCTCGACCTGGAGCACCTCGATGCGGTCGGCGAGTTCGACCAGCCGCTGCGAGCCGGGGAAGAGCCGGGTGCGGAAGTCGGTGGTGATGCCGAAGGCGAAGACGTCGAGTTCGAGGTCGTCGACGATCCGGGCCAACTGGTCCACCTGCTCGGGGGCGAGGAACTGGGCTTCGTCCGCGATGACGTAGTCCACCCGGCCGCCCGCGGAGAGGTGGCCGACCACGTGGGCGTAGAAGTCGAACCCCTCGCCCGCCTCGACGGAGTCCGTCACCAGGCCGAGCCGGGACGACAGCTTGCCCTCGCCCGCGCGGTCGTTGCGGCTGTAGATCATCCCTTGCAGGCCGCGGGCCGAACGGTTGTGCTCGATCTGCAGAGCGAGGGTGCTCTTTCCGCAGTCCATCGTTCCGGAGAAGAACACCAGCTCGGGCATGGGAAGGCCGACGCCTTTCGTTTCGGGGGGCGGGAAAAGGTACAGGGGGGGTGCTCAGGTGCGCACTTCGAGGAGCGGCACCAACTGCTCGACGGGCGTCATGGAGCCGTGCAGGCCCACCATCTTGGACTCGTTGGGCTCGGTCTCGGTGGCGACGATCGCGACGTCGTCCCGGGCCGCGGCGACCACGTCACCGATCCGCGCGTGCACCCGGTCGTCCACGCCCGCGCCGGGCGGCCCGAACCAGCCGGCCTCGATGGCCTCGTCACGGCCCGCGACCCACATCTGCTCGCCCAGCACCTCGCGCCACACGGCGAGCACATCGGCGGCGGCCCCCGGCACGGCGTAGACGTGCCGGGCACGGGCCTCTCCGCCGAGCCGTGCGACGCCCGCGCGGAGCTCCCAGTCCTCGTCGAAGTCGATGCGGGCCTCGGGGGTGAACGGGATGTCGATCATGCCGTGGTCGGCGGTGACGTAGAGCACGGAGCGCGGCGGCAGTTGCTCCGCGAGCCGGCGGGCCAGCAGGTCGACGTACATCAACTGGCCGCGCCACTCCTCGGAGTCGACGCCGAAGCGGTGGCCCTTGCCGTCCACCTCGCTGTAGTACGTGTACACGAGCGAGCGGTCGGCGGCGCCGAGCTGCGCGGCGGCGAGGTCCATCCGGTCCTCGCCGGACAGCCGGCCGTGGAAGGTGCCGCCGCTGAGGGCGACCCGGGTCAGCGGGGTGTGCTCGAAGTCGGGGGCCGAGACCTGGCAGGTGTGCACGCCCGCGTCGTCCGCGAGCCGGAAGACGGTGGGGTACGGCTGCCAGTGGTGCGGGTCCGTCCAGGGGCGCCAGCGCAACTGGTTCATCAGCTCGCCGGTGGCCGGGTCGAGGACCGTGTACCCGGGCAGGCCGTGGACGCCCGGCGGCAGACCCGTGCCCACCGAGGCCAGGGAGGTGGCGGTGGTGGACGGGAAGCCGGCGGTCAGCGGGGCGCCGACGCCGTTGAGCGAGGTGCCGAGCAGCGAGTGGAGGAACGGAGCCTCGGCCGGGTGGTCACGCAGCAGCTCCCACCCCAGGCCGTCGATCAGGAAGACGCAGACCCGGTCGGCGGGCGCCAGTTCCAGCCCGGAACCGAAGCCCGGGACGCCCATGCCCGCCACCGCGGCGGGCAGCAGGTCGGCGAGGGAGCCGGAGCCGTAGCGCGGCAGCGGCGCGGTGCCGGGGTCCAGCGGGGCGGGCTCGGGCCAGGCGGCGCCCGCGGTGCTCGGGTACGACATCAGCGGCCGGTGACCGCGGTCGCCTCGGAGATCGCCTGGGCGAAGGCGAGGGTCTGGCGGACGCTGTCGGGGCCGTCACCCGCCTCGCTGACGCGCAGGCTGAGGTCGTCGGCGGTCGAGGAGCCCGTGTAGCCGTGATCCGCGTCGCAGTTGTGGTCACCGCAGGCGGCGGGCTCGAGGTCGATCCGGGAGACCGCGCCCCAGCCGATGGTGAGGACCACCTCGCGGGGCAGCGCGCCCGGCGTGTAGGACTCGGGGTTGGCCACGACCCGGCTGACGACCACCGACGAGATCCGCTCCAGCTTCACGGACTCGGTCGAGGTGGTGGCGTACGGGGACGGCGAGGTGCCGTCGGCCGCCTGCTCGTCGGTGTGGCTGACGATGAACCGCGTACGGGTGAGGACGAGGACCGTCACATGGCGGCGGACCTCGTTGGAGTCGAACGTCGTCTCCTGGTGGACCAGGTACGACACGACCGGCTCCCCGCCCACGGCCGCCTCCACGGCCTCGGCCACGAGGGCCGGGTAGTAGCCGCTGCGCTCGATCGCCGCGCGCAGCCCCTGGGTCGTCGTACCGGTCTTCGCCATACGCCCATCCTACGGGGCGTACGGACCCCTGCCGCCGCCGATGCCCGGGCCGGTGCCCGGATCCGGGCCGGACCGCGTCAGTACGTCGGAAGGCTCCGCGGCCCCAGGTCGGTGCGCGGCGGGGGCGGAGCCAGGCGTATGGAGGCGCCCAGCACGTGGATGCCGTGCTGGGCGACGATCACCGGCTCCAGGTCGGCCCCGACCACCTCGGGGTGGTCGTCCATCAGGCGGGAGACGCGCAGCAGCAGCTCCTCCAGCGCTCCCGTGTCGACGGGGGCGGCGCCGCGCCAGCCGAAGAGGAGCGGCGCGGTGCGCACCGAGCGGATCAGCTCGGCCGCGTCCCGGTCGGTGGCCGGGACGAGGCAGTGCGCGGTGTCGCCGAGCAGCAGCGACGGGGCTCCGGCGAGGCCGAAGGAGAGCACCGCTCCGGCCGCCGGGTCGATCGAGGCGCGGACGACGGTGTCGACGCCGCGCGGGGCCATCGACTGGACCACCAGGCGGGTCTCGGAGGGCTTGCCGAGCAGCTCGGTCAATTCGGTGTAGGCGCGCAGCAGTTCGGCCTCGCCACCGAGGTCCAGGCGGACGCCGCCCAGGTCGGCGCGGTGCCGCAGGTGCGGGGCGGTGGGTTTGAGGGCGACCGGGAAGCCCAGCCGGTGGGCCGCCGCCACGGCGGCGTCCGGGTTGGGGGCGGGCAGCGCGGGGAGGACGGCGATGCCGTAGCGGGCGAGGAGGCGCTGGGTGTCGGCGGCGGACAGGGTGACGGCGCGGGGCCCGGCGGGATCGCCCTCGGTGACGCCGTGGGCGGCGAGCAGCACCTCGACGTCGGCCGCCGCGCCCGCCTCGTCGATGTCCTCGTACTCGGGGACGCGGCCGGGGCGCTCCTCGGTGCGGCGCCGCCACTCGGCGTACCGGGCGGCGTGGGCCAGGGCCCGGGCGGCCCGTTCGGCGGCGGGGTAGGCGGGGACGCGCACCGAGCCGGGACCCGTGCGACCGGCGGGATCAGCGGGGTCAGCAGGACCGGCGGGATCAGCGGAGGCGCCGGCCTCCGGCGGGGCGGCCAGGGCCTCGGCGAGGCCGGGGATCTCCAGGTGCACCACGCAGACGGGCTTCGCCGTGGGGGCGGCGGCCACGGCGGCGCGCAGGGCGGTGGCGAGGCCGGCCGCCGACTCGCCGTCGACCCGGGGGATGGCGGTGACGACGACGGCGTCGCAGGCCGGGTCCGCCAGGGCGGCGGCGAGCGCCCGGCGGAAGTCCTCCGGGCGGGCGTCGGTGGTGAGATCGCGCGGGGCCAGCGGGCGCAGGCCATCGGTGAGGCAGGCGTCGTAGGTGAGCAGGGCCAGGGACTGGGAGTTGCCCAGGATGGCCACGCGCGGGCCGGCGGGGAGCGGCTGGGCGGCCAGCAGCAGACCGGTGTCGGAGAGTTCGGTGACGGTGTCGACGCGGATGACGCCGGCCTGCCGGAGGAGGTGGGAGACGGTGGCGTCGGGCATGCGGGTGGTGGGGACGGTGTGGCCCGCGGGGGTGACGCCGCCGTGCCGGGCGCCCTTGACGACGACGACCGGCTTGTGCCGCGCGGTGCGCCGGGCGATGCGGGTGAACTTGCGCGGGTTGCCGATGGATTCCAGGTACATCAGGGCGACGTCGGTGTCCGGGTCCTCGTCCCAGAACTGGAGGAAGTCGTTCCCGGAGACGTCCGCGCGGTTGCCCGTCGAGACGAAGGTCGATACCGAGGCGAGACCGGCCAGTCCGGCCGCCCGCCGCTGGAGGCCGGAGAGCAGCGCGATGCCGATGGCCCCGGACTGGCTGAACAGGCCGACCCGTCCGGGCGGGGGCAGCTCGGGGGCGAGGGAGGCGTTGAGGCGGACCCCGGCGGCGGTGTTGACCAGGCCGAACGAGTTGGGGCCGATGATGCGCATGCCGTACGAGCGGGCCTGCCGCACCAGCTCGCGCTGGCGGTCCCGGCCCTCGGCCCCGCTCTCCGCGAACCCGGCGGAGAGCACCACGAGGCCCTGGACGCCGTGCTCCCCGCAGTCCTCGACGACGGAGGGCACGCGGTCGGCGGGCACGGCGACGACGGCGAGGTCGACCGGCCCTCCGGCCTCGCGCAGCGAGCGGAGGGCGGGGACGCCCTCGGGGTCGAGCGTGGTGAGGCCGTCGGGGAAGGAGGTGTTGACCGCGAGGACCCGTCCGGTGAACCCGCCGGCGAGCACGTTGCGCAGCACCGCGCGGCCCATGCCGCCGGGCTCGCGGCCGGTGCCGAAGACCGCGACGCTGCCGGGGGCGAGGAGGCGCTGCACCGAGCGGGCCTCCGCGCGCTGCTCGCGGGCGCGCTGGACGGCGAGCGACCGGTCCGTCGGCTCCAGGTCGAGCTCCAGCCGGACGACGCCGTCCTCGAAGCTCCGCTTCTGGGTGTACCCGGCGTCCGTGAACACCTTGATCATCTTGGTGTTGGCGGGCAGCACCTCCGCCGCGAAGCGCCGGATGCCGCGCTCGCGGGCGACGGCCGCGATGTGCTCCAGCAGGGCGGAGGCGACCCCGCGGCCCTGGTGGGCGTCCTGGACCAGGAAGGCGACCTCGGCCTCCTCGGTGGGGCCGTGGGCCGGACGCCCCCGGGAGTCGATGCGGTCGTAGCGGACGGTGGCGATGAACTCGCCGCCGACCGTGGCGGCCAGCCCGACCCGGTCGATGTAGTCGTGGTGGGTGAAGCGGTGCAGGTCGCGGTCGGACAGCCGGGGGTAGGGCGCGAAGAAGCGGTAGTACTTGGACTCGTCCGAGACCTGCTCGTAGAAGCTGACCAGCCGCTGGACGTCGTCGGGGGTGATGGGCCGGACGCGGGTGGTCCCGCCGTCGCGGAGGACGACATCGGCTTCCCAGTGGGCCGGGTACGCGTGCTCGGACGGCGTCTGCATGGGATCAGCGTACGACCGACCACCGACAGTCCCCCGGGCGCGGCGGAGCACTGCCCACACCGTGCGACACTGGTCTAGACAACCAATAGCGATTCGAAGGGCAACACCATGGTTGAGCGCCGCGTAAACGTCGGCTGGGCCGACGGCCTGCACGCCCGCCCGGCGTCGATCTTCGTCCGTGCGGCGACCGCCGCCGGCGTCCCCGTGACCATCGCCAAGGCCGGCGGCACCCCCGTCAACGCCGCCTCGATGCTGGCCGTGCTGGGCCTGGGCGCCCAGGGCGGCGAGGAGATCGTCCTCGCCTCGGAGGACGCGGGTGCCGAGGCCGCGCTCGACCGCCTGGCCAAGCTGGTCGCCGAGGGGCTCGAGGAGCTCCCGGAGACCGTCTGAGCCCTCGCCGCGGGGAGCCTCCCGGTTTCCGGGGAGGCTCCCCGCGGCACGCGAGCGGGGCCGTGGCGGCCGGAGAACCGGCCGCCGCGGCCCCGTCGTGTGTTTCCCCCCGCGCGGGAGAATTCCGGCCGGAAAACGTCAGGTGTTCCACGCCGGGCCATTCCCGTCCGGCCCGGAATGGCGGACGCGCCTCACATTCCGGCGCCCGCCGTGTGCACGGCGCGTTTCCGGACGGCCGCCCGGGGCGCCGGGGCGGCCGGCACGGGACGCCAGAACCGGAATTCGCCGGGCGCCCGCCCGGCCCGCCCGGCGGCGATGTCCCGGGCGCGTTCCGCGTCCCTCCTGACCACCGCGTCGACGAGCGCGGCATGTGTCTCCCAGGTCTCCACGGGCCGGGCGGGCGGCTCGGGCGCGTACACCCAGGCGATCTTGCGTCGCACCTGGGTGAGCAGCGCGGCCAGGCTCGGACTGCCGGAGGCCTGGGCCAGCGTCTCGTCGAACCAGTCGCCCAGCGGGCACAGCTCGCCCGGCTGACCGCCGCGAGCGCGCTCCCGGCCCAGCCGGACCAGTCCGCGCAACACCTTCAGATGCGCCTCGGTGCGCCGCTGCGCGGCCCGGGCGGCCCCCAGCGGCTCCAGCAGGGCCCGCACCTCCAGCAGGTCGGCCGCCTCCTGCTCGGTCGGCTCGGCGACACAGGCGCCCGCGTGCCGGCGCGTGGTCACGAAGCCCTCGGAGGCCAGCGTGCGCAGCGCCTCGCGCACCGGGACGCGGGAGACGCCGTAGCGGCGGGCGAGGAGTTCCTCGATGAGCCGGGTGCCGGGCGGGAAGGCACCGGAGACGATGTCGTCGCGAATGGCCGTGCACACCGCCTGCGCGGAAACGCGGCGGTTGTCGGAAACCGCGCCACTCCCGCCGTTCACAAACGTCCCCGCATTGGACGAACCTCCGGATCGACCCCGATACGACCCCGCGGAAAGCGACGGCCCGCACGCGATGGACGCTTCTTCAGGATCCGCTCGACTCTATGGCAATTCCCCGCGGTTTCCGATGGCCGCCCGGACGCCATGGAAATGATTTGGCCACGCGGTACGGCCGGGTGACTCCCCGGTGACGTACCGGACGGCCGAAAGCCCCGCTCCGGGACGCATGGTCCGGGCGGGGCTCGGCGGAAGGAAGGTGACGGCGGAGGTCAGATGTTGACGCCGTGCGAGCGCAGGTACGCGACCGGGTCGATGTCCGAGCCGTAGGTGGGCGCGGTGCGGGCCTCGAAGTGCAGGTGCGGGCCGGTCACGTTGCCGGTGGAACCGGAGAGGCCGATCTGCTGGCCGGGGGTGACGGTCTGGCCGACGCTGACGGCGATCGACGACAGGTGGCCGTACTGGGTGTAGGTGCCGTCGTTGTGCTTGATGACGATGTTGTTGCCGTACGCGCCGCCGAAGCCGGCCTCGACGACCGTGCCGGCGCCCACGGCCTGCACGCTGGTGCCCTCGTCGGCGTGGAAGTCGACGCCGGTGTGGCTGCCGGAGGACCACAGGCCGCTGGAGGCGTGGTACTGGGTGGAGACGAAGGAGCCGGCGATCGGCATCACGAAGGTGTTAAGGCGCTTGCGCTCCGCCTCGCGGGCCGCCCGCTCCTTCTTGGCGCGCTCGGCCTCGGCCTTGCGCTTGGCCTCGTCGGCGCGCTTCTTGACCAGGGCGGCCTGCTCCTTGGCCGCGGCCTCCGCCTTCTGGGTGGCGGCGTCCTGCTCGGCGACGCCGCGCTGCATCTGCGCCTGCTCGTTGATGTTGTCGGCCACGTGGTCGGAGAGGACGACGGCCTGGGTGAGGCCGGTGTCCTGCGGGCGGGGCGCGTCCTCGGGGGAGGCGGCGAAGGCCGGAGCGGCGACACCGGCGACGACGCCCGCGGCGCTCAGGGTGGCTATGCCGGCGACGTTGGCGCCGACCCGCACGGCACGGCTCGGACGACGGTGCTTCCCGGTGGCACGGGTGAACGCCATGGCTGCGGCTGTTCCTTTCCTTCCCTCTCGCCTACCGGGTTAGCTGACGGGTTCGGAGCAGGAAGGTCTCCTACGGTTCCCTCCGGAGAGGGGCCCGATTCACCCCAGGGAACATGTGGTTCCCCGGCTCCCCTGGCTCGCGCCGTACGGGGACTCGGCGATGGCTGCCCGGGGCCGCGGTTGCGGCTCCGATCCGACGGGCTGCCGCCATGAAGCTAATCGCCGTCAGATTCGAACGGCAAACGGAACCCCGTTTTCGTGACGCACGCCACACAGGAAAGGTGCAACCGCTCCTATAAATCGGGCATAACGGAGGCGCGTGGCTCCCGAAGGACCCACGCGCCTCTCCGCCCCCGCGCGTGCGCCGGGGCGCACGCCGAGGCTTGAGCTTCCGTCAGGCGGAAACGACCGTCACCTCGCCGATGCCCAGCGCCCGGACGGGCTCCGCGATCTCCGCCGCGTCCCCGACCAGCACGGTGACCAGGCGGTCCGCCGGGAAGGCGTTCACGACGGCCGCCGTGGCCTCCACCGTCCCGGTCTCCGCGAGGCGTTCGTACATCCGGGCCTGGAAGTCGTCCGGGAGGTACTGCTCGACCTGGTCGGCCAGCGTGCCCGCGACGGCCGCCGCCGTCTCGTACTTGAGCGGGGCGACACCCACCAGGTTCTGCACGGCGACGTCACGCTCGGCGTCGGTCAGCCCCTCCGCGGCGAGGGTGCGCAGCACCGTCCACAGGTCCGCCAGCGCCGGGCCGGTGTTGGGGGTGTCGACGGAGCCGCTGATGGCGAGCATCGCCGCACCGGAGCCGTCGGGAGCGGACCGCAGCACCTGGCCGAACGAGCGGACGCCGTAGGTGTAGCCCTTCTCCTCGCGCAGCACACGGTCCAGGCGCGAGGTGAGCGTGCCGCCGAGGCAGTACGTGCCGAGCACCTGGGCGGGCCAGACGCGGTCGTGCCGGTCGGCGCCCACGCGGCCGATCAGCAACTGCGTCTGGACGGCGCCGGGGCGGTCCACGATGACGGCACGGCCGGTGTCGTCGGCGGTGACGGGCGGGACGGGCCGCGGCTCGGCCGGGGAGCCCGTCCAGGCGCCCAGGGTGTCGGCCAGGGCCTCGTCCAGGTCGACGCCGGTGAGGTCGCCCACGATCACGGCGGTGGCGGTGGCCGGACGGACGTGCGCCTCGTAGAAGGCCCGCACGGAGGCCGCGTCGATGCGCGCGACCGACTCCTCCGTGCCCTGCCGGGGCCGGGACATCCGCGAGTCGGCCGGGAAGAGCTCGGCGGAGAGCGCCATGGCGGCCCGGCGGGCCGGGTTGGCGAGCTCGTGCGGGATCTCGTCCAGCCGGTTGCGGACCAGGCGCTCGACCTCGTTGTCGGGGAAGGCCGGGGCCCGCAGGGCGTCGGCGAGCAGCCCGAGTGCCTTGGTCAGCCGGGAGGCCGGGACCTCCAGGGAGAGCCGTACGCCGGGGTGGTCGGCGTGGGCGTCCAGGGTGGCACCGCACCGCTCCAGCTCGGCCGTGAAGTCCTCGGCGCTGAGCTTGTCCGTGCCCTCGGAGAAGGCGCGGGCCATGATCGTGGCCACGCCCTCCAGCCCGGCAGGCTCGGCCTCCAGCGGCGCGGCGAGGCTGACCTCGACGGCGACGACCTGCTGGCCGGGACGGTGGCAGCGCAGCACCGTCAGGCCGTTGGGCAGCCGGCCGCGGCCGGGCGCCGGGAACTTCCACGGGGTGGCCGTGCCGGGCCGGGGCCGCGGGTGGAACTGCATGGTGGGTTCGGCGGTGCCGGTGGCGCCCACGACTGCGGCTTCGCTCACTGGGCCGTCTCCTGTTCCTGTGCGTTGGCGTCGGCTTCCTGTGCGATGGCACCGTCGATGACATCGGCCTCGTCGGCGCCCGCGGTCTGGGCCCCGGTCGGCTCGTAGACGAGCACCGCGCGGTTGTCGGGGCGCAGCCGCGCCTGGGCGACGGCCCGCACCTCCTCCGGCGTGACCTCCAGGACCCGCCGGACCGCGGTGAGGGCGAGCTGCGGGTCGCCGAAGAGGACGGCGAAGCGGCACAGTTCGTCGGCCCGGCCGCTGACCGTGGCCAGCCGGTCCAGCCACTCGCGCTCCAGTTGCGCCTGGGCGCGCTCCATCTCCTGGGCGGTGGGGCCCTCCAGGGCGAAGCGGGCCAGCTCCTCGTCGACGGCCGCCTCGATGTCGGCGACCTCGGCGCCGGCGGACGCCTTGACGTCCAGCCAGCCGAGCGAGGGGGCGCCCGCCAGGCGCAGCATGCCGAAGCCCGCCGCGACGGCGGTACGGTCGTGCCGGACGAGGCGGTTGTGCAGCCGCGAGGACTCGCCGCCGCCGAGGACGGTCAGCGCCAGGTCGGCGGCGTCCGCCTCACGGGTGCCGTCGTGCGGGAGGCGGTAGGCGGCCATCAGGGCGCGCGAGGGCACCTCCTCGCGGACCACCTGGCGCAGTTGCCCGCCGATGACGTCGGGCAGGGCGCCGTCGCGCGGCGGCTGCTTGCGGTCGTGGGCGGGGATGGACCCGAAGTACTTCTCGATCCAGGCCAGCGTCTGCTCGGGGTCGATGTCGCCGACCACGGCGAGAACGGCGTTGCCGGGCGCGTAGTACGTGCGGAAGAACTCCCGCGCGTCCTCCAGGGAGGTGGCGTCCAGGTCGGCCATCGAGCCGATGGGCGTGTGGTGGTAGGGGTGGCCCTCGGGGTAGACCATCGCGGTCAGCCGCTCGAACGCGGTGCCGTAGGGCACGTTGTCGTACCGCTGGCGGCGCTCGTTCTTGACGACGTCGCGCTGGTTCTCCATGGACTCGTCGTCGAGCGCGGTGAGCAGCGAGCCCATCCGGTCGGCTTCCAGCCACAGCGCCAGCTCGAGCTGGTGGGCGGGCATGGTCTCGAAGTAGTTGGTCCGCTCGAAGCTGGTGGTGCCGTTGAGCGAGCCGCCGGCGCCCTGCACCAGCTCGAAATGGCCGTTGCCCTTCACCTGCGCCGAACCCTGGAACATCAGGTGTTCGAAGAGGTGGGCGAGGCCGGTGCGGCCCTTGACCTCGTGACGCGAGCCGACGTCGTACCAGAGGCAGACTGCCGCGACCGGGGTCAGATGGTCCTCCGAGAGCACCACCCGCAAGCCGTTGGCCAGGCGGTGCTCGGTCGCTGTCAGGCCGCCGGTGCCGGCCTGTTGCGCGGCCGTGTGACCCATGGGCATGTACGTCCCTTCGATCGCTCGATATCTCGCTGCATCCCGCGCCGCCGTTGCCCCGCCCGCGGCGCCCGCGACGACTCGCGTGATGAACACTGCTGTCACTGTATGCAAGCGCACCGGCATCCGGCGAAGTTCCCGGGGCCTCCGCACGGACGACGCGGTCCCCCGCGGACGGGTCGCGGTCGGCGTTGTCAGTGGGGAGGTCCACAATGGTCCGCGTCAGTCCGCCCCCGGCAATCGACCGAAGGAGCCGCAGCCGCGATGGCCCGCCGCAGCACGAAGACCCCGCCGCCGGAAGAGTTCGAGGAGCGCATCCTCGACATCGACGTCGTCGACGAGATGCAGGGCTCCTTCCTCGAGTACGCCTACTCCGTCATCTACTCCCGGGCCCTGCCCGACGCCCGCGACGGCCTCAAGCCGGTGCAGCGCCGCATCCTCTTCCAGATGAACGAGATGGGCCTGCGGCCGGAGCGCGGCTATGTGAAGTGCGCCCGGGTCGTCGGCGAGGTGATGGGCAAGCTGCACCCGCACGGTGACGCCTCCATCTACGACGCGCTGGTGCGCATGGCACAGCCGTTCTCCATGCGGGTCCCCCTCGTCGACGGACACGGGAACTTCGGCTCGCTGGGCAACGACGACCCGCCGGCCGCCATGCGGTACACCGAGGCCCGGATGGCGTCCGCGACCTCGCTGATGACCGAGTCGATCGACGAGGACACGGTCGACTTCGCGGCCAACTACGACGGCAGCGAGAAGGAACCGGTCGCCCTGCCGGCCGCCTATCCGAACCTGCTGGTCAACGGTGCCACGGGCATCGCGGTCGGCATGGCGACGAACATGCCGCCGCACAACCTGGGCGAGGTCATCGCCGCCGCCCGGCACCTGATCCGGCACCCGAACGCCGACCTCGACACCCTGATGAAGTACGTGCCCGGCCCCGACCTGCCCACGGGCGGCCGGATCGTCGGCCTGAGCGGCATCCGCGACGCGTACGAGACCGGCCGCGGCACCTTCAAGATCCGCGCCACCGTCTCCGTCGAGAACGTGACGGCCCGCCGCAAGGGCCTGGTGGTGACCGAGCTGCCGTTCGCGGTCGGTCCGGAGAAGGTCATCTCCAAGATCAAGGATCTGGTCGGCGCGAAGAAGCTCCAGGGCATCGCCGATGTGAAGGACCTCACCGACCGCTCCCACGGCCTGCGGCTGGTCATCGAGATCAAGAACGGCTTCAACCCCGAGGCCGTGCTGGAGCAGCTCTACAAGCTGACCCCGATGGAGGAGTCCTTCGGCATCAACAACGTCGCGCTGGTGGACGGCCAGCCGCTGACGCTGGGGCTGAAGGAGCTGCTGGAGGTCTACGTCGACCACCGCTTCGAGGTGGTCCGGCGGCGCAGTGAGTTCCGCCGCGGCAAGCGCCGTGACCGGCTTCACCTCGTCGAGGGCCTGCTGGTGGCGCTCGTTGACATCGACGAGGTCATCAGAATCATTCGATCGAGTGATAACGCCGCGGCGGCCAAGGCATCACTCGTCGAGCGCTTCTCCCTCTCCGAGGTGCAGACGCAGTACATCCTCGACACCCCGCTGCGCCGGCTGACGAAGTTCGACCGGATCGAGCTGGAGGACGAGCGCACCCGGCTGACCTCGGAGATCGAGGAGCTGACGAAGATCCTCGAGTCCGACGCCGAGCTGCGCAAGCTCGTCTCCTCGGAACTGGCCGACGTGGCCAAGAAATTCGCCACCGACCGCCGCACGGTCCTGCTGCAGTCGGCGGGCGCCCCGGCCTCGGCCGTCCCGCTCCAGGTCGCCGACGACCCCTGCCGGGTGCTGCTCTCCTCGACCGGCCTGCTGGCCCGCACCGCCACCGGGGAGCCGTTCGCACCCGGCACGGGCGAGGCCAAGCGGGTGAAGCACGACGTGATCGTCTCGGCGGTCCCCGCCACGGCGCTCGGCGAGGTCGGCGTGGTGACCTCGGCCGGGCGGCTGCTGCGGGTGCGGGTGATCGACCTGCCGCAGCTCCCCGAGACGGCCGCGGCGCCCAACCTGGCCGGCGGCGCGCCGATCTCGGAGTTCCTGTCGCTGACGGACGGCGAGCGGGTGGTCTGTCTGACCACGCTGGACGAGTCGTCGCCCGGCCTCGCCATCGGCACCGAGCAGGGTGTCGTCAAGCGGGTGGTCCCCGACTATCCGGCCAACAAGGACGAGCTCGAGGTCATCTCCCTCAAGTCCGGCGACCGCGTCGTGGGCGCGGTCGAGCTGCGCACCGGCGAGGAGGACCTGGTCTTCATCACCGACGACGCCCAGTTGCTGCGCTACCAGGCCGGGCAGGTCCGGCCGCAGGGCCGGCCCGCGGGCGGCATGACGGGTGTCAAGCTGTCCTCCGGGGCGAAGGTGATCTCCTTCACCGCCGTCGACCCGGCGGAGGACGCGGTGGTCTTCACGGTGGCCGGGGCCGCGGGCGGCCTGCCCGGCGCGGCCTCCGAGGGGACGGCGAAGCTGACGCCGTTCGACCAGTACCCGCGCAAGGGGCGGGCCACCGGCGGTGTGCGCTGCCAGCGGTTCCTCAAGGGCGAGGACTGTCTGGTGCTGGCCTGGGCGGGGGCCGCTCCGGCCCGCGCCGCCGCGGCCAACGGCACGCCCGTGAACCTGCCGGAGATCGACCCGCGCCGGGACGGCTCGGGCACACCACTGGCCAAGCCGGTGGCGGTGGTGGCCGGACCGGTGTGACCGGACCGATGTGATCCGGCCGGTGTGACCGGACCCATGTGATCCGGCCGGTGTGATCCGGCCGGACGCCCGGGGCCGACCCGCGCCGTCAGCCCTGGGTGTACCGCAGGACGCCCCACATGCTGTGGTCGTCGGCGTCCTGCGGTGCCGGGTGCCGGCAGGCCTCCAGTCCGTCCCGGAGAGCGTTCCCGTCGACGCCGCTGCCGATCATGACCAACTGGGTCCGGCGGGGCTCCGACCGCGCCCACGGCGAGCGGTACATCCGCAGGAAGTCCCCGACCGCGTGCAGGGCGAACTTCTGCCGGTGCCCGGGCACCCCGAAGTACACGAACCCCTTGATCCGGTAGAGCCCTTCCGGCCTGCGGTCGAGGAACTCCATGAAGCGGCGCGGGTGCAGGGGGTCGTCGGAGACGAACTCGACGCTCTCGTACGCCGTGTGCAGATGCCCGGCGTGCGCGTGGTCGTGCTCCTCGTGGGCCAGGTCCTCGAAGGAGAGCTGCCGGATCGCCTCCGGACGGTCCTCGCGCGGCTTGCGGTCGAAGAGCAGCTCGGGGTCGACCCGGCCGTGGGAGGAGGCGACGACGGGGGTGCCGGGCGCCAGTCCGGCGAGGACCGTTTCCAGCTCCTCCCGTTCGCCGTCGGTCACCCGGTCCGTCTTGTTGAGCACCACCAGGTCCGCGATGCCCAGGTGCCGGTCGAGCTCGGGGTGCCGCTCCCGGGTCCGGCCGAACTCGGCGGCGTCCACCACCTCCACGAGGCCGCCGTAGACGATGCTCCGGTTGTCACTGGCCAGGATCATCCGGACCAGTTCCTCCGGCTCGGCCAGTCCGCTGGCCTCGATCACGATGACGTCGATCCGGGCCGCCGGCCGGGCCAGCCGCTCCAGGAAACCGTCCAGCTCGCTGGTGTCGACCGCACAGCACAGGCAGCCGTTGCCGAGCGACACCATGGAGTCCACCTGGCCGGCCACGCTCATGGCGTCGATCTCGATGCTGCCGAAGTCGTTGACCACCACGCCGATCCGGCTGCCGCCGCTGTGCGCCAGCAGGTGGTTGAGCAGCGTGGTCTTGCCCGACCCGAGGAAGCCCGCCAGCACGATGACGGGGATCTGTCGTCTGGCCACGCGAGCGCCTTTCCTTCGTCGGCCGGAGAGCAACGGCGGGCCTCCGCGCGCCCGCCCGCCCCAGGATATGGTCGTACCGGAAACCGGGGCCGACCGGGCGCGCAGCGCCCTCCGCCCCAGGTTAGGCTCACCTATGTGAGCACGTGCGCCACCGCTTCCCGACTGCTGACCGAGCCACTGGCCGGTACGGCCGTCACCGCCCCCACCTGGCTGCTGATCGAACAGCCCGGCCCGTGGGGAGCCAAGGCGCTCACGGGCAGCCGCCTCGACCCCGCCGTGGGACACGCCCTGGAGGAGGCGGCCGCCGGTACGGGCGTACGGGTCGCCCTGATCCGCCGCCCCGGCCGGCACGCGGACTGCCGCCCGCCGGCCGGCCGCCGGATCTTCGTCGCGCACACGGCCCCCGGCGGCTCCTGGATCCGCACCACCGAGCTGGGCGACCCGGCGCTCCTCCAGGGCCTGGACTTCCCCGCGCTCGGAGCCGGCCGTCACGGCGGCCTGTGGGAGCCGTACGCCGGCGATCCGCTGGCCCTGGTGTGCACCAACGGCAAGCGCGACCGCTGCTGCGCCCTGCTGGGCCGTCCGCTCGCGGCGGAGCTGGCGGCCGCCGGGGGCACCGGGGTCTGGGAGGTCACCCACATCGGCGGCCACCGCTTCGCGCCGACCCTCTTCGTCCTGCCCTTCGGCTACGCGTACGGCCGGGCCACCGCCCACGGTGTGAAGGACGTGCTGGAAGCCGCCCGTGAGGGCCGGGTGGTGACCGCGAACTGCCGTGGCCGGTCCGCCTGGGACCGCCCCGCCCAGGCCGCCGAGCTGGCCGTCCGCGGCCTGACCGGCGAGCCGGACGCCAACGCCCTCGACGTGGTCGGTACCACCGCCGGCACCGCCGCCGGATCCGCCTCCCGCCACGAGGTGACCGTGGCCCACACCGACGGCCGCTCCTGGCGGGTCGTCGTCGAGCGGGGCGCCGCCGAGCCGCCCCGCCCCGAGAGCTGCGGCCGGGCCCTCGGCACCCCGGCCCGGATGGACGTCGTCGCCATCGTCCCGCTCACCTGAGGCACCGTGGAAGCGGTCCCTCCGCGCCGGACCTTGTGCGCGTTCCGCCGCTTGAGCACACGAACCCTGTTCTGCTCGTTCTGCGCGCGCTAGAACAGGTGACGGCACGACGGGGACCGCGCGACGGCGGAACCGCAGGCCGTCCGGCCACACCGCTCGAAGGGGTGAACCAATGATCGAAGTCCTCGTCGTGGACGACGACTTCCGTGTGGCGGAGATCAACGCGGCGTACGTGGAACGGGTTCCGGGCTTCCGCGTACGGGCCACCGCCCACAACGCGGCCCAGGCCATGGCCGTTCTGGAGCGCGAGCGCGTCGACTTGATGCTGCTCGACCACTACCTGCCGGACGAGACGGGCCTGTCCCTGATGGGCCGCGTCCGGCAGTCGGGGCATCTGACGGACGTCATCATGGTGACCGCGGCCCGGGACATCGCCACGGTCCGCACGGCCATCCGTTACGGAGCCCTGCAGTACCTCGTCAAACCGTTCTCCTTCCCGGGTCTGCGGGTGAAGCTGGAGGCCTACGCCCGACTGCGGCTGGCCCTGGACGGCACGGAGGAGGCCGAACAGGAACAAGTGGACCGGATCTTCGGCACCCTGCGCACGGCCGCCTCCCCACCGTTGCCCAAGGGCCACTCCGCCCCGACGGCGGAGCTCATCCGCCGGGTACTCCGCGACGCCGCGCACCCCCTCTCCGCCCATGAGGTGGCCACCCGCGCCGGCCTGAGCCGCTCCACCGCCCAGCGCTACCTCAAACGCCTGGAGGCGTCCGGCCGGCTGAGTCTCACCCTGCGCTACGGCTCCACGGGCCGCCCGGAACACCGCTACACCTGGGCGCCCCACTGACCTGACCGCCCCAGGGCCGCCCCGGACGGTCGAGGGGCAGCCGTCGCCGTCAGCTCCGCGCCCCCGGGCCGAGGGGCCCGGCGATACCGTGGTGGAACGCGTACCGAACGGCCTGCGCCCGGTCCCTCACCCCCGTCTTGGCGAAGAGGTTGTTGATGTGCGTCTTCACCGTGGCCGTGCTGACGTGCAGCCTCCGGGCGATCTCCGCGTTCGACAGCCCGTCCGCGACCAGCGCCAGCACTTCCGCCTCCCGCGCCGTCAGCCCGTCGGGCAGCCCCTCCGCCGCTGCCGCCGCTCCCGCCGACCCCTCCGTCCTCGCGCCGGCCGGCGCGCCCGACCGCCCGTACCCGCCGGGCCCCGTAGCGGGTGCGGTGACGGGTGCCGCCGCCAGCCGCTCCAGCAGCCTCCGCTGTACGTGCGGGGAGAGACCCGCCGCCCCCGACCTCACGTCCGCGATCGCCCGGACGATCTCCTCCCCTCCGGCGTCCTTGGTCAGATAACCCCGCGCCCCGGCCTGGAGCGCGGGGAACAGCGAGTCGTCGTCACCGAAGGTGGTGAGCACCACCACCTGGGTGTCCGGATGGCTCTCGCGGATCCGCCGGGTGGCCTCCACCCCGTCACACCGCGGCATGCGCAGATCCATCAGCACCACGTCCGGGGCGTGCTCGGCGACCAGCCGCACGGCCTCCAGCCCATCGGCCGCCGACCCGACGACCTCGATACCGGGCAACAGCCCCAGCAGCATCACGATCCCCTCGCGCACCACGGTCTGATCGTCCACCACCAGAACCCGCGCCGGCGACCCTTCCACCTCGCTCGCTCCGCTCACACCACACCCGTCTCCCGAACGCACTCTCACTCCCCCAGCCCGTCGTGCCCCACACCCCGCATCACGCCGGGACTCTCAGGCGCACCACGAACCCGTGCCGGCCCTGACCCGCCGGCCCGGCCTCCAGGCTGCCTCCCAGCAGTTCGGCCCGCTCCCGCATGCCGAGCAGTCCGTACCCGGCCCCGGAGGCGGCCAGTTCGGAGTTCTTCCCCCGCGCCCCACCGTCGTGAACCGCCAGCTCGATTTCTCCCTCCAAATAGGAGAACTCCATCTCGACCCGCGCGCCCGGAGCGTGTTTGCGCACATTGGTGAGCGCCTCCTGAGCGACCCGGCGCACCGCCTGCCCGGCCTCCGCCGGAAGCCGCCTGGGCTCCCCCGACACCCGCAGGGCGGCCCCCTGCGCCGCCGCGAGGTCCCGCAGGAACTCCTCCGGCCGGGTCATCTCCCCCCGCAGCGCCGACAGCGCCTGCCGCGTCTCGGCCAGCCCTTCCCGTGCCATCCCCCGCGCCGACACGATCCGTTCCAGGATCCGGTCCCGCTCCGCACCGCTCTCGACCAGCAGCCGCGCGGCCTCCAGATGCACCAGTTGGGCCGAGAGACTGTGGGCGAGGACGTCGTGGATCTCCCGTGCGATCCGGGCCCGCTCGTCCAGGGCCGCCGTCTCCGCCTCCGCCCGGCGCGCGGCCCGCTCCTGGGCCAGCATCCGGAACCCGGCCCCCCGTGCCTCCTCGTCCAGCCGCAGCGAGTATCCGATGAGCAGCACCATGGCCACCGTCCCGGCCGTCCCCACCCACGAGCCCCGCGTCGTCAGCACATAGGCCCCGAGGGGCACCACCGCCAGCCCCAGACCGGGCCCGAGCGGCAGCCTCTCCACCGCGACCGCCGCGGCGACGCACCACAGTCCGGTGGCGGCGACATGCGTCCCCGCCCATTCCGCGAGGACTCCCGCCACGACCGGCACCGCCAGCCACCCGACCGAGGCGGAGAGCCGCCGGTCAAGCGTCGTGAGGAAGCACCGCCACATCGCGACGCCGCACACCGCGAAGCCCGCGGCCACCACCGCGTACTGCCACCGGGGAAGCGCGTCCTCGCGCAGCACACCGACGAAGAACGCTCCGACCAGTACGGCCCGTACGATCCAGGTCAGCACCCGGCGTCGGCGTGGCACCCCGGCCCCGGAGAGCGCCTCCCGGGCGGGCCACGCGGTCCAGCTCTCCCTGGGCACGTCCGGCTCGTCCACCGCTGCTCCCGTCTCAGCCACCGGCGAGCACACCGTACGACGGAAGCGTCCGCCGGGCCCGCGACACCACGATCCCGGTACGGGCCAGGAGCATCGCGGCGAGCGTGAGCAGTGTGGCCGAGGTCCCCTGGTGGACGCCGATCAGCGCGCCGACCCCGAACAGCCCCAGCCGCAGCAGCAGCCCGCCGGCCCAGACCCCCGCCGCGGCCTTCGTGCCGCGCGCCCAGACCGCCCCCGACTCATCGGTCCATATTCGTGTGGTCCAGGCCCAGGCGGCACCGGTGGCGAGCCCGACCGCCACCCCCGCCGCCAGCAGCCCCGCGGACGCCGCCCGGTGGCCCGCGTCCACCATCCCGGGCTCCCTCACCGCGACGAAGGCCAAGACCGCAGGCGCGACCCACCACGCCCGTCCGTCCGAGGTCACCTTCTGCGGCCTGAACTGCCGGACGACGACAAGCGCGACGACGGCGACGATCACCCCTGCGTCGATCAGACCGGACATGGCAAGCCCCTCCGTTGAGCGTGGACACGGCGGCCGGTCGCGGGCGAACACGCCGCCGGCCGACACATCCGACGTTACGGAGCAGGCACCCGGCACGGATCGGAGCACGGGTGGAGCCGGGGTGGGCTTGTGAGGGGCCTGGGTGGAGATCTTCTCTCCACCCAGGGGTGGAGACTCAGGCGTCGATGCGCGAGCGGTCGAGCGTCGCCGCCGAGTTGGTGATGAACTCCTTGCGCGGCGCGACCTCGTTGCCCATCAGCAGGTCGAAGGTGCGCTCGGCGGCCTCCAGGTCGCTGATGTTGATCCGGCGCAGGGTGCGGTGACGCGGGTCCATCGTGGTCTCCGCGAGCTGGTCGGCGTCCATCTCGCCCAGGCCCTTGTAGCGCTGGATGGAGTCCTTGTACCGGACGCCCTTGCGCTCCAGCTCCAGCAGCGTCTGCCGCAGCTCGTTGTCGGAGTACGTGTAGATGTACTTGTCCTGCCCCTTCTTGGGCTGGGTGAGCTCCACCCGGTGCAGCGGCGGCACCGCCGAGAACACCCGCCCCTCCTCCACCATCGGCCGCATGTAGCGCTGGAAAAGGGTGAGCAGCAGGATGCGGATGTGCGCCCCGTCGACATCGGCGTCGGCGAGGAAGATGACCTTGCCGTAGCGCGCGGCGTCGATGTCGAAGGTCCGGCCGGACCCCGCTCCTATCACCTGGATGATCGCCCCGCACTCGGCGTTCTTGAGCATGTCCGAGACCGAGGCCTTCTGCACGTTCAGGATCTTGCCCCGGATCGGCAGCAGCGCCTGGAACTCCGAGTTCCGCGCCAGCTTGGCCGTGCCCAGCGCCGAGTCGCCCTCGACGATGAACAGCTCGCTGCGCTCGACGTCGTCACTGCGGCAGTCGGCCAGCTTGGCCGGCAGCGACGAGGACTCCAGCGCCGTCTTGCGGCGCTGGGCCTCCTTGTGCTGCCGGGCCGCGATCCGGGTCCTGGCCGCCGCGACGATCTTCTCCAGCACGGCCCGCGCCTGCTGCTTCGCGTCACGCTTGGTCGACGTCAGGAACGCCTTGAGCTCCTTGGCGACGACGTTGGCGACGATCCGCGAGGCCGCCGAGGTGCCCAGCACCTCCTTGGTCTGCCCCTCGAACTGCGGTTCCGCCAGCCGCACGGTCACCACCGCCGTGAGGCCCTCCATGGCGTCGTCCTTGACCACGTCGTCCTCGGCGACGCGCAGCAGCTTGCTCGCGCGCAGCGCGTCGTTGACGGTCTTGGTGACGGACCGCTCGAAGCCCGTGACGTGCGTACCGCCCTTCGGGGTGGCGATGATGTTGACGAACGACCGGACCGTCGTGTCGTACCCGGTCCCCCAGCGCAGCGCGATGTCCACGCCGAGCTCCCGGGTGACCTCGGTGGGCGTCATGTGCCCGCGCTCGTCGAGGACGGGCACGGTCTCCTTGAACGTGCCCTGCCCGCTGAGCCGCAGGACGTCGCAGACCGCCTTGTCCTGCGCGAGGAACTCGCAGAACTCGCTGATCCCGCCGTCGTAGCGGAACGTCTCCTCGGTGACGTCCGCGCCGTCCAGGCCCCGCTCGTCCCGGACCACGATGGTCAGGCCGGGCACCAGGAAGGCCGTCTGCCGGGCGCGCCCGTAGAGCGTCTCCAGGGACAGCTTGGCGTCCTTGAGGAAAATCTGGCGGTCCGCCCAGTAGCGGACCCGGGTGCCGGTCCGGTTCTTCGGCACCTTCTTGCCCTTGAGCAGCCCGTTCGCCGGGTCGAAGGGCGCGTCGGGGCCGGACTCGGTGAAGATGCCCGGCACACCGCGCCGGAAACTGATCGCGTGGGTCCTGCTGTTGCGGTCCACCTCGACGTCCAGGCGGGCGGAGAGCGCGTTGACGACCGAGGCGCCCACGCCGTGCAGACCGCCGGAGGCGGCGTACGAGCCGCCGCCGAACTTGCCGCCCGCGTGCAGCTTGGTCATGACGACCTCGACGCCCGACAGCCCCGTCTTGGGCTCGACGTCCACCGGGATGCCCCGGCCGTTGTCCCGGACCTCCACGGAACCGTCGCCGTGCAGGATCACCTCGATGTGGTCGCAGTAGCCGCCCAGGGCCTCGTCGACGGAGTTGTCGATGATCTCCCACAGGCAGTGCATCAGGCCGCGGCTGTCCGTGGACCCGATGTACATGCCGGGACGCTTCCGGACGGCTTCCAGTCCCTCGAGGACGAGCAGGTGCCGCGCGGTGTAGTTGGATCCGTCCCGGTCTGCCCCGGTCAGCAATGCGGTGGACGGCACGGACGTATCGGCGGTCACGCGGTTCGCTCCTCGCTGAATTTCTCTGTCACCCATCTGCGGGCGCATGGCTGGCTCGTTCGCCGTTCAGAGGGTACCGAGGCCCGGTAGAGCCTTTGTGCCGCCACCCGCGGCGCCGACCATGCTAGTCGAGTTTCGAATGCCTGTTCGATGACTCGATGGGGTGACGTGCACATCACGTTCCCTTGGAGGCATGAACCATTTAGGCTCCGGGCACGTCCTGAAGAACAACCCGGCAAGCCGGCCGGGCGGAGGGACCCCCCGACGATGCGAAACTCAGCGATGTGAAACCGTAGACCCACGCAATACGGCTCATTCGCCGCCAAACGTCAAGATCCGGCTCACTCGGAAGGAAGTTTCGAGGAAAAGCCACGAGCGGGAACGTTTTCGGCCTGGTTGGATGTTGACCCTGGTACGACAGCTCGTCGAGCTAGAGAAGAGGCGACGTGACTACTGTTCTGACCCCCGCGAGCCCGCTGACGGCCGCTGACCGCTGCGACCGGTGCGGCGCTCAGGCATACCTGCGCGTCGTTCTCCTGAGCGGCGGTGAGCTGCTGTTCTGTGCCCACCACGGGCGCAAGTTCGAGCCGGAGCTCAAGAAGATCGCCGCGGAGATACAGGACGAGACCGAGCGACTGACGGCCGTCCCGGCCTCCGCGTCCGACGAGGATCACTGAGGTCCTCCCGAGGACCGCTGGGTCCACCGCTGGAACGCCGGCACATCGCATCCACGACGAGCGAGGTCCGACCCCTGTGGGCTGGACGGCGACGGGCGGCACCCCCACCCGGGGGCGGCCGCCCGTCCTCGTCCGGTCCGACGCTCACCACTCTCCCGACCCTCACGACGGGACAGCCGGCCGCGCCAACTGTGCGGGCCCCTGAGAGGCGTGCTGTTTCGCGTCGACACTGTGTGCCGTGACCATCGCGGAAACGGCTGAGATACGCGTATAGACCCCTGGATGGCCGGGTTGGGCGCATCCGGCTCCCCACGACACCAGCCCCACCAGCCGCCCGTCCGCCACCAGCGGCCCTCCGCTGTCCCCCTGGCAGGCGTCCTTCCCGCCTTCCGGCCAGCCGGCGCAGAGCATGGTCTTCCGGTCGTAGGCGCCGTCCGGACCGCCGGGATAGGCCTGCTCACAGAGCTCGTCACCGAGGACGAGCACGGACGCCGCCCGCAGCGTGTCCGAGTACGACCCGTTGCCCTGGGTGTCGCCCCAGCCGTACACCATGGCGGGCGTATTCGCCGCGTAGACCGCCTCGCCCTGCTGGGCCATCGCGATGGCCCGGCCGTCGGGAAGCGGCTCCGCCAAGGTGAGGACGCCGACGTCCCCGGAGTTCGTCCCCGCGCTGAAGTCCGGGTTGACCCACGCCTCCTTCACGGCCAGCTCTTTTCCGGCCGTCCCCCGCAGATCGTCACGGCCCACGATGACCCGCAGGTCGGAGGCGGAGCTCGGCTCCGTACCGAGTACGTCGCGGGTGAGGCAGTGGGCGGCGGTCACGATGGTGCTGCGCCCCACCACGACGCCGCCGCAGAACTGCCCGGAGCGCGTCGCGCCGAAGCGCTGGCGGCTCGCCAGGGCGACCGCCCAGGGCGCGTCCGAGGTCTTCACCTCCTGCCCGCCCACGACCAGCCGCTCATCGGCCGTCGCGGGTCCCGGCATGGCGAGCAGCAGTGCCAAGGCGGCGGTCAGCGAACAGCCCAGGGCACGCATACGGTCTCCTGACGCAGCGGAGTCACTTGCCTTCCCAGCGTCAACCCGGGTCTCTTCCGCCGCATCCGGAGTCCGCCGTCCGCCGCACCCGCCCAGCACGAGGGCCCGGCCCCTCCGAAGAGGAACCGGGCCCCAATGACCGGGACGGCCGGGCCGTCGCCCGGAGATCAGTCCAGGTAGTCGCGCAGTACCTGAGAACGCGACGGGTGACGCAGCTTGGACATGGTCTTCGACTCGATCTGGCGGATGCGCTCACGCGTCACCCCGTAGACCTTGCCGATCTCGTCCAGCGTCTTCGGCTGACCGTCGGTGAGGCCGAAGCGCATGGACACCACGCCGGCCTCGCGCTCGCTGAGCGTGTCCAGAACCGAGTGCAGTTGCTCCTGCAGAAGCGTGAAGCTCACCGCGTCGGCGGGGACGACCGCCTCGGAGTCCTCGATGAGGTCACCGAACTCGCTGTCCCCGTCCTCACCCAGCGGGGTGTGGAGGGAGATCGGCTCACGGCCGTACTTCTGGACCTCGATGACCTTCTCGGGGGTCATGTCGAGCTCCTTGGCCAGCTCCTCCGGGGTGGGCTCGCGGCCCAGGTCCTGGAGCATCTGGCGCTGCACGCGCGCGAGCTTGTTGATGACCTCGACCATGTGCACCGGGATACGGATGGTGCGGGCCTGGTCGGCCATGGCTCGCGTGATCGCCTGGCGGATCCACCAGGTGGCGTAGGTCGAGAACTTGTAACCCTTGGTGTAGTCGAACTTCTCGACCGCACGGATCAGACCGAGGTTGCCCTCCTGGATCAGGTCCAGGAAGAGCATGCCGCGGCCGGTGTAGCGCTTGGCCAGGGACACCACGAGACGGAGGTTGGCCTCCAGCAGGTGGTTCTTGGCGCGCCGGCCGTCCTCGGCGATGATCTCCAGCTCGCGCTTGAGCTTCGGGGCGAGCTTGTCCGCGTTGGCCAGCTTGTCCTCGGCGAACAGACCGGCCTCGATCCGCTTGGCGAGCTCCACCTCCTGCTCGGCATTGAGGAGGGGGACCTTGCCGATCTGCTTGAGGTAGTCCTTGACCGGGTCGGCGGTGGCGCCGGCCACCGCGACCTGCTGCGCCGGGGCGTCGTCCTCGTCCTCGTCGGACAGCACGAAGCCCTTGTTCTCGCCGGTCTCCTCCTCCTCGTCGACCTTGCCGGGAGTGGGGGTCTCGTCGACGAGCTCGTCCTCGAGGAGCTCGTCGGCGTCCTTCTTGGCGGTGGCCTTCTTGGCCGTCGTCTTCTTCGCGGTGGCCTTCTTGGCCACCGTCTTCTTCGCGGCCGTCTTCTTCGCGGCGGCCTTCTTGGCGGGCGCCACGGCCTCGTCGCCCGCTTCGTCGCCGTAACCCGCGGCGGACGTGGCGGCCGCGGACGACGGGCGGGACGTGACCGTCTTGGACGAGACGGCCTTGGTGGCGGTGCGCTTCGCCGGGCTCTTCGCTGCGACGCTCTTGCGGGTGCGCTTGGGCGCCTCTGCCGCACTGACCATCAGCGTCACACCTTCCTCATCGAGGACCTGGTTGAGGCTGCGCAGAACGTTCTTCCACTGGGTTGGCGGAATCTGGTCAGCCTCGAAGGCCCGACGCACGTCGTCGCCGGCGATCTGCCCCTCGGCCTTTCCCTGCTCGATGAGCGCCATCAGAGACTCGGATTCGGCGATCTCCGGCGGGAGCGTACGGGATGTGCTGGCCGACACGAACAACCTCTCGGAACGATGGAAACGGCTTCCGGCTCCATCCCGCTGGGGATCGGAGCCGACGACCGCCGGCAAGGATGAACCGACGGCGCGGGCGATAGTGCGGTGCAACACAGCGCCTCGTTCGAGACCTGTATTCCCTCCGCGGCCACCGCCTCTTTAGTCATCGCGCTGCCTCAAGGAGCGTTACGCCCAATCCCCGTGGCCCGAGTCACACCCTATAACGGAGCGAATCACCACTGAAGGGGACGGATCGATGCGCTTCTCCGCAGCTTGACCCAAGACCGGCGGCGCGTTTCCTCTCGCATGCGCCTGTACGGGACGCCCCGCGCGGTTCTGCGACTCCGCGCGCGGCCGTACGCGCGGGGCGGACGAACAGTCCCGCGCGCGTCTCTCCTTGTCCGTGCGGCCCGTTCCCGCGGATCAGTGCTCGCGCGGCGCGGGCACGGCCCGCTCGACTTCCGGATGCGACACGAGCAACTGACGCATGGCGGATTCCGCGGCGGCCGCGTCACCCGCGCCGACGGCGTCGACGATCCGGAGGTGGTGTCCGACGCCCGCGTCCGTGGGGCGGTCACAGCCGCCGACCGAGGCGCCGGAGACGTGGAGGGCGGCCGACACGATGCCCGCCAGGTGCTCCAGCATGCGGTTGCCCGCGACCTGGAGCAGCAGGGTGTGGAACTCGGAGTCGGCGCGGGAGAAGGTGAGCGAGTCACCCTGGGCCAGGGCGTGCCCCATGATCTCCGCCATGTCGGCGAGGCGCTGCTGTACGTCCTCGCGGCCGTGCCCGGCCGCCAGCCGCGCGGCCAGCGGCTCGATGATCCAGCGGAGCTCGCAGAGCTCCCGGCGCTGGTCGTCGCGCTGGGGCCCGAAGGCCCGCCACTCGATGATGTCCGGGTCGAGCAGGTTCCAGTCGCTGACCGGACGGACCCTGGTGCCGACGTTGGGGCGGGCGCTGACCAGACCTTTGGCCTCGAGGACGCGCAGCGACTCCCGGACGACGGTGCGGGAGACTTCGAAGCGCTGGCCGATCTCCTCCGGGACGAGCGGGCGGTCGGCGCCGAGGTCGCCGGAGACGATCATCTGCCCCAACTGCTGGACGAGCTGGCCGTGCAGCCCCCGGCCCCGGCTGCCGGCCGCCCGGCGGCCGGCGCGGCCGAGCTCCGCGTCACCGTCCCAGGCGTGCGCGGTACCGCGGTCGGCCCCGGGGGCCTCCGCGTAGGAGTAGCGGTCGAGCTCGCCCGGGCCCGTCAGGCCGGAGTCGGCGGGGCGAGCCGCGGTCATCATGGTGTGCGCAAGGGTACTCACGTCTCCTTTGTCGGCGACGGGCCGACGAGCCTTGAGGTCTTTGGTGAAAAGCACACGAAAGGGTGATCGCCCATTACCTCACAATTGACGTCCAAACGGACAGATTTGGGCACTCTTCGAGGTCGGGCGCGTACGGAGAGCTATAGAGGGCCGGTTCCGGAGCGTGTCGTAGGACCTCTCCCCTCCGGCGTCGGCGGTCGCGGCGCCCGCCGGTGACGTCCGCCTTTCCCGGAGGCGCGGCCGGCGGCCGGTTACGCTCCGTACCCCTCGGCGCCCGGGGAAGCCGCGCGGCAGGCCGGCGGCGTCCTAGCACAGTCCTCGCCCCGGCCCTCATCGCGGTCTGCCCCGGAGCACCGTGAGGACGTAGGCCCCGAGCAGCCCGGTCAGGGACAGCACGAGCGCCCAGCCGACGGGCTGGGAGACCAGCCGCAGGGCCGTCGAGACCCCCTCGTCCATCCCGGCCGGCCACTGGAGCGGAGCCGTGGAGCGGAGCCGCTCGGGCAGGCCGGCCAGGGACCGGGCGGCGGGGCGGGTGAGCACGGCGTTCACCACCGGGACCACCAGCGTCGGGACCACCAGCACCGCCGCGAGCCCCAGGAGCGTGGACCGGAACACGCCCGCGGCGAACAGCCCGGCCCACGCGCAGCCGAGGGTGAGGGCGATCCACCCGGCGAGGGCGCCGGGCCAGGCCTCCGGGAGGTGCGTCGCGGCCCCGCCGAAGAGGAGCCGCACCAGCGCGGCGTCCAGGGCCACCGAGGAGAGGGCGAGCAGCAGGGCGACGGCGGTCGTGGCCACGAGCTTGCCACCCAGGAGCGCCAGCCGCCGGGGGAGGCCGCCCGCGTCCGGCGCCAGGGCGGGGTAGCGGTACTCCTGCCCGAAGGCCAGCGCTCCCAGCACCCCCGCGCCGAGAGCGGCCGGGGGCAGCGGGAGCGGCGCGGGCCAGCCGGTCAGCAGGCTGGGCCCGGGGGCCCCGGCCCGGGCCAGCAGGACCGAGGCGAGCAGGGAGAGCAGGAGAGCGGCGGCGAGTACCAGCCAGCCGGTGCGCACGCCGGCGAAACGGTACAGCTCGTAGCGCAGCGGCCAGGCCGGGCCGGGAGCCGGCAGGGGCGGCTGGACGCGGGAGAGCGGCCCTCGCGGCGCGTCGCGCCCGGGAGCGGTGCGCACGGTCGCCGGGGCGTCGGGGGCGGTCGCGGCGTCGGCGGACCGGCGGCCGTCGGCACGCTGCAGCGGGGGGACGGGCCCGGCCTCGGTCTCCTCGGCGAGCCGGTGCACGAGGATCCCGTGCCGGTACGCGGTCTCCCCTACGGCGGCGCAGGTGCTGCCGTAGACCGCGAGGGCGCTGCCGCCCTCGTGGACGACCTCGACGGGCGGGGCCTCGGACGGCGGGCAGGCGGCCTCCGCCTCGGCGGAGAGGATGTGCGCGAGCCGGGCCGCCGAGGGCGACCGGACGGCGACGCGCGGCCTGAGGCGGGCCCGGGCGAAGACCTCGGTCTCCTGGTCGGCGACGAGGCGTCCGCGGTGGATGGTGACGACCTGGTCGCCGACGCGCGCCGCCTCTCCGGGAGAGGACGAGGTGACGAGCACGGCCCCGCCCTGGGCCGCGTAACCGCGGAGGAGCCCGTGCAGCCAGGCGGTCTCCCGGGGGGAGAGCCCGGCGGTCGGCTCGTCCAGGACGAGGGTGTGCGGGTCGCCGAGGAGCGCGGCGGCGATGCCCAGCCGGCGGTCCATGCCGCGGGAGAAGTCGCCGATGCGCTGGTCGGCCAGCCCGCTGAGGCCCACGACGTCCAGCACCTCGTCGGCGCGGGTGGCGGGCACTCCGGCCGCCGCGCTGAGCATGCGCAGGTGGCCGCGGGCGGTACGGCCGGGGTGGCCGGGGACGTCGCCGAGGAGCACGCCGACCTCGCGTGCCGGGTGGGCGACGCGGTCGAGGCTGCGCCCGCGGAACAGGGCGACGCCGCGGCCCGGGTCGAGCCGCAGCATGAGGCGCAGGGCGCTGGTCTTCCCGGCGCCGGCCTCGCCGAGCAGGACGGTCACGCGCCCGGGGCGCGCCTCGAAGGTCAGGTCGTCGACGACGGGGGGCCGGTTGCGGCGGGGGACGCTGGTCAGTCCGATGGCCTGGATCATGACTTCCCTCGCGGGGCGTGGGTCGGTCCCGCGCGCCGGGGAAGGGACGCGCGGGAGCACGGGGCGTACCGCAGCACCGTAACCCGATATGTCCTATTTGCTACGCAGTGAAGGCGGCGGCGTGTCCCTGGCCGCCCGCCGCCGGCCGGGCGGGGCGCACCGGTTCTATGCCTCGGGGCGGAGCATGGGCGGGTTGAGGAGGGTGGCGCCGCCCGCGCGGAAGAGCTGGGCGGGACGCCCGCCCTGGCGGGTCGTCGTCCCGCCGGTGGGGACCAGAAAGCCGGGGGTGCCGGTCACCTTGCGGTGGAAGTTCCGGGGATCCAGGGCGACGCCCCAGACGGCCTCGTAGACGCGGCGCAGCTCTCCGACGGTGAACTCCTGGGGGCAGAAGGCTGTGGCGAGGGACGAGTACTCGATCTTCGAGCGGGCGCGCTCCACCCCGTCGGCGAGGATGCGGGCGTGGTCGAAGGCCAGCGGGGCCGCCTGCTCGCCGTCCCGGGCGTGGCCGTCCTGGTTCAGCAGGTCCTCGACGGGGGCCCAGCGCACGCTGTGCGCGTCGCCGCCGGCACGGGGCGCGGGCAGGTCCGGGGCGAGCGCGAGGTGCGCCACGCTGACGACGCGCATCCGGGGGTCGCGTTTGGGGTCGCCGTAGGTGGCGAGCTGTTCGAGATGGGCCGCGTGGGCCGTGGCGGGGCAGGCAGGGTCGTGCAGGACCCGCAGCCCCGTCTCCTCCGCCAGCTCGCGGGCCGCCGCCGTCGCCAGATCCTCGTCGGACCGGACGAATCCGCCGGGCAGCGCCCACCGGCCCTGGAAGGGGGGCTCACCGCGGCGCACCGCCAGCGCGCACAGGGAGTGCCGCCGCACGGTGAGCACGACCAGGTCGACGGTGACGGCGAAGGGCGGGAAGGCCGACGGGTCGTAGGGCATGACGCGATCATAGTCGTCTGCCTGACGATAAACAGGTTCTTGCCCCTTGTGGGCCGCCAGGGAAAGCGCCGTGCCGCGGGAGGCTCCGCGAGGGCCCTCGAAGGGGACACTGCGCACGGCTCACACCCCCAGTTGCAGTCCGTCGGCGGCTTCCTCGACCATGCCGAGGCCGAGCCGGCTGATGCGTACGGCGAACGGCTGCTCGGCGACCCGCAGTCCGGTGAACCGCAGCGCGCCCAACGGCGCCGAACCGGGCGGGCGGACCGTCACGCCGCCCGCCGGGACGTCGGGCCGCACCCCCGCGAACGCCGTCAGCAGGTGGACGGCGCCGGCCGCCGCGACGGCCGCCGGGCGGCAGGCCGCCGGGTGGGGCAGCGGGGCGCTGCCGGTGGTGCGCTGCTCGCCCGCGTACATCTCGGGCAGCCGGTGGGCGAAGGCCTCGGCGGCGTCCAGCACGCCACGGGCGAGGGAGCCCGCCTCCTTCTCGAAGCCGGCGGCGGCCAGTCCCGCGACGGCCACGGCCGTCTCGTGGACGCGGACGGCACCACCGCGGTGGCCGAAAGGGTTGTGTCCCCCCTCCTTGACGCCCAGGCTGCGCAGCCCCCAGCCGGAGTCGAGGGCGGGGCTGCCCAGCAGCCTGGCCAACTGTTCGGCACGGGCCCGGTCGAGCAGCCCGGGGGCGTACTCACCGTCGCCGAGGAGCCCGGTGTCGAGGACGTGGGCGGCGGCGCAGCCGAGGTGCGGGACGGGTTCGCCGTCCGGCGTCAGGGCGGCCACCGGCCGGCCGCCGCCCCGGTCGTCGGCCCAGAAGTCCTCCCGGAACCGGCGCCGCAGGCCGGCTGCCCAGTCCCGCCACTCGTCGGCGCCCGGGCGTCCGTGGGCGGCGAGGAGGTCGGCGCCCAGCAGGGCGGCCCGGTGGGCGTGGGCCTGCACCTCACAGCGGTACGGGCCGCCGGGTGCCGGATCCGCCAGGTAGCCGCGGTCGCCGGCGGCCGTGCGCAGCCAGGCCAGGCAGCGTTCGGCCGCCGGGAGCAGCGGCTCGATCTCCTGGGCGGGCAGGCCCCAGCGCCTCGCCTCCGCGAGCACGGTCGGGAACAGCAGCGTCGCCTCGATCCCGGTGCAGCCGGGCGGGAGGTGCGCTCCGGCGTGCCGGAGCGCACCGGGGATGCGGCCCCGTTCCGGGCCGGGGCCGGGAAGCTGGGCGCGGGCCAGGGTGCGCAGGGTCCCGGCGGCCAGCCGGACGCCGAGCGGCAGGGTCATCCGGGCGGCCCACAGGGCCTCAGCGGGGGCGAGCCCGCCGCAGCGCCAGGGGGCGCCGGCTGCGACGTGCACATCCCCGGGGATCTTGGGGTCGCGGACGAGCAGGGCCCTCAGGTCGTCGAGACTGCCGGCCAGCAGGGCGGCGGCCCGCGGGTCGTCGCCCTCCGCCTGGGCGTCGCCCCAGGGCGCCGCGGCACGCGTCCGGACGCGGGGACCCTCGGGCGGGCGGGGCCTGCCGGGGACCTCGGGACGGACGCGCAGCTCGACACTGCGCGTACCGCCCGGTGGCAGCCGTATCTCCCAGCAGAGCAGTCCGGCCGAGGCCAGCGCGTCGTCCGGCGGTGGGTCGGCGGTCACCACGGCGTGCAGCCCGGGGGCCGTCCAGCGGAGGCCGGATCCGTGGACGGCGGCGGGCAGTTCGGGCGCCGCCGTGCCGTGGGCGATCAGGCCGAGGTCCGCGAGGTCGGTGCCGAGCGACACCTCGACCCGGAGCCGGGCCTCGCGCGTCGCCGCGCTGCGCAGGGTCATCCGCTCCACGCCTTCGGCGTCCCGGACCCGCTCCACCGTGACGGCGGGGTCCGGCCCCTCGTCCGCCGCGGTGCGCAGGGTGGCCACGAACCGCGCCCGGCCGGCGTCCACCAGCCGGCCCTGGAGGGGGACCGGCTCGGCCCCGTCCACCCGGAGCACACAACGCGCCAGCAGGCGGCGGCCGTTGCGGTAGAAGCCGTCGAGACCGTGGCCGGTGAGCTGGCCGTGCTCCTCGGAGATCGCCAGGGCGGGCAGGGCGACGCAGATCAGCGCCGTGTGGACCGGACGCGGCCCCTGGGGGCGGGCGTCGCCGGGACGCCGGGGAACGGCCGGGCGGGGGGCGGGCTGGGCATGGGCGGCGGTGCCTTGCACGGGTCTGCGCTCCCTGGGGAGGTCACGGGCCGGAACGTCGGACGGGAAGGAGGGCCACACAGGTGAACGGCGGCGGTGGTGCCGAGGTCACGGCGGTGTCCACGTGATCGCCGTCACCGGCGGTCTCGGGTGGTGCGGCGCGTCGGCTGCCGCCGCGCCCCGGGCTTCCCCGCGGGGCTGCCGGCGGGGGCTTCGCCGGTCGTCCGCCTGGGGTGCGCGGCGGCGGGCTTGCGCCGACGCGCTCGCGGCACGGTGGCCTTCCCACCGGAAGGCCTGCCCGGCCGGGCGCCGGGCGTCGTCTCGGCCGCCGTCTCGACTGTCGTTTCGGCCGCCGTTTCGACTGTCACCTCGTCCTTCGCTTCGTCCCCTGCTTCGTCCGGCACCCCGCCCGCCCCCACGTTCGGCGTCTCGTCCGACACCGCGGCCGATGCTCTGTCCGGCACCACATCCGCCGCCGGACCCGGTGCCGCGCCCGCCACCGCGTCCCATGCCGCGTCCGGTGCCACGCCCGTCACCACATCCCGTGCCTCAGCCGGCGCCACCCCCGGCACCACGCCCCGTGCCTCGCCCGACGCCACGCCCCGCGTCCCCGCGGTCGGTCGCTCCTCGGCCGCCGCGCGGGCCGCCTGGCAGACGGCCCGATCGGCGCGTTCCTGGCGGAGGCAGTTCCGCAGGGCCTCCGGGTCCAGCCCCTCGTTGCAGGCGTGGTGCAGGAGTTGTGCGAAGAGGTAGTCGGGATCGGCGGTCAGAGCGCGGCCGAGGGCGACCCTGGCCTCGGCCTGGTCGCCGCCGGACCAGGCCACCCACCCGGCGAGGGTCAGCGGGGCGGCGGCGTGCTCCGTGTACGGCGGGACGCAGCGTCGGGCGAGGGCGCGCCAGAGGCGCAGGGCGGCCTGGAGGCGTGGCCCTTCCATCCACTCGGCGGCGCGGTCCCGGGCGACGCGGTCCTGGAGGCCGATGACGAGGGCGGCGGTCTCCTCCGCCGTGAGGAGCGCGTCGTCCCGGGCGTCGGACTCCGCAGGGTCCGCTCCGGCGGGCGTCTCGTGGAGGCGTTGGAGCAGCCGCTCCGCGAGGTCGAGAGTCTCCTGGCGCGCCGTCTCGCGGTCCCCGCCGAGGAAGCGCGGGACCAGGCGGGCGGTGGCGGTGTCCAGGGCCCGCCGCTGCCCGTCGGCCGGCGGGCCGGTGCGGGGGCTGAGGCGGGCTTCCATCTGGCGCAGGGTCCCGCGGACCCGGATACCGGCGTAGGCGGCGGCCGCCGCCATCACCGTGGTGCCGGGGGGCTCCAGGGGCACCCCCTCGGGCGGGCAGCAGCGGGGGCCGGAGCAGCAGTACGACCAGTAGCGGCCGTCGGAGAGGCACAGCGCCTCGACCACGGGCACGTCGAGAGCGCCGCAGGCGATCCGCAGGCGCTGGGCGAGGGGGCGCAGCCGTTCCATCACGGCGGCGGACGTCTCGCCGTCCGCCGGGTCCTGGCAGAGGTAGAGCACGATGCCGTCGGGTCGGGCGCCGCGCTTGAGGCAGCCGGTGACGAGCGTCTCCGCGAGGTGGTCGGAGACGTCCGGCCAGTCGTCCGGTACCGGGATGCCCAGGCGCAGCCGGCCGCCGAAGCGTCCGTCCTCGCCGTGCAGTGCCATCAGGACGATGCTGTCGTTCGGGTGGAAGCCCAGCAGGTAGGGCAGGGCGTCGGCGAGCTCCGCCGGGCTGCGGAGGGTGACGTGTCCGGGCGCCGACGGCGGCCAGCCGGACGCGGGCGGGTGCGGGGGGCCTGATGATGCGTCGTGGTCGGTCATGCGCCGAGCGTCCCGCAGGCCGGTGGGGCCCACCAGGCCTGTGGACACGCGGCAGTTCATCGTACGAATGCCTGTGGATGACGGCCGGGCCGAGGGGCCCTTCGGTTCGGTCACTCGCGCCCGGGGGCCGCCGCCGGTGCCGCCTGAGGCCCGAGTGCCGCCTCCGGTGCGCGGCCGCCCCGAGGCGGCACAGCGCGTCGGCCCGCCGGACGGAATCCGGCGGGCCGACGTCACGGAGCCCTCGTCAGGCCAGACGGCCTCCAGTCACCTCAGGCACCCCAAGTACCTCAGGTACCTCAGGCACCGGCCTCCGCCGGCGCCGGTTCGCTGACGGACTCCACCCGCGGCTGTGCGAGCCGGGCGTAGTCCTTGGTGTCCAGCGCCACGGAACGGTCCAGCTCGACGTTGAAGAACATCTCCTCGTGCGCGAGCAGGGCCGGGTCCACCACGAGCTCCAGGGCCGGGTCGAAGGTGAACGGGACGATGGCGCCGCTCGTGCAGCCCGTCAGGCGTTCGGCCGTCGGCTGGTCCGCGAACATGGCGTGCCGGGCATCGCACAGCTCGGCGATCCGGCCCAGGTCCACGCGCCGGTCGCCGGGCACGGTCGCCAGGACGTAGTGCGAGGTCTTCTTGGTCTTCTTGACCCGCACCACGACGCACTTGGCCGCCTGTGCGATGTCGTTGCCGCGCAGGGCGCTGACGACGTCGGTCCGCCCCTCGGCCGCGTGCTCGATCCGGCGGAAGCGGGCGCCGCCCTCCTCCAGCAGGCGCAGGAGCCTGCCGGAGGCCGGTTCGGGCGTGGAACCGGGCTGCTCGGCTTGCTGTTCCGGTGCCGGCGTCATCCCCACACCACCGCCGAGCCGAGCCGCTCGTCGGGGAAGCCGAGGAAGAAGCCCATGGTGATCCGGTCGGAGCCGGAGACCCGCTCGATCGAGTGGTACTGCATCGGGTTGATCACGTAGACGTCGCCGGCCTGCGGCTTGAACTCGTGACCGGGGTGGCCCTCGACGACTCCCTCGTCGTAGCCGAGACCGCCGTCTATCTTGAACGTCTCGTCCTCGGGCCGCCACGGGCGCCGGTAGATGCGCAGCTCGCCGCCCTCGTCGCACTCCTGGAGGCAGACGACGCAACTGAGCTGCCGGGCCAGGCCGGCCAGCGCGATGCCGGTGTCGGCCGCGTCCCGCATGATGTTGTCGTTGTGCAGCGGGTTGCGCACGCCGTCCGCGTGGATGCGGACGACCGAGGCCGCGTACTCCCGGCCGTCGGGCTCCCGGGCCGGCTCGAGCGCGTCGAGACCGAAGGCCTCGCGCAGGCCCTCGCGCACCCGCTCGGCGAGGTCGAAGGAGACGCCGTCCAGCATCGCCCGCGACTCCTCGCTCTCGCGGAAGTACGTGTCCAGGTCGGCCAGGTGCTTGGCGAGGTACGGGCCGATCGTGGTGAGCGTGCCGTTGGAGTAGCTCGTCGTGGACGCGTTGGCGAACAGCTTTCCGACGCGCTCCCGGTTCTCGGTGAAGGCATCCTCGGGCAGCAGGTTGCGCAGCACGACCACGGCCACCTCCCCGGTCGCCAGCTTGTGCAGCAGGTCGGGGCCGGGCCGCTCGGTGGCCGCGTCGATGACCACGCGGGTGAAGGTGTCAGTGCTGGACATGAAGGGCTTCTCCTTGCCGTGCCGTGCTGCTCGAATTGCCGTGGAGGGGGATTTCGATGAGGCTGTCGGGTTCGAGGGGCTCCCACTGGTGCGTCGGGGCCAGGTCGGGTATGCGCTCCGACGCGATGATCGTGCACCGGTCGGTCCGCAGGCGGAACATGCCGAAGTAGACGGGCGAGGCGACCCCGGGCGACGACCAGTGGATGACGTACGCGGCGTCGGGGTTGACCGCGATGGCGTTGCCCGAACTCCCCCCGGGCGGAATGGCCATGAGCCGCTGGAGCGTCTGCCGCTCGTCGAGCCGGCGGCTTCCCTCGGGGATGACGTGGTCGAAGTATTCCTGCGAGTCGAACTCGGACTCGGGGAGGCCCAGGAGCTGGTGAACGGTGGGCAGGAAACCGTTGTGCATGAAGTGCCACGGGAACTCGGCCTCCCGTGTCAGGGGATGCGTGAACCGGAGCCCGTGGTTCTTCGCGAGCGTCGCGTGCCGGGAGTGGATGGCCAGGAAATCGGTGTCGAGTCCCGCGATCGGGGATTCGTGATGGCTGTCCGTGAGCGGTCGCACGTCGCGGTGGAGCGCGAGGCCGTGCGGGGCGTCCGGATCGCGCCAGACCGCTCCCCATCCGTTGGGGTGCACGTCGGTGGGCCCGTCGTGGTCGGCGGTGCGGCCACAGCTCATCGCCTCGGCCGCTTTGAGGATGTCGTTCGCCGCGAACTGACCCGAGGCCAGTATGAGTCGGCACATGATCGGTCAGTCCCGCTTTCGGTCGTCGGCCAGGGAGGAGAGAACGGAGCGGATCGCGTCGCCGTCGTCACCGGTGACGACGATCCGTCCGGCGGACCCGCCGTGCCGTGTGATGTCGGACGCGAGGGTGGTCAGCTCGTCGGGGGTGAGTCCCTCCGTCGCGGGGGGCGGGCCCGCGGGGAGGACGTCCAGCGAGCAGCCGGCCGGAGCGAGTCCGGCCGCGGTGGCCAGTTGCTCCGGGGAGGTGGCACGGATCTGTCCGGCGGTCGTCCTCCCGGACGTGCCGACCAGTTCCCGCGGGTCCGCGCCGTCGAGATGGACCCGGAACGTCAGTTCGGCCCAGTTCAGCCCGGTCGCCCGCTCCACGAGTGCCACCAGGGCGCCACCGGAGAGCCGGAATCCCATCTCCACGAGTACGGGTCCGTCCGCGCCGAGGATGACGTCGATGTGGAACGGGCCCTCGCGGTATCCGGCGGCGTCGACGCAGGCCCTCGTCAGTTCCAGGAGTTCCGCGGAGGCGGTGTTTCCGTGCCGGGCGATGTGGCCCACCTCGCGGAATCCCGCGGGTTCGCCGTCGGTGCCGTCCTCTATGGCGGTGATTTTCTCGCAGACGCTGAGCAGCACCGGGTTCCCGCCCCCGGCCACGCCTTGCAGGGAGACCTCGGGGCCCTTAACGAATTCCTCCGCGACGACCCCGGTGAACGCGCCGCCGCCGTAATTGGCCAGCCGCTCGATGTGCCGGAGGGCGTCACGCCGTTCTTCGGCTCCCTGGACGAGGAAGACGCCGAGTCCTCCCCCGCCGTCCACCGGCTTGATCACCTGCGGATAGCCGAGGCCGTCGCCCTCCGTGCCGTCAGGGTGTTCCGCGCCGGATGCCGGGCCCAGGAGCCGCTGTCGCGGCTGCGGAAGGTGGCCGGCGATCTCACGGACGGCGGACCGCAGTTCGTGTTTGTCGAGCGGACGGAAGTCCGCTCCCGTCGACGGCCAGGGCCGGGCGCCCAGCGACCGGGCGAGGGCGAATCCGGCGTACACGTAGCGCTCGAATCCCGAGAGCAGCAGGACCGGGACGACCCGCGCGGCGGCGAGGGCCTCGCGCACCTGCTCGGGGTCCTGCGGCTCCTCGACGCCGATCTCCAGGTCGAACGGCCGGCGGCCCAGTAACCTGCGCCAGCGCAGGTACGCGGGGGTCTCCACCAGAACGGCGCGCAGCGACCGCCGTCGGGCGCAGTCCAGGTAGGGGTCGAGTCCGTCCCGGGTCGCGCCCAGTTGGACGAAGTCGCCTCCGGGACCCTCACCCGTCATGTCCCCCTCCATGTCCCCGCTCACCTCAGCGGCCGGAGAGGAGCTCGGGGACCAGCGGGCCGCCGGCGCTCTGCCGCGTCCGGATGACGGCCTTGTGCGGGTCGCCCTCGAGGATGGCGTCGATGAGCTGGGCGCTCTGGGGTGTGGTGGACGGCAGCCGCAGGGAGCTGCCGTAGAGCACGCGGAGCTGGGCGAGCTTCAGGCCGGTGATCCGCTCCAGTCGTGCGGCCACGGCGGTCTCGTCCTGCTTCTCCGGCTCGAAGTCGCCGCTCAGCAGGGTGTGGACGGTCGCCGAGCTCTCCAGCAGGTCCGGCTGCTCCTTGCGGAGGTACTCCTCCAGGCCCAGGCCCTTCTCGGTGAAGGGGGCGTAGACCATGGCGACGAACTGCTCCTCGGTCACGCCGTACGCCTCGGCCGCGTACGCGTTCATCGCCTCGCGCATGCGCTCCGCGGTGCCCTCGCCCGCGTACCGCTCGCGCATGATCTCGACGAGCTGCGGCGGGAACTCCTTCTTGTGCATGAGGGAGACCGCGAAGTCGACGTATTCCGCCAGGCCTTCGGCGTACGTCTGGCCGTACCGCCGCTCGCACTTGAGCGCGCGCAGGTGGGCCATGAGCGCGGGGTTTCCGCAGTCGGACTCGGTGAAGCTGAAGGCGATGTCGTCGAAGAGGAAGCCCAGGTAGTCGGTCAGCAGCTCCCAGTGGTCGCCGGACGCGTAGGCGGTGTCCTGGTAAATGGAGAAGAATTCCAGGCCCGTGCGGACGTCCGAGTGCACGGAGTGCTCGGCGATGACATCGACGGCCTCTTCGCCGTGGATGTCGGCGAAATACGCCTGGGAGATGTTGTCGAGCGCGGTGAGGAAGCCCTGGAAGGTGCCCCGGACCTCGCGCGGCGGCTGCAGCCCGAACTTCCGGGCGAGGCGCGAGACCCAGAGGTAGTAGTCGCGCTGTTCCTGCTTGGAGTCGCCGGTGATGATGAGGTCGACGCCGCCGTCGTATCCGGCCGCGAGCCCGAAGGCGTTCAGCATGCTCAGGTTGCACGCGTTGCAGAACGTGGGGCGGGCGTCGGCGGCGGTGCGGTGGCCGGTCATGAGGATGTCGGTGCGGTTCCGCTCCACGACATCGGTGGTCTGCGGCAGGTTCGCGTCGAAGTTCCGCACCAGTCGGCCGTCGATCAGGAGGAGTTCGGCGCTGGGGTCCGCGTAGAGGTGGAGTGCCCGGTAGGCGCGGTCGATGTTGTCCATCACGGCCTGCGGCATTCCCGCGTGCCGGTTGGTCGCGACACGCATGCGGAACGTCGCTCCGTGGAGCTGCGAGATGATGAGCTGCATCGTGCGGACGAAGGCCAGCGTGTAAGAGCTGTCCTTTCCGCCGCCGTACGCGACCAGCACGACGTTGCGGTCCAGGTTCTCCTGGTCGGGAAGGGCGGCGTGGAGCCGCATGGCGCAGGAGACCGCGCCCTCGTAGTTCTCCTTGGACAGCACCTCGCGGAGCTGCCGCAGGGCTTCGGCGTGTTCGACCTCCCGCGGTATGTCCGTGTACAGGGGGGTGGTGTGCGACATCATGGATTTCCCTCGCTGTCGTGTGAATGTGTCACCGCAGCCGTGCGCCGTGATTCCCACGGCGGTTCCGATGTGCCGGCGGATGCGGAAGCTGATGGGGTGGGAGCGGGTGGAGCGGAATCAGGAGGCCGGTTGCACGGGTACGGGGACGTCCGCGTCGCGGATCAGCCAGTGCAGCAGTCCGCCCAGCACCGCCGCGAGGACGGCGAGCACGAGCAGGATGGCGCGGACCGACACCGTGTCTCCCGCGATGCCCACCCAGGCGACGAAGGAGAGCTGCACCGCGGACGAGGCCACGAAGACCGCGCTGAGGATCTTGCCGAGGTCGGCGTCGGGGGCGTCACGCTGGATGTACGCCGGGAACATGATGTTGGCGCAACTAAGGAAGAACCCGAGCACTACACCCGCGGCCAGGCCCGAGCGGAAGCCGGGAGCGAGGGCGAAGAGGATCGCGAACGCTCCGGTGAGCAGGAGTGAGGTGGCGAGGTGGGAGTGCTTCCGCTCGCCGAAGAGGCGGGAGACGAGCAGGCCGGCCGCCAGCGCTCCGATGCCCCAGGTGCTGTCGAGCACGCCGAAGCCCGAGGCGTCGGTGCCCAGGTCGTTCCGGGCGAAGGGGGCGAGCAGGGTGTTGGCGGCGGCCAGGAAGCCCACCGGTACCGCGGAGAACACGGTCACCAGCAGCAGCTTCCGGTCGGTCCGCAGCACCGTGAAGGCCGTGCGGAACTCCCTGACCAGGCCCGCCTTCACCGCCTTGCGCGTCGGCCGCACGGCGGGGACGAGGAAGAGGAGCGCCGCCGCGCCCAGGTAGGCCCCGGCCGGCATCCAGAGCGCCGCACCGCCCCAGGCGTCCACGAGGGGGCCACCGGCGAGGGCGCCGGCGATGGTCCCGATCTGCGTCATGATCTGCCACTGCGCGTTGGTGCGCACCAGGCGGTCGTCCACGGACACGGCCGGCAGCAACGCCCCGTAGCACGGGAGGGTGATGGCGTTCCCGACCCCGATGACCAGGGTGGCGAGGAACAGGTGCCACATCCGCAGCTCTCCGGCGGCGGAGCACAGGGCGAGGCCCACGGCCGCCGCCGCCCTGAGCACCTCGGCGCACTGGGCGAGCGTGCGCCGCTCCCACCGGTCGATCAGCAGACCGCCGTAGAGACCGAGCACGAGGGACGGCACGGCGAGGGCCCCGGCCAGCAGAGCCTGCCCCCGTGTGCCGGCCCCGCACTGCAACGCGAGCCAGGAGCTGAGGATGAAGTAGGCCGCCACGCCGATGAACGAGACCAGTCTGGTCGTCATCAGCACCACCAGGGGACCTCTGCCGACGGCCGTCGCTTCCTGTGTCATGAGAGGAGAAATATCCGGTCCTTGAGCTGCTGGACGCGCTGGTGGTCGTCCAGGATGGCGGCGCGGGACGCGTGCGCCATAAAGATGCGGAGCGGGCTGGTGGACAGGTCCTCGGTCGGGACGAGCAGGGTCCCCTCCGACGGCTTCACGACCATCTTGAAGACCGATTCGAGGGATTCGACCGCCTCGATCGCGGCCGTGTCGAAGCCCTCGATCTTGCCGTACAGCGTCGTGCTCGCGTTGTGCACGATCGCCTCGGTCCGCTTCCGGTATTTCCGCCCGCCGTATTCCCGGATGAACGCGTCGGGGTCGACGGCGGCGAGTGCCACGAGGTCGGCCTGGTTGGCGTCCATGCACGCATTGTGGAATTCCGGATGGGAATTGCCGTTCATGCGGGCGGCCACTTCCACGAGCATCGGGCCGGAATCGGTCATCATGACCTCGGCGTGCGCGGCTCCGTAATCGATGCCGAGCGCGTCGAGAACCGTGTACACATAGGCGGCGAGCTCTCCGGCCGGATTTTCGTCGGCGGAAAGGAGGACGTCCTTGTCGTAAATGCGGCGGCCGGACTCCAGCATGCGCTTCTCGTAGCGCCAGACACCGGCCAGGAAGCGCCGGCCGCGGGCGCTGACCGCGTCCACGATGTACTCGGTGCCGTCCATGCGCTCCTGTACGAGCACCTCGGTGTTGTGGCGGCCGAAGAGGTCGGTGGAGCTCTGGATGGCCCGGGCCGCGGCGGCGACGGCCACCCGGTCCGCGCAGAAACGCACTCCGTCGGAACCGGTGGAGCTCATCGGCTTGACGACGACCGGATAGGAGTCGAGCCGCTCGGCCCAGGACGCCAGCTCCTCCGGGTCGGAACTCTTGTGCTGCCGCACGCAGGCGATGCCCGCGCGGCGCAGCGTCTCGATCATCTCGTACTTGTCGCGCCGGGCGGCGGAGAGGGCCGTGCCGTTCCCCTCGAATCCGAGGCGTTCGCCCAGCCGGTCGGAGAGTTCGACGCCCATCTCGCTGCCGGTGGTCACGCAGACGGGCGACCAGCGGCGCAGCTCCTCGACGAGGGCGTCCTCGTCGTCGGCGTCGAACGACGTCAGGTAGGCGGAGAGGTCCGGGACCGCCAGCGCGTTGCGGACGAACGGGTCACTGAAGACGTGAATGACGCGGACGCCCTGCCGGGCGAATGCCGCCGGCAGGAAATTTCCCATCGCATGACCGTCCACGACAACGGCCACGGGGCCGTTTTTCGAATGGTCCACAAATCCCTCTTGATCACTTGCGGGGCGGAATTGGAGAATCCAGACGAACACATCGGAAAAAGCTGGCCTCGGCCGCTGGGAACTCGCGATGGCGACGCTACTACAGCAATGCACACCAAGTGACCGAATGTGCTATGAATCGTCCTGAAGGGCATCTATTAGCATGGCTTCATGCTCGACATCAACCGACTCCGGGCCCTGCACGCCGTGGCCGTGCACGGCTCCATCAGCGGCGCCGCGGCGGCGCTGGGCTTCACCCCGTCCGCGGTCTCCCAGCAGATCGCCAAGCTGGAGCGGGAGACCCGGACCGCGCTGCTCGACCGGCACGCCCGGCATGTGACGCTCACTCCGGCGGCCGAGGCCTTAGCCGAGACCGCGCGTCAGGTGGTCGGCCTGCTGGAACAGGCGGAGGCGGGCCTGGAGTCCCAGCGCCGCACCCCCTCCGGCACCCTGCGGCTGGCCGCCTTCCCCACCGCGTGCCGTTCACTCGTCCCGGGCATGCTCGCCGAACTCGCCCGCCGCTACGAAGAGCTCGACTGCCGCCTGACCGAGGCCGATCCGTCCCGCGCGCTGGGCCTGGTCAGCGAGGGCGAGGCCGACATGGCGATCGTCCACGACTGGCACAACGTCTCCCTCATGGTGCCCAGCGCGCTGGCGATGTACGAGATCGGCGAGGACGTCGGCGACGTCCTCGTCCACGCGAGCCACCCGATGGCCGACCGTCGCTGTCTGACCCTGGACGACCTCGTGGACGCGCGCTGGATCAGCCACTCCCCCGGCGCGATGTGCCATAGCTGGCTGGAGCGCACGTTCGCCGACCGCGGGCTGCTCCCCGACATCGCCTACTACGTGGAGGAGTTCCAGTCCCAGATAGCCCTGGTGGAAGCGGGCGTCGGCGCGGCCGTCGTCCCCCGCCTCGGCCGCGGACCGCTGCCGGCCGGCGTCCGGGCCATCCCGCTCGCCCCGGGTCCGCACCGCAAGATCTACGCGGTGTGGCGCAGGCAGACGGGGAGCCGCCCGTCCGTGCGGGCGGCGCTGGCGTTGCTGCGGATGCCGGAGGGGACGTCCTCCGGGAGCGGCGCCGTCGCGCGGTGACCCGGCGTCCGCCGGGCGAGCGTGCCGCTCAGCCCGTCGTCGCGAGGACCAGCGGCAGCACCGGTCCGCTGCCCGCCCGGCGGAGCAGCCGGGCCGCGACGGCGAGGGTCCAGCCGGACTCCGTGTAGTCGTCCACGAGCAGGACGGGGCCGGACGCGCGGGTCACGGCGGCGGCCAGTTCGTCGGGCAGGACGAACGCGCCGGACAGCCCCCTGAGCCGCTGGGCGGAGTTGCTGCGGCGTGCCTCCCGGGCCCCGTCCGGCCCGGCGTACGCCAGGCTCCCCAGGAACGGCAGCCGACCGACGTCCGCGATCCCCCGGGCGAGGGAGTCGACCAGTCGGGGGCGGGTCGCCGACGGTACGGCGACGACGCCGACCGGCCGGGCGACGGCGTCCGGGGCGTCCGACGCCCAGCCGCCCGCCGAGCGCGCCCAGTCGGCGAGGACGGTCACCGTCGCCCGCAGCACCTCGTCGGGGACCGGGCCGTCGGCCGCCTGCTCGGCCAGCAGCGGGCGGAGGCGGTTGCCCCATCCGATGTCCGAGAGGCGCCCCAGGGCGCGGCCGGGGGAACACTGTTCGCCGGCCGGGATCCGGCCCTTGAGGTCGATGCCCAGGGCCGGCATCCCGGTCGGCCACATCCGGCGCGGCTCCACCTCCGTACCGGGGCGGTCCAGTTCCCGCGCCGCCCCCGCCGTCGCCTCCGCCGACACGGACGCGCCGATCCAGGGGCCGGCGCAGTTGTCGCAGCGGCCGCACGGGGCCGCGCCCTCGTCGTCGAGCTGCCGCCGCAGGAACTCCATGCGGCACCCGGACGTGCTCACGTAGTCCCGCATGGCCTGCTGTTCGGCCGCCCGCTGCCGGGCCACCCACGCGTACCGCTCCGCGTCGTACGCCCAGGGCCGCCCGGTACTCTCCCAGCCGCCCTTGACCCGCCGCACGGCCCCGTCCACGTCGAGGACCTTGAGCATCGTCTCCAGCCGGGTGCGGCGCAGGTCGACCACCGCCTCCAGGGCGGGTACGGACAGGGGCCGGCCCGCGTCGGCGAGGGCCGAGAGGGTCTGCCGGACCTGGGCCTCGGGCGGGAAGGCGGTGTCGGCGAAGTAGCGCCAGATGGCCTCGTCCTCCCTGCCGGGCAGGAGGAGGACCTCGGCGTGCTCGACGCCGCGGCCGGCGCGGCCGACCTGCTGGTAGTAGGCGATGGGGGACGACGGCGAGCCGAGGTGGACCACGAAGCCCAGGTCCGGCTTGTCGAAGCCCATGCCCAGCGCGGACGTCGCGACCAGCGCCTTGACCTTGTTCCGCTGGAGGTCGGTCTCGGCCTGCAGCCGGTCGGCGTTCTCCGTCCGCCCGGTGTACGACGACACCCGGAAGCCGCGCCGGCGCAGGAACGCGGTGGCCTCCTCCGCCGCGGCCACCGTGAGGGCGTAGACGATCCCGGACCCCGGGAGCTCGTCCAGATGCTCGGCGAGCCAGGCCAGCCGGTGCGCGGCGTCCGGGAGCCGGACCACGCCCAGCCGCAGGCTCTCCCGCTCCAGCGGGCCGCGCAGGACCAGGGCCTCACCGGCGCCGGTCCCCAGTTGCTCGGCCACGTCCGTGGTGACACGGGCGTTGGCGGTCGCCGTGGTGGCCAGTACCGGCACCCCCAGGGGCAGCTCGGCGAGCATCGACCGCAGCCGGCGGTAGTCCGGCCGGAAGTCGTGACCCCAGTCGGAGATGCAGTGCGCCTCGTCGACGACCAGCAGGCCGGTCGTCGCGGCCAGCTTGGGCAGCACCTGGTCGCGGAAGTCCACGGAGTTGAGCCGCTCGGGGCTGACCAGGAGGATGTCGGTCTCGCCCCGCTCGACCTCCTCGTGGATGGCGCCCCACTCCTCGGGGTTGGCCGAGTTGATCGTGCGGGCCCGGATGCCGGCCCGCTCCGCGGCCTCCACCTGGTTGCGCATGAGCGCCAGCAGCGGGGAGACGATCACCGTGGGTCCTGAGCCGCGCCGGCGCAGCAGAGCGGTGGCGACGAAGTAGACCGCCGACTTGCCCCAGCCGGTGCGCTGCACGACCAGAGCCCGTCGGCGCTCCCGGACCAGCGCCGCCACGGCCTGCCACTGGTCCTCCCGCAGTCGGGCCGTACCTCCCGGGTCCCCGACCAGCTCGGCGAGGATGGCATCGGCTTCGGCGCGGAGCTCCAGATCGTCCATGGCTCCATGCAACCCGATACCGCGGACGCCTGGCCAGTTCACCCAGCGTGACGCCCCGGTCGCGGCGCCGTCCGTCCCGGGCCCGGCGCCGTCCGATACCGGCCGGTGGCGACGATCGGCCGTTGCCGTGCGGCGGGCGGGGCCACGAGAATCGAACCGGCTCCCCGCTCCCGTCCCCCACGGCCCGCCGGGCTGCCGTCCGCTGTTCCTCGTTGCCGACGCCCGCGGGTGCCGCGGGCGCGCAGGCGAAGGGAGACTCATGGCCCTCGGCCCGGTCCCGTCCCCGTCCCGGCACGCCCCCGGGCGGCCGGCCCGTGTCGTGGGGCCCGCCGAATGGGCCGCCGCCGGAATTCCCTTGCTGCGCAACCCCCGTGAGGTCGTCACCGGACTGCACGCCCGGCATCTGCCCACCCCCCGCACGGCCGTGGTCGCCGTCCTCGGTCCGGACGAACGGCTGGTGGCCAGCGCCTCCTTCGCCCACCGGGCGCCGGTCGCGGACGGCTGGGAACTGCGCAACGCGCTGCTGGCGCGGCTGCGCCGGGTGATCCCGCACGACCTGCGCAGACGGTCGCCGGTGCGCACGGCGGTGCTGCTCTACTGCCGCGCGGGGGACGGTCGTTGGACCGAGGTGGACGGCGCGTGGATGTGGGCGCTCCGGGACGCCTGTGTGCTCCACGGGCTGCGCTGCGGGGCGTACATCACGCTGACGGACGCGGGTTGGCGGATCCTCGGCGAGGGCAGGAGCGGACGCAGCCCCCACTCCGGCGCGCACCGCGCCGGGGCCTTCGACGCCGTCCGCCCCGCGCCGGAGGCGCTGCGGCACGCCGCCGCCGGGTGACGCGCGCGGGTCACCCGGCACCGGCCCCGGGGGCCGGGACCGGCGCCTCGGGGAGGCGCCGGGTCAGACGGCCGTGGACAGCGCGGAGTTGACGCGGGCGCCGTCCCCGCAGACGACCAGCAGGGCACCGGCACGGCGCAGGGCCGCGGGCAGCGCCCGCCGCACCGTCTCGTCGGAACCGCCGTTGACGGCGACGACCACGACGGGGCGGCCGGCCACCCGGTCGGCACCGGCGTCCGCGTAGAAGACGTCGTCCGCGGCGTCGTGCTGGGCCCAGTAGGAGGCCTCGCCGAAGGACAGCTCGTGCGCGGCCCAGGGGTGCGCCTCGCCGGTGGTGAGCACCAGGACGTCGCCGGGGGCGCGGCCGGTGTCGAGCAGCAGGTCGACGGCCTCGTCGGCGGCGTCCAGGGCACCCTCCGCCGGAACGGGGATCAACTGGACCTGCGGGGCGGCGGGTGCCGCCGGGGGCGGGGTGCGCGGGCCGGGGGGCGCGGGCACCGGGCGTGCGGCACGGGGGCCGGGCCGGGGGGCCGGGCGGGGGCCGGGAACGGGGCGGGGGGTCGACGCGGTACGGCCGGCGGCCGGGACAGCGCGGGGACCCGGGACACTCTCGTGAATCTGAGGCTCCTCGGGGATGAGAGGCATGGGTGGATGTCTATCAAACACCGGTGCGAGCCGCACCGGCGGGTGGCACTTCCGCGGTCAGAAGTCGAACCCGAGCTGACCGCCGGCCTCCAGGGCGGCCGTTCCGCGGCCCGCGGGACCTTCCGGCCCCCCGGCCGCGAGACGCGTCCGCTTCAGATGCTGCCACCGGGGAAGCGCGTCCAGGTAGGCCCAGGACAGCCGGTGGTGCGGCGTGGGTCCCAGCCGCTCCAGGGCGTCCCGGTGGACGGGCGAGGGGTACCCCGCGTTGCCGGAGAACCCGAACTCCGCGTGGTCCGCGTCCAGTTCGGCCATCAGCGCGTCCCGCCGCACCTTGGCGATCACGGACGCGGCCGCGACGGCCACACAGGACTGGTCTCCCTTGACGACCGTGCGGACGTGCCACGGTTCGCCGAGGTAGTCGTGCTTGCCGTCCAGGATCACGGCGTCGGGCCGCACCGGAAGGCCGTCGAGGGCCCGCACCGCCGCCAGCCGGAGCGCCGCCGTCATGCCCAGCTCGTCGATCTCCTCGGGGGAGGCGTGACCGAGGGCGTAGGCGGTGACCCACGACTCCAGCAGCCCGGCGAGCGCCCGGCGGCGCTTCGGGGTCAGCAGCTTGGAGTCGGTGAGCCCGTCCGGCGGACGGCGCAGGCCGGTGACGGCCGCGCAGATGGTGACCGGGCCGGCCCAGGCGCCCCGGCCGACCTCGTCGACACCGGCGACGATCTTGGCTCCGGTCGTCGCCCGGAGGGAGCGCTCGACGCTGTGGGTAGGCGGTTCGTAGGGCATGGCGCCAGCAAGGGTACGCCCCGGAGGCCGTCGGTGCCGCCCCGGCCCCCTTCCTCACCCCTCCAGGGCAGGTCCGGGGGCCGGTCCGGGGCCGGTCCGGGGTCAGTCCGAGGCGGTCGGCAGCCAGTCGGGGAGGGCCTCGGTGGCGTCCCGCCAGGCGGCGGGAGGCGTGCCGCGGCCGGCTGCGGCGATCACCCCGCCGACGATGGCGCAGGTGGTGTCGACGTCCCCGCCGACCGACGCCGTCGTCCAGAACCCGGTCGCGTAGTCGCCGAGATGGCGGGCCGCCGACCACAGGGCGAACGGCACGGTGTCGTGCGCGCTGGTGCGGCGCCCGCAGCCGAGCACGGCGGCGACGGTGGTCGCGTCGTCGTAGTCGAACATGTCGCGGGCCCGGCGCAGCCCCGCCTGCACCGCGCTGCGCGGGACGAGGGCGATCACCTCGTCCAGCAGCCGCTCGCCGGTGACGGCCGTGCCGTCGGCCTCCGCCGCGACGGCCGCCGCGGCGGCCACGGCCATGGCGCCCGCCACCGCCTCGCGGTGCTGGTGCGTGGTGTAGGCGGAGATCTCCGCCTGGTGCGTGGCCTGCTCGGGGTCGCCCGCGTACCAGGCGCCCAGCGGCGCGATGCGCATGGCCGCGCCGTTGCCCCAGGAGCCCTGCCCCTTGAACAGCGCCGCCGCGAGCTCACGCCAGTCACCGCCCTCCCTGATCAGCCGGAGCATCCGGTTGACGGCCGGGCCGTAGCCCCGGTCGAAGTCGTGGTGCTCGGCGAAGGACCGGGCCAGGGCGTCCTGGTCGATCCGGCCGTGGGCGGCGAGCACCGCCACGACGGAGCAGGCCATCTCGGTGTCGTCGGTCCACTGCCAGGGGGCGGGTGGCAGGTCACGGCGCTTGAGGGAGGGAAGGTTGGCGGGGACGAAGAACTGGGAGCCGAGGGCGTCGCCCACGGCCAGCCCGCGCAGGCTGGCGAGGGCTCGGTGGATTCGGTCAGCGGTCATCGCAGCGAACTCTAATCGGTGAAGCCGTACGATTCAGGGGTACACCAGCGCTCGAACGGCCGGTCCAGGTGGTAGCGCCCGTCGGCCCCCAGGAGGAGCATCCGGCTCTCCCCGTTGCCCGGGTTCGACAGGCTCTCGAACTCCGCGACGGTCCAGTGCAACCACCGCATGCAGAACAGCCGCATGGTCAGCCCGTGAGTGACCAGCAGGACGTTCGGCGGGTGCCCGGGGTCGTCGAAGCTGCGCCAGAGGCTCTCCAGGAAACTGCCCACCCGGTCGTAGACGTCGGCTCCGGACTCGCCCTGGGCGAAGCGGTAGAAGAAGTGGCCGTAGGCGTCGCGGTACGCCTTCTGCCGGCGCACGTCGTCCCGGTCCTGCCAGTTCCCCCAGTCCTGCTCACGCAGCCGGGGCTCCTCGCGGACCCGGACCCGGGCGGGGTCGAGGCCCAGCGCGCGGAAGGTCTGGTGGGCGCGACGGTAGGGGGAGACGTAGGCGGAGACGGGCTCGTCCCCGAACGTCTCCCGCAGCCGGGCCCCGGCCTCCTCGGCCTGCCGGCGGCCCAGGGCCGTCAGGGCCAGGGCGTGGTCGGGTTCGCGTTCGTAGACGGTGTCGTCGATGTTGCCCTCCGACTCGCCGTGCCGGAGGAGGACGATGCGCCGGGGCCGTGCCATGACGCCACCCTATTGCGGAACGCCCGGTGGCGGGCGCCCGGCGCACCCGCCGGGCCCCGAGGGCCGGTGACGGGCAGCGACTCCGGGCCGGGGCCGCCGGGCACCGTGCTTGGGGCTTCCCCTGAGAGCCGCCGTGTGAGGGCCTCCGGGCGAAGGCCGCCGTGCCCCCGGGCGAAAACCACCGGCCGAGAGCCCCGCATGACGGCCACCGCGTGACAGCAGCCGCGTGCAGGCGCCGTGTGACAGCGGCCGCGTGACAGGTGACGCGTGACAGGTGACGCGTGACAGCAGCCGCGTGACAGGTGTCGCGTGACAGGTGACGCGTGACAGCAGCCGCGTGACAGGTGTCGCGTGACAGGTGACGCGTGACAGCAGCCGCGTGACAGGTGTCGCGTGACAGCAGCCGCGTGAGCACCCCCCGAAACGCCCCCACCACCCCTCACACGGTCCAGGAAGGCTCCACCCCGACCACGTCCCCGTCCACGGCCTCCACGTCCGTCTCCATCCCGGCGCGCGACGCCAGCCGCTCCACGCGCTCCGCGCGGTACTTCCCGTGCTCGCCCTCGGAGTTCCACATCGAGAGGACCAGGAACTCCGGGCCCGGAGCGGCGCCGAGCATGCCGCGCAGCATCCCGGGCGAACCCGCCATCGCCGGGTTCCACACCTTCTCCTGCATGGCGCGGAAGTGCTCCTCGCGCTCCTCCCGGACCCGGCAGTGCGCGATCCGCACCACGTCCGCGCCCGTGAACTCCGGGCGGAATCCCACCTTCACGTCCAGGCAGTGCTCGAACAGCCGCACCCGGACGTCCTTGTACGTGCCCGCCTGGGCCGCCGCCAGTCTGTCGTGTGATCGCGCCATGAACGAGTCGTAGAACGCCCTGCTCTCCCAGAAACCGAAGAGGTGCACCACGTCGGGCCGGCCCCGGCTCCACCCACCCCCCTGACTCAGGAAACCCGGCTCCCCCAGCAGTCCCGCCCACTTCCGCTGCGCCCGGTCGAAACCCCGGCGGTCCACCACGACGCAGCGAATCCACTTGATCAGCACGACGTCATCGTACGGCGCCGGAAGTGGCCCGCATCACGTCGCGCGAACCGGCCCCCGCCGGACGCGCCCGCTCCCTCCGCCCGCCGGACGCACCGCCGGCCGACTCCTCCCCCGGAGGCAACTCCCTTTCCGGAAGCCCGGCTTCGAGCATGGTGGCGTCCGGGCGCGTCCGGACCCGGACGGACGCCCCTCACGTTCCCCGCGCCTCCGTATCCGCCTCCCGGACCACCCCGGCGTAGACGCCCGCGGCGGACGGATGGGCTGATGTCGGGAGGAACGCCGAGGGCGGCGGAACCGGAATCGGTTCCGCCGCCCTCACCCGGGGAATCACCCCCGGTTCACGACCGGATCAGCTACAGCCGCTGGTCGAGCCGCAGCCCTCGCAGAGGTAGCAGCTCCCCGCGCGGCGCATCTTGGTGCCGCAGGAGAAGCACAGCGGGGCGTCCGCGTTCAGGCCGAGCTGCATCTCCATCAGTTCGGTGGAGTTGTGCGGCTGCTTCGGAGCCGGGACGGCGGCCGCGGCGGGGGCGGCCTCCGCCTTCAGGGCCTCCGCCTGGCGCGGGGCGGACTGGGCGAGACCCTCGACGTCCATGTCCTCGTCGGACGGCTCGTACGAACCGGTGTCGAGGTGGCGCTGACGCTCCTCGGCCGAGTGGATGCCGAGCGCCGAACGGGTCTCGAACGGCAGGAAGTCCAGCGCCAGGCGGCGGAAGATGTAGTCGACGATCGACTGCGCCATCCGCACGTCCGGGTCGTCCGTCATGCCGGCCGGCTCGAAGCGCATGTTGGTGAACTTCGAGACGTAGGTCTCCAGCGGCACGCCGTACTGGAGGCCGACGGAGACGGCGATGGAGAAGGCGTCCATCATGCCCGCGAGGGTCGAGCCCTGCTTGGACATCTTGAGGAAGACCTCGCCCAGGCCGTCGTCCGGGTAGGAGTTGGCCGTCATGTAGCCCTCGGCGCCGCCCACCGTGAAGGAGGTGGTGATCCCCGGGCGGCCCTTCGGCAGCCGCTTGCGGACCGGGCGGTACTCGACGACCTTCTCCGCGGCGGCGGGGGCGGCGGGCTCCTCGGCCTTGGCCTCCTCCTTCTTCTTGGCGGAGAGCGGCTGGCCGACCTTGCAGTTGTCGCGGTAGATCGCGAGGGCCTTCAGGCCCATCTTCCAGCCCTCGAAGTAGACCTCCTCGACCTCCTCGACGGTGGCCGTCTCGGGCAGGTTGACGGTCTTGGAGATCGCGCCGGAGAGGAACGGCTGCGCGGCGGCCATCATGCGCACGTGGCCCATGGCGGAGATCGCGCGCTCGCCCATGGCGCAGTCGAAGACCTCGTAGTGCTCGGCCTTCAGGCCCGGGGCGTCGATCACGTTGCCGTGCTCGGCGATGTGGGCGACGATCGCCTCGACCTGCTCGGGCAGGTAGCCCAGGCGCTTGAGCGCCTTGGGGACCGTGTTGTTCACGATCTGCATCGAGCCGCCGCCGACGAGCTTCTTGAACTTGACCAGGGCCAGGTCCGGCTCGACGCCCGTGGTGTCGCAGTCCATCATCAGGCCGATGGTGCCGGTGGGGGCCAGCACGGACGCCTGGGCGTTGCGGAAGCCGTTCTTCTCGCCGAGGCGGATCACGTCCTGCCAGGCCTCGGTGGCCGCGGCCCAGACCGGGGTGTCCAGGTCGTCCATCCGCTTGGCGGCGGTGTTGGCGTCCGCGTGCTGCTTCATGACGCGCCGGTGGGCGTCGGCGTTGCGGGCGTAACCGTCGTACGGGCCGACGATCGCGGCCAGCTCGGCGGAGCGGCGGTAGGAGGTACCGGTCATCAGCGAGGTGATGGCACCGGCCAGGGCACGGCCGCCGTCGCTGTCGTAGGCGTGGCCGGTGGCCATCAGCAGGGCGCCGAGGTTGGCGTAGCCGATGCCCAACTGGCGGAAGGCGCGGGTGGTCTCGCCGATCTTCTCGGTCGGGAAGTCGGCGAAGCAGATGGAGATGTCCATCGCCGTGATGACCAGCTCGACGACCTTGGCGAAGCGCTCGGCGTCGAACGACTGGTTGCCCTGGTCGTCGTCGCGGAGGAACTTCATCAGGTTGAGCGAGGCGAGGTTGCACGAGGAGTTGTCCAGGTGCATGTACTCGCTGCACGGGTTGGACGCGGTGATGCGGCCCGACTCCGGCGAGGTGTGCCAGTGGTTGATGGTGTCGTCGTACTGGATGCCCGGGTCGGCGCAGGCCCAGGCGGCCTCGGCCATCTTGCGGAACAGCGCCTTGGCGTCGACCTCCTCGATGACCTCACCGGTGAGGCGGGAGCGCAGGCCGAACTTCGACGCGGTCTCGACGGCCTTCATGAACTCGTCGTTGACGCGGACGGAGTTGTTGGCGTTCTGGTACTGGACGGAGGTGATGTCGTCGCCGCCCAGGTCCATGTCGAACCCGGCGTCGCGCAGGGCGCGGACCTTCTCCTCCTCCTTCACCTTGGTCTCGATGAAGGCCTCGACGTCCGGGTGGTCGACGTCCAAAACGACCATCTTGGCCGCACGGCGGGTGGCGCCACCGGACTTGATGGTGCCGGCGGAGGCGTCGGCACCGCGCATGAACGACACCGGGCCGGAGGCGTTGCCGCCGGAGGAGAGCAGCTCCTTGGAGGAGCGGATGCGGGAGAGGTTCAGGCCGGCGCCGGAGCCGCCCTTGAAGATCATCCCCTCTTCCTTGTACCAGTCGAGGATCGACTCCATGGAGTCGTCGACGGAGAGGATGAAGCAGGCGGAGACCTGCTGCGGCTGGGCGGTGCCCACGTTGAACCAGACCGGCGAGTTGAAGCTGAAGACCTGGTGGAGCAGGGCGTAGGTCAGCTCGTGCTCGAAGATCTCGGCGTCCGCCGGGGAGGCGAAGTACCCGTGCTCCTCACCGGCCTTGCGGTAGGTGAGCACCACGCGGTCGATGAGCTGCTTGAGGCTGGACTCGCGCTCGGGGGAGCCGACCGCGCCGCGGAAGTACTTGCTCGTGACGATGTTGACCGCGTTCACCGACCAGAAGTCGGGGAACTCGACGCCGCGCTGCTCGAAGTTGATGGAGCCGTCGCGCCAGTTGGTCATGACGACGTCACGACGCTCCCAGACCACCTCGTCGTAGGGGTGCACGCCGGGGGTGGTGTGGATGCGTTCGATGCGCAGGCCCTTGCCGCCCTTGTTCCCCTTGGAGCGGGAACCTCGTGCCGGGCCGCTCGTCGTCTCTGTCATGCCACGCCTCCCTCTACCGGGCGAAAACGCCCTTGTGCGCACATTTCTTCCATGGCGCGATGTGTGTCGTTCGCCCGGGTGCGCGGGGGCGCACCGGGCAGGTCTCGTATGAGGCCGCTCAGTCGGCGGCCGTGGCGGGCGCGGGGACATCGAGGTCCCCGCCGCGACCGCCGGCGTCCTTCGCGGGGCCGTCCCGGCCCTCCTGGCCGGCGCCCACGGGGGCGCCGGGAGCACTGCCGCGCAGCTCCGCGATGGCGGACTCGAAGTCCTCGAGCGAGTCGAACGCCTGGTACACGGATGCGAACCGCAGGTAGGCCACGAGATCGAGGTCCTTGAGCGGGCCGAGTATGGCGAGGCCGACGTCGTGCGTGGTGAGCTCGGCACTGCCGGTGGCGCGCACGGCCTCCTCGACCCGCTGGCCCAGCTTGGCCAGGGCGTCCTCGGTGACGGGGCGGCCCTGGCACGCCTTCCGCACCCCGGAGATCACCTTGGTGCGGCTGAACGGCTCGGTCACGCCGCTCCGCTTGATCACCATCAGGGACGCGGTCTCGACCGTCGTGAACCTGCGGGAGCAGTCGGGGCACTGGCGGCGCCTGCGGATCGAGCAGCCGTCGTCCGTGGTCCGGCTGTCGACGACCCTGCTGTCGGGGTGCCTGCAGAAGGGGCAGTGCATGGCTCTCCACCTTCCTTCACCCTCGACGAGATCCCCGGGAGACCCGGGGGACGTGCACGATCCACGGCTCCGGCCGGCCCTGACCACAGGGCCCCCGCGAAGCAGCCCCAAGCATAGGCGATGGCCATGGGTGGGGCTGACCGGGATCGGCCACCGACCACAACTTGTGGGCGGCTGCCGCCATCAAACCACTAGATCTGGTGTCCGGTCGCCAAGCGGGCCCAGCGCGTGTCGCGGGACGGCGGCGGGGCACCGGCGGTGCGGAAGGCCCGGAAAAAGCCCCCGGAGAGGCGTCGGACGGCCGTCAGGCGGCCGCCGGGCGCCCGACCGCCGGGCAGGGCGCGCGGCACTCCGCGAGGCCCGTGGACGGCCGTCCGCGCGTTCGGCGAGGAGGGCCGGAGGACCGGCCGCCAGGGCGGCGGAATCAGGCGCGGCCGGGGCCGGCGGGGCCGGTGTCGAGGGTACGCGAGCGGGGCGGCGGACGACCCTCGGGGGCGTCGGCGGGCGGGTGGATGCCACACTGGTGCGACCGCGACGCACCACACGTCGGGTCCGCGCCCGAGTACACCTCCTCCGGCACGCGCCCGCGACCCCGCGGAAAACGCGTCCGCGCGTTCCGCCGGAACCACCGGGCGCGCACCGGAACCGCGAATTGCGGAATTCCGGCGGTGGGGAAGGGCTGCGCGGGAGCCGGGGGAACCCGGAGAAGGCGGGTTCCCGGAATTCCCGGAATCGCGCCGAGTGAAGGCCGCTCGAAGGTCACCGGAAGGCCGCTCGAGACCGCTTCGAGAGCCCCGCGAAGAGGGTTGGGGCGGGTCGCGAACGGAATTGATCTTCGCTCGTACACCCTCACGCCTGATCAAGTCAGCGAATCAGCGATATTTCACTCGAACGTGTGTTTGGCGCAACCTTTCGAAAGCAACTACCGTTGTCCAGCCAGGGAGAACATTTCGAGAGGGGCCGACGTGACCACCACCGCAAACAGCGCCACCATCACCGCCCAGGACCGCTCCCAGAACCGACTCGACCAGGCACACCCGATGAACGACACCGGCATGAACAGCGAGGGCCAGAAGCCGGCCCGTTCGCTCCCCGGGCGGCCACCCGGAATCCGCGCGGACAGCTCCGGCCTCACGGACCGGCAGCGGCGCGTCATCGAGGTGATCCGGGACTCGGTGCAGCGGCGCGGCTACCCACCGTCCATGCGCGAGATCGGCCAGGCGGTCGGGCTCTCCAGCACCTCCTCGGTCGCGCACCAGCTCATGGCGCTGGAGCGCAAGGGCTTCCTGCGCCGTGATCCGCACCGCCCCCGCGCCTACGAGGTGCGCGGCTCCGACCAGCCCAGCTCGCAGCCGACGGACACCACCGGCAAACCCGCCGCGTCCTACGTACCGCTCGTCGGCCGGATCGCCGCCGGCGGCCCGATCCTCGCGGAGGAGTCGGTCGAGGACGTCTTCCCCCTCCCCCGGCAACTGGTGGGCGACGGCGAGCTGTTCGTGCTCAAGGTGGTCGGAGACTCCATGATCGAGGCCGCCATCTGCGACGGGGACTGGGTGACGGTCCGCCGCCAGCCGGTCGCCGAGAACGGTGACATCGTGGCCGCGATGCTCGACGGGGAGGCGACGGTCAAGCGCTTCCGCCGCGAGGACGGCCATGTGTGGCTGCTGCCGCACAACTCCGCCTACCAGCCCATCCCCGGCGACGAGGCCACCATCCTGGGCAAGGTCGTGGCCGTGCTGCGGCGGGTCTGAGCGGACCGAGACAGGGCCCCGGAATCACTGCGCCGGTTCCGGGGCTCTCCGCTGCCCGCGGCCGGTCCGGCGTTCGCCGCGCCCTTTCCCTGACGGGCCGGAGAGCGAAGCGGACGCCGAACGCAGAACGAAGCGGACGCGGAACGGAAGCGAAGCGGGGAGAACGGAACGCCGGACGGAGGCGGACGGGATCCGCCCGAATTCCCCCGCCTCCGCATTGCGTCCGGAAATACCGGTCGCTCAGCGATTCTCCGCCTTCGCCGCCGCGTCGATGGCCGCCAGCGAGCGGCGGACCTGATTGCGGTCGGTCGTGTACCAGAAATCCGGCAGGGAAGCGCGCAGGAAGGACCCGTAGCGCGCCGTCGCCAGCCGCGGGTCGAGCACCGCCACCACGCCCCGGTCGCCCGTGGCCCGCACCAGCCGCCCCGCGCCCTGGGCCATGAGCAGGGCCGCGTGCGTGGCGGCGACGGACATGAAGCCGTTGCCGCCGGCCTGCTCCACCGCCCGCTGCCGGGCGCTCATCAGCGGGTCGTCGGGGCGCGGGAAGGGCACCCGGTCCATCACGACGAGCTGGCAGCTCGGCCCCGGCACGTCGACGCCCTGCCAGAGGGAGAGGGTGCCGAAGAGGCAGGTCTCCGGGTCGGCGGAGAAGTTCTTGATCAGCTCGCCGAGGGTGTCCTCGCCTTGGAGCAGGACCGGTGTGTCGAGCCGGCCGCGCAGCGCCTCGGCCGCGGCCTGCGCGGCGCGCATCGACGAGAAGAGACCGAGCGTCCGTCCGCCGGCCGCCTGGATGAGCTCGGTCAGCTCGTCCAGCATGTCGGCCCGGCCGCCCTCCCGGCCGGGCTGGGACAGGTGCCGGGCGACATAGAGGATGCCCTGCCGGGGGTAGTCGAAGGGCGAGCCGACGTCCACGCCCTTCCACTCGGGCAGGTCCTCGCCGGTCACGCCCTCCGGCGCGAGGCCCAGCGAGGCGCCGACGCCGTTGAAGTCGCCGCCGAGCTTGAGCGTCGCCGAGGTGAGCACCACGGACCGCTCGCTGAAGAGCTTCTCCCGGAGCAGCCCGGAGACCGAGAGCGGGGCCACCCGCAGGGACGCGCCGTAGCGGTCGTGACGCTCGTACCAGACGACGTCGTACTCGGAGCCCGCGACGATGCGCTCGGCGACGGCGTGCACGTTCTCCACGGCGGCGAGCGCCTGCTTGCGGACGGCGTCCTCATCCTGGACGGACTTGTCGCGCGTCGTGCCCAGCGCCGAGACGACCGTCCGCGCCGCGTCCCGCAGCGACACCAGGGCGTAGCCGAGATCCTCGGGGATCTCCTCAAGGCGCCCGGGCAGCGCCAGCTCCATCAGCCGCTCGAAGCTCTCCGCCGCCGTCTGGAGCGCGTCGGCGACCTTCTCGTCGACGAGCTTGGCCGCGCGCCGGACGGCCTGGTTGACGCGCCCCGGGGTGAGCTCGCCGGTGGCGACGCCGGTGACCCGGGAGACCAGCTCGTGTGCCTCGTCGACGATCAGCACCTCGTGCTGGGGCAGCACCGGGGCGCCCTCGATGGCGTCGATCGCCAGCAGGGCGTGGTTGGTGACGACGACGTCCGCGAGCTTGGCCCGCTCCCGGGCGGCCTCGGCGAAGCACTCGGCGCCGTAGGCGCACTTCGAGGCGGACAGGCACTCCCGCGAGGTGACCGAGACCTGGGACCAGGCGCGGTCGGAGACGCCGGGGGTGAGGTCGTCCCGGTCGCCGGTCTCCGTCTCGTCGGACCAGTCGCGCAGGCGGAGCAGGTCCTTGCCGAGCTTGCTGGTGGGGGCCGCCGCCTCGAAGGGGTCGAAGAGGCCGTCTTCCTCCTCCTGCGGCACGCCCTCGTGCAGCCGGTGCAGGCAGAGGTAGTTGGAGCGGCCCTTGAGCATCGCGAACTGGGGGCGCCTGCGCAGCAGCGGGTGCAGCGCGTCGACGGTCCGGGGCAGATCGCGCTCGACGAGCTGGCGCTGGAGCGCGAGGGTCGCGGTGGCGACCACCACCCGCTCCCCGTGCGCCAGGGCGGGCACGAGGTAGCCGAGGGACTTGCCGGTGCCCGTGCCCGCCTGGACCAGCAGGTGCGAGGTGCCGTCGATGGCCTCGGCGACCGCCTCGGCCATGGCGACCTGGCCGGGGCGCTCGGTGCCGCCGACCGCGGTGACGGCCGCGTGCAGCAGGGCGGTGAGGTCGGGCCGGGACCCGGACGGGGCGGGGGACGCGGAGGGCGCGGGAGTGGCAGTCATAGCTCTCTCAGCCTACGGGGCGGCACCGACATCGCGGGCCCCGTCCGCGCCGTCCGCCCCACTCCGCCACCCCTCGGCGTGACCCTCACCGCGCTCATCGTCCGGGCGCCGCAAGGGGGTTGGCGATCGTGACGTACGGCGGGCCGGCGTCGTCGTCGGCCGGCCCGCCCGGCAGGTGGGCCGGGCAGCGCAGGGTGGGCGCGTCCAGCAGACGGCGCGGCAGGGACGAGCGCGTCGCGTCCGGTCCGGTGGCGGCGCGGGCGAGGAACCGGCGCAGCGCGGCCAGCAGGATCCGCTCGTCGGCGAGCCGCTGCGAGCCGAACGCGCCGATCAGCCCGAGGACGTTGTCGCAGCCCAGGTGGTGGGCGAACCGCTCGTCGGCCGTCCCGTCCGGCAGGAACGCCTCCTCTTCGTCCTTGGCGAGCGCCGGCAGCCGGGCCGTGAGCGCGTCGCGCGCCGACTCGCGGAACGCGGCGCGCTGCCCGCCGCGGTACCGGCCGCCGACCGGCCAGCCGTCCCGGTCCAGCAGGACGAGGGTGTTCTGCCGGTGCGCGGCGAGGACGACCCCGGCCTCGCCGTCCAGCCAGAGGAGCGGGCGGACGACCGCGCCGAGGTAGCGCAGGAACCATTCGACGCCGATCACCGTGGGCGGCCGCCCGGTGCGGCGGGCGAGCGCGTGGACCGTCTCGGCGAGCCGGGAGGAGACGGCCGGGTGCCCGGCCGGTGCCGTGCGGCCCGGCCAGGGGCGGAGCGAGGTGAGCCCGGCGAGGCAGACGGCGTCGTCGCCGGGGCCGAAGGGGTTGTGCCGGAGGACGGCCGCGAGGCCGGGCTCCGGACCGCCGCCTGGGGTGTCGACGGCGAGCCAGGCGGGGTCGCGGACCACGTCGAAACCCAGGCCGCCGGGGCACGCCGCGCGCCAGCGCTCCGCGAGGCCGCCGCGCAGCAACCGGTGCAGGGCGACGCCGCGGCGCAGCTCCGCCCGGCCGAGCTCCCGGGTACGGCCGGCGAGGCGCACCCCCAGCGACAGTTTGATCATCACGGGGGCGTCCGGCCGGTGCACGGTGCGGACCGACGAAGTCGGGTACCAGGGCGCGCCGTGCGGCCCCAGGTCGTGGACCAGCCCGGCGTCGAACAGCTCGGCGACGGCGGGGCGGCAGCGGACGTCGTGGGCCTGCCAGGGGTGGAGCGGCAGCGGCACGGTGCCGGACGGGAGGTGCGGCCCGGCCGGTCCGGCCGTGAGGAGGCGGGCGGCCAGGGTCGCCGCCTCGACGGGCCGGCCGCGTTCGGTCCAGGCCGAGTCGGCGGCCAGGACGGAGCAGTGGACGGCCAGCCAGTGCAGGGGGAAGGCGCCCCGGCACTCGGGCGCGTAGCGCGGGGACGCGGCGGCGGAGAAGCCCTCGCGGCTCTGTGGCGCGGGGTGCCAGGGGTGGCCCAGGAACGACGCCTGCTCGCCGTGGAGGAACAGCGCCTCCGTGCCGGGGTCGGCCGGGCGGGCCCGGCGCTCCTCGACGAACACCGCCGTCCCGCGCACGGAGTCGGCGACCCGGCCGACCAGCGTGGCGAGGCCGGCGGCGCGCCCGCGGTTCCCGGTGTACGCGGCCTCCCGGCCGAGGAGCGCGGCCAGGGTGACGGCGTCGAGCGCCGGGGCGCCGGCCGGGGCGTTCAGCAGCGTCGGGGCGCCGAAGCGGTGCCATCCGGTGGGCGACCAGTAGCGGACGGGGACGTGCAGGACGTGCCCGTCGGTGACGAGCGGCAGTTGGAGGCAGCCGCCGGGCGGACGGTCGACGTCGTGCTCCCGCACCCAGCAGCGCAGGAGCCCCTCGACGGCGGCGCTGTCGGCGGCGACCCGGGGGTCGGGGTGGTCCAAGGGATCGGGATGCCGGAAGAGATCCGGGTGATCGGAGTGTCCGGCCGTGGCACACGGGTCGGCGGGGGAGCCGAGAGACGCTCGACTCTGCCCGTCGCCCCGCGGCGCGGGCCGGAAGGCGACCGGGGCGGGGGGCGCGAGGGGCGCTCGGGGAGCCGGGGTCACCGGCGTCATGGGCGTGGGGTTCATACGGTGCGGCGGGCCGGGCCGTCAGGCGGGGGCCGCGCCTGCCTCCTTCCGCGGGCTGACGGGCTTCCGGGCGGTGGCGGGGTTTCCGGGGGTGGCGAGGTCCCGGGGGGTGTCAGGGTCCCCGTGGGGGGCGGGCTCCCGGGGAGTGGCGAGGCTCCGGGGGATCGCGGGGTCCCGCAGGACCGTGGGCGCCCGGGGGTCCGCGTTCGTGACCGCCGAGGAGCCGGACGTCCCGAGCGCTCCCGGCCCCGCCGCGGCACCGGACGGAACGGGCCACTCCCCCGCGGCCGCCGAGCGGCCGCCCTGCCCGGCCGTCCCCGGCGTCTCGGCGGCCCGTCGCCCGGGCGCGCCGCCGGTGACCGCCACCGGCCCCGTCGGCCCCACCGGCCACGGCGTCCCGCGCACGGCGCCGACCGCGTCGGCGAAGCGGTCCAGGACGGCTTCCGCCTGTTCGTCCGTGATGGTGAGGGGTGGCAGGAGCCGCAGCAGGCGGGGGTCGGTGCCGTCCGGGCCGACGAGGAGGCCGCGGCGGAGGCAGGCGTGCCGGATCGCCCCGGCGGTGGCGTCATCCGCGCAGGTGACGATCAGGAGCAGGCCGCGGCCGTGGACGTCGGTGACCGCCGCGCCGTCCGCGACGGCCCGGCGGAGCCGGGACAGCATCCGGGCGCCCAGGCCGGCGGCCCGGGGGGCCAGGCCGTGCTCGCGGACGTACCGCAGGGTGGCCGCGCCGGCCGCCATCGCCAGTCGGTTGCCGAGGGGGCCGTCCGGCGGGACGGGGGTGCGGTCGGCGGGTACGTCGTCGCCGAGGACGAGGAGGGCCAGCGGCAGGCCGCCGCCGATCGCGCCGGCCAGGGCCAGGGCGTCGGGGACGCGGCCGGTGTGCTCGATGCCCCAGAAGGCGCCGGTGCGGCCGAGGCCGGTGCGGGTCTCGTCGGCGACCAGGAGGCGGGGACGGCCACCGGGCGCGTCCGCGCCGGGCTCGAAGATCCCCTCGTCGCCCCCGGCGAGCGCCCGTGCCGCGGACAGCGCCGCCGTCCGTGTCGGCGCGCAGAAGCGCAGGCGGGCGCGGTCCGCCAGCCGGCCGGGGAGGGTGGCCCGCAGCTCGTCGGCGAAGACCTCGGCCGGCGGGACGCCGCGGGCGAGCGCGGAGCGGACGGCCTCCCGGACCACCGGGTGGTGGTGGCCGAGGACGAGCGCGCCGCCGCCGGGGAAGCAGTCGAGGTAGCGGCGGCCGTCGGCCGTCTCGACCGTCAGGCCCCGGGCGCGCGCCGGGACGACGGGCAGCGGGCAGGCGTGCGCGCGGGCCGCTGTCTCCCGGCGCCGGCCCCCGCGGGCCGCCGGGAGCACCGCCGGTGGCTGGGTCAAGGCCACGACCTGTGTCCTCCTCCTGTTGAACGCCGGACGTCCCCCGTACGTACCAACGACGCGGGCCCGTCGGGAACACGGCCCAGGCGCGAGAAGGTGCGGCGCGTGCCACACCGGAACCGGCGCGCCACCCCGGCCCGTCCCCCGGGACGGCGGCGTAGGGTGTCCCTGCCCCGTCACCGGGGCGGTGCATGACAAGTCCGTCCCGGGGCGGACGCGCGCACCCGCACACGTGTCACCGAACGGGGGAGAACACTCCATGCCATCCCAACGCCCGCCCGCCGACCGCCGGGGACGCCGGCGGGGCCCGCGCACCGCGGCCGCGGTCGCCGTCGCGTCCGTGCTGGCGCTGACCGCCGCCGCCTGCGGACCGTCCGACGACGAGGCCGCGGCCGGCGGTGACAAGCCCACCGCGTCCGCGAGCGCCCAGGGCCTGGAGGGGCTCAAGCTGCCCAAGGGGCTCACCCTCCAGGACCTGGACAAGTGGCGGGGCGGCGCCTGGAAGAAGTGGGACAAGGACCGGTGGCTGCGGGAGGCCCGGGACTTCATCAACCCGATCATCGAGGGGCACTGGAAGCCGGACTCGATGAAGGACGCCCGTTCCAGTGACAAGACCGTCAAGGACGCGCCGGGGACTCCCCCGGGCGGCTCGTCCGACGGCGACCAGGGCGTCACCGACCCGGAGCCGCGGCCGGTGAAGGCCCGTGAGGTCAAGCGGCCGTACAGCAAGAACGCCGCCCCGGTCGGCAAGGTCTTCTTCGACAGTCCGCAGGGCCACATGGTCTGTTCGGCGACGGTCGTCAAGGACCCGGCGCACCCGGGCAAGTCCAACATGGTGTGGACGGCGGGCCACTGCGTGCACGCGGGCCAGAAGGGCGGCTGGTACCGGAACATCGCCTTCGTGCCGTCCTACAACGACCGGGGCCTGCCCGCCTCGCGGGTCAACGCCGCGCCGGCGGGGCAGATCGCGCCGTACGGCGTGTGGTGGGCGGACTGGGCGCAGACCTCCGGTCAGTGGATCGCCCAGGGCGCGTCCAGCGGCGGCGCGGGCGCTCCGTACGACTTCGCCGTGCTGCACGTGAAGCCGGAGCAGGGCGCGGGCAAGTCACTGGAGGAGACCGTCGGCAGCGCTCTGGCGGTGGACTTCGACGCCCCGAGGGTCCCGTCCATCTCGTCCATGGGCGCCTGGGGCTACCCGGCCGCGCCGCCCTTCGACGGGCAGCGGATGTACGACTGCGTCGACCGGCCGGGACGGCTGACGCTGGACAGCGCGCAGCCGACCATGTACCGCATCGGCTGCACGATGACCGGCGGTTCCTCGGGCGGCGGCTGGTTCCGCGTCGGCCCGGGCGGCAAGGCGGTGCTGGTGTCCAACACCTCCGTCGGCCCGTCCGACAGCCGCTGGCTCGCCGGACCCCATCTGGGGCCCGAGGCCAAGGGTGTCTACCAGGCCGTCAGCAAGAAGTTCGCGGCGACGCGCTGACGACACGCACATACGGCGAAGGGCCCGCCCCGAGTGGGGCGGGCCCTTCGCCGTATGTGCGTACCGGTCAGGCGGCCTGGACGAACGGCCGCAGCTCCGCGGCCAGTTCCTCGTGCACCCGGGCCTTGACCAGGGTGCCCTCCGCGGTGTGCTCCTCGGAGAGGATCTCGCCCTCGGAGTGGATCCGCGCGGTCAGCGAGCCCTGGGTGTACGGCACCAGCGCCTCGACCTCGATCGCCGGGCGGGGCAGCCGCTCGTCGATGAGGGCGAGCAGCTCGTCGATGCCCTCGCCGGTGCGGGCGGAGACCGCGATGGCGTTCCGCTCGACGCGCAGCAGGCGCTGCAGGGTGAGCGGGTCGGCCGCGTCGGCCTTGTTGACCACGACGATCTCGGGCACGTCGAGCGCGCCCACGTCGCGGATCACCTCGCGGACCGCCGCGAGCTGCTCCTCCGGCGCCGGGTGCGAGCCGTCCACCACGTGCAGGATGAGGTCGGAGTCGCCGACCTCCTCCATGGTGGAGCGGAACGCCTCGACGAGGTGGTGCGGCAGGTGCCGGACGAAGCCGACGGTGTCGGCGAGGGTGTAGAGCCGGCCGCCGGGCGTCTCGGCCCGCCGGACGGTCGGGTCCAGGGTGGCGAACAGCGAGTTCTCCACCAGGACGCCGGCGCCGGTGAGGCGGTTGAGCAGCGAGGACTTGCCGGCGTTGGTGTAGCCGGCGATGGCGACCGAGGGCACCTTGTTGCGCCGGCGCTCCTGGCGCTTGATGTCGCGCCCGGTCTTCATCTCGGCGATCTCCCGGCGCATCTTCGCCATCTTCTCGCGGATCCGCCGCCGGTCCGTCTCGATCTTGGTCTCACCGGGACCACGGGTGGCCATACCGCCGCCCGAGGAACCGGAGCCACCGCCACCCATCTGCCGGGAGAGCGACTGACCCCAGCCGCGCAGCCGGGGCAGCATGTACTGCATCTGCGCGAGGGCGACCTGCGCCTTGCCCTCACGGGACTTGGCGTGCTGGGCAAAGATGTCCAGGATCAGGGCGGTACGGTCGACCACCTTGACCTTGACGACGTCCTCCAGGTGGATGAGCTGGCCGGGACTCAGCTCACCGTCGCAGACGACGGTGTCGGCGCCGGACTCCAGGACGATGTCCCGCAGTTCCTGGGCCTTGCCGGAGCCGATGTAGGTGGCCGGGTCCGGCTTGTCGCGGCGCTGGATCACGCCGTCGAGGACGAGGGCGCCCGCGGTCTCCGCGAGCGCGGCGAGCTCCGCCAGGGAGTTCTCGGCGTCCCGCACCGTGCCGGACGTCCAGACGCCTACCAGCACCACGCGCTCCAGGCGCAACTGCCGGTACTCGACCTCGGTGACGTCCTCGAGCTCGGTGGACAGGCCCGCGACGCGGCGCAGGGCCGCGCGCTCGGAGCGGTCGTACTGGTCCCCGTCCCGCTCCCCGTCGATCTCGTGGCTCCAGGCGACGTCCTCTTCCATCAGGGCGTCGGCCCGAAGGCTCTCCGGGAGGCTCTGCCGGTCCTGGGGAAGGGAAGAAGTGGAGGTCATGTGATCCTTTGCTTCGTCGGGTCGTGCTCGCGCACAGTGGCGCCCCCGGACGGGGACCCACACATCGTGAACGTCCGGCGGCCTCCGGTGATTCCCGGGACCTCCGCCGCGTCCGTCGACCCGACGATGGTCCCATGCCGCGCGGGGGCCGTCACGCGGGTTTACCGGTGACCTTCCAGTCCGGGTGGCCGGGCATCGGCGGGGTGGTGGCGGAGTAGAGCCAGGGGCGCAGGAAGCCGGAGAGGTCCCGGTGGGCGGTCTTGGAGGCGAGGGCGACGAAGTCGGCGGTGGTGACCGTGGCGTCCGCGTACCGGTCGACCCAGGCGCGCTCCAGCTCCTCGAAGGCGCGCGCGCCGATCTCCTGCCGGAGGGCGTAGAGCACCAGGGCGCCGCCGTCGTAGACGACCGGCCGGAAGATGGCGACCTTCTTGCCGGGGGCGGGCTGCTTCAGGGCGGCCGGCGCGCCGCCGTCGACGCGCATGAGGTCGGAGTACTGGTAGGCGCGGCGCATCCGGTCGACGAGCTTGCGGCCGCCCTTGTGCTCCGCGTACTCGGCCTCGTACCAGGTGGCGTGGGCCTCGTTGAGCCAGAGGTCGCCCCAGGTGCGCGGGGTGACGCTGTCGCCGAACCACTGGTGGGCCAGCTCGTGGACCATCACCGACTCCAGGTACCAGGCGGGCAGGGACCGCTTGGTGAACAGGTCGCTCTCGAAGAGGGAGAGGGTCTGGGTCTCCAGCTCGAAGCCGGTCGTCGCCCCCGCGAGGAGCACGCCGTAGTTCTCGAAGGGGTAGCGGCCGAGCCGCCGCTCCAGCCAGGTCAGGTGCTCCGGGGTCTTGGCGGCCCAGGGCGCCAGCCCGTCCCGTTCGGCGGCCGGCACCACGCTGCGCAGCGGGAGGCCGTGCGGGCCGGTGGACTCCAGGACGGCCGAGCGGCCGATGGCGACCTGGACCAGCTCGGTGGCCATGGGGTGGCGGGTGCGGTACGTCCAGGTGGAGGTGGCGCCCCGGGTGGTGCGGCCGGTGGCGACGCCGTTGGCGACCACCGTGAGCTCCTTGGGAGCGCGGATCCGGAAGCTGAAGTCCGCCTTCTCGGAGGGGTGGTCGCTGCCGGGGAAGACACGGTGCGCCGCGTCCGCCTGGTTGGCCATGACCAGCCCGTCCTTGGTGGTGACCCAGCCGCCCTCCCGACTGCCCCGGGGGTCGCTGGTGTGGCGGACGGTGATGGTGAAGGGGGTGTGGCGGGGTACCGGACGGGCCGGGGTGACGACCAGGTCCTCCTCGACGGGGGTGAAGGCGGCGCTCGCCCCGTTCACCTCGATCGAGCGCACGGTGCCCCTGGCGAAGTCGAGGTTGAACCGCTCCAGCCGTTCGGTCGACCGGGCCTCGATCGTGGTCACGGCGTCCAGCGGTCTGTCGTTCCCCCGGTAGTCGAAGGCGAGGGCGTACTCGGTGACGTGGTAGCCCGGATTGCCGAGGTGGGGGAAGAGCCGGTCGCCGATGCCCAGCGGGGCGGGCGGCGGCGCTGCGGCGGTCAGGAGCAGCAGCGGCACGGCGGCGGCGAGGGCGGCGCGGCGGAGCCGGCGGCGGTGCTGCGGGGGGCGGGGCCCGGGAGAGTGCGGCATGCGTCCACCGCTATCAGCGCGCCGTCGTCCGCGGGGCGCGGCGCGCGCGGTCCCACTCGTACGGGCGGCGCCTCGTGGGCGCGTACGCCCCCTGGGCCGCGGAGGCCCCGGAGCTCACAGGGGCGTGGCGGCGGGACGGCCCGCGCGCCCCACGTCGTACACGCCGGGTACCCGGCGCATGGCGCGCATCAGCTCCGGCAGGTGGGCGGCGTCCGGCAGTTGCAGCGTGTACGTGTGGCGGACGCGCTGCTCGTGCGGGGGCTCGACGGCGGCGGAGATGACGGCGACGCCTTCCGCCGCGATGGCCTCGGTGAGGTCGGCGAGCAGGTGCGGGCGGCTGAAGGACTCGGCGCACAGGGTGACGCGGAAGTCCCCGGGCCCGGTGCCGTCCGGCCGCCGCCAGCGCACGGCGATCCGCCGCCGGCCGGCCGTGGTCATCCGGGCCACCGCCGGGCACTCGGCCCGGTGCACGGTCACGGCGCCGCCGCGCACGGCGAAGCCGGTGACCTCGTCCGGGGGCACGGGGGTGCAGCAGCCGGCCAGCCGCACGCTGGCGTCGGCGAGGCCCGCCTCGGCGCAGCCGAGCACGACCGGCTCGCGGGCCGCGGGCGCCGGGCCGCGGGTGTCCGGCCGGGCGGCGGGGGGCGGCGGCAGCGGGCCGGCGGGGCCGGCGACCGCCGCGGGGTCGGGTGCCGGGTGGGTGGCGAACCAGCGGCCGATGGCGATCCGGGCGGCGGCCGTACGGGCGTGCTCGCGCCAGTCGGGGGACGGCCCGGAGGCGGTGTCCGGGGACATCAGCAGGTGCAGGGTGTCGCCGTCGCGCAGGACGGTCCCGAGGGCGACCAGCCGGCCGTTGACCCGCGCGCCGATGCAGGTGTGGCCGCCCTGCCCGTACTGGGCGTAGGCGGCGTCGACGCAACTGGAACCGGCCGGGAGGCCGATGGTGCCGCCGTCGGCGCGGAAGACGGTGATCTCGCGGTCCTCGGCGAGCTCGTCGCGGAGCGAGGTCCAGAAGGTGTCCGGGTCGGGGGCGGACCGCTGCCACTCCAGGAGGCGGGAGAGCCAGCCGGGGCGGGTGGGGTCGACGCGTTCCCCGTCCGCCGCGTCGGGGTCCTCGGCGGCGGCGTAGGGGTTGCCGAGGGCGATCACGCCGGCCTCGGCGACCCGGTGCATCCGGTGGGTGCGGATCAGCACCTCGGCCACCTGGCCGGCCTCGCCGGCGATGGCGGTGTGCAGCGACTGGTAGAGGTTGAACTTGGGAACGGCGATGAAGTCCTTGAACTCCGAGATGTACGGGGTGAAGCAGGTGTGCAGCTCACCGAGGACCGCGTAGCAGTCCGCGTCCTCCGCGACGAGCACGAGCAGCCGCCCCAGGTCCGAGCCGGTCACCTCGCCGCGCTTGAGCCGCACCCGGTGGACGGAGACGAAGTGCCGGGGCCGGACCCGGACTTCGGCGGCGACCCCCGCCTCGCGGAGCACCGCGCGCACCCGGGCCGCCGTGGCCCGCAGCGGATCCGGGCGGCCGGCGTGGGCGAGGACGGCCTCCCGGGTGGCGGCGTACTCCTCGGGGTGGAGGATGGCGAAGACCAGGTCCTCCAGCTCGGCCTTGAGCACCTGGACGCCCAGCCGTTCGGCGAGCGGGATCAGCACGTCCCGCGTCACCTTGGCGATCCGGGCCTGTTTCTCCGGGCGCATCACCCCCAGGGTGCGCATGTTGTGCAGCCGGTCGGCGAGTTTGATGGACATCACGCGGACGTCGTTGCCGGTGGCCACCAGCATCTTGCGGAAGGTCTCGGGCTCGGCGGCGGCGCCGTAGTCGACCTTCTCCAGCTTGGTGACGCCGTCGACGAGGAACCGCACCTCCGCGCCGAACAGCTCGCCCACCTGATCGAGGGTCACCTCGGTGTCCTCGACGGTGTCGTGCAGCAGGGAGGCCGTCAACGTCGTGGTCTCCGCGCCGAGTTCGGCGAGGATCAGGGTGACGGCGAGCGGGTGGGTGATGAACGGGCCGCCGCTCTTGCGCGTCTGCCCCCGGTGCGAGGACTCCGCGAACAGATAGGCGCGGCGCAGGATGTCGAGGTCGGCCCCGGGGTGGTGGGCCCGGTGGGCCTTGGCCACGTGCTCCAGGGCATCGGGGAGCCGGCCCCGGGCGCCCGAGCCGCCGAGCGCCGCGCGGCCCAGCCGTCTCAGGTCGATCCGGGGGCCGCGTTTGCGGCGGCTGGGGCGTTCGTTCGTGGCCTCTGCGCTCATGGGCACCTCCGGCAGCGTCGACCGGCGGTCGGCTCAGGCCGTCCGGGCCGGTGCTTGATGCTACCGACCCCATCACGCACCGCTCACCCCCTCTCGCGCAGAGTGAACCGGATCACCCATTCGAGGGAGGCGTTCATCCGGAAACCCGATGAGGCCACCAGGTCACCCGGCTCCGGGCCGTCAGGAGGCGGTCAGCCAGGCGGTGTCGAAGCGGCCCTCGGCGACGATCACGGCGGGCCCGGTCATCTCGACCGTGCCGTCCGGGAGCTCCGAGATCACCAGCCGGCCGCCGGGAACGTCCACCGTGTAGGTGACGGGCCGGCCGTCGACGGCCGGGTCGGCACCGTCGCGGCGCGCCGTCGCGACCATCACCGCGCAGGCGCCGGTGCCACAGGACCGGGTCTCACCGGAGCCGCGCTCGTGGACGCGCAGGGCGACATGGCGGGGGCCCCGGTCGACGACGAACTCGACGTTCACCCCGTCCGGGTAGGCGTCCGCCGGGCTCACGACCGGGGCGTCGAGCAGCTTCCCGGCGTGGGCGAGGTCCTCGACGAAGAGGACGGCGTGCGGGTTGCCCATGTTGACGTTGCGCGCGGGCCAGTCACGGTCGCCGACGGTGACGGTCACCTCGCCGGCGGGCAGCGCCGCCCGCCCCATGGAGACGGTGACGGCGCCGGGCTCTCCGTCGGGCCCGTCCTTGGCGAGGTGCGCGTGGCGCACGCCCGCGCGCGTGGCGATGGCCAGGTCGCCCGCGTCGGCGAGGCCGGCCCGCTGGAGATAGCGCGCGAAGACACGGACGCCGTTGCCGCACATCTCGGCGACGCTGCCGTCGCTGTTGCGGTAGTCCATGAACCACTCGGCCTCGTCGGCCATCGCCCGCGCCTCGGGGTGCGCGGCCGAGCGGACGACCCGCAGCACCCCGTCGGCGCCGATGCCGGCCCGGCGGTCGCACAGCCGCGCGACGGCGGCCGGGGAGAGGTCGATCAGCCCGTCGTGGTCGGGAATGATCACGAAATCGTTCTCGGTGCCGTGGCCCTTGAGGAAGGGGATTTGCGCGGTGCTCACGTGTCGATGGTACGGCGGGGGCGCCCCCGGCCTCTCCGCGGTCCCGGGCGGGTGGGCCCGGAGCCGCCCGCGGCCCCTTCCGGACGGCCCGCGCGGCGGCTGTGCGGGCCCGGCTCGTCCGTTCGGAAGCGCCGGGCCCGCCGGCCGCGGGTCCGCCCGGGTCCCGGCCCGGTCGGGACGTCAGCGCAGCCGCGCCACGCGCCAGACGGCCAGTACGGTCGCCAGGACGACGACGGTCGCGTACGCGGCCACGTACCGCCAGTCAGGACGGCGTCCGGAGCCGCGCGGGGGCAGGCCGGGCCAGGTGTAGCCGACGCGGCGGGCGGCCATCACGCCCCAGCCGGCGGCGCAGCCGCAGATGAGCAGGCCGAGCATGGCGACGACCGGGCCGCCGTCGCCGACCTCGAAGGCGAGCGGGAAGGCGAACATCAGCGAGCCGGTGACGGCGAGCACGACGATCGGCGCGAGCTGCCAGACACGCAGCCGGCGCGGGGGCCGCAGTTCGCGGAAGGACTCCGCCGTCCCGCCGTCCCCGGTCTCCGGCGCGGAGTCGTCCGTGGCGTCGGGGCCGTCCGGGGAGAGGCCGCCGGCGTCGTCTCCGGACACCGCCGGGAGCGGCTGCTGCGGTCTGTCACGAGGGCCGGCCTCCATCGCCACGCGCCCTCCCAACCGGACTTCACGGCTCGATCGAAGACTGATGATGGCACGGTCCGACTGACGTGGATGACACGTGGCGCGTCCCGATGCCATCACGTGATCAGGCTGTGACCGCCCGTTCGACCAACGCCAGCGCGAGTGCCGGGAGTTCCGCGCGCCGGTCGGCGGCGCCGCTGAGCCAGTGGACGCGGGAGTCGCGGCGGAACCAGGAGTCCTGACGGCGCGCGAAGCGCTTGGTGGCGCGCACGGTCTCGTCGCGCGCCTCCTGCTCGCTGCACTCGCCGGCGAGGAAGGCGAGCACCTGCTGGTACCCGAGCGCGCGCGACGCCGTGCGCCCCTCGCGCAGTCCGGCCCGCTCCAGCGCGCGGACCTCGTCGACCAGCCCGGCCTCCCACATGCGGTCCACACGCGTGGTGATCCGCTCGTCGAGCTCGGGCCGCTCGACGTCGACGCCGATCTGCACGGTGTCGTAGACGGCCGTCTCGCCGGGCAGGTTGGCGGTGAACGGTTTCCCCGTGATCTCGATGACCTCCAGGGCGCGGACGATGCGGCGGCCGTTGCCGGGCAGGATCGCGCGGGCCGCCTCCGGGTCGGCGGCGGCCAGCCGGACGTGCAGCGTCCCCGGGCCGTGCTCGGCCAGCTCGTCCTCCAGGCGGGCCCGGACCGCCGGGTCGGTGCCAGGGAACTCCAGGGCGTCGATGGCCCCCTTGATGTAGAGGCCGGAGCCGCCGACGAGCACAGGGGTGCGGCCCTCGGCCAGCAGCCGGTCGATCTCGGCGCGGGCCAGCCGCTGGTACTCGGCGACGCTCGCCGCCTCGGTGACGTCCCAGATGTCGAGCAGCCGGTGGGGGATCCCCTGCCGCTCCTCGGTCGTCAGCTTGGCGGTGCCGATGTCCATGCCGCGGTAGAGCTGCATGGAGTCGGCGTTGACGACCTCGCCGTCGAGGTGCCGGGCGAGCGCGACGCCGAGGTCGGACTTGCCGGCCGCGGTGGGTCCTACGACGGCGATGACCTGCGGTGCGGGGGCTGCTTTTCTCACCACACCAGTCTCGCAAACACCGGGCCGCCCCTCGAACGAGCGACGTGACGCGACGCTCCCGGTCTCGTTGCCTGTTGCGAGGTTCCGACCGCCGGTTCGCAGGCCGGAGCCCGCGAGCGGCGCAATGGGACGCTCCGGGCGACCCGGGATTTCGCTCACACCAGTAAGGTAATGGAGTAGATATGGGCGTGTTTTCATGGCTTCGCCGCAAGCCGTCGCAGTCGTCAACGGAGGGAACGGCGGCGGACACCCGGACGGCGGAACCGGGCGACGGTGCCGGGACGGAGGAGACGGCCCCCGGGGCCCCCGAGGTCACCGCCGCCGCGACCGGCCCCGCCGAGGACGCCGGGGCGGCCGAAGGGGGCGAGGGGGCCGAGGGAGTCGACATCCCGAAGCAGCAGTCCGCGGACGAGGCGGCGGACAGCGAGGCCGGTGAAGGCGCCCGCCAGTAGCGCGCGGACCGCGCGCGGGAGAGAGCGAGGGTAGGTGCCCATGGGCCTGTTCGACGATCTGAAGGCCAGGATCGGTCCGGTGAAGGACAAGGTCGGCGGCCTCGTGCAGCAGCACGGGGACAAGATCGAGCAGGGGCTGGACAAGGCCGCGCGGATGGTCGACTCCAAGACCGACGGCAAGTACAGCAACCAGATCCGGACCGGTACCGGCAAGGCCAAGGAGGCACTCGGCCGGCTCGCCGAGTCCGAGGGTCCCAAGGGTGGTGCCGGGTCCCGGGGTTCCGAGACCCCCTGACCACCGCGCCCGGGTGCGGACGGATCCCGTGTACGGCGACGGCCGCGGAGCGCGATGCTCCGCGGCCGTCGCCGTACACGGCCGTCGCCGTACACGGCCGTCGCCGTACACGGCCGTCGCCGTACACGGCCGTCGCCGTACACGGCCGTCGCCGTACACGGCCGTCGCCGGGTGCGGGCGGTACGGCACGGCGGGCACCGGCCGGGAGCGCGCCGCGCCGGTCAGAGGTGGCCGCGCCGGTGAGAGGGCGCCGCGCCGATCAGGGGTGCGCCGCGCGGGTCAGTGATGCGCCGCGCCGCTCAAGCCCCTCGCCCGCACCGCTCAGGACCACACCGCGACGTGGTACCCCACCCCGTAAGGCGCCTCCTCGTACAGCGTCCGCCCGCTCGGTCCGGCGCCCTCCGCCGCGCCCGCGAGCACCTGCCAGGCGGGCCGGCCGGCGGCCTGCAGCTCGCGGGCGGTGGCGGGGTCGAGGGCGGCGAGGGCGGCGGTGTCGGCGGCGCCCAGGGCCGTCGCGCAGGCGGCGTCGAAGCCCTCCGCCCGCTCGTCCAGGTAGCCGGGCGCCTTCACCGTGCGGCAGGCACTGCCGTCGCCCATGACCAGCAGCGCCACGCGGTCCTCCGGCGCGGCCAGCTCCCGTCCCGCGGCGAGGCACTCGGCGGTACCGAGGGACTCGGCCACGCCGAGAGCGGTCACCGGGGCGGCCGACCAGCCGGTGCGCTCCAGCAGCCAGGCGGCGACGGCCAGCGACAGCGGGAGCGGCCGTCCGTCCGCGTCGTCGCCCCGGCCCAGCCGGACGTCGAGCCCCACCCCGAAACCGCGGAACGAACCGCGGGCGCCCTCGGCGTACGGGCCCGCGCCGGCCTCGGGGGCGGGCCCGACCACGGCGAGGCGGTCGGGCCGCGCGGCGGCCAGGACGGCGACGGCGTCCAGGCAGGCGGCCCGCAGCGGGTCGAGCTCCGGGGCGGCACCGGCGGCGACCTCGGGTACGAGCAGCGGCGGGCAGGGGCACACGGCGGCGGCGACGAGCATGTCCGGAACCCTAACAAGGCGCCGTGCCCGTCACACGGCTAGTCGCAGCCGCAGCCCGCGGCGGCCGGGGCCGGGGACGGTGCGGGGGCGCCGATGGTCGGGATGCCGAGCAGCACGCCCTTCGGCTTCTCCGCGGCGGCGGCGTTGCGCTTCTCCCAGGCGTCGCCGGCGCGGGTGCGGCGCACGCCCTTGGCCGCGCCCTCGGCCAGCAGGTGGTGCGGGGCGGCGTAGGTGATCTCGACGGTGACCACGTCGCCGGGCCGGACCGGCTCGTCGGGCTTGGTGAAGTGCACCAGGCGGTTGTCGGGCGCCCGGCCGGAGAGCCGCCGGGTGGCGTCGTCCTTGCGGCCCTCGCCCTCGGCGACCAGGACCTCCAGTGTCCGGCCGACCTGCTTCTTGTTCTCCTCCCAGGAGATCCGCTCCTGGAGCTCCACCAGCCGCTCGTAACGCGCCTGCACGACCTCCTTGGGGATCTGGCCGTCCATGGTCGCGGCGGGGGTGCCGGGGCGCTTGGAGTACTGGAAGGTGAACGCCTGGGCGAAGCGGGCCTCGCGGACCACGTGCAGGGTCTGCTCGAAGTCCTCCTCGGTCTCGCCGGGGAAGCCGACGATGATGTCGGTGGAGATGGCGGCGTCCGGCATGGCGGCGCGCACCTTGTCGATGATGCCGAGGAAGCGCTCCTGGCGGTACGAGCGGCGCATCGCCTTCAGGACGGTGTCCGAGCCGGACTGGAGCGGCATGTGCAACTGCGGCATCACGTTGGGCGTCTCGGCCATCGCGGCGATCACGTCGTCGGTGAAGTCGCGCGGGTGCGGCGAGGTGAAGCGGACGCGCTCCAGGCCGTCGATCTTCCCGCAGGCGCGCAGCAGCTTGGAGAACGCCTCGCGGTCGCCGATGTCGGAGCCGTAGGCGTTGACGTTCTGCCCGAGCAGGGTGATCTCGCTGACGCCCTCGGCGACCAGCGCCTCCACCTCGGCGAGGATGTCGCCGGGCCGGCGGTCCTTCTCCTTGCCGCGCAGCGCGGGGACGATGCAGAAGGTGCAGGTGTTGTTGCAGCCGACGGAGATCGAGACCCACGCGGCGTAGGCGCTCTCGCGGCGGGTCGGGAGGGTGGACGGGAACGCCTCCAGCGACTCGGCGATCTCGACCTGCGCCTCCTCCTGGATCCTGGCGCGCTCCAGCAGCACGGGCAGCTTGCCGATGTTGTGCGTGCCGAAGACGACGTCGACCCACGGCGCCTTCTTGACGATGGTGTCGCGGTCCTTCTGCGCCAGGCAGCCGCCGACGGCGATCTGCATGCCGGGGCGCCGGGTCTTCATCGGGGCCAGCCGGCCGAGGTTGCCGTACAGCTTGTTGTCGGCGTTCTCGCGGACGGCGCAGGTGTTGAAGACGACGACGTCGGCGTCGCCCTCCGTGGTGTTCTCGGGGGCGCGGACGTAGCCCGCGTCCTCCAGCAGGCCGGAGAGCCGCTCGGAGTCATGGACGTTCATCTGGCACCCGTAGGTGCGGATGAGATAGGTCTTGGTCGAGGGCACGTCGTGGCTCCGGTCGCTGCTGGTCATGCACACAAGGGTAGGCGGTGTGCCGGAGGACCTCTTCCGTGCCGGAACGTCCCGCTCCGCTCCGCGCCCGCGGTGGGCCCGGGCGCCGCGCGTTCCCGCCCGCGAAGACCTCCCGCACGGGCCTGGCGCCGCCCGGCGCGCGCTGGCAGGATCCGCCCATGGCACCCCGTACCCCCTTGGTCAGGCGCCGCACCGTATGGGCGGGTGCCGTGTCCGCCGTCCTTCTCGCGCTGCTGACCTGGTCGCTGGCCGCTCCCCCGGAGGACCCGGTGCCCGGCGGCCGGATCACCGTCGCCACGGGGGTGCCGTCCGGCGTCTACACCAAGTACGGCGCGCTCCTGAAGGAGGACCTGGCCCGGGACCTGCCGGCCCTGGACGTCCGCCTGCGGCTCAGCACCGGGTCCGTCGACAACCTCAGGCAGCTCACGTCGGGCGAAGCGGACTTCGCGATCGCGACCGCCGACGCCGCCGCGGACTACGTCGACAACCGGCGCCCGGGAAGCGGCCGGCTGCGCGCCTGCGCCCGTCTCTACGACGACTACATGCAGCTCGTGGTGCGCAAGGACGCCGCGACCCAGACGGTGCGGGACCTCAGGGGTCTCCGGGTCGGCGTGGGGGCCGAGGGCTCCGGGGTGCAGTTGATCACCAAACGGCTGCTGCAGGCCGCCGGACTGGACTTCACCAGGGACATCACCCCCGTCCAGGTCGGCATCGACCGGATGCCGGACCTCCTGGAGAAGGGCGAGATCGACGCCTTCTTCTGGTCCGGCGGGCTGCCCACCAACGCCGTCCTGTCGCTCAGCCGCCGGATGCCCGTACGCCTCGTGCAGCTCGGCGACATGATCGGTCCGCTGCGCACGCTGGGCCGCGAGACGCGGTTCTACCGGGCCGCGGTGATGCCGGTGGACGCCTACCCGGCCATGGAGGCCCCCGAGGTGGTGAAGACCATCGCGGTCGCGAACCTGCTCATCACCACCGAGGACACCGACGCGCACCTCACCGAGGGCGTGACGCGCACGGTGATAGGGAGCCGGGACCGGATCGGCGAGGTGGTGCACGCCGCGCAACGGGTGGACCTGCGCACGGCGGTCTTCACCGATCCGCTGCCGCTGCACTCGGGGGCGCGGCGCTACTACGTGTCGTCGAAACCCTGACGGACCCGCCCCCCGCCCCTCACGGCCGTTCGCGCGGTACGTCGATGGCGACCCGCAGCCCGTGCGGCTCGTTCCGCGCGTAGGCGAGGCCCGCGCCGCCCGCGGTGAGCAGGGTGCGGGCGATGGAGAGGCCGAGGCCGGAGCCGGAGACGTTCTGGTGCCTGCCGCTGCGCCAGAAGCGGTCGCCGACGCGGGTGAGCTCCTCGTCCGTCAGCCCCGGCCCCTCGTCGGCGACGGTGACGACGACCCGGTCCCCCGTCACCTCCAGGGAGACCTCGACCCGGGCGCCCTCGGGGGTGAACTTGAGGGCGTTGTCCACGACGGCGTCGAGCGCGCTGGACAGCGCGACGGGGTCGGCCCAGCCGGTGGCCGCCGCCGGACCGGTGTAGGCCAGGACCACCCGCTCCCGTCCGGCCACCGGCGACCAGGCGCCCACCCGGTCGGCGACGAGCTCCGCGATGTCGGTCAGCCGGAGGTCGCTCGCGGCGTGTTCTGCGAGCGCGAGGTCGAGGAGGTCGTCCAGCACCCGGGCCAGCCGTTTGCCCTCGGTCCGCACGGAGGCGATCTCCTCGTGCCCGTCGGGCAGTTCCAGCGCCAGCAGCTCGATCCGCAGCAGCAGCGCCGCGAGCGGGTTGCGCAACTGGTGCGAGGCGTCGGCGACGAAGGCGCGCTGCTGTTCGAGGGATTCCTCGACGTTGTCGGCCATCTCGTTGAACGAGCGGGCCAGCCGCCGGAGTTCCGGCGGACCGCTGTCGGCCGCCACCCGGGAGTTCAGCCGGCCGCCGGCCATGCCGTGCGCGGCGGCGTCCAGGGTGCGGACGGGCCGCAGCACCCAGCCGGTGAGCCGGAACGCGGCGGCGACGGCGAGCAGCATCGCCGCCGACTCCCCCACCAGGATCAGCAGCCACTTGTGCAGGATCCAGGAGCGCAGCGCCCCGGTGGGTGACTCGGTGACGACGACCGCGACCACGTCGCCGTCCCGGATCACCGGGGACGCGACGGTGAGCCGGTGGCGGTCCCATGGCCAGACCTGCTCGGGGTCGTGGCTGCGCCGGCCGGCCAGCGCCTCCCGGAACGCCCTGCGCCCCTCGGCGTCGGGCGGCCCGGCCCAGCCGGCCGGGGCGGCGGCCATGATGCTGCCGTCCCGGAAGAAGACACCGGCGCGTATGCCGTAGAGGTCCTCGTAGCGCCGGAGTTCGGCCTGCAGGGTGATCAGCCGTTCGTCCACGTCGGCGGCCGTCTCGAACGGCCGGGTGGCGACGTACTGGGCGAGCGAGGCGAACCGGGCGGTGTCGTCGATCCGGTCGACGACCAGGCGTTGCTGCTGGACGTTGGCCAGGCCGGCGCCGAGCGGCAGGCCGAGGGCGACCAGCACGCCGGCCATGAGGACGATGAGCAGGGGGAGGAGTCGGGCACGCACGGGCGGGTACGACCGTCACGCCGAGGGGACGACGATTTTGTACCCGACGCCCCTGACCGTCTCGATCAGGGCGGGCATGCGGAGTTTGCCCCGGAGCGACGCGATGTGGACCTCCAGAGTCCGGCCCGTCCCCTCCCAACTGGTCCGCCACACCTCGCTGATGATCTGTTCCCGGCGGAAGACGACACCCGGCCGCTGCGCGAGCAGCGCCAGGAGGTCGAACTCCTTGCGGGTGAGCGGGACCGCCAGCCCGTCCACCGAGACGCGCCGCGTGGGCAGCTCGATGGTCAGACCGCCCAGTCGCAGGGTGGTGCCCGGCACCTCGTCCGGCCTCGGCCCCGGCCCGGGCCCGGTGCCCGGCCCCGGCGGGGTGCGCCGGGCGACGGCGTGGATGCGGGCCAGCAGTTCACCGGTGTCGTACGGCTTGACGACGTAGTCGTCGGCCCCAAGGTTCAGGCCGTGGATCTTGGAACGGGTGTCGGCCCGCGCGGTGACCATGATGACCGGGGTGCCGGTGCGCTTGCGGATCCTGCCGCAGACCTCGAACCCGTCCTGGTCGGGCAGTCCCAGGTCGAGCAGGACGACGCCGAACGGCGCGCCGTCGCCCGGCAGCAGGGCCTGCAAGGCCTCCTCGCCGTTGCGTGCGTGGGTGACGGCGAAGCCGTGCCGGGCCAGTACGGCCGACAGGGCCGCGGCGACGTGGTCGTCGTCCTCCACCAGCAACAGTCTCATCGTCCTCCGCCGTCCTCCGTCCGGGTTCATCTGCGTTCGTCTGCGTTCGTCTGCGTTCAACTGTGTTCGTCAGCGTTCGTTGGCGTTCGTCGGCGTTCGACTGTGCGCGGGTGCGTTCATCCGCGTTCGGCCCGCGGGGCCCGCGTCGTGCGGCAACACCGCATCCACGCCGATGGACACGGCGCGCGTCAAGGGGGTGCGGCCCGGCCGGGGGCTTCCGTTATGCAGCCGGTACGCCCCCGGTCGAGCTTCACGCCCCCTTACGCACGGTGTACGGCCGCAGCCGGATCGTTATGCTCAATTTCAGCTCAGATGTAATGACGCTGGTCGGGGCGGCTCACTACTGTCCTCTCATTCGAGGAGGACGGAGCGAGGAACGCCGATGAGCGAAGCACCGGTGGCCAAGGACGCCAAGGCCGTCGAGGACACCGCCCCCACGGGGGATCCACTGGTCGTCCTGGACAAGGTCAACAAGCACTTCGGACAGTTGCACGTCCTCCAGGACATCGACCTCACCATCGCCCGCGGCGAGGTGGTCGTCGTCATCGGCCCGTCCGGTTCCGGCAAGTCGACGCTGTGCCGGACCATCAACCGGCTGGAGACGACCGACTCCGGGTCGATCACCATCGACGGCCGGCCGCTGCCCCAGGAGGGCAGGGAGCTGGCCCGGCTCCGCGCCGACGTGGGCATGGTCTTCCAGTCCTTCAACCTGTTCGCGCACAAGACCGTCCTGGACAACGTGACGCTCGGTCAGGTCAAGGTCCGGAAGAAGGACCGGAAGACGGCCGAGGCCACCGCGCGCGCCCTCCTCGACCGGGTGGGCGTCGGCGCCCAGGCCGACAAGTACCCGGCCCAGCTCTCCGGCGGCCAGCAGCAGCGCGTGGCCATCGCCCGCGCCCTCGCCATGGACCCCAAGGTGATGCTGTTCGACGAGCCGACCTCCGCCCTGGACCCGGAGATGATCAACGAGGTGCTGGAGGTCATGCAGCAACTCGCCCGGGACGGGATGACGATGGTCGTCGTCACCCACGAGATGGGCTTCGCCCGCTCCGCCGCCAACCGCGTGGTCTTCATGGCCGACGGCCGCATCGTCGAGGAGGCGACGCCGGACCGGTTCTTCAGCAACCCGCGCAGCGACCGGGCCAAGGACTTCCTCTCCAAGATCCTCCACCACTGAACTCCCGCACGCCCCCTGCGCCACCCCACACCCCCACGCCGTCCGGCACCGTCCTCCCCCGCAGGGCGAACGCCCGCAGACACAAAGGATGTTCACGATGAAGCTCCGGAAGACCGCCGCCGTGGCCGCCGTGGTGGTGGCGCTGGCCGCGTCCGCGACCGCCTGCGGCAAGGACCGCGACACCGACGACAAGCAGGACGGCGCCACGTCCGGCCCCTCGGCACCGGCGGTCCCGACGTACAAGGTGAACACCGCGGCGGACGTGAAGGGCTCGCCCGTCTTCGAGAAGATCAAGGGCAAGACGATCACCATCGGCACCAAGGCCGACCAGCCCTTCCTCGGCTTCGAGAACCCCAACGACAAGAAGCGGTCCGGCTTCGACGTGGAGATCGCCCGGATGATCGCGGCCGACCTCGGCTTCGACGAGGGGCACATCAAGTTCAGGACGGTGACGTCCGAGGCCCGGGAGACGCAGATCGCCAACGGCGGCGTCGACCTGTACGTCGGCACGTACACGATCAACGACGAGCGCAAGAAGCAGATCGACTTCGGCGGCCCGTACTACATCGCCGGCCAGGACCTGCTCGTCAAGAAGGACAGCGACATCAAGGGCCCGGACGACATCAAGGGCAAGCGGGTCTGCTCGGCCACCGGCTCCACCCCGCTCAAGCGGATCAAGGAGGCCAAGTACGGCGCCAAGGAGGTCAAGGCCCAGCAGGGGTACCAGCTCTGTGTGCAGGAGCTGATCAACGACACCGTGGACGCGGTGACCACGGACGACGCGATCCTCAAGGGCTACGCCGCGCAGAACAAGGGCCGGCTCAAGGTCGTCGGGAGCCCGTTCTCCAAGGAGCCGTACGGCGTCGGTCTGAAGAAGGGCGACAAGGCGCTGCGCGACGCGGTCAACAACGCCCTGGAGGCCCACATGAAGAACGGCGACTGGAAGAAGGCGTACGACGCCACCCTGGGCCAGTCGGGCGCGCCCGCCCAGGAGCCGCCCGCCGTCGACCGGTACTGACGCCACCGACCGCCGCCGTCCGGGTCGCCCCCGGACCCCGGACGGGGTCCCGGGGGCCCGGGCACGACCGCCACGCGATTCCGGAGAAGTGACTTGAACGTTCTGACGGACCACTTCGCGGAGTTCCGCGAAGGCTTCCTCAACACCGTCGAACTGACGGTGCTGAGCGCACTGCTGGCCCTGGTACTGGGCACCCTGATCGCCGCGTTCCGGGTCTCTCCGGTGCCCGCGCTGCGCGTCTTCGGCACGGCCTGGGTGACACTGCTGCGCAACACCCCGCTCGTGCTCCTCTTCCTGGCCGTGACCCTCGGCCTGCCGGCGCTGGGCCTCAAGGGCTGGGACTCCTTCTGGCTCGCCGTGCTGGCGCTGGGCTGCTACACCTCGGCGTTCATCTGCGAGGCCGTCCGCTCCGGCATCAACACCGTGCCGATGGGGCAGGCCGAGGCCGCCCGGTCGATCGGGATGACCTTCAGCCAGACCCTGGGCCAGGTCGTGCTGCCGCAGGCCCTGCGGACCGCGATACCCCCGATCGGCAGCCTTATGATCGCCCTCGCCAAGAACACCGCCATCGCCTCGGGCTTCAACGTGGCGGAGCTCGGGGCCCTCCAGAAGCAGCTCAACGCGGACGAGGGGTACAACATCTACGTCATCTTCCTCTGGATCGCGATCTGCTACCTCATCATCACCTTCGTGATCAGCGGCATCTTCCGTGTCCTGGAGAGCCGGATGGCGGTGGCCCGATGAGCACCAACGTCCTCTTCGACGCCCCCGGCCCCAAAACCCGGGCCCGCAACCGGGTGTACGGCGCCGTCTCGGCCCTCGCGATCCTCGGTCTCCTCGCCTTCGTCGTCCACCGGCTGGACGTGACCGGGCAGTTCCAGCACAGCCTGTGGGACACCTACCAGTACAACGACACGCAGGAACGCATCCTCGAGGGCCTGCTGACCACGCTCGAGACCTTCGCCTACGCGGCGGTGCTCTCCCTCGCGCTCGGCACACTGCTGGCCACGGCCCGGCTCTCCGACCACCGGGCGGTGCGCTGGGTGGCCACCGTGGTCGTGGAGTTCTTCCGCGCCATGCCACTGCTCATCATGATCTTCCTGCTCTCCGCGGCCGTCTTCACCACCGAGCCCATGTGGGCCCTGGTCATCGGCCTGACCCTGTACAACGGGTCGGTACAGGCGGAGATCTTCCGGTCCGGCATCAAGGCCCTCCCGAAGGGACAGAGCGAGGCCGCCTACGCCATCGGGCTGCGCAAGACCCAGGTGATGACGGGCATCCTCGTCCCCCAGGCCGTGCGCTCGATGCTGCCCTCGATCATCAGCCAGTTGGTGGTGACGCTCAAGGACACCTCCCTCGGCTTCATCATCCTCTACGAGGAACTGCTCTTCGTGGGGAAGAAGTTCGCGTCGCAGCAGGACCCGGTGGGCGGCGTCTACCCGTTCATTCCGATGATCATCGTCTTCGGTTCGATCTACATCCTGCTCTGCCTCGCCCTCTCCGGCATCGCCAACTGGATCGAACGGCGCACGAAGCGCTCGCGGAAGGGCGCCCCTCCCGCTCCCCCCGTGGCCGTGGAGCTCGGAAACGCCCCCGGGGCAGGTCCGGCCGCCTGAGCGGGTGGTGCCCCGGTGGCGCGCGACGGCTCCCGGTCCCTGCGCGGACCGGGGGGCGTACGCCACCGGCGCGCCGCCGGGGGACCACTGATCACTTGACGCAAGCACCGGCAATGGGTTGCATACGTTCTGTGATCGCGCTCCGTCTCCTCACCACCCTCGCGCCGTGGACCCGGTGACCGTCGTCGGGGCCGGCCCCGTCGGCCTCGCGCTCGCCCTGGCCCTCTCCCGCCACGAGGTGCCCGTCGTCGTCCTGGACGAGAGACCGGCCGACGACGCGGATCTCGCCGAACGGCGGCTCGCACGCACCGCCGTGCTGCGGCCGGACACCGCCGCGATGCTGGAGCGGCTCGGCTGCACCACCGCGGAGGGCGCCCGCTGGTCCGGCTGGCGCACCCTGCGCCGGCGGTCGACGGTGGCCCGGGTGGCCTTCGGCGGTCCCGACGCGGGCAAGGGGGACGAACTTCCGGCGGACGACGCGGCGTTCCCGCCCGACGAGCACCCGGCCGCCGAGGACCCGCCGGCCGGGGAGCCGGACGGCGGCCCCGGCGAGCCGCCGCCCCTGCACCTGCCGCAACACGCGCTCGTCCGCGAGCTGCGGGCGGCGCTGGCCGCCCACGACGGCGCGCGGATCGTCCCCGACAGCCGGATCACCACGCTCCGGCAGGACGGCGGCGGAGTCACCGTGGAGACCCAGCGGGGAGTGGCGTGGCGGGCGAGCCACCTCGTGGGCTGCGACGGCGCGCGGTCCACCGTCCGCAAGCTGCTGGGCGTGCGCTTCCCCGGGCGGACGAACGTCGAACGGTACGCCGTCGCGGCACTGCGCACCGAGCTGCCGTGGCCGGGCGAGGCCGTGCTGCAGCGGTCGCCGCTGCGCGGCGCGGAGGTGGCGGCCCGTCCGCTGCCGGACGGGGTGTGGCGGCTCGACTGGCTGCTGCCGCCGGACGGCGGACTGGTCACCCCGGAGACCCTGTTGGGTCACATCCACGACTCATTGGGGGCGTGGTGCGGGGACGTGCCCCCCTATGAGCTGCTGGATACCGGCGTGCACGCCGTGCACCACCGCCTCGCGCGCCGCTGGCGCATCGGGCGCGCCTTCCTCGCCGGGGACGCCGCCCATCTGCTGGGCACCTTCGGCACCCAGGGACTCGACGAGGGGCTGCGGGACGTCGGGAACCTCGCCTGGAAGCTCGCCCTGGCCTGGCACCACGGCGCCTCCGAGGCGCTGCTCGACAGCTACGAGGAGGAGCGCCGGGAGGCGGTCGGCTGCCTGCTGCGGTCCGCCGACCGGGCGCTGCCCGCGGTCCGCGGCACGGGCGGCTGGCACGCGGTCCGGCGGACCGTCGTACCGGGCTCGGTGCGCGGTCACGACGCGATCCTGACGGAGGGTCACCTCGGGCGGGGGGAGCTGGCCGGGCCGGTGCTGTACGGCCGGACGCCCCTCGCGCCGTCGGCACCGCCCGCGAGCTCGGTCCCCGTCGGCACCCCGGTCGGGGCACCGGTGGAGGACGTGCCGGTGACCGCGCCGGACGGGTCGTGCGTCCGACTGCACGACCGGCTCGACGGCGACCTGCTCGTGGTGCTGATCGCCCCGGGGACGGGGGTCTGGGAGCGCCGGCACTGGCTGGGCGCGGGGCTGATGCCCCGGCTGGCCACCGCCGTGGGCGGGCTGCCGATGCGGGCCGAACTGCTGGTCGCGGAGGGCTACCCGGGCGCCGCGGCGCACACCGTCCTGGTGGTCCGGCCGGACGGGTACCTGGTGGCCGCGCTCTCGGGGGTGCGGGCCGCCGAGCTCTACGCGTGCGCGGACGCCACGCGCGGCGGCGCGCCCGGGCCGGCTCCGGCGACGGGCACGGACCTCGTCAAGGAGACACCGGAGGGCGCGTCCGAGAAGGAGCCGGCGCGCGTGGTGGAGGCGCGCGCGGGTGAAAACGGTTCCGACAGCGGGGAAGCCGAAGGCGCCGAGGCCGCCGCCCGTGAGGCTTCGGCCAAGCGTTGACCCGGATGGGCGGTCATGGTTCACTCCGGAACGTGACTGACGGAGGCGCGCGTTTCTGGCGGAGGGTCCATGTGGACCTGCTCCGCTACGCGGGCTGTGTCTGTCGTCCGTCCTGCTGATCCGCTGTCTCCCGCGCGCCGCTACGGCCGGCCCGGGGGGCCCGCGTCGTGCGGACGCGCGCCCCGGCCCCCCTCGGCGCGCCCCTCCCGCGATCTTCCAGGACGGTTCCCTTGCCTTCTCCTGTCCGCCCGCCTGCCCACCCTCCGGCCCGCCTTCCCGGCCGCGTTCCCGGCCGCGACGATGTGCCCGCGCCCCGGGCCGGCGCGCCCTCCGAGGCCGAACTCCTCGCCTACGTACGGGGTGTGGCCGCCGACTCCGCCCTCGTGTCGTCGCTCCCCCTCGACCCCGCCGGCCGTACCTGGATCCGGCTGGACGGGCCGGGCGGGTGCGAGGCCTGGCTCATCGGCTGGCCACCCGGGGCCGGCACCGGCTGGCACGACCACGGAGGTTCGTACGGCGCCTTCGTGACCGCCGGCGGCGTCCTGACCGAGCAGTCGCTCGCCGCCAGGCTGCCCACCGAGGGCTGGAAGACGCTGGAGCTGGCGGACGGCATCGACCGCGAACGCAGGCTCGCCGAGCGGGACGGCCGGGCGTTCGGCCCGCACCATGTGCACCAGGTCTTCAACCCGGGGGCGGAGCACGCGGTGTCCGCGCACGCCTACTACCCGCCGCTGCCGATGATGCGGCGTTACAGCAGGACCGGGCCGCTGCTGCGGCTGGAACAGGTCGAGCGGCCGGAGGAGTGGGAGTGAAGGACGGGGCGAGGGGCACCGGCGCGCGGGTCGAGGAGCTGCTCGCCGCCGCCCGGGCGGAGCTGGAGCGGGTGTCACCGGCCGAGGCCGCCGCCGTCCAGACGCGGGGCGGGCTGCTGGTGGACATCCGGTACGCCGCTCTGCGGGAGCGGGACGGGACGATTCCCGGAGCGCTGGTCGTGGAACGCAACGAGCTGGAGTGGCGGCTCGACCCCCTCTGCGAGCACCGGGCCCCGGAGGCCACCGGGCACGGCCTGCCGGTCGTGGTGGTCTGCGACGAGGGGTACGCCTCGTCGCTGGCCGCCGTCTCGCTGCGACGGCTGGGGCTGTACCGGGCCACCGACCTCGTGGGCGGCTTCCGGGCATGGCGGGCGGCGGGGCTGCCGGTGGCTCGCTGAGCACGCCGTCCGCGTCGGCCGGGCGCGCACGCCGCTCGCGGCCACGCCGTACGGACCGCCCCGCACGGACCGGGACGACCACCGACGGACCGGCCCTGACCGGCCGCGCGGAGGGCCTGGCGGCGGTGACGACGGACCACCCCGTCCGACGGACCACCCCGCCCATGCCGCGTGCAGTCGCCCCCTTCCTGGACGCCGGCCGGGCGTCCAGGGGCACGACCCACCGGCCCGCACGGGCAGGCTTCACCCACCGCGCAGGTTTCGCCCACCGGGCGGGCTACTCCCCCGCCGGAAGGTACGCGTCCAGCGCCTCCGGGTCGTCGCCCTCCTCCTCCAGCGCCCGCCGCACGACCCGGAGGGCGAGGCCCTCGGAGTAGCCCTTGCGGGCGAGCATGCCGACGAGCCGCCGCAGCCGTTTCTCCCGGTCCATGCCGCGGGTCGTGCGCAGTTTGCGCTCGACCAGGTCACGGGCGGTCCGCTCCTCCTGGTCCGCGTCGAGCCGGCCGACGGCCTCGTCGACCAGCGCCGCGTCCACGCCCTTGACGCGCAGCTCGCGGGCCAGCGCGCGGCGCGCCAGCCCCCGGCCGCGGTGCCGGGAGTCCACCCAGGCTTCGGCGAACGCGGCGTCGTCGATCAGCCCCACCTCCTCGAAGCGGGACAGCACCTCCTCCGCCACCTCGTCGGGGATCCCCCGTTTGGCCAGCGCCTCCGCGAGCTGCCCGCGGGTGCGCGCGCTGCCGGTGAGCAGGCGCAGACAGATCGCCCGCGCCTGCTCCTCGGGCGGAAGTGGTGCCGCGTCCCCGGCCCTCGACGGGGAGGCGGCACCACCGCCCGTACGGTCACCGCGTTCCCCCGGGCCGCGGCGGCCGGCACGCTGCTCAACGGCCCGGCCGGGCCGGTCGCTTCGCCGTGTCATGGGGGGCTAGCCCTTGGCCGCGGCCTTGGCCTTCCCCGTGGCCTTGGCGGCCGGGGCGGGCACGGCCTTGGCGGGCTCGGCACCGGCGGCCGCCGCGTCCGCGCCCGGCTCGCCGGCCGGGGCCTCGGGCTTCACGCCCACGCCCAGCTTCTCCTTGATCTTCCTCTCGATCTCGTTGGCGAGGTCGGGGTTGTCCTTGAGGAAGTTACGGGCGTTCTCCTTGCCCTGGCCGAGCTGGTCACCCTCGTACGTGTACCAGGCACCGGCCTTGCGCACGAAGCCGTGCTCCACGCCCATGTCGATCAGGCCGCCCTCGCGGCTGATGCCCTGGCCGTAGAGGATGTCGAACTCGGCCTGCTTGAAGGGCGGCGCGACCTTGTTCTTGACGACCTTGCAGCGGGTGCGGTTGCCGACCGCCTCCGTGCCGTCCTTCAGGGTCTCGATGCGGCGGATGTCGATGCGCACGGAGGCGTAGAACTTGAGCGCCCGGCCACCGGTCGTGGTCTCCGGGGAGCCGAACATCACGCCGATCTTCTCGCGGAGCTGGTTGATGAAGATCGCGGTGGTCTTGGACTGGTTGAGCGCACTGGTGATCTTCCGGAGCGCCTGGCTCATCAGCCGGGCCTGGAGGCCGACGTGCGAGTCGCCCATCTCGCCCTCGATCTCCGCGCGCGGCACCAGGGCGGCCACGGAGTCGATGACGATCAGGTCGAGCGCGCCGGAGCGCACCAGCATGTCGACGATCTCCAGCGCCTGCTCGCCGTTGTCCGGCTGGGACAGGATCAGGTTGTCGATGTCGACGCCGAGCTTCTTGGCGTACTCCGGGTCGAGCGCGTGCTCCGCGTCGACGAAGGCCACCGTGCCGCCGGCCCGCTGGGCGTTGGCGACCGCGTGCAGGGTGAGGGTCGTCTTGCCGGAGGACTCCGGACCGTAGACCTCCACCACGCGGCCGCGCGGCAGCCCGCCGACGCCGAGCGCGACGTCCAGAGCGGTCGACCCGGTGGAGATGACCTCGATGGGCTCGTTGGGACGCTCACCGAGGCGCATCACGGCGCCCTTGCCGAATTGCCGTTCGATTTGCGCGAGTGCGGCGTCGAGCGCCTTCTCGCGGTCCGTGCCTGCCATGGGTTCCACCCGGTTCGTTTGAGTCGATCGCTTCACGTCCACGACGCTAGCGCCTGCCACTGACAACGGGCCCGGGCACCGCGCTGACCTGGTAAAACACCGTTCGACCACCGGCCCGGACCATCCATGAGAATGGATGTTCGATTTTCGTGTCAAACGCGCCACGCGCTGGGGAAGGAACGGGATTCCGGCGCACGGAGGCGCGCGGACGGCGCAGGGGGGCGGGGGCTGAGGACCGAGGGGCGGGGGCAGGGTGGCCGGTGAGCGCGGGACGGGGTCCGTCCGGGCGGGCGGAGCGGGCGGGGTCAGCGCCGGTCGGCGGGGATCTCCATCGCCCGGCACACCGCGCGCCACACGTCCTTGGCCTCCCAGCCCGCGTCGAGCGCCTCGCGCACCGTCCTGCCGCCCAGCTCCGACATCACGTGGTCACGTGCGAAGGAGTCGGCGTACGCCGCCCCGAAATGGTCGGCCATTCGCTGCCAGAAGTCCGTCAACCGCATGTACGCAGGGTAAGGCGTCACCCGGCGCGACCGGGCACGCCGGCCGGGCCGAGGCCGCCCCCCGGCTCCCCGGCGCCGGGGCCCAGCGCCCGCCCCCGCCACATCAGCACCGCCTGCTGGACACCCAGCGTCACCCCGAAGCCGAGCAGGAAGGCGCCGCCCGCGAAAGGTTCGCCGGACAGCGCGTACTCGACACCCGTCAGCGCCAGCCGCGCGCCGATGGTCAGCAACCACAGCCGCAGCGTCAGGGCGTCACCGCGGCGCCACACCACCCCGTCCGCGTCCCGCCACAGCGGCATCGTCCGGCCTCGCAGCCACCCGAACAGCGCCGAGACGGCGAGCCCCACCACCAGGAACGCCAGGCCGGCCACGGTCGTCCGCGCCGGCCCCGGGGGCAGCAGGCCGCGGGCCGTCAGCAAGGCGACCCAGACGAACGCCACCGCCCTGACCCGCCGGGCCCGGAACTGCAGGAACAGCACCAGTGCGGTGATGCCCAGGATCACGACGGCGTTCCCGGCGCCGATCAGCGAGGCCGCGCGCCCGTCCGCCGCGGCGCTCGCCACCGCCGACACGACGGTTCGTCCCTCGTCCACGACAGGCCCCCCTCGAATCCCCCGAAGATCACCGATCCTAAGGGCCGCGCCGAGGACCGCTCATGCCGCGTCCGGGCGCCCCCGGGCCCCCGCCCGTCAACCGCGCGCCCCGCGTCCGACGCCCCTGCGAGTGCAGCCGGGCGCGAGCCGCTGACCGGCGGCGTTCCGGGCCCTACGGTCTGTTCCATGGCACCGTCCGGAGCATCCCCCGCAGCCCGCGCCGAAGACTTCATCTGGCTGACCGCCCGCGTCCTCGAACAGCGCCGATTCGCCTACCACTTCCGCGACGGCAGCCCCGACGCGGTCGAGGCCGCCCTCACGGCCTACCGGGGTGACGACGGCGGCTACGGGCACGCGCTGGACCCCGATCTGCGCGGCCCGGTGAGCCAGCCGCACCACACCGCGCACGCGCTGCGCGTCCTGGACGAGATCGGCCGCTGCGGGGACCGCCGGGCCGAGGCCGTCTGCCGCTTCCTCACCGCGATCTCCACCCCCGACGGCGCCCTGCCCGCCCTGCACCCCGCGTCCGCCGGGTGGCCGGCCGCGCCCTGGCATCCGGCCGCCGGCGCCCGGGCCACCAGCGGCTCCCTGCTGACCACCGGCCCGGTGGTGGGGCTGCTGCACCGCAACGCCGTGTGGCACGCGTGGCTGTTCCGCGCCACGGACTTCTGCTGGGCCGCCATCGAGGCGCTCACCCTCGGCGGCCGGCCGCACCCGTACGAGGTCGAGGCGGCGGTCGCGTTCCTGGACGGCGTCCCCGACCGGAAGCGGGCCGAGGCCGCCGCGGACCGGCTCGGCCGGGTGGTGCGGGACCAGCGGCTGGCCGTGCTGGACCCGGACCGGCCCGGCGCGGCGGAGGGCACGCGGCCGCCCGCCCATTTCCCGCACGACTTCGCGCGGAGCCCCGACTCCCAGGCGCGCCCCTGGTTCACCGACACCGAGCTCGAACGGTCGCTTGACCACCTCACCGCCGCCCAGCAGGAGGACGGCGGCTGGCCGCTGCGGCGGCGCGCCTGGGCGCCCGGCACCGCACTGGAAGGCCGCCCGATGGCCACCATCGACGCGCTCCTGATCCTGCGGGCCCACGGCCGCGGCGCCTGCCTGCCGTCCCCCCGGGCCTGCGCCGACCGGACCTGACCGGCCTGATCAGGGCTGACCGGCCCCGGCCGCCCTGATCCGCCGCCCTGACCGGTACCGCCCGGCCCCGGCCGGCACGCCCCGGGCCGGCCCGCGTGGGCCCCGACCGGCCCGGCCAGCGCCGCCCGGCCCCCGACCAACCGGCTCTGACCTGCGCCGACGGGGCATTGTCAGTGCCTCGGTGCACGATGGGGGGCATGACGGAAGACGCGGCCGACCCGGCCGGCTCGGCGACATCTCCTGCGGGGGACGCGGCTCTCGACGGCTTCTCCCCCGCGACCCGCTCCTGGTTCACGGGCGCCTTCCACGCGCCCACGGCCGCCCAGACCGGCGCCTGGCGGGCCCTGTCCGCGGGTTCGGACGTGCTGGTCGTGGCCCCCACCGGCTCCGGCAAGACACTCGCCGCCTTCCTCGCCTCGCTGGACAAACTGGCGAGCACCCCGCCGCCCGCCGAGCGCGCCAAGCGCTGCCGCGTCCTGTACGTCTCGCCACTCAAGGCCCTGGCGGTCGACGTCGAGCGCAACCTGCGCAGTCCCCTCACCGGCATCCGCCAGGAGGCCGTCCGGCTCGGGCTGCCGGAGCCGGAGATCCGGGTCGGCATCCGCTCCGGCGACACCCCGCCCGCCGAGCGCCGCGCGCTGGTCACCCGGCCCCCGGACATCCTGATCACCACCCCCGAGTCGCTGTTCCTGATGCTCACCTCCGCCGCGCGGGAGGCGCTCTCCGGGGTGGAGACGGTCATCCTCGACGAGGTGCACGCCGTCGCCGGGTCGAAGCGGGGCGCGCACCTCGCCCTGTCCCTGGAGCGGCTGGACACCCTGCTGCCCCGGCCCGCCCGGCGCATCGGCCTGTCGGCCACCGTCCGCCCGGTCGAGGAGGTGGCCCGCTACCTGTCGCCCCGGCGCAAGGTGGAGATCGTCCAGCCGCCGTCGGGCAAGGAGTTCGACCTCTCCGTGGTCGTCCCCGTGGAGGACCTGGGCGAGCTGGGCGCCTCGCCCGTCCAGGAGGGGGACGAACGGGAGAAGCCGTCGATCTGGCCGCACGTCGAGGAGCGCATCGCCGACCTCGTCCAGGCGCACCGCTCCACGATCGTCTTCGCCAACTCCCGCCGGCTGGCCGAGCGGCTGTGCAACCGGCTCAACGAGATCGCCCACGAACGCGCGACCGGCGAGCCGCTGCCCGAGCACCATGCCCCCGCCGAGCTGATGGCCCAGTCCGGCGCCGCCCATGGCGCGCCGCCGGTCCTGGCCCGGGCGCACCACGGTTCGGTCTCCAAGGAGCAGCGCGCCCTGGTCGAGGAGGATCTCAAGGCGGGCCGGCTGCCCGCCGTCGTCGCCACCTCCAGCCTGGAGCTGGGCATCGACATGGGCGCCGTCGACCTCGTCGTCCAAGTCGAGTCGCCGCCGTCGGTCGCCTCCGGCCTCCAGCGCGTCGGCCGCGCGGGCCACCAGGTCGGCGCGGTCTCCACGGGTGTGGTCTTCCCCAAGTACCGGGGGGACCTGGTGCAGGCGGCCGTGGTGACGGAGCGGATGCGCCAGGGTGCCATCGAGTCCCTGCGGGTGCCCGCCAACCCGCTGGACGTGCTGGCGCAGCAGATCGTCGCCATCACGTCCATGGACACCTGGGACGTCGACGAACTGCTCGCCCTGGTACGGCGCGCGGCCCCGTTCGCCGCGCTGCCGGAGTCCGCCTACACCGGGGTGCTCGACATGCTCGCCGGGCGCTACCCCTCCGACGCCTTCGCCGAGCTGCGCCCGCGGCTGGTCTGGGACCGCGTCGCCGGTACGGTCACCGGCCGCCCCGGGGCGCAGCGCCTGGCCGTCACCTCCGGCGGCACCATCCCGGACCGCGGCCTCTTCGGCGTCTTCCTCGCCGGCAGCGACCCCAAGAAGGGCGGCGGCCGGGTCGGCGAGCTGGACGAGGAGATGGTGTACGAGTCGCGGGTGGGCGATGTGTTCACCCTGGGCACGACCTCCTGGCGCATCGAGGACATCACCCGTGACCGCGTCCTCGTCACCCCCGCCCCGGGCGTCCCCGGGCGGCTGCCCTTCTGGAAGGGCGACCAACTGGGCCGGCCCCTGGAGCTGGGCCGGGAGCTGGGCGCGTTCCTCCGCGAGATCGGCGGCGCCGCCCCGGAGGAGGCCCGCGCCCGGCTCACGGCCGCCGGCCTCGACACCTGGGCCGCCGACAACGTCCTCGGCTACCTCGACGAGCAGCGCCGCGCCTGCGGCCACGTCCCCGACGACCGGACGATCGTCGTCGAGCGGTTTCGCGACGAGCTGGGCGACTGGCGGGTCGTCGTCCACTCCCCGTTCGGCGCCCAGGTGCACGCCCCCTGGGCACTGGCCCTCGGGGCCCGCCTCACCGAGCGGTACGGCATGGACGCCCAGGTGATGCACGCCGACGACGGCATCGTGCTGCGCCTGCCCGACGCCGACCTGCTGGGCCTCGACCTGCTCGACACCGACCCGGCCCGGCAGGGTACCGAGTACGACGACGGGCAGTCCCCGGTCGGGGCGGCCGACGTCGTCTTCGACCGCAACGAGATCGGCGGCATCGTCACCGAACAGGTGGGCGGCTCCGCGCTGTTCGCGGCGCGGTTCCGCGAGTGCGCCGCCCGCGCGCTCCTGCTCCCGCGCCGCAACCCCGGCAAGCGCACCCCGCTGTGGCAGCAGCGTCAGCGGGCGGCCCAGTTGATGGAGGTGGCGAGCGAGTTCGGGTCGTTCCCGATCGTCCTGGAGGCCGTCCGGGAGTGCCTCCAGGACGTCTTCGACGTCCCGGGTCTGACCGAGCTGATGGGCGACGTCGAGGCCCGCCGGGTGCGCCTCGTCGAGGTCACGACGCCCGAGCCGTCACCGTTCGCCCGCTCGCTGCTGTTCGGCTACGTCGCCCAGTTCCTGTACGAGGGCGACTCCCCGCTCGCCGAACGCCGCGCCGCCGCCCTCTCCCTCGACTCACGGCTGCTCGCCGAACTGCTGGGCCAGGCCGAGCTCCGCGAGCTGCTGGACGCCGACGTCCTCGCCGAGCTGGAGGCCGAGCTCCAGTGGCGCACCGAGGACCGCCGGATCAAGGACGCCGAAGGCGTGGCCGACCTGCTGCGGCTCCTCGGCCCCCTGACCGACGGGGAGCTGGCCGAGCGCGGCGCCGAACCGGCGTGGGCGGAGGAGCTGTCCGGCGCCCGCCGCGCCCTGCGGGTGCGGATCGCCGGCCGCGACCACTGGGCGGCCGTCGAGGACGCCGGCCGGCTCCGCGACGCCCTGGGCACCGCCCTGCCGGTGGGCGTCCCGGAGGCGTTCACCGAGCCGGTGAAGGACCCGCTGGGCGACCTCCTCGCCCGCTACGCCCGCACCCACGGCCCGTTCACCTCGGCCCAGGCCGCCGCACGCTTCGGCCTGGGCACCGCGGTCACGGACGGCGCCCTGCAGCGGCTGGCGGCCGGCGGGCGCGTCGTCCAGGGCGAGTTCCACCCCGCGGGCATCGGCCAGGAGTGGTGCGACGCCACCGTTCTGCGCCGGCTGCGCCGCCGCTCGCTCGCGGCACTCCGGCAGGAGCTGGAGCCCGTACCGCCCACGGCGCTCGCCGCCTTCCTCCCCCAGTGGCAGCACATCGGCGGCCACGAGCTGCGCGGCGTCGACGGACTCCTGCGCGCCGTCGAGCAGTTGCAGGGCGCGCCCGTCCCCGCGTCGGCCCTGGAGAAGCTCGTCCTGCCCGCGCGGGTGGCCGGCTACTCCCCGGCGCTGCTGGACGAACTCACCGCCGCGGGCGAGGTCGTCTGGGCCGGCGCGGGCGCCCTCCCCGGCAAGGACGGCTGGGTCTCCCTGCTGCCGGCCGACACGGCGCCGCTGCTGCTGCCCGAGCCGCACCCGCTGGAGCTCACCCCGCTGCACCGGGCGGTGCTCGACGCGCTCTCCGGGGGCTACGGCCTGTTCTTCCGTCAGATCGCCGACCGGGTCCGCGCGGCGCACCAGGAGCCCGACGGCTCGCCGCCGAGCGACGCCCGACTGGCCGACGCCGTCTGGGACCTGGCCTGGTCGGGCCGGCTCACCAACGACACGCTCGCGCCGCTGCGCGCGCTCCTCGGCTCGGGCCGGACGGCCGGCTCCACCGCGCACCGCGCCAAACGGGCGGTCCCACGCGGACGGTACGGCGCGCTCGCCGGGCGCGGCGCCCTCGCCGCGGCCGGCCGCCCCACCGCGTCCCGCGGCGGCCCCCCGACGGTCGCCGGCCGCTGGTCGCTGCTCCCGGAGCCCGAGGGCGACACCACCCACCGTGCCCACGCCCTGGCCCGCACGCTCCTCGACCGGCACGGTGTGGTCACTCGCGGCGCCGTCGCCGCCGAGGGTGTCGCGGGCGGTTTCTCCGCCGCCTACCGGGTGCTCTCCGCCTTCGAGGACAGCGGGCAGGCGCGCCGCGGTTACGTCGTCGAGGGTCTGGGCGCCGCCCAGTTCGCCATGGAGGGCGCGATCGACCGGCTGCGCGCCGCCGCCACCGCCCGCGAGCGCGCCGAGGGCGGCGCGGCGGGTCCCGCGCCGGCCGTGCCCGGCCGTCCGGCCCGCCGCCGCGCGGTGGTCCTGGCCGCCGCCGACCCGGCGAACGCGTACGGCGCCGCACTCCCGTGGCCCGACCCGCCGTCCGGCGCCTCGCACAAACCAGGCCGCAAGGCGGGCTCGCTCGTGGTCCTCCTCGACGGCGCGCTCGCCCTGTACATGGAGCGCGGCGGCAAGACCCTGCTGGCCTGGCCCGGCACGGCGGGCGGGGACGGCACGGAACCGGCGGACGCCGACGACCCGGGGCTGCGGGAGGCCGCCGAGGCCCTGGCCGGCGCGGCCCGCGCGGGCGCCCTCGGCACGGTCACCGTGGAACGCGTCAACGGCTCCCCGGCCCTCGGCTCACCGCTGGGCGCACTGCTGGAATCGGCGGGCTTCCACGCGACGCCCAAGGGAATGCGGCTGCGGGCACCCTGAGCGACGCCGCCCCGGCCCCGACGACCGGCCGGGCCCGACCGGATCCCCCTGGGGCGGTCCGCACGCCCACCCGCCCCAGGGCATACGGCACCCGCCCGAGGGCGCCCGGAACTTAAACGTCTCAAGCACCGCGCCCGGTCGGGCCGGACGACCTCGCTCGGTCCGGCGAGCGTCCTGGGGCGGTCCGCATGCCCGCCCGCTCAAGGGCATACGGCATCCACCCAAGAACACCCGGAACTCGAACACCCCAAGCACCACGCCCCATCGGGCCGGACAGCCTCGCTCGGAGTCGGCGAGCCCTCTGGGGCGGTCCGCACGCCCACCCGCCCCAGGGCACACGGCACCCGCCCAAGAACACCCGAATCTCAAACACTCCAAGCACCACGCCCCATCGGACCAGACGGCCCCGACCGGATCCGACGAGCCCACCAGAGCGGGCCGCACACCCGCACGCCCAAGGGAACGCGACCGCCCATGTAGCGACGCAACACCGCGCGCCCGCCCACGCCGGGTGCCCCGCCGGCCCCGGCCCGCCCCCGCCGGGCGACCGCACCGCCCCCGCCGCCCCAGGCCGGCCAGGCCGACCCCCGGCGAAGCCTGCAGGGCCGACCGCACGCTCATCGCCCCTCCCTCCCCCAACCAGAGCCCTTCACCCATACGGGTGACCCGGATCCCTGCCGACCGCCCCCGTTACCGGTATCGCCCTTCGTCCCCCGCCCCCACTTCCCAGTCCCCTTCCCCCTCGCCCGCCTCACCCCCGCGAGCCCGCTTCCCACCCCGCCGCCCCCGCGTCCACGGCACACAGTGCACCGGCAGCAGGCTCAACCCCCATCCCCCGGTCACCACCAACCCCTCCACGGAGCCCGCCCGCTCCGGTTCGTCGACCAGCCGGCAGACCGCCCACCACCACACCCCGCCCATCGCGACGGGCAGCAGCCGGAGGAGCGGACGCCGCCTTCGTATCTCGCGCCAGAGCATGCCGCCTCCTTCGGCGGGACGCCGGAGCCCGCGTCCCCGCGACGGGGCGCCCACCGGGCGCCGCCCGTCAGCCGGACGTCTCCCCGTCCGCGCCACGCAGCCGTGCCAGGTCCGCCTCGAGCTCCGCGATCCTGCGGTCGCGCCGGTGCAGTTCGACGATCACCCGCTGCTCGCCCTCGCGCGCACCCTCCTGGTAGACGCTGCGCACGAACGCGCCGGCGGCACGTTGGTCGAGCTCCGACACCACCATGAGCTCGTTCGTGAACCGAATCACCGGGTGCTCGTCCATGCCCCCAGGAGACCCCGTCCGGCGGCACCCCGCCACCCGGGCGGCCCCTACGGGAACCCGCACACTCGAACACGCGACCAGGCATCCGGGCCCGCGCCGGGCCGCTTCAGGGCGCCACGCAGCCCCTGCGCCGGCGCACGGCCTCCAGCCACCGGGCCCGCAACTGTTCGTACTGCCGCCGCTCGGCCGGGGTCAGCGGCCGGCCGTCGCGGTCGGTCAGGAACGCGCGGATGGCGCGATTGATCTCCTCGGCGGGACACGTCCCGTCCGCGGGGTCGGCAGACATGCGTCTCAGGTTAGGGCCTCGCATTCCCGTCACCACCGCCTCACCCGGATTCACCCCGGCCCGCCGGATCCCACCGGTCCACGCACCGGTCTCCGAGACCCCGGCGGACACCTTGACTTCCCCCACCGGACCGCACACCGCCGTTCCGGAACACCGCGGCACACCCGCCCGGGCGCGCCGCGCGGCACCCGCCCCTCGCCTCACCTCACAGGACCGCCTCCTGGCCGGCCGCCTCCTGCCCGCACACGCTGACGCAGGCGTCCGCGAAGCGCCGGAACGCGGCCCTGGTCTCCGTTCCGGCAACCCCGTCGATCGCCCCGGCGTACCCCCAGTCCGCGTCCCGCATCTGACGCTGCAACGCCATGACCGTGCCACTCCCGACGACACCGTCGATCGCCCCGGTGTAGCCCCAGTCGTGCTGGAGCGCTCTCTGGTACGCCTGCCAACTGGAGGTGCCCAACTGCCCGTCGAGAGCGCCGGTGTACGCCCAGTACTTGCGCAGCCAGCACTGCACGTTCCGCGCCTGCGTGGCGCTCAGCCCCAGGTTCTCCACCGCGAACCGGAGGTTCTCCACCGCGAACCGGACGACGGGAGCCGGTCCGACCACCTCCCGTACGGCGGACGACGCGGGGGCCGCCGGGGCCGCCCCGGCCGAGGAGGCCGTACCCGCCCCGGCCAGACCGGCGACGGCGAGACCGACGGCGGCGGCCAGACCGGCACATGCCCTGGTGAGAAGACACGCTCGCATGGGATCCCCATCCCCTTCCGGCGTCCGGCCCCCGGCGCGGTCGGCGGGCGGCTCGTCGGCCGCGTCGACGGCCCCTCCGCCTCGGTTGCGTGATCTGACGCGCGGCGGCGTCCGCCCGTGACGGACGCGGTGAGGGAGCACCCATGCTCCTCGCCGGAACCACGGGCGGCCAGATCCCTACAGTGAAACCCACCGAAGGAGTGCTCGCGCGGGGCCCGCCGACGCGAGACCTGCCCGGGTCACCTTGTCGGCGGCCCCGCACGGGAGTTGGAGCGCACCGTCACCGCCCCCGGACGGCCCGAGGGCCCCCCGACCTGTCGTCGGAGGACCCTCGTCGGGGGATGTCACCCGGCCGCCCGGGTCAGGCGTTCTCGGCCTGGAACATCCAGTGGTGCTTCTCGAGTTCGCCCGTGAGGCCGATGAGGATGTCCTGCGTCACCGGGTCCGGCTCGTCGGTGTCGCGGATGCGCTCGCGCATCCGCGTGATCACGGCGCCCAGGGCCTCGACCATGATGCGTACCGCGTCGACGTCCTTGTTCCAGCCACCGCCCACGGCCCCGATGGCGCTGGTCTTGGCCACGGTCTCGGCGCGCCCGTCCGGGGCGATGCCGAGGGCGGAGGCGCGCTCGGCGACGGTGTCGGCGTGCTGGCGGGCCGTGGTCACGACCTCGTCGAGCTGGAGGTGCACCGAGCGGAAGCGCGGGCCCACGATCGTCCAGTGGACCTGCTTGGCGACGAGCGAGAGGTCCACCAGATCGACCAGGGCTCCCTGGAGGGCGTCACCGACGGTCTTGCGGTCCTGCTCGGACAGAGGGCTCTTCACGACAGACATGCGCTGCTCCTTCACCGTCGACGTCGTTTCGCTTTCCTCCGTTGCACCTACCATCCCACAGCGACTCGAAACGGGCCGGTGGACCGGAAAAAGGTGCCGGGTCGGGAATGCCCGACATAGGCGGCCGAACGGACACCACACGAATCGGCGACAGGGACCGGCAATACACCGGTCCCCGCAGGCATGGACCTACGGGGACCGGGAAACCACGGAGACCGGGAAAGTGAAAGACGACGGGGAAGACAAACGAAAGGAAGCGTCCGCCCCGTCGGCCCGCTTCAGGCCGCGACCACGTCGACGGCCTCGGCGGGTGCCTTGATGGTCACGCGCTCGCCCGGGACACCGGTCACGGACGTCACGGACACCGGGTTGAACATCGGCCGCATCGGCGCGGGTACCGGCTCGCTCGCCGCCGCCGACTGCGCCAGCTCGGCGAGCGACAGCTCGTCGCTCACCTCACGCATGACCTCGGACATCCTGACGTCCAGAGCGTCGCAGATTGCGGAGAGAAGCTCGGAGGACGCCTCTTTCTGCCCCCGCTCGACCTCGGAGAGATAGCCGAGCGAAACCCGGGCGGATGAGGAGACCTCGCGCAGAGTGCGGCCCTGGCGTTGGCGCTGCCGACGCAGCACGTCACCGAGCAGGCGACGGAGCAGAATCATCGGTGGCTCCCTCCTTGGACCGCGTATCCGGATCCTTCACGCCCCACCGTACCGCCTCGGGGTGCGGCCGTGCGGGGAGCTATGTCGTGTTCACTCAGGGCTGCAAACATCCATTCCCCCCCTTGTGTTCCGTATCCTTTGCCCCCGCGTTCGCCGTCAATTCGTCCAGCAACAGGCCGAGGACGGCGCAGACGGTTTCCGTCCGGATCGCGTCCCTGCCGCCGTCCAGCGCGAGCTCGCGCACCGCGCACGTCCCGTCCGGGCCGGCCGCGGCGACGAACACCGTGCCCACGGGCCTGCCGTCCTGCGGGTCGGGGCCGGCGACGCCCGTCGTGGCGAGGCCCCAGTCCGCCGCCAGCAAGGCGCGGACCCCCCGGGCCATCCCCCGGGCGACGTCGGGATCCACCGCACCGCGCTCGGCCAGCAGCCGGCCGTCCACGCCGAGCACCTCGCGCTTGACGTCCGTGGCGTACGCGGTGACCGCGCCGCGCACCGCGCGGGAGGCGCCCGGGACGGCGGTCAGCGCGGCGGCCACCAGTCCGCCGGTCAGCGACTCGGCGACGGCCACCGTCCGGCCCCGGGAGACCAGCGCGTCCAGGGCCCGCTCCGCCTCCCGCGGGACCCCGGCGCTCACCGCCCGGACTCCGCGGCCCGGGCGTTCGCGCGCAGCACGAACGCCTGCCGTACGTAGTCCAGACCGGTGACGACCGTCAAGACGACGGCCACCGCCATCACCCAGAAGCGCAGGGTGGCCAGCGGCCCTTCCAGGGCGAGGATGTACATCCCCGTGGCCACGCCCTGGGCGAGCGTCTTCATCTTGCCGCCGCGGCTGGCCGGGATCACACCGAGCTTGATCACCCAGAACCGCATCAGCGTGATGCCGATCTCGCGGGCGAGGATCACGCCGGTGACCCACCAGGGCAGGTCGTCGAGGGCGGAGAGGCAGAGCAGCGCCGCGCCCATGATCGCCTTGTCGGCGATCGGGTCGGCGATCTTGCCGAAGTCGGTGACCAGGTTGTACGTCCGGGCCAGATGCCCGTCGAAGAGGTCGGTGATCATGGCGACGGCGAACGCGGCCCAGGCGAACGAGCGCCAGGCCGGGTCGTACCCGCCGTTGTGGAGCATCAGCAGCACGAAGCCGGGCACCAGGAAGAGGCGCCCCATGGTCAGGATGTTGGCGATGTTCCACAGCCTGACCCGCCGCACGCCCGGCGCCGGGGCGGGGCGGCCCGCGGCCGGTGCCGGGACTCCGCTCATCTGCCCGCCTCCTCGGTACGTCCGCCGTCTCGGACCGGCTCGGCGACGAGGTCGACCCCCTCGCTCGCCACGACCGTGGCCACGACCATACGTCCGGGCACCGGCGGGCTGTCCAGGCCCTCGGTGAGCAGCCTGACCTGGCCGTCGGTCTCGGGCGCCTGGTGCGCGGCCCGGCCGGTCACGCCGTCCTCGTCGTCCACGCGGTCGACCATTACCTCGATTGTCTCTCCGATCCGCTCCTCGGCGCGCTGCGCGGTGAGCTCCTCGGCCAGCCGCGAGACGCGCGCCAGCCGCTCGGCGACGACGTCGGGGTCGTTCTTGTCCGCGTACCCGGCGGCTTCGGTGCCGTCCTCGTCGGAGTAGCCGAAGACGCCGATGGCGTCGAGCCGGGCGGCGGTCAGGAAGCGCTCCAGCTCGGCCACGTCCTCCTCGGTCTCGCCGGGGAAGCCGACGATGAAGTTGGACCGGGCACCGGCCTGCGGCGCCTTGGAGCGGATGGTGCCGAGCAGCTCCAGGAAGCGCTCGGTGTCGCCGAAGCGCCGCATGGCCCGGAGCACGCCGGGGGCCGAGTGCTGGAAGGACAGGTCGAAGTAGGGGGCGACCTTCTCCGTGGAGGTCAGGACGTCGATCAGGCCCGGCCGCATCTCGGCGGGCTGGAGGTAGCTGACGCGGACCCGCTCCAGACCGTCCACGGCCGCGATCTCCGGCAGCAGCGTCTCCAGCAGCCGGATGTCGCCCAGGTCCTTGCCGTACGAGGTGTTGTTCTCGGAGACCAGCATGATCTCCTTGACGCCCTGCTGGGCCAGCCAGCGGGCCTCGCCCAGCACGTCCGAGGGGCGGCGGGAGACGAAGGAGCCGCGGAAGGACGGGATGGCGCAGAAGGAGCAGCGGCGGTCGCAGCCGGAGGCCAGCTTGACGGAGGCCACCGGGCTGGAGCCGAGCCGGCGGCGCAGCGGCGCGCGCGGGCCGGAGGCCGGGGCGACGCCTTCGGGCAGGTCCTCGGGGGCGGGGGCGGGCGCCTCCTGGGCGTGGCCGGGGAGTGCCACGGCGGCGTCCTGCCGGGCGGCGGGGCTGATCGGCAGCAGCTTCCGGCGGTCGCGGGGGGTGTGGGAGGCGTGGACGCCGCCCGAGAGGATGGTCTGGAGCCGGTCGGAGATGTCGGCGTAGTCGTCGAAGCCGAGCACGCCGTCCGCCTCGGGGAGGGCCTCGGCGAGCTCCTTGCCGTACCGCTCGGCCATGCAGCCGACGGCGACCACGGCCTGGGTGCGGCCGTGGTCCTTCAGGTCGTTCGCCTCCAGGAGGGCGTCGACGGAGTCCTTCTTGGCGGCTTCGACGAAGCCACAGGTGTTGACGACGGCCACGTCGGCGTCGGCGGCGTCCTCGACGAGGTCCCAGCCGTCCGCCGCCAGACGGCCTGCCAGCTCCTCCGAGTCCACCTCGTTACGGGCGCAGCCAAGTGTGACAAGAGCGACGGTACGGCGTTCGGGCATAGGGCTCAGCCTACTTTGTCCGGGCGCCGCTTCCGTTGCCGAGTGGCCGCCTGGTGCGGAGAGCCTGGTCACCCACCGGCTCTCCGCGCCGGGACCCGGGGAACGACCCGGTCAGCCGGCCGCCGGGTCGCCCTTGGTGTAGCTCAGCCGCTGCACCTGGCCGTCGTCCCCGACGTTCTTGATCTCCTTGCCGTTGACGAACAACTGGACGGCCCCGGCGTTGCCGAGCACCAGGTCGATGCGGTTGCTGTCGGTGAAGGTCTTGGAGGCCCCGCGCTGGAGGACGCCTTCCTCCAGCAGCTTGCCGTTGTGGTCCTTCGCCGACATCCAGGTCTGGTCGCGCTCGGCGGTGAGCTTGACGGTGACCTTGTTGGCCGGGGCGCCTGCGATGGCGCTGTCGGACGGCTCGGGCTTGGCGTCGGCCGGACGGTTCGGCGGCGCCTTCGCGGGGGCCCGGGACGGCTTGGCCGTCGCCTGGCCGGCCTCGACCGCGTCGTCCCGGCCGCCGCCCGCGCCGCCGCTGAAGAGGGTGAAGCCGACGAAGCCGACGACCGCGACGATCGCCGCGACCATGGCGGCGGTCCAGTTGGGCCGCCGCGGCTCGGGCCGGATCCGTTCCGCCTCGAAGACCGGGGCCGCCCGGCTCGGCCGGGGGCGCCCGCCATGCTCGGCGTCGTACTGCTCGACGAGGTGGGTGGGGTCGAGGCCGGCGGCGCGCGCCAGCGTGCGGATATGTCCTCGGGCGTAGACGTGCCCGCCGCAGCGGGAGAAGTCGTCCTGTTCGATCGCGTGCACGATCGGGATGCGCACGCGGGTCGTCGTGCTGATCTGGTCGACGGTCAGCCCGGCCTGGATCCGGGCCTGCTGGAGAGCGCGGCCGACGGACGGCCGGTCGTCTTCCGGGGGTGAGTTGCCGATGGACACGTGGGCGCCTTTCGAGCGTGCAGCCACCTGCTGGAAGTTCAGTCTAGGGGGGACGCAAAAGGGTCCGGCAAGCGGGAAGCCGGTCTTTGTAGGCCATCAGAAGACCCGGGCCTCAGACGGCTCTGCCGTACCGGCCGTGGCACATCGTCCCTCCTTCCCGCGGGCGCCGCGCGGGCCCCGGAAAACCGGGGAAACCGGGGAAGGGACGCCGGCCGGGAGCGGCGCGCCCGCCCCGGCCGACCGTCAGCCCGCGGTCTCCCCGCGGATCAGTGCGAGGACTCCGTCCAGCTCGTCCGGCTTGACGAGCACGTCCCGGGCCTTCGACCCCTCGCTCGGGCCCACGATGTTGCGCGACTCCATCAGGTCCATGAGCCTGCCCGCCTTGGCGAATCCCACACGCAGTTTGCGCTGGAGCATCGAGGTGGAGCCGAACTGGGTGGAGACCACCAGTTCGGCGGCCTGGCACAGCAGGTCGAGGTCGTCGCCGATGTCCTCGTCGATCTCCTTCTTTTTGGCGGAGCCGACGGTGACGTCGTCGCGGAAGACCGGCGCCATCTGGTCCTTGCAGTGCTTGACGACGGCGGCGACCTCGGCCTCGCTGACGAAGGCGCCCTGCAGCCGGATCGGCTTGTTGGCGCCCATCGGCAGGAAGAGGCCGTCTCCCTTGCCGATCAGCTTCTCGGCGCCGGGCTGGTCGAGGATGACGCGGCTGTCGGCGAGCGAGGAGGTGGCGAAGGCGAGGCGGGAGGGGACGTTGGCCTTGATGAGGCCGGTGACGACGTCCACGGAGGGCCGCTGGGTGGCGAGCACCAGGTGGATGCCGGCGGCCCGGGCGAGCTGGGTGATCCGGACGATGGAGTCCTCGACGTCGCGCGGCGCCACCATCATCAGGTCGGCGAGCTCGTCCACGATGACCAGCAGGTACGGGTACGGGGACAGCTCCCGCCCGCTGCCCTCCGGCGGGGTGAGCCGGCCCTCCCGCACCGCCGCGTTGAAGTCGTCGATGTGCCGGAAACCGTAGGCGGCGAGGTCGTCGTAGCGCAGGTCCATCTCGCGGACGACCCACTGCAGGGCCTCGGCCGCCCGCTTGGGGTTGGTGATGATGGGCGTGATGAGGTGCGGGATGCCCTCGTAGGCGGTCAGTTCGACGCGCTTGGGGTCGACCAGCACCATCCGGACCTCCTCCGGAGTCGCCCGCACCATCAGCGAGGTGATGAGGCAGTTGATGCAGGACGACTTTCCGGAGCCGGTGGCGCCGGCGACGAGGACATGCGGCATCTTCGTCAGGTTGGCCGTCACATAGCCGCCCTCGACGTCCTTGCCGAGCGCCACGAGCATCGGGTGGTCGTCGCCGGCCGCGTCCGCCAGCCGCAGCACGTCGCCCAGGTTGACCATCTCGCGGTCGGTGTTGGGGATCTCGATGCCGACGGCGGACTTGCCGGGGATCGGGCTGATGATCCGCACGTCCGGACTGGCCACGGCGTAGGCGATGTTCTTGGCGAGGGCCGTGATGCGCTCGACCTTGACCGCCGGACCGAGCTCGACCTCGTACCGGGTGACCGTCGGACCGCGGGTGAAGCCGGTGACGGCAGCGTCCACCTTGAACTCGCCGAACACGGTGGTCAGGGCGGCCACTATGGCGTCGTTGGCGGCGCTGCGCGCCTTGCCGGGCCCACCGCGCTCCAGCAGGTCGAGGGAGGGCAGCGCGTACGTGATGTCCCCGGCGAGCTGGAGCTGCTCGGCGCGCGGCGGGAGGCCGGACGGCGGCTCGGGGGCGGGCTTGGTGAGGTCGGGCACCGCCACGGTGGGCGCGGTGTCGGCCCGGTCCGAGGAAGGTCGGGCGCCGGCCCGGCCGGTGGGCACCGGAAGCGTCTGCTCGGCGTCCTGCCGGATGCCGCTGCTGAGCCCGGCGACCAGCGGAGAGGGCTGGACGCCGTGCAGCACCGCGCCGTCGAGGTCGACCGCGGCGGCGGCCGCGAGGTCCACGGCGTCCGGCCCGGTCCTGCGGGCGGGCGACTTCCGGGCGCGCTTCCGCCCTTCGAGCGCGGCTTCCTCGGCGGCCTCGACGTCCTCCGCCGCCGCGGCGGCCCGGCTCGCGGCGGGGCGCCGGGGGCGCTTGGCCGGCGGCTCGCGCCATTCGGTGTCGTAACCGTCCTCGGCCGCCGTGACCGGGTACTCGTCGGCGTACGGCTCGATCACCCCGAGCCGTATCCCGAGCTGCCGCAGCCGCCGCGGGATGGCGTTCACGGGCGTGGCCGTGACCACCAGCAGACCGAAGACGGTGAGCAGCACCAGGAGCGGTACGGCGAGGACGTCGCCGACGGTGAAGACCAGGGGCTTGGAGGCGGCCCAGCCGATGAGACCGCCGGCGTCCTGCAGGGCCTGGGAGCCCTCGCCGCGGCCGGGCGTCCCGCAGGCCACGTGGACCTGGCCGAGCACGCCGAGGACCAGGGCGGACAGGCCGATGACGATCCGTCCGTTGGCCTCGGGCCGCTCGGGGTGGCGGAACAGCCGGATCGCGACGATGCCCAGGAGTATCGGCACGACCAGGTCCAGCCGTCCGAACGCGCCCGTGACGAGCATCCGCACCAGCTCGCCCACCGGCCCTTCCAGCCCGGACCAGGTGCCCGCGGCGACGACCAGCGCGAGGGCGAGGAGGAGCAGCGCGGCCCCGTCCTTGCGGTGCGCGGGGTCGAGGCTCCGGGCGCCGCGCCCCACACCCCGGAAGAGGGCGCCGACGCCGTGCGCCAGCCCGCGTCCGGCGCGGCCGGCCACGGACGGGCGGGGCGGCGCCGCCTTCTTGGCGGGCGCCTTGCGCGCCGGCCGGGCGGCCGGCCGCTTCTGCACGGGCTTGGCCGGGCTCTTCTTGGCGGTCGGCTTGGCGGCGGCTCCCCCGGCGCGTCCGGTGCGCTGCCTGGTGCCCGCCGTGCTCTGGGAACCCTTGCCGGACGTACGTGAGGCCATGGTGCCGAGGTTACCGTTGCCGGGCGGGCGGGACACGTGGGCCCGGTCGTTCGTCCGTTCGTGTCATGGCCGGACGGCGACACGGCTGACACGCCGTCAGGTGCGCGACGGCGTTCGGCGACCGGCCGTCAGCTCTGCGAGGCCACCGGCGGAACGCTGCTGCCGGTGCCGGGCTCCAGGGCGTCCAGGGCCCGCCGCAGGCCGTTGAGCTTGCGCTCCAGATGGGCGGCGGTGGCGACCGCCGCCGCGTCGGCCGACTCGTCCAGTTGTTTGGACAGCGCCTCGGCCTGCTCCTCGACGGCGGCGAGCCGCGCCGAGAGCTCGGCGAGCAGCCCGGCGGCCTCCGGGGGCTCGCCGACGGCGGGGCGGGCGGCGCCCTGGCCGTTCTCCATCTGGAGGCGCAGCAGCGCGGCCTGCTCCCGGAGCTGGCAGTTCTTCATGTAGAGCTCGACGAAGACGGAGACCTTCGCGCGCAGCACCCAGGGGTCGAACGGCTTGGAGATGTAGTCCACCGCACCGGCCGCGTAGCCGCGGAAGGTGTGGTGCGGGCCGTGGTTGATGGCCGTGAGGAAGATGATCGGGATGTCCCGCGTCCGCTCCCGGCGCTTGATGTGCGCCGCGGTCTCGAACCCGTCCATGCCGGGCATCTGGACGTCCAGCAGGATCACCGCGAAGTCGTCCGTCAGCAGCGCCTTGAGCGCCTCCTCCCCTGACGATGCCCGCACCAGTGTCTGATCGAGCGCCGAGAGGATGGCCTCCAGCGCCAGCAGATTTTCCGGCCGGTCATCGACCAGGAGGATCTTGGCCTTCTGCACCATGGCCCGTCCTCCTCGCCCCGGAAGTGCACCGGGCGCCGCCCCAGGGGACGACTCCCTTGCGCCGCCCGTCCTTGTGCCGGTCATGGTAGCCGCACCCCGCCTGTCACCACACCCTGTCACCGCGATGTCACTGTGCACGTAGCGGAAACGCGGCACGGGACGTGAAAGTTCCCGGAATGCCGCGGTCCCACACGTCGTCGGCCACTCCCGGTCAAGAAAACGGGGAGGAACGATCCGGAGGCCGTCACTCTGCGCTCATGTACTGCTTCATCACCGTCAACAGTTGATCAGTATCGACCGGCTTGGTCACGTAGTCCGACGCCCCGGCCTCGATGCTCTTCTCCCGGTCGCCCTTCATCGCCTTCGCGGTGAGCGCGACGATCGGCAGCTCGGCGAACTGCGGCATCTTGCGGATCGCCGACGTGGTCGCGTACCCGTCCATCTCCGGCATCATGATGTCCATCAGGACGATCACCACGTCGTCGTGCTGCTCCAGCACCTCGATGCCCTCGCGCCCGTTCTCCGCGTAGAGCACCGTCAGCCCGTACTGCTCCAGCACGCTGGTGAGGGCGAAGACGTTGCGGATGTCGTCGTCGACGATCAGCACCTTCTCGCCGTGGAACGACCCGGTGAACCCGGGGGTCTCCGCCGACCGCTCCTCGTCGGCCCACTGCTCGTGCGGCGCGGACGGCACCGGCTGCCGCTGCGCGTCCCCGCCCGCGGCGTCCGTCCCGGACGGCGCCGGCGCCCCGGCGGGCCCGGCCTCGTGACCGGAAGCCCGACCCGCCGCCGCCTGCGCGGCCCGGCGGCGGCGCAGGAACAGCCCGGCCGCGCCGCGCGCCGGCGGCTCACCGCCGCGCGCCTCCGCGGCCGGCCCGCCGCCCGGCGGCAGCGCCCGCTGCTCGGCGCTCTCCCCGCCGGGCAGTTGCGGGAAGCCCTCGGCCGCCGGCTCGGCGGCGTCGAGCGGCAGGTAGAGGGTGAACGTGGATCCCCGGCCCGGCTCGCTCGCCGCGTGGATCTCGCCGCCCAGCAGCCGGGCGATCTCCCGGCTGATCGACAGGCCGAGCCCGGTGCCGCCGTACTTGCGGCTGGTCGTGCCGTCGGCCTGCTTGAACGCCTCGAAGATGACGCGCATCTTGCTGGCGGCGATGCCGATGCCGGTGTCCGTCACCGAGAAGGCGATCAGCTCGCCGTCCGGGTCGCGCAGCGCCCCGGCCTCCAGCAACTGCTCGCGGATCGAGTCCGGCACGTCCCCGCCCGCCGGCCTGATGACCAGTTCGACGGCACCGCTGTCGGTGAACTTGACCGCGTTCGACAGCAGGTTGCGCAACACCTGGAGCAGCCGCTGCTCGTCGGTGTGCAGGGTGGCCGGGAGCTCCGGGGAGACCCGGACCGAGAAGTCCAGCCCCTTCTCCGCCGTCAGCGGCCGGAAGGTGGCCTCCACGTAGTCGACGAGCTGCACCAGGGCGATCCGGGTCGGGCTGACGTCCATCTTGCCCGCCTCGACCTTCGACAGGTCGAGGATGTCGTTGATCAACTGGAGCAGGTCGGAACCCGCCCCGTGGATCGTCTCGGCGAACTCGACCTGCTTCGGCGAGAGGTTGCCGTCCGCGTTGTCCGCCAGCAGCTTGGCCAGGATGAGCAGCGAGTTGAGCGGGGTGCGCAGCTCGTGCGACATGTTGGCGAGGAACTCGGACTTGTAGCGCATGGAGACCGCGAGCTGTTCGGCCCGCTCCTCCAGCACCTGCCGGGCCTCCTCGATCTCCGTGTTCTTGACCTCGATGTCCCGGTTCTGCCGGGCCAGCCGCTCGGACTTCTCCTCCAGCTCGGCGTTGGAGATCTCCAGCGCCTTCTGCCGGTTCTCCAGCTCCGCCGACCGCTCGCGCAACTGCTCGGTGAGCTCCTGCGACTGCTTGAGCAGCATCTCCGTCTTGGTGTTGACGCTGATGGTGTTGACGCTGGTGCCGATCATCTCGGCGATCTGGCTCAGGAAGTCCTTCTGGATCTGCGCGAACCGCTGGAACGAGGCCAGCTCGATGACGCCGAGCACCTGCCCCTCGAACAGCACCGGCAGCACGATCACATGGGCCGGCGGCGCCTCCCCCAGCCCGGACGCGATCTTCAGATAGCCGGAGGGCACGTTCTCCACCAGGATCGTGCGCTTCTCCTTGGCCGCGGTGCCGATCAACGACTCGCCGGGCCGGAAGGAGGTGGGCATCGAGCCCATCGAGTAGCCGTACGAGCCGAGCATCCGCAGCTCGTACGCGTCCTCGCCGCTCTCCCCCTCGGCGGCCGGCATCGCGAGGAAGAAGGCGCCGTGCTGGGCGTCCACGACGGGCGTCAGCTCGCTCATGATGAGCTGGGCGACGTCCTCCAGGTCCCGGCGGCCCTGCATCAGGCCGGAGATGCGGGCCAGGTTGCCCTTGAGCCAGTCCTGTTCCTTGTTGGCCAGGGTGGTCTCGCGCAGGTTGGCGATCATCGTGTTGATGTTGTCCTGGAGCTCCAGGATCTCGCCGGCCGCGTCCACGTTGATCCGCATGTTGAGGTCGCCGCGGGTCACCGCCGTGGCCACCTTGGCGATCGCGCGGACCTGCCGGGTCAGGTTGCCGGCCATCTCGTTGACGGACTCGGTGAGGTCACGCCAGGTGCCGTCCACGTCGCGGACCCGCGCCTGCCCGCCGAGCTGCCCCTCCGTACCCACTTCCCGGGCCACCCGGGTGACCTGGTCGGCGAACGAGGAGAGCTGGTCGACCATCGTATTGATGGTCGTCTTGAGCTGGAGGATCTCACCCCGCGCGTCGATGTCGATCTTCTTGGTGAGATCGCCCTGGGCGATGGCGGTGGTGACCATCGCGATGTTGCGGACCTGGCCCGTCAGGTTGGAGGCCATCGAGTTCACCGACTCGGTGAGGTCCTTCCAGGTGCCGCTGACGCCCGGCACCCGCGCCTGGCCGCCGAGGCGGCCCTCCGTGCCGACCTCCCGCGCCACTCGCGTCACCTCGTCGGCGAACGACGACAGCGTGGTCACCATGGTGTTGACGGTGTCGGCGAGCTGCGCCACCTCGCCACGCGCCTCCACGGTGATCTTCTTGGTGAGGTCGCCGTTGGCGACCGCGCCGGCCACCTGCGAGATGTTGCGCACCTGACTGGTCAGGTTGTTGGCCATCAGGTTGACGTTGTCGGTGAGGTCCTTCCAGATGCCGGTCACGTCCCGGACCCGCGCCTGACCGCCGAGCTGGCCCTCGGTGCCCACCTCCCGGGCCACCCGGGTGACCTCCGAGGCGAAGGACGACAACTGGTCCACCATCGTGTTGACGGTGTTCTTCAGCTCCAGCATCTCCCCGGCCACGTGCACCGTGACCTTCCGGGAGAGATCACCCTTCGCGACCGCCGTCGTCACCAGCGCGATGTCACGCACCTGAGCGGTCAGTCGCGACGCCATGGTGTTGACGGAGTCCGTGAGGTCCTTCCACGAACCCGACATTCCGCGCACCCGCGCCTGCCCGCCGAGCTTGCCCTCGGTGCCGACCTCACTGGCCACCCGCGTCACCTCGTCGGTGAACGCGGAAAGCTGGTCCACCAGCCCGTTGACCGTCCGCCCGACCTTGAGGAACTCACCGCGCAGCGGGTGCGCCGAGCCGTCGGCACCGTGCGACCGCAGGTCCATGCGCTGGTCCAGGTCGCCCTCGGCCACCGCCGACAGCACTCGCCCGACCTCGGACACCGGCCGCACCAGGTCGTCGACCAGCGCGTTGGAGGCGTCGATCGCCGCGGCCCACGCCCCCTCGCAGGAGCCGACCTCCAGCCGCTCGGTGAGCTTGCCCTCCCGCCCGACAACCCGGCGCACCCGCGCCAGCTCGCCCGTGAGCTGCAGGTTCCGGTCCGCGACCTCGTTGAAGACGGCCGCGATCTCGGACATCACCCCGTCGCCGGAGATCGTCAGACGGCGGCGGAAGTTCCCGTCCCGCATCGCCTCCAACGCCCCCAGCAGGCGGTGCAGCGCCGCGCTGTCCACCTCCGTCGTCCCCTGGGGCCGGGACCGTCCGCCCTTCGCGCGCGTGCTCGTGCCCCGCGTCGCTCCGCCAGACTCCACCGTGTCCCTCCCGCAGGGTCGCTGATCCTCGTAGGGGTTTTCGCTTCCAGCTTTCCCAGTGTTTCACTGAGGCGCACCGGGGCGGCTGCCCGTCAGAGCGTAACCAGGTGACGGGACAGCTCGTTAAAAATGAACAGGAAAACCTGACCCTGGCCGCACCGGAGCTTCGACGGAACCCGCACATCCCGGCGGCACTTTCCCCTTCCTCCACGCCCCCTACCCAGAAGCCGTCACCGCAGACCACACCGCCCCCGACCGCTTCCCCGCCCCCTCGCTCCCCCGCATTCCGGGGGGAAAGCGCGTACGGTTCCGGCTCCCGCATTCCCTTCGGGATTCCGCCGTCGCGTTCCCCGCGGTTCCCCCATCGTTCCCCATCCCCGCTGCCGACGGTTTAGCCTGGCGGACGAATCGTCGTCATGGGAATCGGGCACAGGACTCGGGGGAGCGATGAGAGGCCAATGGGGAGTGCTGTGATCACCGCGCGGGCAGCCGCCACCTTCGAGCCGGTCGGACGTTCGGTAGCCGCTGCCCGGGCCTTCGTCCGGGACACGCTCCAGGGGTGGGGATTCCCCGACATCATCGACGACGCGGTGGTGCTCACCAGCGAGCTGGTCACCAACGCCGTCGTCCACGCCGGCACGTCCGCCGACGTCCTCTGTGTGCGCACGGACGCGGGCGTCCGCATCGAGGTCAGCGACCGTTACCCCGAACGTGAAGTTCCGCTCCAGACCCCCACCCGCCAGTTCGGCGGAGTGGACCGCGAGGGCGGCCGGGGGCTGATGCTCTGCACCGCGCTCGCCGCCTGCTGGGGCGTCGAGTACGGCGCCACCCACAAGAAGGTCTGGTTCCGCCTCGATCTCGACGACCGGCCGGCCGGCACCCGCTCGGCGGGCCCCGCCCTCCCCGTCGAGGCCCTGCCGGTCGCCGACCCGCGGGTCCGCGTTGCGGTCGTCCAGATCGACGGCACCGGCGGCATCAGCGCCTGGAACGACGACGCCGCCCACCTCTTCGGCTACACCGCCGACCAGGTGACCGGCAAACCCCTCGCCGACCTCGCCGCCTGGCCGCACACCCCCGGCACCTCCACCGGCATCGCGGAGGCCCTCCGCCTCTCCCGCTGGGAGGGCTCGTACGGGATAAGGGGCGCCGACGGCCGCGTCATCCCCGTCTACGCCTCCCACCTGCGCGTCCGCGACAACGAGGGCGCGCCGTCGACGGTCTGCCTGCTGGTCCGCGACGAGGAGCGGGCCGTGCTGGCCAGCCCGCCGCGCTCCTCCGGCGACGCCGGCTCGACGGACCGCGGCACCGCCGCCGACCCCTTCGAGGTCTTCATCGGCTCCCCCGCCCCCGACGACCTCGACGGCCTGCTCCAGCGCACGGTCGAACGCGCCCGCGACATGCTCGACGGCGACGCCGCCTACCTGCTCCTCGCCACCGACGACGAGACCGAACTGGAGGTCCGGGCCTCCACCGGCCTGCCCTCCGCCCGGCAGCGCTTCGCCCGCGTCCCGGTCGAGGCCGGCACCGGCCGCTACGGCTCCGCCCGGCTGCCCTCCGTCCACGACGACCTCAACGCGGTCCCCGGAGCCGTCCCCCTGCTCACCGACACCGGACTGCGCTCGGTCGTCACCGTCCCGCTCAAGGTCGAGGGCCGCCTCACCGGCTCCCTCGGCGTCGCCGCCGAGGCCCCCCACCGGTACGGCAACGAGGAGGCGCTGCGCCTCCAATTCGCCGCCGACCGCATCGCCCTCGCCGTCGAGTCCGCCCGCCTGGGCGAGCTGGAACGCCTGCGCCGCGGCTCGCTGTCCTTCCTCGTCGAGGCGTCCGACCTGCTGGCCGGCACCCTGGACCGGGACCAGACGCTGGCCCTGATGGCCCAGATGACCGTGCCGACCCTCGCCACCTGGTGCGCCGTCTACACCATCGCCGACCAGTCCTCCGAACCGGAGCTCTCCTACGTCCTGCACGAGGACGAGGACCTGATCGACGGCCTCAAGGCGCTGCTGGCCAAGGTCGCTCCGCCGGACCCCGTCCCCACGCCGGGCGCCCGCATCTGGACGGCCCCGGCCCGGGCCGCGCACTCGGAGGCCCTGCGCAGCTCCCTGCGGAGCGTGAGCCTCACCGACGTCCCCGAGTCCTCACCCGCCCCCGGCGTCTCGCTCACCACGGCCGCGGCCGTCGGCGGCGAGACGGTCGTCCTGCCCCTCGTGGCCCGCAACCGCGTGATCGGCATGCTCACCCTCGGCAAGCCGACCGACGACCACTTCCGCCAGGAGATCGTGGAACTCGCCGAGGACCTGTCCCGCCGGGCCGCCCTGGCCCTCGACAACGCCCGCCTCTACAGCGAGCGCACGGCCATCAGCCAGAGCCTCCAGCGCAGCCTGCTCCCGCCCGGCCTGCCGGACGTGCCCGGCGTCGAGGTCGACGTAATCTACCGCGCGGCGGGCGAGGGCAACGAGGTCGGCGGCGACTTCTACGACCTCTTCCCGATCCGCGACGGCGCGTACGGCTTCGCCATCGGCGACGTCTGCGGCACCGGCCCGGAGGCCGCGGCCGTCACCGGCCTGGCCCGCCACGCCCTGCGCCTGCTGGCCCGGGAGGGCTTCGGGGGCCCGGCGGTCCTGGAGCGGCTCAACGCGGCCATCCTGGACGAGGGCGCCCGCAGCCGGTTCCTCACCCTGCTCTACGGCGAGCTGTGGCCACAGGAAGACGGCAGCGCCCTCCTCAAGGTCGTCTGCGCCGGCCATCCGCTGCCGCTGCGGCTGCGCCCGGACGGCACGGTGGAGGCGGCGGCCGACCCGCAGCCGCTGCTGGGCGTCATGGAGGACCTGGAGCTGTACGAGCAGTCGGTCACCCTGGACCCGGGCGACGTCCTGCTGTGTGTCACGGACGGTGTCACCGAGCGCCGTGAGGGCTCCCGCATGCTGGGCGACGACGGCCTCGCCGACGTCCTCGCGACCTGCACGGGCCTCAACGCCGGCGCGGTCTCGGCGCGCATTCTCCGCGCGGTGGAGCGCTTCGCGGCCGAGCCGCCGTCGGACGACATGGCGATCCTGGCCATGCGGGTGCCGGAGCGTTCGGCGGGCTGAGCCCTCGGGCGTACGGAAACGGGGTACGAAAAAGGCCCCCGCCGTGAGGCGGGGGCCTTTTTCATGGAGCCCCAAAACGGAATCGAACCGTTGACCTTCTCCTTACCATGGAGACGCTCTGCCGACTGAGCTATTGGGGCCGGCAACGAGATAAAGCATACCGGATGTTCGGACGTGCTTTTGCCCATCCACCTGTCGGCCCCCGGGTCCACGCCGATCTCCGGCCCGCGGCCGCGGTCAGGCGGCGGCACCGTACGGCAGCAGCCCGCCCAACGCGTTGCAGGCGGACACCACTTGACGGAGTTCGCGGCGCGTCATGCCGGCGTCGACGGGCAGGGCCAGGCACTGCTCCGCGGCCCGCTCGGTTTCGGGGAGGCGCACGTCCCGCGCGTAAGCGTCCGGCGCGTACGCCGGCGTCCGGTGCACGGGTGTGGTGACGGGCACGGAACACCGCACACCGCGCGCCCGCAGGGCCCGCGCGAAGGCATCGCGGTCGGGGCGCCCGTTGCCCGGGACGCGGACGACGTAGGAGTGGTAACGGTGCTCGACGCCGGGCGCGGTACGGGGCGTCAGGACGCCGGTCAGCCTGCCGTTCAGGTAGGCGGCGTTCGTCCGGCGCCGCTGGAGGGCCTCCGCGGATTCCGCCGGCCGCCGTTCGAGGTGCGGGATGACGGGCAACGGGCGCGTCCCGGCAAGAGCCTGAAGGGCCGTCAGGTCGGCGGGGTGGCCGAAGAGGTCTGTGGGGACGATGGCAGCGGTGCGTCCCGTGATCGCCTCGGCGACGGAGGGCGGCGCGAGGCAGTAGGTGGCGGCATCGATGTCCGCGAACACCGGTGTCGCGCCGACGGCCCGCACGGCTTCGACGGCTTCGATGGCCTCGGTGCCGCCATACGAGGCCACGATGACCTCGTCGCCCGAGCCCACGCCGGCCGCTGCCAGAAGGTCTGCTGTCCTTGTCCCTGTGCCCATACCCCCACAGGGTGGTCGCGCGACGTTAACCGGACATGACGTTCCGTACTGTTCCGGGAAAACAAAAAAGCTCTGGCGCTTGAACCAGAGTTCAAACACCAGAGCTTTTCTGAATTTTAGTTCGGCGGCGTCCTACTCTCCCACACGGTCCCCCATGCAGTACCATCGGCGCTGAAAGGCTTAGCTTCCGGGTTCGGAATGTAACCGGGC
>NZ_JBVJJR010000013.1:0-143342 GCF_055585605.1 Streptomyces sp. NPDC052910
CGGTTACATTCCGAACCCGGAAGCTAAGCCTTTCAGCGCCGATGGTACTGCATGGGGGACCGTGTGGGAGAGTAGGACGCCGCCGAACTAAAATTACAGGTAAGCCCTGGTAGGGAGCATCGCTCCCCGCCAGGGCTTATTTGCGTTTACGGCACGCCCCGCGTATGCCGAGGGCCCGTAAACCGAGGCCACCCGTGCGTACCGGTCGCCCCGGCTACCGGTAAGGTCAAGAAGAAATCAACAGGAACCGTCCCACAGGAGGCCCCCGGGTGGAGGTCCAGGAGACGCGCGTCCAGACCGACCGCGTCCTCACCATCCCCAACATCCTCAGCATGGCTCGCCTCGCCGGCGTCCCCCTCTTCCTGTGGCTGATCCTCCAGCCCGTCTTCGACGGGCCTCAGTGCGACGGATGGGCGCTGCTGGTGCTGGCGCTGAGCGGTGTCAGCGACTACCTCGACGGGAAGCTCGCACGGCGCTGGAACCAGATCAGCAGCCTCGGCCGGCTGCTCGACCCCGCCGCCGACCGGCTGTACATCCTCTCCACCCTGGTCGGCCTGACCTGGCGGGAGATCCTTCCGCTCTGGCTCACCGCGGCCCTGCTGGCCCGTGAGGCGATGCTGGCGGTCATGGTGTGGATCCTGAGGCGGCACGGATACCCGCCGCCGCAGGTGAACTTCCTGGGCAAGGCCGCGACCTTCAACTTGATGTACGCGTTCCCGCTGCTGCTTCTCAGTGACAATGACGGCTGGCTGAAGCTCCCCGCAACTATTTTCGGATGGGCGTTCGCAGGATGGGGTACAACCCTCTATTGGTGGGCAGGAATCCTGTATGTGGTTCAAGTCCGCCGACTGGTCAAGGCGGATACCACAGCCGACTGAACCCGACGTAGTCCCGTCGTAGCCGTACGTTCCCGCGTACGTTCGCCGGAAGGGCTGCGGGGGAATTGGTTGGTGGTCCGTCATCTCTCAAGGAGGACGCTTCCGACATGAAGGCCGTCGTGATGGCCGGTGGCGAAGGCACTCGTCTTCGCCCCATGACCTCAAGCATGCCCAAACCGCTTCTGCCGGTGGCCAACCGCCCGATCATGGAGCACGTGCTCCGGCTCCTCAAGCGGCACGGGCTCACGGAGACGGTGGTGACCGTCCAGTTCCTCGCCTCACTGGTGAAGAACTATTTCGGCGACGGCGAAGAGCTCGGAATGGAGCTCACCTACGCCAACGAGGAGAAGCCCCTCGGCACGGCGGGCAGCGTCAAGAATGCGGAAGAGGCCCTCAAGGACGACACCTTCCTCGTCATCTCGGGCGACGCCCTCACCGATTTCGACCTGACGGACCTCATCCGGTTCCACAAGGAAAAGGGCGCCCTGGTCACCGTCTGCCTCACCCGGGTGCCCAACCCGCTCGAATTCGGCATCACCATCGTGGACGAGGCCGGAAAGGTCGAGCGCTTCCTCGAGAAGCCGACCTGGGGCCAGGTCTTCTCCGACACGGTGAACACCGGCATCTACGTCATGGAGCCCGAGGTCTTCGACTACGTGGCGCCGGACGTCCCGGTCGACTGGTCGGGTGACGTCTTCCCCCAGTTGATGAAGGAAGGCAAGCCCATCTACGGCTACGTCGCCGAGGGCTACTGGGAGGACGTCGGCACCCACGAGAGCTACGTCAAGGCCCAGGCCGACGTCCTCGAGCGCAAGGTGGACGTCGACATAGACGGCTTCGAGATCTCCCCCGGCGTCTGGGTCGCCGAGGGCGCCGAGGTCCACCCCGACGCCGAACTGCGCGGGCCCCTCTACATCGGCGACTACGCCAAGGTCGAGGCCGGCGCCGAGCTCCGCGAACACACCGTCGTCGGGTCCAACGTCGTGGTGAAGAGCGGCGCGTTCCTGCACAAGGCCGTCGTCCACGACAACGTCTACATCGGGCAGCAGAGCAACCTGCGCGGCTGCGTCGTCGGCAAGAACACCGACATCATGCGGGCGTCCCGGATCGAGGACGGCGCCGTCATCGGCGACGAGTGCCTCGTCGGCGAGGAATCGATCATCCAGGGGAACGTCCGCGTCTACCCCTTCAAGACGATCGAGGCCGGCGCGTTCGTCAACACCTCGGTCATCTGGGAGTCCCGCGGACAGGCGCACCTGTTCGGGGCGCGCGGGGTGTCCGGCATCCTCAACGTCGAGATCACCCCGGAGCTGGCCGTCCGGCTGGCCGGGGCGTATGCCACGACGCTCAAGAAGGGCGCCACGGTCACCACGGCTCGTGATCACTCACGAGGTGCCCGCGCCCTGAAGCGGGCCGTCATCTCCGCCCTCCAGGCCAGCGCCATCGAGGTGCGGGACCTGGAGAACGTGCCGCTGCCGGTGGCACGGCAGCAGACCGCGCGGGGCAGCGCCGGCGGCATCATGATCCGTACGACGCCCGGGGTGCCGGACTCCGTCGACATCATGTTCTTCGACGAGCGCGGCGCCGACCTGTCGCAGGCGGGGCAGCGGAAGCTGGACCGGGTGTTCGCCCGCCAGGAGTACCGGCGCGCGTTCCCCGGGGAGATCGGCGACCTGTCCTTCCCGTCGAGCGTCTACGACTCGTACACGGGCTCCCTGCTGCGGTCCGTCGACACCTCCGGCGTCGCCGAGGCCGGGCTCAAGGTCGTCGTGGACGCGTCCAACGGCAGTGCGGGTCTCGTCCTCCCCAGCCTCCTCGGCCGGCTCGGGGTGGAGGCGCTGACCATCAACTCAGGCCTGGACGAGGCGCGGCCCACCGAGACCGCCGACGCCCGGCGGTCCGGTCTGGTCCGGCTCGGGGAGATCGTCTCGTCCGCGCGGGCCGCGTTCGGCGTGCGGTTCGACCCCGTGGGCGAGCGGATCTCGCTGGTGGACGAGCGCGGGCGGATCGTCGAGGACGACCGCGCCCTGCTGGTCATGCTCGACCTGGTCGCCGCCGAGCGGCGGTCCGGACGCGTGGCACTGCCGGTGACCACGACCCGGATCGCGGAGCAGGTGGCCGCCTACCACGGTACGCAGGTGGAGTGGACGACGACCTCGCCGGACGACCTCACCCGGGTCGGCCGGGCGGAGTCGACCATCTTCGGCGGGGACGGGCGCGGCGGTTTCATCGTGCCGGAGTCCAGCAGCGTGTTCGACGGCACGGCGGCCTTCGTCCGGCTGGTGGGCCTGGTGGCCCGCACCCAGCTCACGCTGAGTCAGATCGACGCGCGGATCCCGCGGGCGCACGTCCTGCGGCGGGACCTGGCCACGCCGTGGGCGGTCAAGGGCCTGGTGATGCGTCAGGTGGTCGAGGCGGCCGGCGACCGCTCGGTCGACACGACCGACGGCGTCCGCGTCGTGGAGGCGGACGGGCGGTGGGTGATGGTGCTGCCCGACCCGGCCGAGGCCGTGACGCACCTGTGGGCCGAGGGGCCTGACGACGCCTCCGCCCAGGCGCTGCTGGACGAGTGGTCCGCCGTGGTCGACGGCGCGGGCCGCTAGCGTCGGCGGTGTCCGCGGCACCACCCGGTGCCGCGGACACCGGACGACCGGCACCGGGGCGCCGTCTTCCCGGTCCCGTTCCGGCACGCCGGTGGGGCCATTGGGAGACGGCGCCCCCGACGTGCGACGATGTGCGGCATGTCGCAGCAGCCCCCCGTTCGGAGGACCTCCGCACCGCCGTCGCGCCCCGACGCCTCCATGTCGCTGCTGACCAATGTGATGGACCACAGCCTGGACGACGGTTACGCGGAGGCGGCGGCCCGGCGGGCCGAGGGCGGCGCGGGGCTGCCGGGCAAGCTCAGGGCGAAGCTGGGGCTGGCCGGGGCGCTGCTGCTGGCCGCCGTCGTGGTGACGCTGGGAGCCGCGCAGGCGCGCATATCGGCACCCACGCTGGCCAAGGAGCGCGAACAGCTCATCGGCCGCATCGAGAAGGAGACCGCGGCCGCGGACGCGCTGCAGAAGAACGTCAACGGGCTGCGGGAGACCGTCGGGGACCGGCAGCGCGAGGCCCTGGAGGAACACGGCGGGGACAAGGCCGAGTTGGTGTCCCTCCTCGCCGGGGCCACGGAGGTGCGCGGCCCCGGGGTCAAGGTGGTCGTCGACGACGCCAAGCAGGCCAAGAGCGGGGGCGGCGGCCCCCGGGAGAGCAGTGGCTTCACCGACACCGGCCGGGTGCGCGACCGCGACATGCAACGCGTCGTCAACGGCCTGTGGCAGGCCGGTGCGGAGGCCGTGGCGATCAACGACCAGCGACTGACCTCGTTGTCGGCGATCAGGGCGGCCGGGGACGCCATACTGGTGGACAACAAGCCGCTGGCGCCGCCGTACACGGTGCTGGCGATCGGCGACGGCCGGCGGATGAGCACCTCGTTCCAGGACAGCGTCGACGGCCAGTACCTGCACGTCCTCCAGCAGAACTACGGGGTCAGGGCGAGCGTCTCCGTCGAGGGCGACATCCGGCTGCCGGCCGCGCCGAGTCTGACCGTACGAACCGCACGGCCGCAGGGGGGCGGCGCGGCCGGCCGCGCCGCCGACACAGGGAAGGGCACATCGTGATCGCCGTATTGGGCCTCATCGTGGGAGTCGTGGTCGGACTGGTCGTCCGCCCCGTGGTGCCGACGGCGGTCGAGCCCTACCTCCCCATCGCCGTCGTCGCGGCCCTGGACGCGGTGTTCGGCGGGCTGCGGGCGATGCTGGACGGCATCTTCGACGACAAGGTCTTCGTCGTGTCGTTCCTGTCGAACGTGGTCGTCGCGGCCCTCATCGTCTTCCTCGGCGACAAACTGGGCGTCGGCGCGCAGTTGTCGACCGGTGTGGTGGTCGTCCTGGGCATCCGCATCTTCTCCAACGCCGCCGCCATCCGGCGGCACGTCTTCCGGGCGTGAGGCCGATGAGCAGCGACGACACGCCCGAGGAGCCGAAGGGATCCAAGGAGCCCAAGGGGTCCGAGGAGGGTCCGGGGACTCCGGGGAAACCGGAGGGCCCGGCGGACGCCGGCTCTCCGCCCCCGGCCGCCGGGACCGAACCGCCGGCGCCCGGACGCGAGCCGGGGAAGGACGCCTCCGGGCCCGCCCCGGAGCCGCCCCTGACCGGGCGTCAGCGGCTGGTGAAGGGCCTCTGGCCGCCCCGGTTCACCCGGGCCCAGTTCACCGTCGCCCTGCTGCTGTGCGTGCTTGGTCTGGGGCTGGCGATCCAGGTCCGGTCGAACAGCGAGAGCAGTGTGCTGCGCGGTGCGCGCCAGGAGGACCTGGTGCGGATCCTGGACGAACTCGACAACCGCACCAAACGGCTCGAGGACGAGAAGCGGAAGCTGGAGGGCCAGCGGACGGAGCTGGAGAGCAGCTCCAACCAGGCCGCGGAGGCCCGTAAGCAGACGGCGCAGAAGGAGCAGCAGCTCGGCATCCTGGCGGGCACGGTGGCCGCCCAGGGGCCCGGCATCGTCCTCACGGTGAGCGACGGCAAGGGGTCGGTGGAGCCGGACATGCTGCTGGACGCCGTCCAGGAGCTGCGGGCGGCCGGCGCCGAGGCGATCCAGCTCAACGAGGTCCGCGTGGCCGCCGACACATATTTCTCCGGCACCGCGGGGAAGGTGGAGATCGACGGCAAGAAGGTGTCGCAGCCTTACAAGTTCAAGGTCATCGGCAAGCCCGACGATCTGAAGCCCGCTCTCAACATCCCCGGTGGTGTGGTGCAGACTCTGCAGAAGGAGCAGGCCGGGGTCGACATCTCCCGGTCTGAGAAGATCGTCGTCAACGCCTTGCGTCCGGCGAAGCGGCCTGACTACGCTCGGTCGTCATCGCGGTGAGGCGGGCGAACGCAGGGGCTCTGCGGGGAGGGCGGAGAGTTGCGGGGGGTCGGCGCACCAAGACGGGGGTGCGTGATGGAAACTGTCTGTCGGCCCTGGACGTTGTAAGGATGTCCAGGTCGGACGGTGTGTGCAGCGAGGTTTTGTCCTGCCCCACGGGCGGGTCTGTTTCGGTCAAGGGGAATCGCCCGTGAAGTTGTTTGCGAAGTTGTTCGGCAAGAGCTCCCGCCAGAGCGGCGGCGGTTCCGCGCGCCACCGGGCCCAGGCTCCGGTGGAAGGCGACGAGCGGGGCCAGGAGGGCCGCCCCCTGTTCCGCGACCAGCCGGGTGCCCCCGGCGTCGCCCAGGGGGGCCAGGGAGTCCCTCCCGGCGATCCCACGGCGACCGCGCGCATAGGTCTCGGTACGCCGATGTCGGGTGCGGGGGAAGGGGCTGCCTTGCCGGTCTGTACGAGGTGTGGTCACCGGAACGGCGAGAACAGCCGGTTCTGCTCCAACTGCGGTGCGCCGCTGCGGCCGGGTGCCGTGGCCGAGCGGGCCTCGGAGACCACGTCCACGATCTCCATCTCCGGTCTGGAGGCGTACGACTCCGAGACCACGGGCCAGACGGCCATCCCGTCGCTCTCCCCGGAGGCCCAGGCCGCCGTGGAGGCGCTGCCGCTGGGCTCGGCGCTGCTGGTGGTCCGGCGCGGCCCCAACTCGGGCAGCCGCTTCCTGCTGGACGGCGAGGTGACCACGGCGGGCCGGCACCCGCAGAGCGACATCTTCCTCGACGACGTGACGGTCTCCCGCCGGCACGTGGAGTTCCGGCGCAACGCGGACGGTGGCTTCACCGTCACGGACGTCGGCAGCCTCAACGGCACGTACGTCAACCGGGAGCAGATCGACTCGGTGGTGCTGTCGAACGGCGACGAGGTGCAGATCGGCAAGTACCGCCTGGTCTTCTTCGGCAGCCAGCGGAACATCTGACCCCTCCCGGACCGCGTCGACCGCGTCCGGGGGATTCCGAGGGATTCCGAGGGAAAGGCCATGCTGCAGACACCGTCGGGCGGTGCCGGCTCCTCCGGCACCGCCGGTGTGGAGGGCCGGCTGGTGAGCATCGGAACGGTGCTCAACCTGCTGCGCGAGGAGTTCCCCGAGGTCACCATCTCCAAGATCCGTTTCCTGGAGGCGGAGGGCCTGGTCGAGCCGCAGCGCACGCCGTCCGGCTACCGCAAGTTCAGCACGGCGGACGTGGAGCGGCTCGCCCAGGTGCTGCGGATGCAGCGTGACCACTATCTGCCGCTGAAGGTCATCCGCGAGCACCTGGACGCGCTGGCCCGCGGTGAGCGGATCCCGCTGCCCGCCCCGGGGCAGCCCCGGGACGCCCTCGACCTCGGGGAGCCGCCCGGAGGGCCCGAGGAGCCGGCGGAGGCCGGTCCGGAGGCCGTTCCCGCCGGGCCCCAGGGGCGGATCGGCCGCGCCGAGCTGCTGGAGCTCACCGGGGCGACCGAGGGCGAGCTCGTGGAGTGGGAGTCGTACGGCCTGGTCGTCGCCCACCCGGACGGCGGATTCGCGGCCGACGCCGTGGCCGTCGCCCGGCTCGTCGCCGACCTGGGCCGATTCGGGCTGGAGCCGCGGCACCTACGGGCCGTGAAGGCCGCGGCCGACCGCGAGGCGGGCCTGGTCGAACAGGTGGTCGCACCCCTGCGCAGGCACCGCAACCCGCAGACCAGGGCCCATGCCGAGGCCACCGCCCGGGAGCTGGCCGGACTGTCCGTCCGGCTGCACGCGGCCCTGGTGCGCTCGGCGCTCCAGCCGCGCGGGCAGTGAGCTCCCGGGCCCGCGGACGGTGAGCTTCCGGCCGCGTGGACGGCGGGCTCCGGCCGTGCGGACGGCGACCGGGAGCGGCCCCGACTACCCAAACCGGCCGAGCACGTCCTAGGGTTGCTGTGTGAACGAGCTCGATGTCGTGGGTGTCCGGGTGGAAATGCCCTCCAACCAACCGATCGTGCTCCTGCGCGAAGTGGGAGGCGACCGCTACCTCCCGATCTGGATCGGACCGGGGGAGGCGACGGCGATCGCCTTCGCACAGCAGGGGATGGCTCCGGCCCGACCGCTGACCCACGACCTGTTCAAGGACGTGCTGGACGCGGTGGGGCAGCAGCTCGCGGAGGTCCGGATCACGGACCTGCGCGAAGGCGTGTTCTACGCGGAGCTGGTCTTCGCCAGCGGAGTCGAGGTCAGCGCCAGGCCGTCCGACGCCATAGCGCTGGCCCTGCGCACCGGAACGCCGATCTACGGCAGTGACGGCGTGCTGGACGACGCGGGCATCGCCATCCCCGACGAGCAGGAGGACGAGGTGGAGAAGTTCCGCGAGTTCCTCGACCAGATCTCGCCGGAGGACTTCGGTACCAACAGCCAGTGAGGCGCGGCCGCAGGCCCTCGGGAGGGCCGCGGTGAAAGCGCTGTGGCCGGAGCCGCGAAACGGGGCCGCAGCAGGGTATTCGAGTAGCCTTTCCCCCGCGGGGACACGTAAAACCACTCTCAGGGTGATTATCACTCGGCGTGCCGAGTGTGGCGATCGTTGACGCACCCCGAGCGACTGCCTACCGTCGAGAAGGCAGGTCAAGGACGGAGGTCGGCGTGAGAAGCACGGGCGACGGTACAGCGGTCGGCAGTCCGTATCCGCTGCACGGGGGATCGGTCGAACCGGTGACCCTCCCCCCCAGCCTGAACGGCAGGGGAGGTGGCCCCACCCATGGCCTGAGCGGCGTGGGAAGCACTCCGGTCCCCCCGGCGGCGGTCACTTCCCAGCGGGGTCCCCGGGCGGGCGGTTCGGACGACGGGGACACCGGAGGGAGCGCCGCGGCCGGCACGGAGACGATCGGCTACCGCGGGCCCACCGCCTGCGCGGCGGCCGGGATCACCTACCGGCAGCTCGACTACTGGGCGCGCACGGGGCTGGTGGAGCCGAGCGTGCGGCCCGCCTACGGGTCGGGAAGCCAGCGGCTCTACAGCTTCCGGGACGTCGTCGTCCTCAAGATCGTCAAACGGCTGCTGGACACCGGCGTCTCCCTGCAGAACATCCGCACCGCCGTTCAGCACCTGCGCTCGCGCGGCATGGCCGATCTCGCGCAGATGACGCTGATGAGCGACGGCGCCACGGTCTACGAGTGCGCGTCCCCCGACGAGGTCGTGGGGCTCCTGCAAGGTGGCCAGGGCGTCTTCGGGATCGCCGTCGGCGTGGTCTGGCGGGACGTCGAGAGCGCGCTCGCCCAGTTGCACGGCGAGCGGGTGGACACCGGCGAGACGCTGATCGGTCACAACCCGGCGGACGAGCTGGCGCGGCGGCGGAACCGGGCGGGCTGAGCGCGGCGCGCCGCGAGATTCCGACGCGAAGCGGGTCCGGGGTGTTCCCCGGGCCCGCTTCCGTGTGGCCGGAGCGGGCCGTGCCGGGGCAGCGCGGGCGGCTTCGTCGTCGCACGTCAGGGCGATTGTCAGTGCCATGCGGGACGATGCGTGGTGTGAGAGGTTCACCGACGATCCTGCATCTCGACATGGACGCCTTCTACGCCTCGGTGGAGCAGGCGGCCAAGCCCAGTCTGCGCGGAAAGCCGGTCGTCGTCGGAGGCATCGGCCCGCGGGGCGTGGTGGCCACCGCGTCGTACGAGGCGCGGGTCTTCGGTGTGCACTCGGCCATGGCGACGGCCCAGGCGCGCCGGCTCTGCCCCAACGCCGCCTACCTGACCCCGCGCTTCAGCCTGTACCAGAAGGTCAGCGGCGTGGTCATGGGGCTGCTCGCCGAGCTGTCACCACTGGTGGAGCCGCTGAGCCTCGACGAGGCGTTCGTGGACCTGGAGGCGGGCGGCGTCGAGCCGACCACGGAGGCCGTCCGGGCGGTGGGCGAGCGGCTGCGCCGGGACATCCTCGCGGCGACGGGGGTCGGCGGGTCGGTGGGCCTCGCCGGCTCCAAGATGCTCGCCAAGATCGCCTCGGAGCAGGCGAAGCCGGACGGGCTCGTCGTCATCGAGCCCGGTACCGAGCTGGAGCTGCTCGGGCCCATGCCGGTACGGACCATCCCCGGCGTCGGGCCCGCCACCGCCGAGACGCTGCGCCGCGCGGGCATCCACACGGTCGCCGAGACCGCCGAGGCGGGCGAGGCGGAGCTGGTGCGGCTGCTGGGCAAGGCGCACGGGGCCGGCCTGTACGCCCTGGCGACGGGGCACGACGACCGCCCGGTCGTGGCCGAGCGGGACGCGAAGTCCGTCTCCGTGGAGGACACGTTCGCGGAGGACCTGACCGACCGGACGCGGGTCCGACTGGAGCTCGCCCGGCTCGCCGACCGCTGCGTCCGGCGGCTGAGAGCCGCCGGACGGTCGGGCCGCACGGTCGTCATCAAGGTGCGGCGGTACGACTTCTCCACCCTCACCCGCTCCGAGACGCTCCGGGGGCCGACCGACGACCCCGCCGTCGTGCGGGAGGCGGCCGCCCGGCTGCTTGAGGGCGTCGACACGACCGCGGGGGTGCGGCTGCTCGGCGTCGGGGTCAGCGGGCTCGCGGACTACACGCAGGAGGATCTCTTCGCGCAGGCGCAGGCGCGGGTCGCTGCCGCGCAGGCCGCCGAGGCGGGGCTTGAGGGGGGTGGGCCTAAGGAGGGTGGGCCCGAGGGGGGTGGGAGCGAGCCCCCGGCTCCCGGCGGGGCGGGGGACCGGCCGGCGGACGACGACGCCGCGCCCGCACGGCGGTGGCTGCCCGGTCTGGACGTGGTACACCGCGAGCTCGGCCGGGGCTGGATCCAGGGCAGCGGCCTCGGCCGGGTCACCGTACGGTTCGAGGAGCCCTGGTCGACGGCTCCCGGCCGGGTGCGGACCTTCGCCGTCGACGATCCGGATCTGGAACCCGCCGAGCCGGTGCCGTTGATCCAACCTTCGGGGGAGGGGCGTCTCGTGGAACCGGGCGGGGCGTTTCGGGATGGGGGCGGGGACGATTCGGCCGTGGGCCTGAGCGGGTCGGCGGCGTAGTGAGCGGGGAGGGCGCGCCCTGCGGGCGCGGATGGTGCCCCTGCCCCTCCCCCAGAGGGGGCACCCCCACTTTCGCCGTTTCTTGCGGGGGCAAGCCCCCGCACCCCCGCACCCCCGCACCCCCGCACCCCCGCACCCCCGCACCCCCGCACCCCCGGAACCGCGCTCCGCGCGGTTGTCCTCGAACGCCGGACGGGCTTGATACGAGCGGCGGAATCGCGGCAGGCGGGGCTCAGCGGTCGGAGCCGCCCGGCAGGGCCATGCGGTAGTGGTGGTAGAGGCGGAGCTCCTGCTCGGGGGAGAGGTGGCGGCCGACGCCCAGGTCGGGGGCGGCCTTGATGAGCGTGCGGTCGTAGGGGATGCGCAGCGAGTCGTCCACGACCTCGCTCGGTTCCAGGGGGACGAACGCGTCGCGGCCGAACAGCCCGGTGCGGACGGCCGCCCACTCGGGTTCGCCGGTGGCGTCGTCGAGGTAGACCTCGTCCACGGTGCCGATCTTCGCTCCGTCCCGGTCGTAGGCCTTGCGGCCGATCAGGGTCCGAGGATCGATATCCGACTGCATCCGTCCTCCCGGGAGTCACTTCCGTCCCTCTCTTTCTCCTGGTTTCCCCGGGAGGCCGTCGGCAAAGCCGGGAAAACCCTCGGGGCGCAAGAAAAGCCACCAAGCGGGAGTAATGGGGGAGTCGGCGGAGATGCACCGGCCCGGGAGATCCGGCGTCGGCATCGCCGCTGGTAGGCTGGCGATTGGCTGTGGACCCCGCGCGGGAGAGTCCTCCGGGGACCTGGACAGGCATTGGCCTCGACGGGTCCGACGGGGGCGCCGAAGGAGCAAATCCTCCCCGGAATCTCTCAGGCACACGTACCGCGCGGACGAGGTCACTCTGGAAAGCAGGGCGGGCACCGGACCGGGCACCATGCCGAGCCCCTCCTCACCGACGGTGAAAGCCGGGTCGCGTCACAAGGGCCCGGTGAAGCTCTCAGGTCGAGATGACAGAGGGGGAGGCCGTCCGGGTACCCGCGCCGTGGTACCCCTCGCAGGTCGCAATGACCAGGAGGCCCCCGCAGATGACCGCCCACCGCATCGCCCTCTCCGACCTGGAGCGCGGCACTCCGTTCGCCGGCCGCCACATAGGCCCCGACAGCGGGGCGCAGGCGAAGATGCTCGCCCACGTCGGCTTCGGCTCGCTGGACGAACTCACCGCCGCCGCCGTGCCGGACGTGATCAAGAGCGCCGAGGCGCTCCGGCTCCCCGAGCCCCGCGGCGAAGCCGAGGTGATCGCCGAGCTGCGCGGTCTCGCGGACCGCAACCAGGTGCTCGTGCCCATGATCGGGCTCGGCTACCACGGCACGTTCACCCCGCCGGTGATCCTCCGCAACGTCATGGAGAACCCCGCCTGGTACACGGCCTACACCCCGTACCAGCCGGAGATCTCCCAGGGCCGCCTGGAGGCCCTGCTCAACTTCCAGACCGTCGTCGCCGACCTCACCGGGCTGCCCACCTCCGGCGCGTCCCTGCTGGACGAGGGCACGGCCGCGGCGGAGGCGATGGCGCTCTCGCGGCGCGTGGGCAAGGTCAAGGACGGGGTGTTCCTCGTCGACGCCGACGCCCTGCCGCAGACCGTGGCCGTCATCGAGACGCGCGCCGAACCCACCGGTGTCGAGGTCGTCGTCGCCGACCTCTCCGCCGGCATTCCGGACGAGATCGCCGAGCGCGGCGTCTTCGGCGTGCTGCTCCAGTACCCGGGTGCCTCCGGTGCCGTCCGCGACCTGCGGCCGGTCATCGAGCGGGCGCACGAGCTGGGCGCGATCGTCACCGTCGCCGCCGACCTGCTGGCCCTGACGCTGCTCACCCCGCCCGGCGAGCTGGGCGCGGACATCGCCGTCGGCACCAGCCAGCGGTTCGGTGTGCCGATGGGCTTCGGCGGACCCCACGCCGGCTACATGGCCGTCCGTGAGCAGTACGCGCGCAGCCTGCCCGGCCGCCTCGTCGGCGTCTCCGTCGACGCGGACGGCGACAAGGCGTACCGCCTCGCCCTCCAGACCCGCGAGCAGCACATCCGGCGCGAGAAGGCCACCAGCAACATCTGCACCGCGCAGGTGCTGCTGGCGGTCATGGCCGGGATGTACGCCGTCTACCACGGGCCCGACGGGCTCACCGGCATCGCCCGCCGCGTCCACCGGTATGCCACGCTGCTCGCCGAGGGGCTGCGGGCCGGTGGCGTCGAGGTCGTGCACGGCGCGTACTTCGACACCGTCACCGCGCGGGTGCCGGGCCGGGCGGACGCGATCGTCGCCGCCGCCCTGGAGCGGGGCGTCAACCTGCGCCGGACGGACGCCGACACCGTCGGCATCGCCTGCGACGAGACCACCACCCGCGAGCACCTGGCCGCCGTCTGGGCCGCGTTCGGGGTGGACGCCGACGTCGAGGCGCTGGACGCCGCCACCGCCGACGCGCTTCCCGAGGAGCTGCTGCGCGGCTCCGACTTCCTCACCCACCCGGTCTTCCACCAGCACCGTTCCGAGACGGCGATGCTGCGCTACCTGCGCCGCCTCGCCGACCGGGACTACGCGCTGGACCGGGGCATGATCCCGCTGGGCTCGTGCACCATGAAGCTCAACGCCACGACCGAGATGGAGCCGGTCACCTGGCCCGAGTTCGGCGCGCTGCACCCGTTCGCCCCGGCGGAGCAGGCCGAGGGCTACCTCACGCTCATCCGCGAGCTGGAGGAGCGGCTGGCCGAGGTCACCGGCTATGACAAGGTCTCGCTCCAGCCCAACGCGGGGTCGCAGGGCGAGCTGGCCGGTCTGCTGGCCGTCCGCGCCTACCACCGCGCCAACGGCGACGAGCAGCGGACCGTGTGCCTCATCCCGTCCTCCGCGCACGGCACCAACGCGGCCAGCGCCGTGATGGCCGGCATGCGCGTCGTCGTGGTGAAGACCGGCGAGGACGGCGAGGTCGACGCCGACGACCTGCGCGGCAAGATCGAGAAGCACCGCGACGAGCTGGCCGTCCTCATGGTCACCTACCCGTCCACCCACGGCGTGTTCGAGGAGCACATCAGCGAGATCTGCGCCCTCGTCCACGAGGCGGGCGGTCAGGTGTACGTGGACGGCGCCAACCTCAACGCGCTGGTGGGGGTGGCGAAGCCGGGTGAGTTCGGAGGCGACGTCTCGCACCTGAACCTGCACAAGACCTTCTGCATCCCGCACGGCGGCGGCGGCCCGGGCGTCGGTCCCGTCGGCGTCCGCGCCCACCTCGCGCCGTACCTGCCCAACCACCCGCTCCAGCCCGCCGCGGGCCCGGAGACCGGGGTCGGTCCGATCTCGGCCGCGCCGTGGGGCTCGGCCGGCATCCTGCCGATCTCCTGGGCGTACGTCCGGCTGATGGGTGGCGAGGGCCTCAAGGCCGCGACGCAGGTCGCGGTGCTGAGCGCCAACTACATCGCCAAGCGCCTGGAGCCGCACTACCCCGTGCTCTACACCGGTCCCAACGGCCTCGTCGCCCACGAGTGCATCGTGGACCTCCGGCCGCTCACCAAGGCGACCGGCGTCACCGTCGACGACGTCGCCAAGCGTCTGATCGACTACGGCTTCCACGCGCCGACGATGTCGTTCCCGGTGGCCGGCACGCTGATGATCGAGCCCACCGAGAGCGAGGACCTCGGCGAACTCGACCGGTTCTGCGCGGCGATGATCGCGATCCGCGCGGAGATCGAGAAGGTCGGCTCGGGCGAGTGGGACGCCACCGACAACCCGCTGCGCAACGCCCCGCACACCGCCGCGTCCGTCGCGGGCGACTGGGAGCACCCGTACAGCCGACAGGAGGCGGTCTTCCCGGGCGGCGTCTCCGCGGCCGACAAGTACTGGCCACCGGTGCGCCGGGTCGACGGTGCGTTCGGTGACCGCAACCTCGTCTGCTCCTGCCCGCCGTTGGACGAGTACGAGGGCTGAGCCCGGCACACGTGGAGGGCCGGCCCGGCGGGATCGCCGGGCCGGCCCTTTCGTCGCGCGTCGTCCGCCGGTGCCGGCCCGGCCGTCAGGCCGCCGTCACCACATGCCCGGCGCCGAGCGGCCGGTGCGGGGCGATGATCTGCCCGTCAGGCAGCAGTTCCCCGGTGTCCTCGAAGCAGAGGACGCCGTTGCACAGCAGGCTCCAGCCCTGCTCGGGGAAGTGCGCCACGAGGTGGGCGGCTTCCCGGTCGGCGGAATCGGCTGACGGGCACGCGGGCTGGTGCTGGCACATGGGAGGGTTCTTTCGCTGGGATGTCGTGGCTGCTGTCGCTGTGCTGCGGCTCGATGCGGTGGTCATGCCGCCCCCCGTGACGATGTGGTCTGTCGTTCCCAGTGTTGCCCTACGGGCGTGATTCCGCAGGGATTTCGCAGCAGCGGTCCGCTGTGGAGGAAGACGCGTCACCCATGCGGACGGTTGCCGTCAACAAGTCTGCCCCTTCGGTCCGTTCGGGTCGACCTCCGTGGAGTGAGCCGTGTGGGTGACGTGGCGCCCGCGGACCGGCCGCGAACGGCGCGGCGCCCCGCGACCGTAGGGGTCGCGAGGCGCCGCCGGGACGCGTCACGCGGTCTTCAGCATCGGTGCCGGGGCCAGCCGGAGGGTGAGCACCGGAAGCAGGTCGGCGAAGCGGTGCGGGCGGTGGGCGGCGATGCCGGGCGGCGCGGGGGCGAGCGGCACCAGGAGGTCGCCGGGGGCGGGCAGGCCGGACTCGGCGTCGGCCGTGATGTCGCCGTGCAGCCAGAGAGTCAGCATGTAGAGGCCGGGCACGGTCAGCAGTCGCGGCTGGTACGGCGTCGACAGCGACTCCGCCTGCCGCAGGGCGAGTTCGGTGGAGACCACGTACGGTCCCTCGAAGAAGTGCGAGAACGTCCAGCCGTCGGCGGTCGGCCGCGCCTCGCCCGCGGCGATGGCGCGCTCGTCCTCCTTGATCAGGAAGCGCCAGCCGGTGAGCCGGGTGCGGGGGGTGCCGCCGGCCGGGGTGTGCTGCTCCAGAACGTGGACGGGGAGCGGCAGTTCGCAGTCGAGCGCTCCCTGGGCGGCCTTGAGGGACGGGGTGCGGGTCTCCCGGACGGCGGTGGGGGAGCCGAGGGCGGTGCGGACGCTACGGAGGGCAGGCGCGGGGGCAGGGGGGATGTGCAGCGGCATGATGGGTCGCCTCTCACTTCGGAGACACGCAGGTGCTGGCAGGTGACGACGCTGTCGGTGTGCGGGGTCAGAGGGGGGCCGGGACCGACTGCCGGGGCGCCTACTCTCTGCCTCACTCCGAGTTTATACGACACATGTTCACAGGATGTTTCGGCTAGCTGTCGCCGGTATTTCCGGCAAGGGGAAATCAGGGCCGCCTGCGGGGTCGTTTTCGGTGTTTTCGTTCCCGATCGCGCAGGCCTGACCTCGGTTTCTTTCCCGGGAACGGTCGGCCGAAACTCGTCGGTGTTTATCACCAGCGCAATGCGACATGCCATGAGCTGCCGTCATGCCATCGGAATGTGCCGGAGTGCGCTTGGCTGCCAGCCTACCGGTTATACGGGGACGGGGTGAGGCGTTTCGATCGCTTCGCATGGGCATCATCGACCGTGACGGGAACGGGCCGGCGCCGAGGGCGACCGCTGGAGGAGGACGCGTCCATGGGTGAGAAGGTCGCCGCCGTGGAGTTCGGCCTGGACGACCGCCAGCGCCACCGGGACAAGCTCCGGCAGTGCCTGGAAGGGCTGGGGAGGTTACTGGAGGAGAAGCGTTTCGACCGGCCCCGGAACCTTATGGGGCTGGAGATCGAGTTGAATCTGGCGGGCTCCGACGGTATGCCGAGCATGATGAATGCCAAGGTGCTGGAGCGTATCGCGAGCCGTGATTTCCAGACCGAACTCGGTCAATTCAACCTGGAAGTGAACATCGTCCCGCACCGCTTGTCGGGGCGCGTTCTCGACCAACTCGCCGAGGAGCTCCGCACCGGCCTCTCCTACGCCGACCGGAAAGCCCGGGAAGTGGGCTCCGGAATAGTGATGATCGGCATTCTGCCGACGCTCGGCCAGGACGACCTCGTCCCCGACAACTTCTCCGCCGCCGACCGCTACGCACTGCTCAACGAGCAGGTCATGGCGGCCCGCGGGGAGGACGTCAGCATCGACATCGACGGAGTCGAACGGCTGACCTGCACCGCGCGGTCCATCTGCCCGGAGGCCGCCTGCACCTCGGTGCAACTGCACCTCCAGGTCACCCCCGGCCGGTTCGCCGCCGTCTGGAACGCGGCCCAGGCGGTGGCCGCCGCGCAGATCGCCGTGGGTGCCAACTCCCCCTTCCTCTTCGGCCGCGAACTGTGGCGCGAGAGCCGCCCGCCGCTGTTCGTCCAGTCCACCGACACCCGTCCGCCCGAGCTCCAGGCACAGGGCGTCCGCCCGCGCACCTGGTTCGGGGAGCGGTGGATCGGCTCGGCGTACGAACTCTTCGAGGAGAACCTGCGCTTCTTCCCCCCGCTGCTGCCCATCAGCGGCGACGAGGACCCGCTGCGGGTGCTGGACGCGGGCGGGGTGCCGCGACTGGAGGAACTCGTCCTGCACAACGGGACGGTCTACCGCTGGAACCGGCCCGTCTACGGGATCGCCGACGGCGTCCCGCACCTGCGGGTGGAGAACCGCGTCCTGCCCGCCGGCCCCACCGTCACCGACGTGCTCGCCAACACCGCGTTCTACTACGGGCTGGTCCGGTCCCTCGCGGAGGAACCGCGTCCGGTGTGGACGCGGCTGCCGTTCGCCGCCGCGGCCGACAACTTCGACGCCGCCTGCCGGCACGGCATCGACGCCGTGCTGCGCTGGCCCAAGGGGCGCAACGGAGGAGTGGCCGAGGTGTCCGCGGTCCGGCTGGTCCGCGAGGAGCTGCTGCCGCTGGCCGCCGCGGGCCTCGACGCCTGGGGCGTCGAACCCGCCGACCGCGACCGCTACCTCGGCGTCATCGAAGGCCGCTGCCGGCTGCGCGCCAACGGCGCGTCCTGGCAGGCCGCCACCTACCACGCGGCACGGGACCGGGGCCTGGACCGGCACGCCGCGCTGGCCGCCACCACGCGGCGCTACTGCGAGCTGATGGCGACCGGCGAGCCGGTGCACACCTGGCCGGTCGGGATCGCCTGACCCCGCACCACCGGCCCCTCCGTGGTCCGGTCCGGCGGACGTCGGGCAAGCTGGGACGACGCGGCGGCGGTCACCGCCGCGGACGGACATCCCGGACCGGCCGTACGCGAGGACGCGCGGGCGGGACGGCGAGCGGTGCAGGGCGCAGGCAGGAGTGGTCCACGAGTGAACAGAGCGACGCGACAGGACGCCCGTGACGGGGCGGAACGCCCCGGTGTTCCGACGGAGCCGGGCGTCGGTCCCGTACCGTCGCGGCGCACGCTGGGCACCGAGACCCTCCTGGTACTGGCCCTCTCCCTCGGAGCCAGTGGGGTCTCCGCACTGATCAGCTTCATCGGGGCGCTCACCCGGCCGGGCGGGCTCAAGGACCAGGCGGCCCGGCTCAACACCTCCCACGCGCCCGGCCGGCCCTGGCTCGACCTGGCCTGGCAGCTCTTCGGCATCGCGACCTCGCTGGTGCCCGTCCTCCTCGTCGCCCACCTGCTGTCCCGCGAGGGCGCCGGGCTGCGCGCCATCGGCTTCGACCGCCGCCGCCCCGGCTCCGACCTGGCGCGCGGCACCGCCGTCGCCGCGGTCGTGGGCGGCACCGGACTGCTGCTCTACCTGGGAGCCCGGGCCGCCGGATCGAACCTGACGGTGGTGCCGGAATCGCTGCCGGACGTGTGGTGGAAGTTCCCGGTACTGATCGCCTCGGCCGTGCAGAACGCGGTGTTGGAGGAGGTCGTGGTCGTCGGCTACCTGCTGCGCCGGCTGGGCCAGACGGGCTGGGGCCCCACGGCGGCACTGGCCGCGAGCGCCGTGCTGCGCGGGTCCTACCACCTCTACCAGGGCGTCGGCGGGTTCGTCGGCAACATGGCGATGGGCGTCCTCTTCGTCCTCCTCTACCGACGGTGGGGCCGGGTGGGACCGCTGGTGGCGGCGCACGCGCTGATCGACATCGTGGCGTTCGCGGGATACGCGCTGCTCGCGGGGAAGGTGGGCTGGCTGCCGACGGCGTGAGCCGCCGGCGCGGTCCCCTCACACGAGGAACTCGCCGTCGATCACGGTCACGGCGTGGCCCGTCAGCAGCGTGCGGTCGCCGCGCAGCGTCGTCCGGACAAGCCCCCGCCGGGCACCGCCCTGAAGTCCCGTCAGCTCGGCGCGGCCGAGGCGGGCCGCCCAGAACGGGGCCAGCGCGGTGTGCGCGCTGCCGGTGACCGGGTCCTCGTCGATGCCCACGTTGGGGAAGAAGCCGCGGGACACGAAGTCGTAGCCGAGCGAGGGGTCCGCGGCCGGCGCGGTGACGATGACACCCCGCCGGGACCGCCCCGCCAGCGCGTGCCAGTCGGGGTTCAGCGCGTGCACGGTCCGCTCGTCGGACAGTTCGACCAGCAGGTCGCCGATGTGCCGGGCGGTGTCGTGCACGCTCACCGGGGCGGCGCCGAGCGCCTCGGCCAGCCCCTCCGGGGCGGCCAGCGGGGTGAGCGGGGACGTCGGGAAGTCCATGGTCAGGGAGCCGTCGTCATGCGCCGTCGTGGTGAGCACACCGCAGCGGGCGGCGAAGCGGACGGTCCCGGTGGCGGCTCCCGTGGTGCGCAGGACGTGTGCGGTGGCCAGGGTGGCGTGGCCGCACATGTCCACCTCGGTGGACGGGGTGAACCAGCGCAGCGCCCAGTCGGCCTCACCCTCCCCTTCCCCCTCGCCCGTACCGCCCAGCGGCCGGGCGAACGCCGTCTCGGAAAGGTTGACCTCGGCGGCGACGGCCTGCAGCCGGTCGTCGTCGGGGAAGGGGCCGTCGAAGAGCATGACGCCGGCCGGGTTGCCGGCGAAGGGGCGGTCGGTGAACGCGTCGACGATTCTGATTCGCATGACAGGACGGTAGGGGGCGCGGACGGCACGGGACACGGCCAATCGCCGGGAGGTGGCCCCCGAACGCGCCGCGGCGCGGGCGGGCCGCGTTGGGCGGGCGTCGGAGGAGGGGCCGTCACCGCCGACGCCCCGCGGACGCCGGGCGATCTCGTCGCCCAGGTCCAAGGCTTCCTCAAGCCCGACCCGGTCGACATCCGCGCCACCCCCGATGAGCTACCGGCCGAACATCTGCTCGTCGCGGACGGGGCGTACCTCCGCCCCTCGGACGCGGGGTGCGAGCTGCCGGCGGCCGTCGGCGCGGAGACCGCCCCTGTCTCCGGCCGCATTCGGGACGGGATACCCGCCGAGGACCCGGCCGCCGCTGGCCGCATCCTCGCCCTGGTCGGCGAGCGCGCCAACGCGGAACTCGCGACGCTGCTGCCTGACCGCCTGACCGCCTGACCGCCTGACCGCCTGACCGCCTGGCCGCTCGACCGAACCGATCGGGGTTGGTTGCGACGGTGCCGATGCTGGCGGCTTGTTCGATCCAGTCGAGCGTCGCGCACGCTTTCGCGACGTCGGGGTGAGCCGTGGCGCGCCCGGCAGGCATTCGCCCCCGGCTCGCCCCGACCCTGGAGGCAGCACCGGGGTAGGCCGCCCGCCCTATTCAGAACCCGGGATGTGAACACCCGTTGATCAGGGTGCGCCTGAGACGACGTCGGCGGAGGGGCACTGTTCCGTATCCGCCGACCGCGTCCGCCGGTTCGCGAGCCGGGCGCCCTCCGCGACTGGCAGGATCGCGGCCATGCCGTGCGAACCGCTGGTCATGCGAGCCCGTGGGCTCTGGGAGGGCCTGGCCCGGGCGCCCGTGTCGTTCGGCCCGCCGGGCAGTGTGGAGATCGTGGTCTCCCCGAGGTCCGGGCTGTGCCCGGTCGGCTGGGTGGGGGTGGTGGCTCTGGACGGATCGGCGATCGTGACCGCGCCGGGTGAGAGTGCCGCCGTGATCGTTCGGGACGCACTGAGCAGGCCGTCGGTGCGAGGCGTCACGGACGGCGCAAGGGTGCCGGACGCCCTTCCGGTGGCTCGGGTGCTCGGGCCGGCGACGCTGGCCTATGTGTCCCCGGAAAGCTTTCGGCCGGTGAGCGATCGTGTCGTGACGGTGCAGCGGCTGGCAGCCGCTCATCCGGATGTGAGGGCCCTGGAACGGGCGGCCGGTCATGAGGACGCCGGGGAAGCCGCTCTGGACGAGATCACCTCGCCCGCGTTCGTGGTGCGCGAGCAGGGCCGGGTGATCGCTGCCTCGGGGTACCGGGTCTGGCCGGGACGGACGGCCCACATCGGCGTACTGACGGCGCCGGGAGCGCGGGGGCGGGGGCTGGCGCGGGTGACGGGTTCGGCGGCGGTGGCCCGGGCCCTGGCCGCTGGGCTGCTGCCGCAGTGGCGCGCGCGCCTTCCCGCCTCCCGGCGTGTCGCGACCGCGTTGGGCTTCGAGGAGCTGGGATCCCAAGTCAGCGTGGAGCTCGCTTGAGAGGGTCGGTGCGCCGGTAGGGCGGAATCGGCGGGGGGAGGTCCAGGGACTTAGCCATGCCGAGGCGTCCCCTCCTCGTGGGGTCCGTGATGGCGGGGCGCGAGTCCACAGCGTGGCACGTGGTGCCGCCCGTTGGCGTTGGCGGGCTTTCTCGGACTGCGAGCCCGGACCATCGGTCCGGGCTCGCTCGTATGCCGCCGAATCAGATGGGCTTGCTGCTCGTTGTTCGGAGTGGAGGGGGGCTTCGTTGACGAGTGCCGCGGTGGGGGTGGTCGTGGGCTCAAGCGGCCTCTGACTGTCCGGCTCTGTGCAAGGTGCGCATGCGCGCCGCCTGGAACGCCGATACGGGATGGATCGCCTCCGCGCGGCCGATACCGCCGTGTCCCCGGAGTCGAGCGAGGGTCTTGCCGTGTGAGTGTTAGCGATATATCGTCGAAGCATCGCGAACGATCGATGTACTGGAGGAGCGATATGCGATACCCCCATGGAAACGAGCACCCCGGCTTCGGTCCGCGTGGTGGCGGCGAGCGTGGTGGGCGGCGGGCTTTTGGGCCGTTCGGGCCCTTTGGGCCGCAGTTCGGCGGGCCGCCGTTCGGTGGGCGGGGGCGTGGTGGGCCCGGTGGCCGGGCGCGGCGTGGCGATGTGCGGGCGTCGATCCTGGCGCTGCTGACGGACCGGCCGATGCACGGTTACGAGATGATCCGCGAGATCGCCGAGCGCAGCGGCGGCGTCTGGCGGCCCAGCCCCGGCTCGGTGTACCCCACGTTGCAACTGCTGGAGGACGAAGGGCTGATCAGCAGCGCGAGTCAGGGCGGCAAGAAGCTGTTCGCGCTCACCGAGGCCGGCCGCGCGGAGGCCGACGCCGGCGCCCCGGCCCCCTGGGAGCAGGTGGCGGGCGGCGCCGAGCGTGAGACGGCGCAGGAGATCCGGCAGGCCGGCTTCGCGCTGATGGAGGCGTTCGGGCAGGTCTGGCGCACCGGCAGCGCGGAGCAGCGGGAAGAAGCGCTGGCCGTCGTCAACGAGACCCGGCGGAAGCTGTATCTGATTCTCGCCGAGGGTGACTGACGCGCCGTCGGTCCCCTGGGGGTCCGGCCCGTGCGTCTCCTCCTCAAGGAGGAGCGCACGGGCGTCCGCGCCCGACCGGAGGGGGACGCGCGAATGCTTCCGCTCGGGGATGCCCTCACGGCCTGGGACTGATGGGGTGGGAGGGTGCAAAGCCGTACACCTGACATCGGCGGGGCGGGCGCGGCGCCGCTGAGTACCGAGGTGGCCGCGGCGGTCGCCGGTGCCCGCAGGCGCGCCCTGCGTGACGGTGACCGGCAGATCGACACCGCACACCTGCTGCACTCCCTGCTGGAAGCCGACCCCGAGACCCGGCTCGCGCTGCCCGGCGGCCCGGACCGGGTGGTCCGGCTGCTGGGCTACCTGGTGCAGCGCAGCATCGGCTACGGCCTGCGCTGGCGCGGCTCCGTCGAGGATTCCCGGGCGCTGCCGCTGCTGCCGGAGGGCGGGGTCCCCGGCTGGTCGCCCGCCGCGGCCACCGCCATGGGCGAGGCGTACGCCCGGGCCGCCGCCCGCGGCCCGGGCCCGGTCGAGGGGCTCGACCTGCTGGCCGCCCTCGCCGTCGACCCCCGCTGCCGGGCGGTCGAGGTGCTGGAACGTGCCGGGGTCGACGCCGAGGGGCTGGGCGCCCGTGCGTCCGCCGGCCGGTGGGTCAGGAGCCATGCCGGTGACGGACCTGTCGGGGCCTGACATGATGCGTCGATGCCGAAGGAACTGCTGTCCGGCGGAAGGGGCAGGGGGCCGGCCCTCGCCCTGGTCTCCGCGCTCGCGTTCGGTGGCTCGGGGGTCGCGGCCAAGCCGCTGATCGAGGCGGGTCTCGCCCCGCTCCACGTCGTCTGGCTGCGGGCCGCCGGCGCGGCCCTGGTGCTGCTGCCGGTCGTGTGGCGGCACCGCGCCCTGGTGACGCGCCGCCCCGCGTTGCTCGTGGGCTTCGGCCTGCTGGCCGTCGCGGGCGTCCAGGCCTGCTACTTCGCGGCCATCTCACGGATCCCGGTCGGTGTCGCCCTGCTCGTCGAGTACCTGGCGCCCGCGCTGGTGCTGGGGTGGGTGCGGTTCGTCCGGAGGCGGGCGGTGTCGCGGGCCGCCGCGGTCGGCGTGCTGTTGGCGGTCGGCGGGCTGGCCTGTGTGGTCGAGGTGTGGGCCGGGCTGCGCTTCGACGCGTTGGGGCTGCTGCTCGCCCTCGGCGGGGCCGTCTGCCAGGTCGGCTACTTCGTCCTGTCCGACCACGGGGACGATGGCACCGGGGCCGCCGACCCCGTGGGCGTCATCGCGTACGGCTTCCTGCTCGGTGCCCTCGTCCTCACCGCGGTCGCGCGGCCCTGGACCATGGACGCGCGCGTGCTCGCCGGCGGTGCGGTACTGCGCGGCGGGAACGTGCCGGCCGTCGTGCTGCTGGCCTGGCTGGTGCTGGTCGCCACCGTGGCCGCCTACCTCACCGGGGTGGTCTCGGTGCGCCTGCTGTCCCCGCAGGTGGCGGGGGTCGTGGCCTGTCTGGAGGCGGTCGTCGCCACCGTGCTCGCCTGGGTGCTGCTGGGCGAGCGCCTGTCCGTTCCGCAGCTCGTGGGCGGTGCCCTCGTGCTGCTCGGGGCCTTCGTCGCCCAGCGCTCGGCGCCTCGGGACGCCGGGGTGCGGGCGGGGGGTGACGCGCCGGCCCTGCCCCGGGTGGAGGCCCGGCCCGGGGAAGCGGAAGTCCGGACCGGCGGACAGCAGTTGTCCGGCGGCTCGTCGCGGTCATAACATGTGATCATGCCTACGAGTGCTGTTCTTCCGCCTCCCGCCGCCTGACGCGGGCGGCTTCTTCCTCACCCGATCACCTTCGGGGGCTCCCGGACGTCCGACGCGGCCTCTTTCCGCGGACGTTCCCCCGGGACGCCGGCCCGGTGCGCCCTGCGGCGCGGCCGGGCGCCGATGGCTGCCCGCCACGAAGACCACGCGACCTTTCACGTCTTCCGCGGGAGAACAGCCATGTCCGACACCTCCGTGTCGTCCCCTTCCTCTGCGCGCTCCGGCGCCGTCCGTGTCCCGTCCGCCGGGCGCGGTCTGCTCTACGTCACCTTCACCGCCCTCACCTGGGGCACCACCGGGGCCACCGCGACCCTGGCGATCGACAGCAGCGGCCTCGACCCGGTCGTGCTCACCTTCTGGCGCTGCGTCGGCGGCTTCGCGCTGCTGCTGGCCGTGCGGTTCCTGGTGCCCTCGCGGCGCGCGGCCGGGCGTTCGCGGCCGGCCGGGCCGTGGCGGCGGCGGGCGACGGCCGCCCTGGTCAACGGGGCCGGGCTCACCGTGTTCAACGCGGCCTTCTTCGCGGCGGTGGACGCGACGGGCACGGCGGTCGGCACCGTCGTCACCCTGGGCGCCGCGCCCGTGCTGGCGGCGCTCGGCGGCCGGCTGCTGGTGGGTGAACGGCTCGGCGCGGGCGGCCGGTTCGCCGTCATCGGGGCCCTCGCCGGGCTGTCCGTACTGGTGCTCGGCGGCGGCTCGGCCACCGTCCGGCCCGCCGGGGTGGCGCTGGCGCTGCTGTCGGCGGCGGGGTACGCCCTGTTCGCCGTCCACGCCCGCCATCTCGGCCGGGCCGGCCGGGCGACGGACGGCTTCACCACGACCCTGACCTCGTTCGGCGTCTGCACCGTGCTCCTGCTGCCGTTCGCGGTGGCGGGCGGGGCGCTGCCGAGCTCCCACGGCCTCGGACGCACGCTGCCGCTGATGGCGTACCTGGTGACCGTGCCGACGGCGCTGGCCTACGCGCTGTTCTTCACCGGGCTGCAGGTGGTGCGCGCCACCACGGCCACCGTGATCACCCTGCTGGAGCCGGTCACCGCCGCGGTCATCGCGGTGACGGTGCTGGGGGAGCGGCTGACGGCCGCGACCGTGCTGGGCACGGTGGTGCTGATGGCCGCCGTGGCGGGGCTGGCCTTGGTGGAGACGCGCGGCGCGGCCCGGCCCGGCCGGCCGGTGGCGGTCGCCGCTGCCGATGGAGCGGAGACCGCCGCCGGCGGGCCGGAGGCCGCCGCGGCCGCCGGGCGGCCGGTCAGCGGGGCGTGAGGTAGCCGGGCAGCGGGATGCCGGGGGCGAGGTCGTCCGCCGGGACCGGCGTCCCGCGCACGGTGGTCATGGGGACGACGCCCGTCCAGTACGGCAGGGCGAGGTCCTCCGGATCGTCGCCGGGGCCGCCGGCGCGGACCTTGGCGGAGACCTCCGCGAGGTCGACGCGCAGCACCGCCGTGGCGGCCAGCTCCTTCGGCGAGGCCGGCCGGGAGTCCGCCGCCCGTCCGGGCACCGCCTGGTCGACCAGCGCGTCCAGCGCGGTGGTCAGTTCCTCCGGGTCGGTCACCCGGCGGGCGGTGCCGTGCACCACGACGCTGCGGTAGTTGACGGAGTGGTTGAAGGCGCTGCGGGCCAGCACCAGGCCGTCGAGGTGGGTGACGGTGACGCAGACGGGTATGCCGTCCTCGGCCTCCCCGGCGGCGCGCAGCGGGGCGGAGCCGGTGGAGCCGTGCACGTACAGCCGCTCGCCGACGCGCCCGTACAGCGTGGGCAGGACGACCGGGGCGCCGTCGCGGACGAAGCCGAGGTGGCACAGGCAGCCGTCGTCGAGGATGGCGTGCACCAGCTCGCGGTCGTAGGAGGCGCGGTCGCGGTAGCGGGTGGGGGTGGTGCGGGGGGTGCGCTCGTACGTTCCGCCGGGGCGGGAGGACGGGGCCGGGGTCGGGGTCGGGGCTGGGGTCGGGGCCGGGGAAGACATTGCGGACTCCATTGCACTAGTGCATAATCGGCTTTGTGCTAGGAGAGTATCGGATCACGGGTCGCCGCGCAGCGGACATCTCGGAGAGCGTGGAGCGCGCCGTCGGGGACGGCCGCCTCCCTCCGGGCGAACTGCTGCCGCCGCTGCGGGAGTTGGCCGTCGATCTCGGGGTCAACCACAACACGGTGGCGGCCGCCTACCGGATCCTGCGCGACCGCGGGGTCGTCGAGACGGCCGGCCGGCGCGGCACCCGGGTGCGGCCCCGCCCGGCCAGCGCGCCCCGGGAGCTGATCGCCGTGGACGTGCCGGAGGGGGTGTGCGACGCGGCGACGGGCAACCCCGACGCCGCCCTGCTGCCCCCGCTCGGCGCCGCGCTCGCGGCGGCGGCCGAGCGCGCGGCCCGGGCTCCCGTGCTGTACGGCGACGCCCCGGTCGACACCGAGCTGGAGCGGATGGCGCGGGCCGCCTTCGACGCGGACGGCGTGCCCGACGGGCCGGTGGCGGTGGTCTCCGGCGCGCTCGACGGGCTGGAACGGGTGCTGACGGCCCATCTGCGTCCGGGCGACGCCGTCGCGGTCGAGGATCCGGGCTGGGGCAGTCTCCTCGACCTCGTGCCCGCGCTCGGCCTGCGGCCCGTCCCGGTCGCGGTGGACGACGACGGCCCGGAGCCGGCGGCGGTCGCCGGTGCCCTGGAGGGCGGTGCCCGGGCACTGATCGTCACCAGTCGCGCGCAGAACCCCACCGGCGCCCTCGTCGGCGCGGACCGCGCCCGCGAGCTGCGGGCCGTCCTCGCCGGACACCCCGGAGTGCTGGTCGTCGAGGACGACCACGGCCACGGCATCGTCGACGCGCCCCCGCGGCCGCTCGGCGGGGCCACCGGGCACTGGGCGTTCGTCCGCTCCGTCGCCAAGGCCTACGGCCCCGACCTGCGGCTCGCCGTCCTCACCGGTGACAGCGTGACCGTGGACCGGGTGCGCGGCCGCCAGCGCCTCGGGCCCGGCTGGGTCAGTCACGTCCTCCAGGACGCGGTGCTGCACCTGTGGCGCACCGGCGCCGTCGACCCGGTGGCGACGGCCGCCGCGTACGGGCGCCGGCGGGACGCGCTCGTCCGCGCCCTGCGGCAGCGGGGGCTGGCGGCACGCGGGCGCAGTGGGATGAACGTCTGGCTCCCGGTGCCGGACGAGACGGGGGCCGTGGCCCACCTGCTGCGCGCCGGCTACGCGGTGGCGCCCGGTGCCCGCTTCCGGCTCGCCTCACCGCCGGCCGTGCGGATCACGGTGTCCGCCCTGGGCCCGGACGACATGGAGCCGGTCGCGGACGCGTGGGCGTCCGCGACCGGGCCGGCTCCGGCAGGGCGGTACGCCTGAGCGGGGGTGCCGTCGGTACCGGCGGCGGCGCGGGTGCGGGGAGTCATGGGCGGCGCGTGGTCGTCCGCCGGACACCGGTCCGCGTTCGGTGCGCGTCATCCGGCGTGGCATCCCCGGCGCCCGGGGGCTCTTGAGTTCGCCGAGCGTCCTGAGCAAGCTGCCGAGTTCCCTGCGCGCCCTGAGCGCCTCGCCCGGTCCGGCCGCCCCGGGAGCCCCGGGACTGGGTCAGCGCCGCGCCGGCCAGGACGATCAGCGCGCCGACCGGTGTGTTCCAGGTCAGATCCTCGCCGAGCAGCGTGGCCCCGGCCGCCGTGGCCACCACGGGGATGAAGTAGGTGCTCAGCGCCGCCGTCGTGGGGCCGACCTCGGCCACCAGCCCGTACTGGACGAGCATGGCGATCCCGGTGCCCAGCGCCCCCAGCGCGGCGATCGCCAGCAGCGACACCGGGTGGACGGCCGACGGCAGCGGCGCGGCCAGCGGGGCGACGACGGCGAGCTGCGCGGTGCCGACCAGCAACTGGCCGGTGGACAGGGACAGGTGCGAGTCGCCCGTGCCGGACAGCGTGCGCCGCACGTAGATCCAGCCGATCGCGTAAGCGGCCGACGCCGTCAGCGCCATGGCGGTACCCCACCGGTCCTGTCCGGAGAACCCGCTCCAGGCGCCGAGCACGACCAGCACCCCCGCGAAGCCGAGGACGAGACCCGCGAACCGGCGCCGGGTCGGGCGGTCCTCGGCCAGCGCCACCAGGGAGAACGCCATGCCCCACAGAGGCGTGGTGGCGTTGCAGATGCCGGCCAGGGAAGACGGGATGCGCAGCTCGGAGTAGGCGAAGAGGGAGAACGGCAGGGCGTTGAGCAGGAACGCCGCCACCGTCAGGTGCGCCCAGGTGCGTACCGAGCGGGGCAGTCGCTGGCGCTTGACGAGCAGGGCCGTGGCGAGCACCGCCGTACCGAACAGCATGCGGCCCAGGGAGACGAAGAGCGGGGCGTAGCCGTCGGTCCCCAGCCGGATGAAGAGGAAGCTGAAGCCCCAGACGAGGGCCAGCGCGCCGAACCGGACGCGCCAGTCCACGGAGGAGACGGAGGAGACGGCGGAGGCGGCGGAGGCGGCGGAGGCGGCGGAGACGGCGGAGACGGAGGGAGCAGAGGGGGTGGCGGGGGCGGCGGCAGGGGCAGTGGCGGCCGGAGCCGTGGGGGGACGAGGGGTGACGGTGCTCATGCGGCTCAAGATGTCCGACCGGACCTCTTAGGACAAGCAAATTCTCGTACGCGAGTTCGCGTAGCATCGCTGCAATGTTGAACCTGGAGCGTCTGCGGACGCTCGACGCCGTCGCCCGCAGCGGGTCCGTCAGCGCCGCCGCCGCGGAGCTGCACGTGACGACCTCCGCCGTCTCCCAGCAGTTGGCCAAGCTGGAACGGGAGACCGGCGAGCGGCTGCTGACCCGGCAGGGCCGCGGCATCCGCCTCACCGACGCCGGCCGGCTGCTCGCCTCCCATGCCGAGCGGATCCTGGCGCAGGTCGCTCTGGCCCGGTCGGACCTGGAGGCGCAGCGGGGCCGGGCCGTCGGCCGGCTGCTGCTCGGCGCCTTCCCGACCGCCGTCCGCGGAGTGCTGCCCGCCACCCTCGCCCGGCTCCGCGCCGACCACCCGCAACTGATCGTCGGCATCGAGGAGATGCGGCCGGAAGAGGCCGTCCGGCGGGTCGACCGGGGCGAACTCGACGTCGCCGTCCTCCTCGACTGGACCAACCGGCCGGTCACCCTGCCCGCCGGGCTGTCGAGGGCCATGCTCCTGGACGACCCCGTGGACGTCGCGGTGCCCGCAGGACACCCGCTCGCGGACCGCCGGGACGTCGTGCTGGAGGACTTCGCCGACGACGAGTGGGTCTCCTGGCCCGAGGGCGAGTTCTGCCACGACTGGCTGCTGGGCACCCTGCGGGCCCAGGGGGTCGAACCCCGGGTCTCGCACATGGCCGACGAACACCACACCCAGCTCGTCCTCGTCGCCGCCGGCCTCGGTGTCGTCGTCTCCCCGCGCCTCGGCCGCGGGCCGGTCCCCGACGGGGTGCGTCTGCTCCCGGTGCGGAACGCGATGTGCCGGCACGTCTTCGCCGTCTGGCGCACCGACGCGGGCGCGCGGCCGTCCGTCCGGGCCACGGTCGACGCCCTGTGCGCGACCGGCCGAGAGCTCACCGGGCGGGCCGGCTCCGGGGCGCCCGGGCGGTGACCGGGGGGGGCGCCGTACGGAGGGGGTGGGAGGTCAGTGGGCGGCCGCGTCCGGCGGGGCGGCGGTGACGAATTCGGTCAGCACGCCGTGGCAGTCCTTCGGGTGCAGGAAGGTGACCCGGGACCCCATCGACCCCTGTCGCGGCTCGTCGAAGAGCACCCGCACCCCCTTGTCCCGGGCGGCCCCGGCGGCCGCGTCCACGTCCGCCGTGCCGAACGCGATGTGGTGCACCCCCTCGCCGTTCTTCGCCAGCCACTTGCCGATCACCGAGTCCTCCCGGGTCGGCTCCAGCAACTGGAGGAAGGACGCGCCGCCGTCGGAGGTCCCGTTGATCCGGAGCATCGCCTCGCGGATGCCCTGTTCCTCGTTGACCTCGGTGTGGAACACCTCGAAGCCGTAGGTGGCGCGGTAGAACTCCACGCTTTCCTCGAGGTCGGAACAGGCGATCCCGATGTGATCGATTCGCGTCAGCATGCCCTCAGTGCAGCGCACGCCCCGCCGGCCCGCAACGTGCCCGCGATCACACCGGCACTCGGGGCCGGTGCGCCGGACCGGCCCGGCGCACACGGCGGGCCGCCGTGCCCGCACCCGCGTACGGGCGCGGGCACGGCGGCCCGTTCTCGCGGCCGGCGCCGTCGCGCGGGCTACTTCCCCAGCTTCTCCGCCATCCTGGCCCGCCGGGCGAACATCTTCTCCTTGGACTCCTCCATCTCACGGAGGGCCGACTTCCGCTCCCGCTTGGACAGCCGGTCCAGGTAGAGGTGGCCGTGCAGGTGGTCCGTCTCGTGCTGGAGGCACCGGGCGAAGTAGCCCCGGCCCTCGATGACCAGGGGGTTGCCGTCCTTGTCCAGGCCCCGCACCACGGCACGGTCGGGACGCGGCACCACCCGGTAGGGGCCGGGAACGGACAGGCACCCCTCGGACTCCTCGATGAGGACCCGCTCCTCGGCCGGCAGCTCGTCCAGCACCGGGTTGGCGATGTGCCCGACGTGGCGCACCCCCCACTCGTCCATGATGTCCCACACGAACAACTGGAGGTCCACGCCGATCTGGTTGGCGGCGAGCCCCGCGCCCTCCGCCACCTGGTTCGTGGCGAACATGTCGTCGATCAGCCGCGAGAGCTCGGGCGTACCGAACTCGGTGACCGGTCGGCACCGACGGTGCAGCACGTCCTCTCCGACGACGGTTATGCGGTGCACCGCGCCCCGCTCGACCTCGGGAGCGAACTCCGGGAAGGAGTCCACCGGTTCTCCCTGTACGCGTACGCGGACGTCCTGCGACGTGTCACCGGACCGAACAGCCATGGGTTTCCGTGCCTTTCACATGGGCGTGAACCGGCCGGGAGCGTCGTCCCGGCCGGCTGCCGCTCGCCTGACCGAACGCTTTCCAAAGTATCACTCTTTGCAAAGCGGTTGATGACGGTTCGTCAACCCGACGTACACTCCGGCGTGGCCGTCGCCGGGCCTCCGGCGGACAGGGCCGCGACGACCTCCGCGGCCCCTTCGCCCCGGCCCGCGACCGTCGTCACCACGGGGATCTCGCGGGTGCCCAGGGCCACCATCGACCGGAGTTCGCGGACCATCGTGTGGACCCCGTCCTGGTCCGCCTTGTTCACCACGTAGAGGTCGGCGATCTCCAGTACACCTGCCTTGGCCATCTGGATGCCGTCGCCCGCTCCGGGCGCGAGCACGACGATCGTCCGGTCCGCGACCGACGCGATCTCGACCTCCGACTGCCCGGCCCCGACCGTCTCGATCAGGACGACGTCGAACCCGGCCGCGGCCAGGGCCGCGATCATCGGCCGCGCGGTGGCCGAGAGCCCCCCGAGGTGGCCCCGGCTGGACACCGAGCGGATGAACACCCCGGGATCGCCGACGTGTTCCTGCATCCGGATGCGGTCGCCGAGGAGGGCGCCCCCGGTCAGCGGCGACGACGGGTCGAAGCAGAGCACCGCCACCCGCTTCCCCTGCCGCCGGTACTCGGCGGTCAGACAGGAGACGAGGGTCGACTTGCCGACGCCCGGCGGGCCGGTCAGGCCGATGACCGCGGCGGCCGTGCCCGCCGCGCCCGTGCGCTCGGGTGTTCCGAGCGCGGCGAGGTCGTCCTCCGTGACGCCGTGGTTCTCCGCGAGGGCCAACAGCCGGGCCAGTGCCCGGATGTCACCACCCCGCGCGGAGGCCAGGGTCTCGCGCAGTGGCGTTCCGTTCCCGGTCATGCCACCACCTCGAGGGGGCGCAGGGCGGAGTGCGCCCATTCGATGATCTCCGGGAGGGTGTCCCGCGAGGTGAAGACCCGCAGCACGCCCATCCCGACGAGCAGGCGGGCGTCCTCCGGCGGGATGACGCCGCCGCAGAAGACCGGTATCTCCGCCGCGTCGTGCTCGGCGAGCAGCTTCAGCACGCGCGGCACCAGCTCCATGTGGGCACCGGACAGCAGGGAGAGACCGACGGCGTCGACACCCTCCTCCAGAGCGGTGCGCACGATCTGCTCGGGCGTCTGGCGCAGTCCGGTGTAGACGACCTCCATGCCGGCGTCGCGCAGGGCCCGCGCCACCACCTTGGCGCCCCGGTCGTGGCCGTCCAGCCCCGGCTTGGCGACCACCACGCGGACGCGCCGCACGTGTTCTCCCGGCTTTCCCGCGCCCGGGTGCGCGCCCGGGGCCGTCATGCCGCCATCAGCGGGGCGACCCGGTCCTCGCCGATCCGCGAGCGCAGCGTGGCGTCGGTGACCCCGAGGCCGGGCGACGGCGCCAGGCAGAGCACGCCGACCTTGCCGAGGTGCTCGTTCAACTGGATCACGCGTGCGGCCTCGCCCGTCTCGGAGAAGGGATGCACCTCGGACAGCATCGGCAACACCCGGCCGCGCTGGATGAGGCGGTTGGCCTGCCACTGCTCGTACAGGTTCGCCCCGTGGCTGCCGACGATCTTCTTCATCCGCATCCACAGGTAGCGGTTGTCGAAGGTGTGCCGGTACCCCGTGCTGGACCCGCAGGTCACGATGGTGCCGCCGCGCCGGGCGACGAAGACCGAGATGCCGAAGGTCTTGCGGCCCACGTGCTCGAAGACGATGTTCGGGTCCTCGCCGACCTCCCGCCTGATGATCTTCCCGAGGCGTTTGCCGGTCGCCACGGTGGCGTCCGGATCGTCGGAGATCTCCCCGATCTCCCGCCGGTCGATGACCAGTTCGCAGCCGAGCTTGCGGGCGATCGCCGCCTTCTCGTCCGAGCTGACGATGCCGACCGGGATGCCGCCGCCGTTGCGGACGAACTGCACGGCGTACCCGCCCAGGCCGCCCGCCGCGCCCCAGATGAGCACCACGTCGCCCTGGCGCATGTTGGCGCCGCGCTCGCTGACGAGCATGCGGTAGGCCGTACCGGCGCACAGCGGGTTGCTGGCCGCCTCCTCCCACGTCAGGTGGGCCGCCTTGGGCAGCAACTGGCTGGCCCGGACGACCGCGTAGTCGGCGAGCCCGCCGAAGTTGGTCTCGAAGCCCCAGGCCCGCTGCTCCTCGCCCATCATGCCGTCGTGGTGGGTGAGTGGCTCCTGGTCGTCGACGTGGGCCGTGCCGACGGCGACGTGGTCGCCGACCTTCCAGTTGCGCACGCCGTCGCCGACGCGCACGATCACTCCCGCGGCGTCCGAGCCCAGCACGTGGTAAGGCCGGTCGTGCCGGGCCGCCCAGCCGCCCTGCTTGGCGTAGTGGCGCAGGAAGCTGAAGGTGGGGAGCGGCTCGAACGTCGCGGACCAGATGGTGTTGTAGTTCATCGCCGCGGCCATGACGGCGATCAGCACCTCGTCGGGGGCCAGTTCCGGCATCGGGACCCGGCCGAGGTGGATCGACTTGCGGACGTCCTTGTCGGCCACGCCGGCGAACATGCCGACGTCCTCGGCGCGCAGGTACGCCGCGTTGTACTCGCTCGGCACGGGAAGGCGCTCCAGTACCTCGGGGGCGGCGCCCGCGATCACTGCTGAGGAAAGCTCGTCCATGGTCATCCTTCTTCGGTGGGGGTGTCGGAGGGACGGATTCTGATGCGCCCGGGCAGCTCGCCGCCGTGCAGCAGGGTGCGCAGGTGGGCGCGGAACTCGCGGGTGGTCGGGGCGTCCGGGCCGGTGCCGGTCACGGTGAGCACCGCGGTCTCGGTCCTGCCCTTCTCCAGCCGTACGTCCGCCTCCCGGACCCAGGGGTGGGTGCGGGCGACGCGGGCGACGGTGAAGGCGTCGACCAGGCCGCGGGTGCGGATCCACCGGCCGTCGCGCGGGCCCAGGAGCCGCACCTCGCCGTCGGCGGTCACGTATCCGCAGTCGCCGGTGGGCAGTTCGCGGCCGTCGGGCAGCCGGACGCGGAGCGTGCCCGTGACCGAACGCGGCAGCGGTTCGCCCGTCGGAGCGTGCGCGGTGAACGAGACGCCCGCCGTGGGTGCCAGCCGCGGCGGATGGGGGGCGTCGTCGTCGCGTACGGTGCCGACGCGGACGCCGGCGCAGCGGTACGGCGTACCGTCGGCGGCCGGTGCCGGCCGGTCGGCGCGCGCCGGGCGGACCGAGGACGCCGTGCGCCCCGCGGCGAGGTCCGAGACGGCGGTGCGGAAGTCGGTCAGGAGCTGTTCCGCCTCCGCCGCTCCCATGAGGTCCCGGCGGTAGTCGAGACGGACCCGGCAGCGCGGCCAGTCCGCCCGGATCTGCAGCGTCCTGGCCAGCGTGGCGTTGGTGTTCGGCGTGAAGAAGTCCCACGCCGTCCGCAGCCCCGGAACCTCCAGGTCCAGCCCGGCCGGCGGCCGGGGGAAGGACAGCCCGAGCTCGGTGCCGAGCCGGGCCAGCGGCTTGCCGGGCACGCCGGCGACCAGGTCGACGAACGGCACGCGACGGTAGCGCGCCAGGTGCGCGAGGGCCCGGCGCGCGGTGGCCACGGACTCCTCGGCCGACGCCCCCCGGGCGATCTCCGGCGCCACGGGGACGACGTTGATCTGTAGGCCGGCGACCCCGCGGGTGTGCTCGTCGCTGACGTCGGAGGCCAGGGCCAGCAGCGGGGTGCTGTTCCCGTAGACCGCCAACTGTCGCGTCAGCGCCGCCAGGAGCACGGTGAACGTGCTCACCTTCAGCGCCTGGGCCATCGTGCGCAGGGTGGTGACCGCGCCCGGGTCCAGTTCGACGGCCGGCGAGGAGGTGATCGTCCGCTGCCCCAGGCGGCCGCCTTCGGGCAGCGCCACCGGCTCGGCCCGGTCGACGGCCGTACGCCAGAACGCGATCGCCTCCTCGGTCACCTCGGCGGGCGCCACGGGCGTCTCGGGAGCGGCCAGCGGCGCGGGGTCCACCGGCCGGCCCGCCCTGGCGTCCGCCAGGTACCGCGAGAAGTCGCGGGCCACCAGGAACTTGCTGCGCCCGTCGAACCCGGCGTGATGGGCCTCGAAGACGAGCGAGCAGCGGTCGGGGGCGTGCGTGAGGAGCCGGAAGCGGAGGGGCGCCTCGGTTGCCAGGTCCCAGTGACCGTGCCGTTCGGGTGCCTCGCGCCAGGCCCGGACGGCCGCCCGCTCGGCGCCCTCCGCACAGGGCAGGTCGGCACGCGCGAAGGAGCGGGCGTCCTCGGCCCGCAGGACGCACTGGCGCAGCCGCCCGTCCATCAGGCGCAGCACGGACCGCAGCGGCTCGTGCCGGCGCAGCACCGCCAGCGCGGCGGCACGCAGGTGGCGCTCGTCGACCGGGCCGTGGAAGGTCACCGCGAAATAGCCGCCGCCGCTGATGGACGGGTCGATCGTGGCTTCCGCCCACAGGGCGTACTGGCCCGCGTCGGCGAGCCGGTCGTGCAGGACGGTCGTCATGCGCGCCCGCCCCGCTCGCGCCGGCGCCTGCCGAGGTCCTCCGTGATCAGCTTGACGACGGCCTCCCGGTCGATCTTCCCGCTGGGCGTGCGCGGCAGTTCGGGCAGTTCCGTCACCGAGACGGGCACCGCGACCTCCGGCAGCACCGCGCGCAGCCGCGCCAGCGCCGCCGCCTCGACCGGTCCGGCGCAGCCCTCCCGGAGGACGACCGCGGCGCGCAGGCTGGTGTGGCCGGCCCGGGTCGTCACCAGGGCCGTCGCGGCGGCGGCGATGTCGGGGTCGGCCAGCAGCCGCGCGTCGACCTCCAGCAGGTCCACCCGGATGCCGCGGATCTTCGTCTGGCTGTCCAGGCGCGACAGGAAGCGCACCCCCTCGTCGGTGAGCTCCACGAGGTCACCGGTGCGGAAGGCCCGGGTGTGGCCGGCCGGTGAGCGCGGGATGGTGACGTAGCGCTCGGCCGTCAGCTCCGGCCGCCCCAGGTACCCCTCGGACAACGGGTGACCGGTCACCAGGAGTTCGCCGATGTGCGGCGTCTCCGGGTCCTCCGGGTCGACGAGCAGCTCGCACCCGGGCAGGGGTACGCCGATGGGCGGCAGGTGCGGCCACGTCGCGGGGTCCGGACCCAGGATGTGCGAGGTGACCATGGCGGACTCGCTCTGGCCGTAGTGGTTCACCAGCCGGCAGCCGGGCAGGGCGGCGAACATCGCGCGGATGTCCTCCGAGCAGACGACCTGCTCGCCCGCGGTGTTCACCTCGACCAGGCGCAGCGCCGCCAGGGCCTCCGGCCGTGCCGTCACCGCCAGCATCTGCAGGGCGACGAACGGCACGAACAGCCGCTCGACCCGCTGTTCGGCCAGCCAGCGCAGCAGTCGGGCCGGTTCCCGCCGCAGCTCCTCCGGCATGATCACCACCGTGCCGCCGCCGCAGAGCGTGCCGAGGATCTCCTGGAACGACACGTCGAAGTTCAGCGGGGCGAACTGGGCGGTGCGCAGGTCGGGGCGGGGCGAGTGGGACGCCTGCCAGTCGGCCATGGCGTCGACGCACCGGTGGCCGAGGGCCACGCCCTTGGGCCAGCCGGTCGATCCGGAGGTGTAGATCACGTAGACCGGCAGTCCGGGCTCGCAGGCGACGGCGCGCGGGGCCGGCGGCTCGTGGACGTCCGGTGCGGGGCGGAGGCGCACCAGCGGTCCGTCGTAGCGGACCGGGGTGTCCTCGGGGGCGATGACGGCACGCGGCGCACAGTCGTCGATCATGAACTGGAGCCGCTCGACGGGGTATTCGGGGTCCAGCGGCACATACGCGGCGCCGCTCAGCATCACCCCCAGCAGTGCGGCGACGGCACCCGCGCCGCGCGGCAGCGCGACGGCGACCCGGTCGCCGGTGCGCACCCCGGCGGCCGCCAGGTCGTCCGACACCGCCTGCGCCCAGGCGGCCAGCCCGGCGTAGTCGTACGAGCGGCCGGCGTCGACCACCGCCTCGCGTCGCGGGTCGTCGGCGACGCGGCGGGCGAACGTCGTGAGGAAACAGTCCGGCGTCACCGGGCCGCCCCACAGCGACAGCATCTCCGGCGCGGTCATGCGCCGGCCCCCGGTCGTGCCGCCGCGGCCAGGGCCTCGTCGACGGCGTCCACGAACTCCTCGATGGTGGGGTTGTCGAATATCAGGTGCAGTTCCGCTTCCAGTCCGAATTCGCGCTCGATCAGGGCGAGGATCTTCGCCGCTACCAGGGAGTCGGCACCCAGGTCGAAGAAGTTGTCCTCCGGAGTGAGGCCGTCCTCGCCGATGGCCCGCTCCCAGAACGCGATGATGGTGTCGGTCAACTGCTGCTTGTTCATGTCTCTTCGCTATCGACTCGGGTTTTCGGGAAAACCGGGATGGGCGGCCGTCAGGCCTGGGGTGAGCGGACGCCGAGTCCGGCCGCCACGGCGCGCTGCATCTGGCCGATGCTGGCCCGGGCCCGCGCGGCCGCGATCATCGACTCCATGACGTTGCGGCCCGCCGCGACGTCCTCGGTCAGGGCGCGCAGCTCGGCCTCGCAGTCGCCCCGCCGGAAGGGGCGGCGGCGTCCCGGCACGACGCCGGAGCGCAGTTGCCGCTCGGTGAGCCAGTCCTCCTCCTCGGACTCCTCGGCGTCCTCGACGCCGACCGTCGGACCGCCGCCGGCGTACGCCATGTCGTCGATCCGCTCCTCCAGCCAGCCGCTGCGCAGGCAGTTCAGCAGTCCGCCGCGGGCCGCGATGTCGTCCAGCCAGCCGGCCGCCTCCGCCTCGATCCCGTCGGCGATGCGGGCGATCGCGTCGGAGCCGCCGAGCGGGTCGACGTGCCGGGCGAGGTCGGTCTCCTTCAGGAGGATCTGCTGGACCCGCAGCGCCACCCGGGCCGACAACTGTCCCGGCGTCTGCGCGGCCTCGTCGAAACCGCAGACGTGCAGCGACTGCACTCCGCCGAGAACGGCCGCCATGGCCTGGACGGTGGTACGCGCGATGTTGTTGAGCGGCTCGCTGGCGGCCAGCGCGGAGCCGAAGGTGTTGACCTGGATGCGCATCCGGGTCGACTTCTCCTCGGTGGCGCCGAACAGCCTCACCATGCGCGTGGCGTACATCCTGCGCAGCACCCGGAACTTCGCCGCCTCGGCGAGGACCTCCATGTGCGTGCCGAAAATGAAGCTCAGCCGGGGCGCGACCTCGTCGGTGGTGAAACCGCGGTCCAGCATGCCCTGGAGGTACGTCTCCGCGTCGGCGATGCCGAGGGCCACCTCCATGGCCCGGTTCGCGCCCGCCTCACGGGCGTGTCCGCCCGAGATCGACACCGGGTTGACCTTGGGCAGGTGGCGTACGCAGTACTCGATGACGTCCAGGGAGAAGCGGAAGCTGTCGTCCAGGTCGAACACGAACGCCTTGCGGGCCGCGTGCTCCTTGAGCATCTCGTTCTGCAGCGTGCCCCGCAGGAGCACCGGATCGACGCCCGACTCCTCGGCGACCACGATCCAGAGGGCCAGGATCATGGGCGCGGTCGCGTTGATGGTGAACGAGACCGACACCTGGTCCAGCGGGATCCCGTCGAAGACGGCGGCCAGGTCGTCGGCGGTCGCGACGGAGACGCCGGCGCGGCCGACCTCACCCACGGCCGTCGGGTCGTCCGGGTCGAGACCGAGCTGGGTGGGCAGGTCGAAGGCCAGGGACAGCCCGGTCTCGCCGCGGTCGAGGAGGTAGCGGAAGCGCTTGTTGGTGTCCAGGCCGTCGCCGAGCCCCGCCAACTGCCTGATCGTCCACGGCCGGGACGTGTATCCCTTCGGATGAATTCCGGCCTCATAGGGAAATTCGCCGGGCTTACTCACCGTCGCCACCTTCCAGTTCCGCGTGCAGCCGGTCGCCGTAGACGGCCAGCGCGTCCGTGCTCAGAATGTCGTTGTGCTCACAGGGGACCGTGTATTCGGTGACCGGTCCGGTGACGTGACGCGTCCAGTCGCGCGAATAGCCGGGTTCGAGTTCCTTCCCGACGGCCTGGAATACGACGGCGGTTCCGCCGAACACGTCCGGTGTGTGGGCGTGCCAGAGCTCCGAGTTGTACCGGAGGTTGCGGACGACGTGGCCGATCAGCCAGGCCGGCGGAACGGCGGCGCCTAGAGCCGACTGGCCTTCGATCCATTCCGCCAGCCGCTCGTGGGAGAGCGACTCGGGCGGAGTGGGCAGATCGGCGTTCTTGGCGAAGAAGTACCGCAGGACGTCGGTCTCGTCGAATTCCTCGTCCGGTGCGCGCGTCGTGCCGGGTTCCACCAGGGCGGCGTCCAGCAGCACCAGCCGCCGCACCCGCTCCCCCCTGCCTTCCAGCACGGTGGCCACCTGGTGGGCGACGACACCGCCGAAGGACCAGCCGAGCAGGTCGTAGGGGCCCGTCGGGCGGACCGACCGTACGAGGTCGGCGTAGTGTTCCGCCATCTCCCGTACGGTGCGCGGGCGTTCGCTGTCGTCGGGTGTCTGCTGGATGGCGATGACCGGGCGCTTCACGATGCCGCCGAGGGCACGGTAGGCCCAGCCCACGCCGCCGCCGGGATGGATGCAGAAGAGCGGGTCCCCGGTGCCCTGGCACAGGGTGACGACCTGCGGCATCTCGTCCGCGGCGGACCAGACGGCGAGCTGCCGGCCGAGTCCCCGGACGGTCGGCGCCTCCATCAGGGCGCGGACGCCGATCTCGGTGTCGAACGACTCCCGGACGGCCGCGACCACCCGCATGGCGGAGAGGGAGTTGCCGCCGAGGTCGAAGAAGGAGTCGTCGACGCCGACCCGGGGGACGTCCAGCACGCGGGCGAAGATCGCCGCGAGGATCTCCTCGGTGGGAGAGGAGGGCGCGCGGTACTCGCCGCCCGAGAACTCCGGCTCCGGCAAGGCCCGTTTGTCCAGCTTGCCGTTGACGGTCAGCGGCAGCTCGTCCAGGACCACGACCGCGGCCGGGACCATGTACTCGGGCAACCGGACGGCCACCTCGCCGCGGACCGCGCCGCCGTCGAGCGCCGCCGGCCCCTCGGGCACCACGTACCCCACGAGCTGCTTGCCGGCCTCGGTGGGGCGGACGGTGACCACCGCGCGCTCGACGCCGGGGACGGCGGCCAGGGCGGCCTCGACCTCGCCGGGCTCCACGCGGAAGCCGCGGATCTTCACCTGATCGTCCGAACGGCCGACGTATTCGAGCTCACCGTCGTGGTTCCAGCGCACGAGGTCGCCGGTGCGGTACATCCGCGACCCCGCCGGGCCGAACGGGCAGGCCACGAACCGCGACGCCGTCAGCCCGGGACGGTCGACGTACCCCCGGCCGACGCTGCGGCCGGCCACGTACAGCTCGCCGACGACACCCACCGGCACCCGGCGCAAGCCCGTGTCCAGCACGAACAGCGCGTCACCCGGCACCGGCGTACCGATGGGGGCACCCGCGCCGGGGCGCATGGGGCCGCTCATCGAGGCGTAGAAGGTCTCCGTCTCCCCGTACCCGTTGATCATCGACCGGCCGGGGGCCCACCGCTCGACCAGCGCGGCGGAGCACGCCTCGCCGCCCACGAAGACGGTGCGCACCCGCTCCAGCCCCTCCGGCGAGAGCATCTCCAGCGCCGACGGCGTCTGGTTGACCGTGGTGACCCCCTCGGCGACGAGCAGCCGGTGGAAGTCGTCGGCGGAGTGGACGGCGTGCTCGGGGACGACGACCAGGCGTCCGCCGTGCAGCAGCGCACCCCACATCTCCCACACCGACACGTCGAACACATAGGAGTGGAACAGCGACCACACCTGGTCGGGGGAGGGTACGAAGGACCGTTCCGCGGGGGCGTACATCTGGGTCACGTTGGCGTGCGTGATGCCGACGCCCTTGGGAACGCCCGTCGTCCCGGAGGTGTAGGTGACGTAGGCGAGCAGACCGGCGTCCGGCAGCGGCAGCGCGGTGGTGGGCCGGACGGCCGCCTCCGGGTCCTCGACGTCCACCACCGGCAGCCCGGACGCCTCGACGCGGTGGGCGAGGCCGGCCGTGGTCACGACCAGGGCGGGCTCGGCGTCCCCGAGCACGAACTTCACTCGCTCGTCCGGGTGTTGTACGTCGATCGGCAGGTACGCGGCGCCCAGCTTCAGGAGCGCCAGGATCGCGATCACCGTGTGTGCGGAACGCGGCAGGAGCAGCGCGACGAGGACGCCCGCCCGCACGCCCCGGCCGGCCAGCAGGTGGGCCAGCCCGTCGGAGACCTCGTCCAGCTCACGGTAGGACCACGTCCGGCCCTCGAACGTCAGGGCGGCGTCGTCGGGGCGGCACCGCACCTGCGCGGCGAACAGCTCCGGAATCGACGGGTCGTCCGCCGGCTCGAACAGCACCGAGCGGCGGCCCAGGACGTCCAGCCGCTCGCGCTCCCGCCCGTCCAGCAGGTCGACGGAGAGCACCGGCCGCCCCGGCTCCGCGATCAGGGTCACGAGCAGCCGCCGCCAGCGCGCCACCAGGCGTTCGACGGTCCCGGCGTCGTAGACGTCGGTGCGGTACTCGACCACGCCGCCGATGCCCGCCGCGTGCCCCGCCTCGTCCACCCGCTCGCGGAGGCTGAAGGTCAGGTCCATCCGGGCGGTCAGGGTGTCCGCGCGCAGCGGGGAGATCTCCAGACCGGGCAGGGACAGGTCGGGCAGGGTGACGTTCTGCCAGGCGAACAGCGTCTGGATCAGTGGGTGGTGGGCTTGGGTGCGGACGGGGTTGAGGCGGTCGACGAGGGCGTCGAAGGGGACGTCCTGGTGGGCGAAGGCGTCGAGGCTGCGTTCGCGTACCTGGGTGAGGAGGTCGGTGAAGGTGGCGTTGTCGTCGATGTGGGTGCGCAGGACGAGGGTGTTGACGAAGAAGCCGACCGTGTCGTCGAACTCGGTGCGTCCGCGTCCCGCGGTGGGGACGCCGAAGGCGACGTCCGTGCTGCCGCTCAGCCGGGACAGCAGGACGGACAGCGCCGCCGACATCACCATGAACGGCGTCGCGCCGTACTCCCGCGCCGTGCGCCGCACCAGTTCCTGGAGGTCCGCGGGCCACTCCACGAGGACCTGGCCGCCCCGGTGGTCCGCGACGGCCGGGTAGGGACGGTCGGTCGGCAGCTCCAGCAGCCCTTCGAAGCCGTCGAGTTCCCGCTCCCAGTAGGCGGCCTGGAGGCCGAGCCGGCCGTCCGGATCGGCCTCGTCGCCGAGGAGCTCGTGCTGCCACAGCGTGAAGTCGGCGTACTGCACCGGCAGCGGCGACCAGGCGGGCTCCGCCCCGGCCTCGCGGGCCCGGTAGGCCGTGAACAGGTCGCGGACCAGTGGTGCCAGCGACGAGCCGTCGGCCGCGATGTGGTGCACCACCAGGGCGAGCCGGTGCTCGGTGGCCGACACCCGGAACAGCCGGGCACGGAACGGGATCTCGGCCGCCAGGTCGAAGGCGTGCCGGGTGACCGCGCCGACCGCGTCGTCCAGTCGGTCCTCGGACCACGCGGTGGCGTCGACGACGTCCCAGCCGAAGTCGGCCTCCGCCGCGTCGAGGATCCGCTGCTCGGGCACGCCGTCCACGGCGGGGAACACCGTGCGCAGGCTCTCGTGACGGCCCACGACGTCGGCGAGGGCGGCGCCCAGCGCACCGGCGTCGAGCCGGCCGGCCAAGCGCAGCACCAGCGGGATGTTGTAGGTCGCCGACGCGCCTTCCAACTGGTGGATGAACCACAGCCGGCGCTGCGCGAACGACAACGGCAGCCGCTCCGGACGCACCACCGGGACCCAGGCCTGGCCGTCGCCCGCCGGGTGGCCCACCAGAGGGGCCAGGCCCGCCACCGTCGGCGCGTCCATCAGGGCGCGGACGCCGATCTCGGTGCCGAAGGTCTCCCGGACGGCCGCGGTGACCCGCATGGCGGAGAGGGAGTTGCCGCCGAGGTCGAAGAAGGAGTCGTCGACGCCGACCCGGGGGACGTCCAGCACGCGGGCGAAGACGGCCGCGAGGATCTCCTCGGTGGGGGAGGAGGGCGCGCGGTACTCGCCGCCCGAGAACTCCGGCTCCGGCAGGGCTCGTTTGTCCAGCTTGCCGTTGACGGTCAGCGGCAGCTCGTCCAGGACCACGACCGCGGCCGGGACCATGTACTCCGGCAGCCGTACGGCCACCTCCGCGCGCACCGCCGCGCCGTCCACGCCGGCGGTCGCGTCCGCGGGCACCACATAGCCCACGAGCTGCTTGCCGCTGTCGGTGGGGCGGACGGTGACCACCGCGCGCCCGACGCCGGGGACGGCGGCCAGGGCGGCCTCGACCTCGCCGGGCTCCACGCGGAAGCCGCGGATCTTCACCTGGTCGTCGGCGCGGCCGAGGTACTCCAGTTCGCCGTCGTGGTTCCAGCGGACGAGGTCGCCGGTGCGGTACATCCGCGACCCCGCCGGGCCGAACGGGCAGGCCACGAACCGCGACGCCGTCAGCCCGGGACGGTCGACGTAGCCGCGCGCCACTCCGCGCCCGGCGACGTACAGCTCGCCGACGACGCCCACCGGCACCCGGCGCAGCGCGCCGTCCAGCACGAACAGCGCGTCACCCGGCACCGGGGAACCGATGGGGGCACCGTGGCCGGGCCGCATGGGCGCGCTCATCGAGGCGTAGACCGTGCACTCGGTCGGGCCGTAGGCGTTGACCATCTCCCGGCCCGCGGCCCAGCGCCGCACCAGGTCGGGCGGGCACGCCTCGCCGCCCACGAAGATCGTCCGCACGGCGTCCAGTCCCTCGGGCGACATCCGGCCCAGGGCGGACGGCGTCTGGGTCAGGACCGTGACGCCCTCCCCGGCCAGCAGGGCGTGGAAGTCGTCGCCGGAGCGGACGGTGTCCTCGGAGGCCACGACCAGGCGTCCGCCGTGCAGCAGCGCGCCCCACATCTCCCAGACGGAGACGTCGAACACGTAGGAGTGGAAGAGGGACCACACCTGCCCGGGCGCCAGGTCCGCCGTCCGCGTGGACGTGGTGAACAACTGCGTCACGTTGGCGTGGGTGACGGCGACGCCCTTGGGCGTACCGGTGGTGCCGGAGGTGTAGAGGACGTAGGCGATCCGGTCCGGGTCGGGTGCCGGCAGGTCGTCGGCGGGCCGCCCGGCCGGCGCCGGGTCGGTGACGCACACCACGGCCGCGTCGTGCCCGCGCAGCCGGCCGGCCAGGGCGGAGGTCGTCACCACGGCCGCCGGGGCGGCGTCCTCCAGCACGAACGCCACGCGTCCGTCCGGGGTGTCGACATCGACGGGCAGGTAGGCCGCGCCGAGTTTCAGCACCGCGAGCACGGCCGTCACGGTGTGCTCCGAGCGTGGCAGCAGCAGCGCCACCACGTCTCCCGCGCGCACCCCGCGGCCGGCCAGCAGCCGCGCCAGCGCCGTCGAGGCCTCGTCCACTTCGCGGTATGTCCACGACCGGCCCTCGAACACCACCGCCACCGCGTCCGGCCGCAGACGCACCTGCTCGGCGAAGAGCGCGGGTATCGACACCGGGGTGGCCGGCTCCGCCAGGACGGGCCGGTTGCCCAGCGCGTCGAGCCGGGCCGTCTCGTCCCCGTCCGGCACGTCGATCGACGCGAGCGGCCGGCCGGGGTCGGCCGCCATGGCGGTCACCAGCGTCTCCAGCCAGGCCAGGATCCGCCGGGCGGACCGCTCGTCGAAGACGTCGGTGCGGTACTCGAGGCGAAGCCTCAGTCGGTGGCCCGGCCAGGCCTGCACGGCGAGCGGATAGTGCGTGAACTCACGGCTCGAGGCGATCCGGACGTCGAGCCCGTCGGTGCCGAGCCGGCCGCCGGACGCCTCCAGCGGATAGTTCTCGTACACGAAGACGGTGTCGAACAGCCGCTGGTGGCCGGCGGCGCGCTGGATGTCGGCCAGCGCCGGGAACTGGTGGTCCAGGCCGTCGTGGTGGGCGTCCCGCAGGGTGTCGACCAGCTCGTCCGTGGTCGTCGCGGCGGTGGTCCGGGCCCGCACGGGGACGGTGTTGACGAACATGCCCACGGCCGACTCGCTGCCGGGCAGGTCCGCGGGGCGGCCCGCGACGGTGGTGCCGAACACCACGTCCCGGCCACCGGTCAGCACGCCCAGCAGACGGGCCCAGGCGGCTTGCAGCACGATGTTGACGGTCGTGTTCCGCTCCCGGGCCAGCCGCTCCACGGCACGGGTCACGTCGGCCGGCAGGTCGGCGCGCAGCAGCGCGCGGGCGCCGGTGGCGGGCCGGTCGGCCGGGTCCACCAGGGTCGGCGCCTCCAGGCCGGCCAGCGTCCGCCGCCAGTGCCGCAGCGCCGCGTCCGTGTCCTGGGCGGCCAGCCATTCGGCGTAGGAGCGGAAGGCGGGTGCGGGGGCCAGGGACTCCCCGCGGTAGACCGCGAAGATCTCCCGGAGCAGGATCTGGATCGACCAGCCGTCCACCACGATGTGGTGCGCGGACAGTACCAGTTCGTGCCGGTCCGGTCCCCGCTCGCGGAGCAGGACGCGCAGCGGCGGCTCGTCCTCCAGGCTGCCGCAGGCGGCCAGTTCCGCGTCGAGCAGCGCCCGCTCGTCCCGGTCGTCGGGGCCGACGTGCGTCCACGGGACGGTGGGCCGCCGCGGAATGATCTGTACCGGGTCGGCGAGCGCGTCGGGGACGAAGCGGGCCACCAGGTTGGGGTGCCGGGCCACCACGGCGTCCACGGCCGCGCGCAGCCGCGGCACGTCCAGCGCGCCGTCGATCGCGATGCCCAACTGCACGGTGTACAGCTCGGCGGGCTCCGTACCGTCGCTGCGGCGGTGGAAGAGCAGCCCGGTCTGCAGCGGGGTCAGCGGGAGGATGTCGGCGGGCTCCACGATCCGGGCGAGCCGGTCGATGTGCCGCTGGGTGACCACGGCCGGCAGCACGTCGGACGGCGTGAGACCACCGCCGCCGCCGGTCACGTACGCGGCGATCCCGGTGAGGACGTCCCGCCAGCGCGCTTGCAGCTCGGTGACGTAGGCGCGGTCGACCCGCGTGCCGGCCCAGCTCCACGTCGCGTGGAGTTCGGGCCGCGTGCCGTCGTCGAGCACGACCGCGTTGACGTCCACGGTGTGCGGCAGCAGCATCGTCCGGGAGCCGAAGCGCCGGGCGTCGGGGGACTCGAGCGGTCCCAGGATCCGCCAGTCGCCGGCGCCTTCGCCGCTGGGCGGCGCGCTGCGGCGGCCGAGGTAGTTGAAGCCGACCGCGGGGTCCTCGCCGGGCAGGCCGGCGCCGTCGCCGAGGTACTTCAGCAGACCGTAGGTGATGCCGTCGGGGACGGCGCGGAGCTGTTCCTTGGCCTCCTTGAGCCATGCGCCCAGGGCCGGGCCGCCCGCCAGGACGGTGTCCCGGTCCAGGGGCGGCGCGGTCAGCGCGACCGGGTGCTTCACGGTGAACCACCCGACGGTGTCGGTCAGGTCGGTGCCGGCGCCGATCTCCTCATGGCGGCCGTGGCCCTCCACGTCGATGCGGAAAGGCGCGCCGAAGTGCCGGTGCTGCTGGGCCAGGGCCGTGCCGAGCGCGATGAGCAGCAGCTCCTCGACGTTGACCCGCAGGGCCGCGGTCGCCTGGGTCACCAGCACGTCCGTCAGCGCGGCGTCGACCGAGACGGACGCCTGCTCCACGCTCGGCCAGGTGTCGGTCCCGGGACGCGGCGTGGGCAGCAGGGCGGCGGCCGACTCGATGCGCTGCCAGGCCGGCAGCCGTCCGGCGACCTCGGGGGAAGCGGAGTGCTCCGCCAGCGTCATGGCCCAGCGCCGGAACGAGGTGCCGCCGGCGGCCGGCGTGATCTCCCGCCCCTCGGCGAGGTGACGCCAGCTTGTCGCGAGGTCCCGCTGGATGATCCCCCACGAGACGGCGTCGACCGCGAGGTGGTGGACGACCAGCAGCAGCCTGCGGGCGGGCGCCTCCCACACGGCCCGCACCATGACACCGCGACGCGGGTCCAGTCGGCGCAGGGCGTCGGCGAACGAGGCGTCGGTGAGTTCTTCGACGACGGTGACGAGGTCCGCGGCGTCCACCGATCCCGGGGGCGGGATCACCAGGTCGTCCAGCGCGCCGTGGGCGCTGTCACCCGCGCGCAGCCGGAGCGCCGCGTGCCGGTCGAGCAGGGCCCGCAGCAGCGCGACCACGTGCGCGTGGTCCGTCTCCGGCGGCGCCTGGAACAGCATGGTCTGGTTGAACTCGTCGGCCGGCGCCCGCAGGGAGCCCAGCCAGCGGATGATCGGCGTCGCCGGGAGGGGGCCGTGGTCGTCGTCCGGTCCGGTGTGCCGCGCGTCCGGGGCGGAGAGCCGGACGGCGCGGGCCACGCGCTCCACGGTCCGCTCGACCAGGATGTCGCGGGGCTTGAGGCGCAGGCCGGCCTCCCGGGCCTGGGACACCACCCGCATGGACGAGATGCTGTCGCCGCCCAGGTCGAAGAACGAGGTGTCGACGCTGACCCGTGCCACGCCCAGCACGCGTGCGTAGATCCCGGCCAGGGTCTCCTCGACCGGCGTGGCCGGTGCCCGGTACCCCTCCGCGTCCCCGTAGACGGGGGCCGGCAGGGCCCGCTTGTCCAGCTTGCCGTTGCCGGTCACGGGCAGCGCGTCGAGCACCACGACCGCCGCCGGCACCATGTATTCGGGCAGCCGCCCGGCCGCCAGGCGCCGCAGGCCGGCACCGTCAGGCCGGTCCCCGCCCTCGCCGTCGGGGACGACGTAGCCGACCAGCCGCCGGGGCCCGGGCGGGTCCTCGCGGACCACGACCACGGCCTGCGCGACGCCGGGAGCCGCGCGCAGCACCGACTCGATCTCGCCGAGTTCGACCCGGTACCCGCGGATCTTCACCTGGTCGTCGGCGCGGCCGAGGTACTCCAGTTCGCCGTCGTGGTTCCAGCGGACGAGGTCGCCGGTGCGGTACATACGGGTACCCGCCGGGCCGAACGGGCAGGCCACGAAGCGCGACGCCGTCAGGCCGGGACGTCCCAGGTAGCCGCGGGCCAGGCCACGCCCGGCGACGTACAGCTCGCCGACGACGCCGGCCGGCACCCGGCGCAGCGCGCCGTCGAGCACGAACAGCGCGGTGCCCGAACCGGCACCGCCGATCGGCACCGGCCCGCCGGGGACCAGCGGTGCGCTCATCGACGCGTAAACCGTGCACTCGGTCGGGCCGTAGGCGTTGATCATGGCCCGGCCGGGGGCCCAGCGCTCCACCAGCGCGGGCGGGCACGCCTCGCCGCCGACCAGCAGGACCGCGACCGACGACAGCCCCTCCGGGGACAGCCGGGCCAGCGCGGACGGCGTCTGGGTGAGGACCGTGACGCCCTCGGCGACGATCAGGTCACGGAAGTCGGAGGGCGCGTGGACGGTCTCCTCGGGGACGACGACCAGGCGTCCGCCATGCAGGAGCGCACCGCACATCTCCCACACCGCGAAGTCGAACGCGTAGGAGTGGAACAGGGTCCACACCTGCTCGTGCGGCCGCGCCGCGGCCTCGGGTACGCCGGCCTCGGCGAGCCGCCGGAGGTGCGTGGCGATCAGGTCGGCGACACCGCGGTGTGTGACCGCGACGCCCTTGGGCGTACCGGTCGTCCCCGAGGTGTAGATGACGTAGGCGACCCGGTCCGGGTCGGGGTGGGGGAGGGGCGCGGCGGACCGCCGGGCGAGCTCCGGGTCCTCGACGTCCACGACCGCCGGCAGGCCGCCGTCGAGCCGGCCGGCGAAGTCCGCGGTGGTGACCACGGCCGCCGGGGCGGCGTCCTCCAGCACGAACGCCACGCGTTCGTCCGGGGTGTTGACATCGACGGGCAGGTAGGCCGCGCCGAGCTTGAGGACCGCGAGCGCGGCCGTCACCGTGTGCTCGGAACGGGGCAGCCGCAGCGCCACCACGTCGCCGGCGCGCACCCCGCGGCCGGCCAGCAGCCGCGCCAGTCGGGACGACGCCTCGTCCACCTCCCGGTACGTCCACGACCGGCCTTCGAACACCACCGCCACCGCGTCCGGCGCCCGCGAGACCTGCGCGGCGAACAGCTCCGGCACGGACGCGGCGGACGCCGGCTCCCACAGCACCGGCCGCCGGCCGAAGGCGTCGAGCCGCTCGCGCTCGTCCTCGTCCAGCACCTCGAACCCGGCCAGCGGCCGGTCCGGTGCGGCCGCGACCGCGGTCAGCAGCCGCTGCCAGCGGGCCACCATCCGCTCGACGGTCCCGGCGTCGAAGAGGTCGGCCCGGTACTCGACGACCCCGCCGATCCCCGCGGGCCGGCCGCCGTCCGTGAACCGCTCGCCCAGGCTGAACGCCAGGTCCATCCGGGCGGCCCCGATGTCCACCGACGCCGTCTCCACACGCAGCCCCGGCACCGGCACGGCCGGCGCCGTGTCGCTCCGCCAGCCGAACAACACCTGCACCAGTGGGTGGTGGGCTTGGGTGCGGACGGGGTTGAGGCGGTCGACGAGGGCGTCGAAGGGGACGTCCTGGTGGGCGAAGGCGTCGAGGCTGCGTTCGCGTACCTGGGTGAGGAGGTCGGTGAAGGTGGCGTTGTCGTCGATGTGGGTGCGCAGGACGAGGGTGTTGACGAAGAAGCCGACCGTGTCGTCGAACTCGGTGCGTCCGCGTCCCGCGGTGGGGACGCCGAAGGCGACGTCCGTGCTGCCGCTCAGCCGGGACAGCAGGACGGACAGCGCCGCCGACATCACCATGAACGGCGTCGCCCCGCGCTCCCGCGCGACCCGCAGCACCAGCTCGTGGAACGCGGCCGGCAGATCGACGGTGATCCGGCCGCCGCGCGGGTCGGCCTCCGCCGGGTACGGCCGGTCCGTGGGAAGCTCCAGCCGGCCGGGCAGCTCCGCGAGCTCCCGTTCCCAGTAGGCCGCCTGCCGGCGGAGCACACTGCCCGGGTCCGCCTCGTCGCCCAGGAGCGCGTGCTGCCACAGGGTGTAGTCGGCGTACTGGACGGGCAGCGGCGGCAGGCCGGGGGCGGTACCGGCGGCGCGCGCCGCGTAGGCGGTCCACAGATCGCGCAGCAGCGGGGTCAGCGACCAGCCGTCGGCGGCGATGTGGTGCACCACCAGCACCAGGTGGTGCTCCTCGGCCGACACGGCGAAGAGCGTCGCGCACAGCGGAAGATCCGCGGCCAGGTCGAAGCGGTGCCCGCCCCGGGCCGCGACGGCTTCCGCCAGCCGGTCCTCGGACCACGCGGTGGCGTCGACGACGTCCCAGCCGAAGCCGGCCTCCGCCGCGTCGAGGATCCGCTGCTCGGGCACGCCGTCCACGGCGGGGAACACCGTGCGCAGGCTCTCGTGACGGCCCACGACGTCGGCGAAGGCGGCGCCCAGCGCCGGCACGTCCAGCGCACCGGTCAGCCGCAGCACCAGCGGGATGTTGTACGTCGCGGACGCACCCTCCACCTGGTGGAGGAACCACAGCCGGCGCTGCGCGAACGACAACGGCAGCCGCTCCGGACGCACCACCGGGACCCAGGCGGCGCCCGCCCCCGGGGACCCGTTCAGCAGTCGGGCCAGCCCCGCCACCGTCGGCGCCTCCCACAGCGCCCGCACCCCGACCTCGCGGTCCAGGGACTCGCGCACGGCCGCCACGACCCGCATCGCGGAGAGGGAGTTGCCGCCGAGGTCGAAGAACGAGTCGTCCACCCCGACGCGCGGCAGGTCCAGCACCCGGGCGAAGACCCCGGCCAGGATTTCCTCGGTCGGCGAGGACGGCGCGCGGTACACCCCGCCGGTGAACTCCGGCTCCGGCAGCGCCCGCTTGTCCAGCTTCCCGTTCACCGTCAGCGGCAGATCCGGGACGACCATCACCACCGCCGGCACCATGTACTCCGGCACGTGCGCGGCCATCTCGCCACGCACCGCCGTGCCGTCCACTCCCGCGGCCGGGTCGGCGGGCACCACATAGGCCACCAGTTGCTTGCCGGTGTCGGTCTCCCGTGCCAGCACCGCGGTTCGTTCCACCCCGGTGACGGCCGTCAGCGCGGCCTCGACCTCGCCCAACTCCACCCGGAAGCCGCGGATCTTGACCTGCTGGTCCGAGCGCCCCACGTACTCCAGCTCGCCCGCGGCGTTCCACCGCACCAGGTCGCCGGTGCGGTACATCCGGGAACCCGCCGGGCCGAACGGGCACGCCACGAACCGCGACGCCGTCAGCCCGGGACGGCCCAGGTACCCGAGACCGACGCCGGGACCGGCCACGTACAGCTCGCCGACCACACCCGTCGGCACCCGGCGCAGCCCCGCGTCCAGCACGAAGAAGGCCAGATCGGCGAGGGGCACGCCCACGGGACTGACGTGGCCCTCCAGGTCCGCGGCCACGATGGTGCGGAACGACGCGTGGACGGTCGTCTCCGTCGTGCCGTACATGTTGATCATGTGCGGCCGGTTCTCGCGCCGCTCCAGCCACGTCCGCAGCTTCGCCGGCTCCAGCGCCTCGCCCGCGAAGACCACGGCTTCCAGCGCGTCCAGCCGGTCGCCGTCCTCCCGTCGCAGGTCGGCCGCCTGCAGGGCGTAGAACGCCGACGGCGTCTGGCTCAGCACCGAGACCTTCTCGGCGACGAGCAGCGCCTGGAGGTCGGTGGCGGACTGGACGACGTCCTCCGGGACGACGACCAGCCGGCCGCCGTGCAGCAGTGCGCCCCACATCTCCCACACCGACACGTCGAACGCGTACGAGTGGAACAGCGACCACACCTGGTCCGGCGACGGCACGAATCCCGGAGCCGTCGAGGTGAAGAGGCGGGTGACGCTCGCCTGGGAGATCGCGACGCCCTTGGGGACGCCGGTGGTACCGGAGGTGTAGATGATGTAGGCGATCCGGCGGGCGTCGGGGAAGGGCAGGGCCGTGACCGGCTGACCGGCCAGGCCGGGGTCGTGGACGTCCACCACCGGCACGTCGAAGCCGTCGAGCCGGCCGGCCGACCGGGCCGTGGTCACCACGGCCGCCGGAGCCGCGTCGCCCAGGACGAACGCCACCCGGTCATCGGGGTGCTTGACGTCGATCGGCACGTACATCGCGCCCAGCTTCAGCACCGCCAGGACCGCCACCACCGTCTCGGCGGAGCGCGGCAGCAGCAGGGCGACGGCGTCACCCGCCCCCACCCCCCGGCCCGCCAGCAGCCGCGCCAGGCGCGTGGACGCCTCGTCCAGCTCGCGGTACGTCCACGAACGCCCCTCGAAGACCAGGGCCACCGCGTCCGGCCGCCGCGCCGCCCGGGCCGCGAAGAGCTCCGGGACGGACGCGCCGCCGGTCGGCTCCGCGAGCACCGCCCGCCGGCCCAGGCCGTCGAGCCGGGCGCGCTCGTCGTCGTCCAGCACGTCGACCGAGACGGCCGGCCGGTCCATGTCGGCGACCATCGCGGCGACGATCCGCCGCAGTCGGACCACCAGCGCCTCGACGGTCGCCGCGTCGTACACGTCCGTGCGGTACTCGACCACACCGCCGATGCCCGCCGGCTCGCCCTCGGCGGTGTACCGCTCGCCCAGAGCGAACGTCAGGTCCATCCGCGCCGCGTGGGACGCCAGGGGCACGCGCTCGGCCCGGACGCCCGGCAGCTCCAGCTCGGCGTCGATGTGGTTCTGCCACCCGAGCATCACCTGGACCAGCGGGTGGTGTGCCTGCGAGCGGGCGGGGTTGACCAGGTCGACCAGCGCGTCGAACGGCGCGTCCTGGTGCGCCGACGCGTCCAGGACCCGGTCCCGCACCTGCCGCAGCAGCTCGCCGCAGGTCACCTGCCCCGAGACGTCCGCGCGGAGCACCAGCGTGTTGGCGAAGAACCCCACCAGATCGGCGAGATCGGCCTCGCGCCGGCCCGTGGTCGGCACACCGAAGGCGACGTCGGCACTGCCGGTGAGCTTCGACAGCAGGAGCGAAAGCGCCGCCGAGACCACCATGAAGCCGGTCGCCCGGTGCTCCCGGGCCACCCGCCGCACCTGATCCTGCAGCGACGCCGGCCACTCGACGGTGATCCGGGCGCCCCGGTGGTCCGCCACCGCCGGGTAGGGCCGGTCCGTGGGCAGCTCCAGCCGGCCCTCGTAGCCGCCGAGCGTCCGCTCCCAGAACCGCAGGTGACGGGCGAGCGCACTGTCCGGGTCCGACGCGCTGCCCAGCGCCTCGTGCTGCCGCAGCGCGTGCTCGGTGTAGCGGAGCGGCAGCGGCGCCCAGCCGGGGGCCCGGCCGGCGCGCCGCGCCTCGTACGCCAGCGCGACGTCCCGCAGGAACGGCGCGAGCGACAGACCGTCCGACGCGATGTGGTGCATCACGAACACGAGCAGGTGCTCGTCGGCCGCCCGCCGGAAGAGCCGGGCCCGGAACGGGACCTCGGCGGCGAGGTCGAACGCGTACCACGCGACCTTCCCCACGGCGTCGTCCAGGGCCTCCGCCGGCCGGCCGGCCGCGTCGACGACCTCCCAGCCGAAGTCCGCCTCCGCCGCGTCGAGGACACGCTGCCCGGGGACGCCGTCCACGGCCGGGAACACCGTCCGCAGGCTCTCGTGCCGGTCCACGACGTCGGCGACCGCCATACCCAGCGCCCGGGCGTCGAGCTCACCGGTGAGCCGCATCACCAGGGGGATGTTGTACGTCGCCGACCGTCCCTCCATCTGCTGGACGAACCACAGCCGGCGCTGCGCGAAGGACAACGGGATCAATGCTCAACCTAACTTCCGGCGGGCAGCGGAGAGCTGCCGGCGCACTACGGGACGCGGCGGGGCCGCGCGGCGCGGGCGAGGAGGCGCCCGGCCGGGCCACCGGCCACGGGGTACGGGGGGTGAACCACCGGCACGGGCGTGCGCGCCCGGCGGTTCCGCGAGGTCTACGACAGGGCCACGAGGGCCTACAACAGGTCCACCACGTCGGCCGACATGAACTGGCGCATCCTGATCACCCCGCCGACCAGGGCGAAGTAACGCTCCGTCAGTTCGGCGGAGCCGGCGATGGCGTGCAGCATGCGCAGCCGCGCCTTCGTCGGGTTCAGGCGGGCGAGTTCGAGGGTGCTCGTGTACGGCTCGTCCAGGGCGGCGGCCATGTCCTTCGCGAAGCGCGCCGTGGCCTCGTCGACGGCCACCGGGTCCGCGAGGTCCGCTCCGGCGAGGGCCCCGGCGATCAGATCGGCCTGGATCAGCGCGTTGGTGATGCCGCGCGCGCTGATCGAGTCGAGGTGGTGCGCCGCGTCCCCGACCAGCGCCCAGCCCGGGCCGTGCGCCGCGCGGAAGTAGTTCCGCTGGTCCCCGGTTCCCCGCCACCGGTCCGCCCGCTCGCCGGACATCATCCGCTCGTACAGCTCCGGCGCGGTCGACTCCACCGCCGACAGGTACGCCGCCGCGGGGTCACGGCGGGCGGCCGCGAACTCGCCCTGGGGCAGGTAGGCGGCGACGATCGTCAGGTCGTCGTGGGTGGGGATGCGGGCGATCCAGCGGCCCGCCCGCTCGTGGAAACCGAACCCGGTGCGCACGCCGTGCCAGAAGGTGTAGTAGACGCAGGTCGCCAGGGGAGCCGACCGGACGGCGGGCGCGTCGACCAGTTCCGCGACCTTCGAGCGCATGCCGTCCGCCCCGATGACCAGGTCCGCCGACACGGTCGTCACCGCGTCGCCGGTACGCAGCCGGACCCCGGCGACCCGGCCGTCGCGCCGCACCAGGTCCTCCAGCCGCGTGCCGTCCGCGAACTCGGCGCCGGCCGCGACCGCCGCCCGCACGAGCAGGCCGTCGAGGACGTGACGCCGCGGGGCATACGTGGCGGTCACCCCGTCCATCGCCGGCGCCGGGGCGGACAGTCGGAGGCCGTCGATGTCGTGACTGACGGTGTCCAGGGGCGGGCAGCCGGAGGCGACGACGTCGTCGAGCACCCCCCAGCGCGCCAGCCGGACGACCCCCGGCTGGTGGATGTACAGCGTGGACATGGTGTCCGACGGGAAGGACGCCTTGTCGACCAGCAGGACGCGCCGTCCCTGCCGGGCCAGCAGCAGGGCGGTCGACGCGCCCGCACAGCGCGCGCCCACCACCACGACGTCGTAATGACTCATCACACGTTCCCCCTTGTCGGCCGCGGACACCACGCGGCTCTTGCTGTTCACCGGCCCGCCGGATGAGCACCGGCCGCCCGGAAAGGCGCCAGACTGCTCCCGAAAGGCGCCAGACCGCCCGGAAAAGGCGCCGGCTGCCCTGAGAAAGCGTCAGGCGGACGCCCGCCGGTCCGTCCGCAGTTCCAAGGTGCAGCATTTCGCGCTGCCCCCGGCCTTGAGGAGTTCGGAGAGGTCCACCCCGACCGGGCGGAATCCGCGCTCCTCCAACCGGGCCGCGAGACCGGTGGCCGCCTCGGGGAGAACCACGTTGAGACCGTCGCTGAACGCGTTGAGTCCGAAGACCGCGGCGTCCTCGGGGGAGGCCAGGATCGCGTCGGGGAACATCTCCCGGAGCACCGACCGGCTTCCCGGCGAGAAGGCCTCCGGGTAGTACATGATCTCGTCGTCCGACAGCACCGCCAGGGCGGTGTCCAGGTGGTAATGGCGCGGGTCGACCAGGGTGAGACCGGTGACCGGGAGCCCGAAGAACTCCTGCGCCTCGGCGTGCGAACGCCGGTCGGTGCGGAAACCGGTGCCCGCCAGCAGGCGCCGGCCGACGAGCAGGTAATCGCCCTCGCCCTCGTTGATGAATTCCGGCCACAGGGCGTCGTCGAAACCCCGCTCCCGGAACCAGGAAAGGTAGGCGGGCCCCTCGGCCGTCCGCTCGGCGTGCCGGAACCGCGCCCCGAGCACCTTTCCGTCCACCACCGTCGCGCCGTTGGCGGCGAACACCATGTCGGGCAGCCCGGGTACCGGGTCGATCACATCCACGGTGTGGCCGAGCGACAGGTAGAGGTCGTGCAGCCTTTCCCACTGGGCGAGCGCCAGATCGGCGTCGCACGGCTTTTCCGGGTCCATCCACGGATTGATGGAGTAGACGACGCCGTAATGGCTGGGGCGGCACATCAGGAGACGGCGCGGGGTCGCCGTCCGGCGCCGGGCGTTCCGTCCGGCGTCAGGGGTCACATCGGTGGCAGGCACGGGCGTGCTCCTCTGCATGGGGGGTTGCGGTGCCGTGAATCCGGCACCCGTTCGGCTTCCGCCGGTTCAGACGTCGACGCGGTGCGCGTGGTGGAACTCCCGCATGAACGCGGCGAGATCCCCGCCGCGTCCGGTGTCACCGGCGGCGAAGCGGGCGGCGACCTTTTCCCGGATGTCCGGGTCCTTCTCCTGGCTGAGCTTGAACATGCCGTCCGCCGATTCCACGTCGAAGTGGAAGGCCCCCACGGCGGGGCCGATATGACGGAAGTAGTCCAGCGAGCCGTCCGGCTCCCATCCGTCGCCGAAGTCCTTCTCGTACGCCTGCACCGTCAGCCGGACGACTTCCAGCGTCTCCTCGAAATCCGGGATCGGCCGCACTGTTCCCCGGAGGTGCACCGAGACGAAATTCCAGGTCGGGGCCGCCGGTGTGACCCCGTAGACGGCGGGGGTGACGTAACCGTTCGGACCGGTGAAGACCAGTCGGGCCCGGGTGCCGTCGGCCAGCGCGTCCCAGTGGGGGTTGGCCCGGTTCATGTGGCCGAGCAGGGTGGCGCCCTCCGGGCCACCGGGCGTCCGGCCGTCCGGTTCCGGGGCCGCGTCGGGGCTGAAGATCACCGGTAGGTGGGTGGCGTACGGCTCCTCCGGCCCGTTGGTGACCAGGGTGGCCAGCGGGTACCGCGCCATGACCTGGCGGAGCCACGACCGGTCGTCCGCCTCGTAGATCGGTGGAACGTACATGGTTTACCTCGTGAGAAGGGACTGGGCGATCTCGCCGGACCGGACCGCGGTGGTGGACAGGAGGCCGGCCGAGAGGCCGTGGGAGTGCTCGGTGCTCGCGCCGTGCACGTAGATCCCGCAGCGCACCGCGTCCGAGGTGGTCACGCGGAAGTCACGTGCCACGTCGAGCCGCCCCCGCTCGTCCCGCTTGCACTCGGGCAGCAGGTCGCCGAGCAGCGGCGCCGGGTCCGCGGGCCGGTAGCCGGTGGCGTAGACGACCACGTCGGCCTCCAGGACCCGCACCTCACCGGACACCGTCGACTCGACCTCCACCCGTACGCCGTCGGCGTGTTCGGCGACGGAGGCGACGCGCGAGGTGTTGAGCATCCGCAGCCGCTGCCGGCCGAGGACCTTCTCCTGGTAGCTCCTGCGGTACAGCTCCTGGGACAGGTCCAGGTCGACCACCGAGTAGTTGGTGTTGCCGTGGTAGTCGAGGAGGCGCTGTTTGGCGTCGTCCGGGGCGTCGAAGAACCGGTCGACGGCCTCCGGGTCGAAGATCCCGTTGGCGAACGGGCTGTCGTCGGCGACGCTGTAGCCGTAACGCGAGAGCACGGTGTGCACGGTGGCGTCGGTGAAGGTGCGGTGCAGGAAGTCGGCCGCCTCGGCGGCGCTCTGGCCGGAACCGACGACGACGATGTCGCGCGGGGCGCGGCCGACGGCGGCGGCCCGGTGCAGCAACCCGGAGCTGTGCCAGACGCGTGCGGACTCCGTGACACCCTCCGGGAGCCGTGGCGTCAGCCCCAGGCCGATGACGACGTTCCGTGCACGACGGACGACGGTCTCCGGGCCGCCGGCCGCCGGGCGGGCCAGCACGTCGACGCAGGTGACCACGCCGTCCTCGGTGACCGGCCGGAGACCGGTGACCTCGGTGCCGTAGGTCACATGCGACCGGAACCGGTCGGCCGCCCATTCGAGGTAGTCGTGGAATTCGACACGCAGCGGGTAGAGCGTCTTGCTGTTGATGAACTCCGCGATCCTGCCCTTTTCCCGGAGGTAGGACACGAAGGTGTAGCGGCTCCGCGGATCGCGCATGGTCGCCAGGTCCTTGAGAAACGAGACCTGCATCGTCGCGTCTTCCATCAGCATGCCGCGGTGCCAGCCGAACCGGGGCTGCCGCTCGTAGAACGCCATGCCGACATCCGGTGATCCCGGCCGGGTTCCGGTGACGTCTTCGAGAGCGATCGCCAGCGCGAGATTGGAAGGGCCGAACCCGATCCCAACAACGTCTGTCACAGATGAGTCTGGCCGTGCCGTCATAGCTTGAATTGCCTTCCGATTTCGCTTGCGTCGTGCAGCCGTCACGCGGAATTCACCGGGGCGGGGACGGGCGCTCCGGCCCCCCGCGTGTCGCGGGAGACGCCCTGGTCGCGAGAGACGTCTTATGCGTCCCCGTCGCCCGCCGCCGCGACGAGCGATGCGGGGCGCAGATCGGTCCAGTTCGTGTCGACGTACTCCACGCACGCCGTCCGGTCGGCGGGACCGAAGACCACCGACCAACCGGCCGGGACCTCGGCGAAGTCCGGCCAGAGGGAGTGCTGTCCCTCGTCGTTCGTGAGCACGAGGAAACCGCCGTCTTCGGCGTCGAAGGGATTGCTCATGTTCTCCTCACCTTCTCGGGAAAAAGTTCGCAAAGGCGGGGTGTCAGGGTGGGACGTAAGCGGACGCGCGGACACCCGGCGTCTCTTTCTCCGCCGACCGCGCGGTCATCACCGCTTCGTTCTGCACAGGGCGGGCCCGACGGGCCGGCGCGTCAGGTCACGCGCGGCCGGTGACCGTCATGATCTCGGTCGAAGTCTCAAGGCCTACCCCCCGATAGGTACATCCGTCGTTCGGCCGCCCAGGGGGAGGCCGCACTGCTCTCCGGGCGTAAACGGCCGCCAGAGCAAGATCGTTCTCGAACCTACCCGATCAACAGAACCAAGCCAACCTCGGTTTGTGTCAAGGGTTTCCCATCCGGCGTCAACACCCCACCATTCCGGGCGGTATGCGGTGTCGATCCCCTGAAAACTCCGGTGTCGGACGCTTCGTCGCCGTTTCGTTCCCGTCCGGTGTACCGGTGTGGAACGGAAGGCTGTTGCCGGGGAATTTCCCGAACCGCACCGGAATTCCCATGAGTTCTGCAACGCGCCGATTCGGCGCCGGATGGTGGCGGGCGTCCGGCATTGCGGGGTACGTCGCTACTGTCGGCTTCGTCGCTCCCCGGGGTGCGGATGGACGGACCGGACCGGGCGGCGGTCCGGTCGTCAGGGGGGGCGGTCCGGCGTCTTCTGTCACGCTCGGTTACTATGCTGGCGTCGCGCCGTGAGGCCGGACGCGGGGGAGCGCCGCCGCCGTCCGTGGACCCCTCGGTGGAAGAGCACTGGAGTGGACCATGGATCGCATGGCGGAAAAGTTGCGGAGCCTGTGACAATGCTCCCCGAAGTCATCGCCACCCGCTACGTCACCCCCCTGCGGGAGGGCGGGTCGCTGCCCGGGATCATCGAGGCCGACGACCTCGGGACCTATGTCGTCAAGTTCACCGGGGCGGGCCAGGGCCGCAAGACCCTGGTGGCCGAGGTGATCTGCGGGCAGTTGGCCCGTGCGCTCGGCCTGCGGGTCCCCGACCTGGTGGGTGTCCTGGTCGACCCGGTGATCGGCCGGGGCGAGCCGGACCAGGAGGTGCAGGCGCTGCTGCGGTCGAGCGGCGGGCTCAACCTGGGAATGGACTACCTCCCCGGTGCGCTGGGCTTCGACCCGCTCGCCTTCGAGGCGGACGCCGCCGAGGCCGGGCGGGTGGTGTGGTTCGACGCCCTGGTGGGCAACGTCGACCGCTCCTGGCGCAACCCCAACCTGCTGGTCTGGCACGGCGCCCTGTGGCTGATCGACCACGGCGCCACCATGATCTGGCACCACAACTGGCCGTCCGCCGGCGCCGCCGCGGACAAGGGGTACGACGCCTCGGACCACGTCCTGGCCACCTTCGCCCCCGACGTCGCCGCCGCCGCGGCCGACCTCGCCCCGCTCGTCACCGAGGAACTGCTGACACGGGTCGTCGCCGACGTCCCCGACGCCTGGCTGGCGGACGAGCCGGGCTTCGACGGGCCGGACGCGGTGCGCCGCGCCTACGTCGAGGTGCTGCTTGCCCGGGCGGCCGGCGTCGGTGACCGGATCACCCTCGGCGAACGCAGCGCCGACAAGCCCTCGCAGGCGCCCGAGTGGGTGCGGGTCAGGCTGGACCACGGCAGGAAGGCCGGGAAGTGACGGACCGTATGAAGGACGCCAAGGAGCGGGACGTCTTCGAGTACGCGCTGCTGCGGGTCGTCCCCCGCGTCGAGCGCGGAGAGCGGATCAACGCCGGCGTCGTCGTCTACTGCCAGGCGCGGTCGTTCGTGGAGGCCCGCGTCCACCTGGACGAGGACCGGTTGCTCGCGCTCGACCCCGCCGCGGACGTCGCCGGGGTGCGGGCCGCGCTCCGCGCCGTCGAGGGCGTCTGCGCCGGCGGCGACCGGGCCGGACAGGCCGCCTGCGACGACGCCGGACGCCGCTTCCGCTGGCTGATCGCCCCGCGCAGCACCGTCGTCCAGCCGGGGCCGGTGCACACCGGACTGACGCTCGACCCGCACGGGGAGCCGGAACGCCTGCTCGACCTGCTCGTCCGGTGAGCGGCGGGGCCGGGCGGCGGGGCGTTGACAGCGGGTGGCGGGGCTTCTAGCGTCTGATCGGCCGAAGCTACTGAGCGGTTGCTCACCCACCGTCCGAGGGGCCGCCCGGCCCGCTCCCGCCGGCCGGGTGCGCCGCCCGAGGTGAGGAGAGTCCCCATGTTGACCACCGAACGGCGGGTGGCCGTCGTCACGGGCGCGGCCCGCGGCATCGGCGCCGCGACGGCCCTGCGCCTCGCGGCGGAGGGCCGCGCCGTCGCCGTCCTCGACCTCGACGAGGCGGCCTGCGCGGACACCGTCGAGCGGATCCGCCGGGCCGGCGGCGAGGCCCTCGCCGTGGGCTGCGACGTCTCCGACGCGGAGCGGGTCTCGGCCGCCGTCGCGCGGGTGGCCGCCGAGCTGGGCGCGCCCACCGTGCTCGTCAACAACGCCGGGGTGCTCCGCGACAACCTGCTGTTCAAGATGAGCGAAGCCGACTGGGACACCGTCATGAACGTGCACCTCCGGGGCGCGTTCCTGATGTCCCGCGCCTGCCAGAAGCACATGGTCGACGCCGGCTGGGGCCGTATCGTCAACCTCTCCAGCAGCTCGGCCCTCGGCAACCGCGGCCAGGCCAACTACTCCGCCGCCAAGGCCGGTCTCCAGGGGCTCACCAAGACCCTCGCCAAGGAGCTCGGCAAGTTCGGCGTCACCGTCAACGCCGTCGCCCCCGGCTTCATCGCCACCGACATGACGGCCGCCACCGCCGCCCGGATCGGCATCGGGTTCGAGGACCTCCAGGCCGCGGCGGCCGGCGAGATCCCCGTGGGGCGGGTGGGACAGCCGGAGGACGTCGCCCACGCCATCGCCTTCTTCGCCGGCGAGAACACCGGCTTCGTCTCCGGCCAGGTGCTCTACGTGGCCGGCGGGCCGCTCGACTGAACGGGGACGCGCAGCCATGACCACCCAGGACACCCGCGGTTCCGCCGACGGGAAGGTGACCCTGGTCACCGGGGCGAGCCGCGGCATCGGCTACGCCATCGCCGAGGCCCTGGTCGCCCGGGGCGACCGCGTCGTCATCACCGGCCGCGACGCCACCGCCCTCGCGCAGGCCGTCGGACGTCTGGGCGCGGACCGGGCGCTCGGCGTGCCCGGCAAGGCGCACGACGAGGCCCACCAGGCCGCCGTCGTCGAACGGGCCATGGAGACCTTCGGCCGGATCGACCACCTCGTCAACAACGCCGGGACCAACCCGGTGTTCGGGCCGATCACCGAGACCGGCCTCGGCGTCGCCCGCAAGGTCTTCGAGACCAACGTCGTCTCCGCCCTCGGCTTCGCCCAGCAGACCTGGCGGGCGTGGCAGAAGGAGAACGGCGGGGCGATCGTCAACATCGGCTCCATCGCCGGGCTCTCCGCGTCGCCCTTCGTCGGCGCCTACGGCATGAGCAAGGCCGCCATGGCCAACCTCACGCTCCAGCTCGCCCACGAGATGGCCCCCGGCGTCCGCGTCAACACCGTCGCGCCCGCCGTGGTGAAGACGAAGTTCGCCGCCGCCCTCTACGAGGGACGCGAGGAGGAGGCCACGGCGCCCTACCCGCTCGGCCGGCTCGGCGCCCCCGAGGACGTGGCGGGCGCGGTGGCGTTCCTGCTGTCCGACGCGGCGGCCTGGATCACCGGGCAGACGCTCGTCCTCGACGGCGGCCGTTTCCTCAACGCCGCGGTCTGAGCGGGCGCCGTGGTCCGGGCACATGCCGTTTTCCGGCGAGCACCGCGGTCCGGGCGCCTCGACGGCCGGCGGACGCCTCGACGGCGGGTGAACGGCGCGGTTCGAGTGGCCGTCGAGCCGGGGTCCGCGCGGGGCCCCGGCACCCGGGCGGCGGCCGTTGTCAGTGGGCACCGGTAAGTTCTCGGGCGAGGTCCAGGAGTGCCCGGACCCCATCGAGAACCGACCCCGGAGGTTGCTGAAGTGACGGTCACCGACGTACTGCCCGAGTCCTGGCGCGCAGTCCTCGGCGAGGAGACGGAGAAGCCCTACTTCAAGGAGCTGACCGACTTCGTCGAGGAGGAGCGGGCGAAGGCGCCGGTGTACCCGCCGCGTGGCGAGGTCTTCGCCGCCCTGGAGGCCACCCCGTACGACCGCGTCAAGGTCCTCATCCTGGGCCAGGACCCCTACCACGGCGCCGGGCAGGGTCACGGCCTCTGCTTCTCCGTGCGCCCCGGCGTCAAGACGCCGCCCTCCCTGCGCAACATCTACAAGGAGATGCGGGACGAGCTGGGCTACGACGTCCCCGACAACGGCTACCTGATGCCCTGGGCCGAGCAGGGCGTCCTGCTGCTCAACGCGGTGCTGACGGTCCGCGGCGGGGAGCCCAACTCCCACAAGGGCAAGGGCTGGGAGAAGTTCACCGACGCCGTGATCCGTGCCGTCGTCGCCCGCCCCGACCCGGCGGTCTTCGTGCTGTGGGGCAACTACGCGCAGAAGAAGCTCCCGTTGATCGACGAGTCGCGGCACGCCGTCGTCAAGGGCGCCCACCCGTCGCCGCTGTCGGCGAAGCGGTTCTTCGGCAGCCGCCCCTTCACCCGGATCAACGAGGCGGTCGCGGCACAGGGGCACGAGCCGATCGACTGGCGCATCCCGGACCTGGAGGTCTGAGCGGGGCCGGCTGTCTGAGCGGGGCCGTAGGCCTGAGCGGATCCGGAGGCCTGAGCGGATCCGGAGGTCCGGTCGGCCCTGAGGCTGACCGGGCCTCAGGCCTGACCGGCCCCCGGCGGCGGGCCGGACCGCGCCGTTCACCGGCTCAGTCGAGGGAGTACGTGAACCGGTAGGGCACGGCCTTGGCGCCGGGCTCCGCCGTGTACGAGCCGCTGCCGGTCAGGCCGGCCAGGTCGCCGCTCCCCGAGCCCCCCACGACCTCGAACGAGCAGCGCACCGCGCCCCCTTCACCGAAGGTGCCCCACTCGCGCACCGCGAAGCCGCCGGAGCGGCCCGCGACCGCGCCGTCGAACAACTGGTAGCCGGAGAAGGCGCCGGTCCCGTCCGGGGCGTAGGTGATGGTGTAGGCGCAGTGGGTGCCGGCCGCCTCGATGACGCCGGTGTACGTGTTGCGGACGGTCGCCCGGGCGAGGCGGGTGCCGCCCTCCGTCCGGCCGAGCTCGTGCTCCTCCCAGTCGAGGAAGGTGAACGTGGAGTCGGCGTGCGTGGTCATGGGGTGGTTCCTCCCGGATCGGGCCGCCCGTGCGGTCCGGGCGGCTCACGCACAGCCTTCCGCCCGTACCTGACACCTCCTGTCAGGTATGGAAACCCGTGGTGACACGATGCGGGGATGCGCGCCGACCGCCTCCTCTCGCTGCTCCTGCTGCTCCAGAACCGGGGCCGGATGACCGCCCCCGAGCTGGCGGCGGAGCTGGAGGTGTCGGTGCGCACGGTCTACCGGGACGTCGAGGCGCTGAGCGCCTCCGGAGTCCCGGTGCTCGCCGACCGCGGCCCGGCGGGCGGCTACCGGCTCCTGGACGGCTACCGCACGCGTCTCACGGGCCTCACCGAGGACGAGGCCGGCTCCCTGGCCCTCGCCACCGTGCCCGGCGCCGCCGCCGAACTCGGCCTGGGCGCCGACCTCGCCGCGGCACGGCTCAAGCTGGAGGCGGCCCTCCCGGCCGGCGCGGGGGAGCGGGCGCGGCGCGTCGCGGAACGCTTCCACCTGGACGCTCCGGGCTGGTTCCGGGACGCCGAACCGGTGCCGCACCTCGCGGCGGTCGCCGACGCCGTGTGGCGGCAGCGCCCCCTGCGCGTGCACTACCGCCGCTGGAAGGGCGAAGTGCGCCGGGAGCTGCACCCGTTGGGGCTCGTCCTCAAGGGCGGCATCTGGTATCTCGTCGCCCGCGCGGACCCGGACGTCCGCACCTACCGGGTCTCCCGCGTCCTCGCCGTCGAGCCCCTGCCCGGCCGCTTCGAGCGCCCGGCCGGCTTCGACCTGGCGGCCACCTGGGCGGAGACCTCCCGCCGGCTGGAGGGGATGCGTCACCAGGGCGAGGCGAGGCTGCGGGTCTCACCCGCCGTGCTCCGGCTGCTGCCCGCGAAGTTCGGCGCGGCCGGGGCGCGGGCCGCGGCGGCGGCCGGGCCCCCGGACGCGGAGGGCTGGACGGAGGTCACGCTTCCCGTCGAGTCCCTGCCGGTCGCGGTCTGCGACCTGCTCGGCCTCGGCGCGGAGGCCGAGGTGCTGGGGCCGCCCGACCTGCGCGCCGCCGTCGCCGCGTTGGCGTCGGCGCTGGCCGCCCGCTACGGCGTCGGGGGGTGAGCCCGCCCGGTGGTCACGGGCTGAGCCGGGGAGTGGCCGGGCATGCGGTCACCGAGCGTGGGCGCCGAGGCGCGGAGGCCGAGGTGCTCCAACCGCCCGAACCGCCCGAACCGCCCGAACCGTGCGCCGCCGTCGCCGCGTCGGCGCTGGCCGCCCGCTACGGCGTCGGGGGTGAGCCCGGTGGTCACGGGCCGTGTCGGGGAGTGGCCGGGGCATGCGGTCGCCGAGCGCGGGCGCCGAGGTGTGGAGGCCGAGGTGCTCCGACCGCCCGAGCCGCCCGAACCGCCCGAACCGCGCGCTGCCGTCGCCGCGTCGGCGTCGGCGCCGGCCGCCCGCTACGGCGCCGGGGAGGTGAGCCCGGCGGTCACAGGCCGAGCCGGGGAGCGGCCGGGCACGCGGTCGCCGAGCGCGGGCGCCGAGGTGCGGTGTCCGCCGGGCCGCGCACCGCCTTGGCGCCTGACAACCGGCGCCAAGGCCGGGGGCGTCGGCCGTACGGCGCGGCCCGGGCGGCGCGCCGGGCCGCGCGGCTTCGGGGCTCGGCGGTCGTCCGTGTCACCCGCCGTACACCTGGCGGCAGATGCGCGACGCGTCGCTGCCCGGCTGCCAGCGCCCGTACTGCTCGCCCATCGCGCACGTGCCCATCCGCGCCCTGGGCGGTGGCGCGGGGCGCTCCCGCTCGGGGGCGGGGGCCGGGCGGGGCCGCTCCGGCTCGGGGTCGTGCCGCGGGCGCTCCGGAGGCGGGTCGGAGCGGGGTGGGGGCGGCGCGTGCCGCTCGGGGGACGGCGGGGCGGCCGGGGGCGGTGCCTCGGAGTGCCGCTCGTCCGCCCGGTCGCCCGCGGCCGGCGAGGAGCGTCGCCGCTCCGGGGCGGGGACCGGGCCCGAACCGTGCCCCGGGCCGGGGGACGTGGCGGAACCCCGGCCGTCCGCACCGCCCGGGCGGGACGCCGTCGGGCCGCCGTGCCGGGACGGACCGGTGCCGGGCGCGGCGAAGGACGGCGGGAAGGACGGCAGCAACGACGGTGGGCCGGCGGGGTGGAAGGGGAGCACCGGCCCGGGCGGTGCGAACGGCGTGCCCGGCGCGCCGGAGCTCGGGAGGCCGCCCCCCGGCAGACCCGGCAGCCCCGGCAGCCCCGGCAGCGGCGGCAGTCCCGGCAGCCCTGGGGCCCCCGCCGCCGGCGACCCCGGCACTCCGGGACCCCCTGTACCCCCCGTACCCCCGGACTCCGGCCCGATCCGGGCCAGGGACTCGCGGTCACGTTCCTGCCGCACCTCCCAGTCGGCGTGGGCGGGGCCGGGCCGGGACGGGTGGCCGGACAGGGAGACGCAGCCGGAGGTGGCCGACAGCGCCACCACCAGGACGGCGGTCATGGGGAACCTGGACATCCGCCCAACCATGCCCGAGCGGCCTCCCGTTGGGGATTCCCCGCAGGGGTGACACGGGGGCCGTCACCAGGCCCGCGCGCCCCCGGCGGACGTCACGAGCCGGTCGCCCCGTCGATGCGCTCCCGGATGAGGTCCGCGTGGCCGTTGTGCCGCGCGTACTCCTCGATCATGTGCAGATGGATCCACCGCAGACCGATCGGTTTCCCGGTCTTGTAGTGCCGGCCCGCGCTCGTCTCCTCCAGGGAGCGCCCGCGCACCGCCGCGCGGGCCGCCGCCACCTCCTCGCGCCAAGCGGTGAGGGCCTCCTGCCAGGTGGCCTCGGCGGGGAACTCGAAGTCGCCGTCCTCGTTCTCGTCGCTGTGGAAACGCGGCGGGGCGTCCTCCCCCGCGAACGTCCGGCGGTACCAGTGGCGTTCGACGTCGGCCATGTGCCGCACGAGTCCCAGCAGCGTCAGCGGGGACGGCGGTACGGAGGCCGTGCGCAGCCCCTCGTCGTCCAGGCCCGCGCACTTGTGCTCCAGGGTCGCCCGCTGGAAGTCGAGGAACGCCTCCAGGGACGTGGTCTCGTCGGCGATGTGGGGCGGCTTCCGCCGCTCGGGTCCGGTCATGGCGGTCATCCTGCCCCCGGACACGGCCCCCGGCACCCGAATTTCATGGAGGCCGCGGTTCCGGGAGCCGTCGGGGGCGTTCGGAATTCCCCCCGTATGCTGCACGGACCCACGCAACGAGGAGGCTCCGTGAAGGTCGGCTGTATCGGACTCGGTGACATCGCGCGGAAGGCGTACCTGCCGGTGCTCGGCGCCCTGCCCGGCCTGGAGCTGCACCTCCAGACCAGGACGCCCGCCACGCTGGCCCGCGTCGGGGACGAGTACCGGATACCGGAGGCGCACCGCCACGCCGACCTGGACGCGCTGCTCGCCACCGGCCTCGACGCCGCCCTCGTGCACGCTCCCACCGCCGTCCACCCCGAGATCGTCGGCCGACTGCTGGCGGCGGACGTCCCGGTCTTCGTCGACAAGCCGCTGGGCCGCGAACTCGCCGACTGCGAGCGGCTGACCGGCCTGGCCCGGGACCGCGGGGTCTCCCTCGCCGTCGGCTTCAACCGCCGGTACGCCCCCGACTACGCGGCCTGCCTCGACCACCCCCGCGACCTGATCGTGCTGCGGAAGGACCGGGTGGACCTCGCCGAGGGCGCCCGGTCGCTGATCTACGACGACTTCATCCACGTCGTCGACACGCTCCGCTTCCTGGCGCCCGGCGCGGTGACGGACGTGGACGTCCGGGCCAGGGTCGCCGACGGCCTTCTGGAGCACGTCGTCCTCCGGCTCGCGGGGGACGGGTTCACCGCGCTCGGCGTGATGAACCGCCGCGGCGGCTCCACCGAGGAGATCCTGGAGGTCTCCGGGCAGGACCGGAAGCGGGAGGTCCGCGACCTCGCCGAGGTCGTCGACCACCACGGCGCACGGACCGTCCGCCGGCGCGGCGACTGGACCCCGGTCGCCCGGCAGCGCGGCATCGAGCAGTGCGTCACCGCGTTCCTCGACGCGGTGCGGGAGGGCAGGACCCTCGACGCCGAGGACGCCCTGCGCACCCACGAGTTGTGCGAGCGGATCGTCAACGCCGTGGAGACGCGGGGCGCCTGACCCGGCCCCGCGCGAACCGGAGGCCCTCGGCGCCGCCGTAGACCGCCAGCGCGGCCAGCGCCGCGTACACCGCCCAGTCCCCGGCCCGCGCATAGGGGCTGGTGCCGCTCGCCAGGGGCACGTCGTACACGGCGGCCGTGCTGCGGTCCGTCCCCAGCCGGCCGCCGACCGCGCGGCCCCGCGCGTCGTACACCGCGCTCACCCCGGTCAGCGTGGCGTGCGCCATCGGCCGCCAGGTCTCGGCGGCCCGCAGGGCGGCCAGCGAGGCGTGCTGCGCCGGCGCCCAGCCGTGCTGGAACGACGAGGTCGAGGACTGGGCGACGAGCACCTGGGCGCCGTCGGCGGCCAGATGCCGGCTCATGTCGGGGAACGCCGACTCGAAGCACACCAGCGGGCCGATCCGCAGGCCCGCGCCGCGGCCGGACGGCAGGCGCGTCACCACCTGCCGGTCCCCGCGCCGCCGGTCCTCGGTCGCCGCCTTGCCCACCGACGTGGCCCAGCCCAGCAGCGACCGGGCGGGCACGTACTCGCCGAAGGGCACCAGCCGCATCTTGTCGTAGCGGTCGCCCGTGGGTCCGTCCGGGCCGACCAGCACCGAGCTCTTGAAGATCCCGGGCCGGTCGGAGCGGCGGGCGTCCACGTTGACCAGCAGGTCGGCACCGACCGTGCGGGACAGCGCCGCGAGCCGGGCGCGCAGCGCCGGATCGGCGCCGAGGTCGGTGCCGACGCTGCTCTCGCCCCACACCACCAGGTCCACGCCACGGCCGGCCAGGGTCCGGGTGAGCGCCTCCTCGCGGTCCAGGCGCCGGCCGGGACCGTCGATCACGCCGGGCTGGACGAGCGCGATCCGCGCCGTGCCGGCCGCCCGGGGCTGCGGCGCCCACCACCACACCCCGGCCGTGACCGCGGCGCAGCCGGTCAGCCCGGCCAGTCCGGCGAGCCGGGCGCGGGGCAGCGCGAGCACCGCGGCGAGCCCGGTGTTGACGGCCACCACCAGGAGCCCGACGAGCCAGACGCCCCCCACCGACGCCAGCCGCAGCGCCGGCGGGACCTGCCACTGGCTGGCGCCCAACAGCCCCCAGGGGCCGCCCAGGTACTCCCAGGACCGGACGAGTTCGGCCAGGAGCCAGCCCGCGGGGACCAGCACCAGGGCCGCCGCCACCCGCCCGGGCCCCGGGCGGCCGCCCAGCAGCCGGTGGACCAGCAGTCCCCAGGGCACCCACAGCAGCCCCAGCAGCGCCGCCAGCAACAGGATGAAGACATGAAGACTGGGCAACAGCCAATGGTGGACGGCCAGCAGGAAGCCGGCGCCGCCCAGCCACGCCTCCCGCGCGGCCCGGCGCGGTGAGCCGGCCGAGCGGACCAGCAACAGCCAGGGGACGAGGGCCACATGGGCCAGCCACCACAGGGACGGCGCCGGGAAGGCGAGGGCCGGGAGGGCGCCCGCGCCGACCGCGGCGGGCGCGCGCCACCGCCCGCCCGCGGACGGCCCCTCCCGCCCGGCCGACGGCCCGGACCCGGCGGACGGCCCGGACGTCCGCGCCGGCAACCTCACCCTCATCGCGTTCTCCCTCGTCGGGGCCGGGGTCCCGGCCGGAGTTCCAGTGTGCGCGGCGCGCGGCGGCCCGAGCCGTGGGGCGGCTGCGACGCATCGCGTCGTCCCGGAAACAGGGGGACGCCGTGAAAGGGCGCACCTTCACAAGTGGGAGCGCCCCCTACGGTCGTCCGCACACCATACGCACGAACGGGATCCGGCCATCTGCCGGGCGTCCGGATATCGGTCCCTGGCGAGGCCAAAACCCCGACAACAGCGTGCAAGTTTCAGCCTTTCTCATCGCAACGCATCACGGAATCAGTGGTATACGGTCCAAAGCGAAACGAAATGATCCTGGCCTGCGGCGTCAGAAAGGCGTACGCCGGTACGTATCACGGGTTATCGCCGAGTGGCCCTGGGCAGGTACCGGGCAAAACTGGACAGGAATGCTGGTCGCTTGTTGCTGGGGGGCGGCGTGACTCGCGCATGTGATCGAACGGCAATCCAGTCGCCGCCGGGCACGGGAGCCACCCGCGGCCTGACTCCCCTTCCATCCGTCCACCGATCGTTGACGTCCCGGAGGGATCCCATGGACAACCTTGTCGCCGAGGTGACCGCAGCCACGGATGCGGCGTGTGATGAGGCCCAGGTGCCGTCGTACTACTCCAGGAAGACCGCCGAGATCCTCCACAAGTACGGCCCCGGCCCCCGGATCCACTTTCACGTCGGCATGTTCGAGCCCGGCGTCCACCCCAACACCACCGTCTCGCAACGCGTCCTGCGCAACCGGCTGCGCGCCTCGCAGGAAACGGTCCTCGACCACGCCGCCCGCCTGTGGGGCGTCACCGAGAACCCGCCGCACCAGCTCTTCGACATCGGCTGCGGCATCGGCGGCGGCTCCATCTACTGGGCTCAGGAGTACGGCAGTTCGGTCACCGCGATCACCGTCACCGCCAAGCACGTCCCGGTGATGGCCGACCTCGTCCGCGAGGCCGGCGTCGAGGACCTGGTCACCCCGGTCCTCGGCGACATCCACGACCTCTGCGAGGAATCCAGCTACGACGCGGCGGTCGCCATCGAGAGCTCCGGCTACATGGACCGCGAACGCCTCTTCCGGGTCGTCGCCAAGGCTCTCCGCCCCGGCGGCTGGTTCGGCATCCAGGAGCACTTCCTCTGCCGGCCCGAGTGGACCACCTTCATCGACGGCTACTACAAGACCCGTCTCGGCACCCTCGCCGAGTACATCTCCGCCGCCCGCGCGGCCGGCTTCGAGCTGGAGCAGGACGAGGACATCACCGACCGGGTCGCCGAGTTCTGGGTCCAGTCCATGGCCTGGACCACCGCCGAACTCGACCGCGTGCAACGGGCGGAGGACGAACCGTCCCCCATCACCGTGGAGCGCCTGCACGAATCCGCCCTCACCCACGGCAAGCTCTTCCGCGCCTGGCGCGACCACGCCGTCGAGACCCGCCTGCTGCTCTTCCGGATGGAGGGCAACTGAGCATGGTCGTCCCCTTCGGGCCCCCGCCGCGCGCCAGCGCCATCGGCTGGCGGCTGCCCCCCTTCTACTGTCCGATCCCCGACGCCGTCCACCCGCGGCGCGACGTGCTCGAGAAACGGGCCGTCGCCTGGCTGGACGCCACCGGGATCTTCCGGGACGCCACCGACCGCGCCTGGAGCATCGCCACCCACAGCACCGACTTCAGTTGCCGGATGATCCCCCACGGCCGCGACGAACCCCTGCTCCTCTTCATCGAGTGGAACCACTGGGCGTTCGCCCTCGACGACATCTGGCACGACACCGGCGCCGCCGACGTCAACACCGCGCACATCGTCGACCTCAACGCCCGGATCTCCCGCTGCCTGGAGGCGCCCGGCTCCGCCATGCTCGGCGACTCCCCGTTCGACGCCGCCCTGGAGGACCTCGCCGCCAGGACCCGCGCCGTCGCCACCCCGGTCCAGCTCCGCCGGGTGGCCGAAGGGATGCGCGACTGGCTGTTCGGCGCCTCCTGGCAGGTCAGCAACATCGAACGCGGGGTGATGCCCAGCCTCTCGGACTACGTGGCACTGCGCCCCTCGATCAACGGCACCCGCTTCTCGCTCGCCTGGAGCGAGATCGCCAACGGCTTCGAGGTCCCGGCCGCCGAGCTGGCCTCCCCGCCCGTCCAGGCGCTCACCGAGGCCGCGGGGTTCGTCGTCAGTTGCGACAACGACCTGTTCTCGTACGCCAAGGAGGACGACCACGAGACCACCGACCAGAACATCGTCAACGTCCTGGTCCACCACAACGGCACCTCCGCCGACCGGGCGCTCACGGAGGCCCTCGCCATAAGGGACCGGGCCATGAGCCTGTTCCTGCGGCTGCGCGACCGGATCGCCCGCGACGCCGGGCCCGACCTCCGCCGCTATCTGGAGGCGCTGGGCCACTACATCGCCGGCTGCATCCGGTGGATGAACGCGGCCCCCCGCTACGCCAGCCCCCGGAACCGGTACGACCTTCCGGTGCCGGGAGCCACCTACGGCATCACCTGGCGGGACACGCCCAGCGACCCGGCGACCGGCCCGCTGCCGATCCCCTCCGCCGCCTGGTGGTGGGGCGAGCTCGACGCCCTGGCCCCCGCACCGTCTCACTCGCCCCGGAACCACCGGACCAGCGACCTCCACCACACGCCGCGCGACCCGCGCGCGGAGGAGGACCCGTCGGCGGGCGGGGCCGGGACGCGCGCCGACCGCTCGGCGGCCGAGGTCTGACCACTGGGGCCACCGGGGCCGCCGGTGCCATCGGGGGCACTCGGGCCGCCGGAACCGTCGGCCCCCTCCCGCTCCGGGGATCCGTCCTCCGGAGCGGGAGGGGCGGCCGGCTGCGGCGGCGCCGGCGTGAAGTTCACGGGCAGAGCGGTCAGGTGGCGGGACATCAGCGACGACGACCAGCTCAGCTCCGTCTCGGCCACCGAGAGCCGGACGTCCGGCAGCCGCGACATCAGCGCGTCGATCCCGGTGTCCGCGATGGCCCGGCCGATGTCCTGGCCGGGGCACTCGTGGGCGCCGCCGCTGAACGCCAGGTGCGACCGGTTGCCGTGCACCGGCGTGGTGGGGTCCGGACGGATCGCCGTGTCCACGTTGGCCGCGGCCAGCCCCAGGACCAGGGCGTCCCCGGCCCGGATCCGGTGCCCGGCCAGCTCGGTGTCCTGGGTCGCCCAGCGGCCGAGGATGGTGATGAACGGCGGCTCGTCCCACAGCGTCTGCTCGACCGCGTCCGGCAGCGTCATATGGCCGCCGGCCAGGTTGGCCCGGCACCGGGGGTCGGTGAGCACCATGCGCAGGGTGTTCGCGATGAGGTTGGCCGTGGTCTCGAAGGCGGCGATCAGCACCAGCCGCAGGTGCTGCTGCACCTCCTCGTCCGACAGCTTGGACTCGTGCTCCAGCAGCCAACTGGTGAAGTCCGGGCCCGGCTCCCGTTGCTTGCGCTCCACCGTCCGGCGCAGTGCCGCCTGGACGAACGCGTTGCTGCGGACCGCGGTGTCGCTCGCCTTGATCATGTCCCGGGCGGCCTGCACCAGTTCCGGGCTGTACTCGTCGTGCATGCCGAGGAGCTGCGTCATCACCATCATGGGCAGCGGTTCGGCGAACGCGTGCACCAGGTCGGTGCTGCCCGACGCGCAGAACTCGTCCACGAGTTCGTTGGCGAACCGGGTGATGTGCCGCCGGACGCCCCGCCGGTCGAACCGGGCGATGGAGTCGTTGATGGCGCCGCGCCACCGCTCGTGCGCCTGCCCGTCCGCCATCGAGCAGATGGGCTGCCAGGTGGCGATGGGCGCCAGCGGGTGCTCCGGGCCGATCCGTCCCTCGCGCATGGCCCGCCAGATCCGCGAGTCACGGGAGAACCGGGACGGCGTCCGGGTCACGTCGAGGTTCTCCCGGTAGCCGAGGACCAGCCAGGCCGGGACGTCCCCGCTGAGCAGGACGGGGGCCACCGCCCCGTGCCGCTCGCGCAGTTGCTCGTACAGGCCCATCGGGTCGTCCTCGGCGGTCGGCCCGTACAGGCGCGCCACGCCGCCGTCCCCGTAGGCGTGGGCCGGGCACTGCGGCGGGGGGCCCGCCTGCGCGGTGTCGGCGCGGGAGTGCTCGTCGGGAGGGGTCACTGTGGCTCCGGAGTGGTGTGAGCGAGGCTGTACAGGTACCGCATCAGGGTCATCAGGGCGTCGCGGCAGGAGGCGCGGTCCCGGGCGTCGCACGCGAAGATCGGTACGGACTCGGGGAGGTCCATCGCCGCCCGCAGCTCGGGCACCGGGTGGACGGGGGCGCCCGGGAAGGTGTTCACGGCGACCACGAAGGGCACGCCGCGCTCCTCCAGGATGCCCACGACCTCGTAACTGACCTCCAGCCGCCGGGTGTCGAGCAGTACCACCGCGCCCAGGGCGCCCTCGAAGAGGCCGTCCCAGAGGAACCAGAAGCGCTCCTGTCCGGGGGTGCCGAACAGGTACAGCACCAGTTGCTCGTTGATGCTGATGCGGCCGAAGTCCATGGCCACGGTGGTCTCGATCTTCTGCTCGATCCCCGCGATGTCGTCCACGCCGACGCCGGCCTGGGTCATCGTCTCCTCGGTGGTGAGCGGTCTGATCTCGCTCACCGAGCCGACGAGGGTGGTCTTGCCGACCCCGAAGCCGCCCACGATCACGACCTTCACCGCCGCCGCGGCGGTGGCCGGGAGGATGTCCTCCCTTCTGGGCCCGGTGTGGGGGTCAGAGGTTTTGTAGTCCATGCATCACCGCCTCCAAGAGGCCTACGTCAGGAAGGGCAGCGACGGGGACCGGGGGCCTGGCTTCCACATGACCGCGGCTGAGCAGGTCGTTGAGCAGGACGGTCACCGTGCTGACGGGCAGCGTGAGGTAAGCGGATATCTCGGCGACGGACAGCGGGTAGTCGCACATGCGGACGATCGTCTCGTGCTCGGGCTGGAGACCGGGGTCGGTCTCCGTACGGGCGACGATCAGGGTCACCAGGTCCAGCCCGGTGGAACTCTGCTTCGACTCGCCGCAGCCCTTGGTGACGATGTACAGCCGGTCCGGATTGCCGGGATCCCATGCCCTTTCGGGTTTGCTCATGCCACCGGCCCGGTGACGCGCGGGGGACTGGTGAGGTGCTCGCCGATCCGGGCCACCAGATCGCGCATGCGGTGCCCCATCAGCCCGGCGTCGACGTCGTCGTCGGCGAGCACCGCCAGGAACGCGCCGGCCCCGGCGGCCATGAGGTAGAAGAAGCCGCCGTCCACCTCGATCACCACCAGCCGCATCTGCCCGTCGCCGTGCGGGAATTCGGCGGCCACCGCCGTGGACAGGCTCTGCAGTCCCGCGCACGCGGCGGCCAGACGGTCCGCCGCGTCGGTGTCGGTGCCGTGCTGAGCCATGCGCAGGCCGTCCGAGGACAGCACGATCACGTGCCGGATCTGGGGCACGCTGGATGCCAGATCCTTGAGCATCCAGTCCATGTTGAACCGCTGCTGCGTCACTTGGCTACTCTTTCTCGTCTGACGGGTGATCACTTGTGGGCTCCCGGTCGCCCGCCGGAGCGTCGCCCTTGAGGGCGCTGGTGAAGGCGGCCAGCCACAGGCCCGGCTGGGTGGGCTCGGACTCCGGCTCCGGCCGCGGCGCGGGCTCGGCCGTGGCCGGAGCGACGGCCGCCGCGCGGGCGGCCATGCCCAGCGCGCGCCGGCGGCGCTGCGGAAGGCCGTTGGCGGTGTGGGCACCCTCGGCCGGGGTCTCCATCGCGGGCGGGGGGTCGGGGAGCGGACGGCCGGGCTTCTTGCGGACCTTGGGCGGCGGCAGCGTGGCGGCGCGGGCGATCTCGCCGCCCGGCGTGGCGCTGGCCGTGACCAGTTCGGCGGGCACGATCAGGACCGCGCGCACCCCGCCGTACGCCGAGGGGCGCAACGACACCCGGAAGCCGTAGTTCTTCGCCAGCCGGCTGACGACGGCCAGGCCCAGCCGGGGGGTCTCCCCGAGGTCGTCGAGGTCGAAGCCGCGGTCGGCCATCTCCAGCACCCGGTCGGTGCGCCGGCGGTGTTCGTCGGTGAGGCCGACGCCGGCGTCCTCGATCTCGATGGCGACGCCGGACTGGACCTCGACGGCCGTCAGGTGCACCCGCGTCTCGGGCGGGGAGTACCGGGTGGCGTTGTCGAGCAGTTCGGCGATGGCGTGGATGACGGGCTCGACGCCCGGACCGGTGATGGCGACGTCGGCGACCGAGTGCAGGTCGACCCGGCGGTAGTCCATGATCCGGGACATCGCGCCGCGCAGCACGTTGTACAGCGGGATCGGGTTCTTCCACTGGCGGCCGGGGCGGGAGCCGCCGAGGACGGCGATGCTGTCCGCGAGCCGGCCGATCAGCGCGGTGCCGTGGTCGAGGTGGAGCAGGTCGCTGAAGACCTCGGGGGTGTTGCCGTGCCGGTCCTCCATCTCCCGGAGGTCGGTGGCCTGTTGGTGGACGATCGCCTGGACGCGGCGCGCGATGTTGACGAACGCCCGGTGGGCCGAGTCGCGCAGGCCCTCCTCGGCCTGGACCGCCTCCACCACGACCCGGATCACCTTGCGGTGCTCGGCCGCGTAGGTGGAGTGGTCCGAGGGGGACGGCGCGACGGCGCGGATCACCTCGTCGGCGAAGGCGCCGTGCTGGAGCATCTCCACGGCCTTGGGCAGGAGTTCGTCGGCCAGTTGGGCGGTGGCCGCGTCCTGCTGGGCGAGTTGGTGGCGGAGGGCGGCCTCCTGCTCGGCGCAGCGGCGGCGCAGGGAGTTGATCACCCGGCCGCGGCGGGCGGCCTCCGAGGAGGTCAGGGCGACCGCCACGGTCGCGGCGGTCCCGCACCAGGCCGTCGGGGTGCGGACTTCGGGGGGGGCCAGCAGGGCGGCGATGGCGGTGCAGACCGCCAGCACCACAGGGGGGACCAGCCATATGAGGGACGAGGCGGGCCGCCTGACTTGAGGTGACGATCCAGTACCAACCATCGAGTTCCTCGGGGGCTTGGGGAATGAGTCGGGGGCGACGTGGGACCACGGGGGAGGCGTCGCCGCCGGTGCCCGGCACGGGATCGCGGACGGACATGAACGGACCCGAACGGATGCGGACAGGGGCCGAGGTTCCCGGATTCCCTGGGATCCCCCCGGGTTCCCCGGGGTTCTCCGGTCGCGTCGGCGCGGCGGTCGGCGGCAGCGTGCCGTAGTCGCCACGACCGCTGCGGGAATGGAGCGTAGCCTGTCGCGCGGTCGTGCGGCGCGAAGTTGTCATATTCGCGGAAAGGGCTGACGGGGGAATTCGAAAGGCATCACAATGGCCCCGGGGGTGGATTCTCGAAAATGTTTTTGAGTGGCCTGAAAATGCGTTCGGAAGATCGACGGATCATGCCCCCGGGGGATGGGTCCGGCGAACCTCCCCCCGGCCTCCGGACGTCCGGCTAGGCTCGCTCCACCACACTCATACGGGAGACACGTCATGACGCGGCAAGAGCACGAACGGCGCCCGTACACCGCCCTGTTCGAGCGCGAACAGGAGGTGGCCGCCGCCGAGCGGGCCGTGGAGGCCCTCTGCGGTGGCGCCGACGGGAGCGGCCGGGCGTCCGGCGGACTCCTCCTCTTCAGCGGCGAGGCGGGCGTGGGCAAGACGGCCCTGCTCGGGGAGATGCGGCGGCTGGCCGCCGAGCGGGGCAACTGCACGGTGCTCACCGCCCGCGGCGGCGAGCAGGCCCAGTCGGTCCCCTTCCATGTCGTACGGCAGTTGCTCCAACCCGCCCTGGCGCCCATGGAGGAGCGGCAGCGGCGGGACATCCTGGGCGACTGGTACGACATCGCGGGCCCGGCCCTCGGCATCGCACCACCGGTCGGCCCGCAAGCCGACCCCCAGGGCGTGCGCGACGGACTCGACTGGCTCGTCACGCAGTTCGCGTACGCCAAGGAACGGCTCGTCCTCATCGTCGACGACGCGCACTGGGCGGACGCGGCGTCGCTCGCCTGGCTGACGTCCTTCACCGTCCGGCTGACGGAGCTGCCCATCCTGCTGGCCGTCGCCTACCGCCCGGACGAACTCCCCACCCACTCACCGGCCTTCACCGACCTGGTGCACGGCCGGGGCAACCGGCCGGTCACCCTGCACCCGCTCACCCCGGGCGCGGTCGCCGAGCTGGTGCGCACCGCCATGGGCCGGGAGGCCGACGATCCGTTCTGCCGCGAGGTCTGGGCCGTCACCGGCGGCAACCCCTACGAGGCCGTCGAACTCGTCGCCAAGGCACGGGACCGCAACCTGCGGCCCATGGAGGAGTCCGCCGCCCTGCTGCGCGAACTCGGCGCCGCCGCCCGCGGCAGCGGCCTGGTCGCCCGGCTCGAGCGGCTGGGCAACGCGACCACCCGGTTCGCCTGGGGCGCCTCGGTGCTCGGCACCGAGATCCCCGTACGGGTGGCGGCCATGCTGGCCGGCATGAGCCCCGCCGAGGGCGCCGTCTGCGCCGACCGGCTGCGCGAGGCCCGCATCCTCACCGGCGCGTCGGAGCTGGAGTTCGTCCACCCGCTGATCGCCACCGCCGTCTACCGGGCCATCCCGCCCGCCGCCCGCACGGCCATGCACGGCCTCGCCGCCTGGGCGGTCACCAACGCGGGCCACGGCCCGGCCGCCGCCTCCCGGCACCTGCTGGAAGTGCACCCCGACGGCGACCCCGACCTCGTCCGGCAACTGCGCGAGGCCGCCCGCGAACACCTGGCCGTCGGCGCCCCCGAGGCGGCCCAGCGCTGTCTGGAACGCGCCCTGGCCGAGCCGCCGCCGGAGGAGGACCGCGCCGAGGTCCTGTACGAACTGGGCTGCTCCGCCCTGCTGACCTCGCCGCCCACCACCATCAACCACCTCCGCTCGGCCCTCGCCCTGTCCGGGCTGCCCAAGGACCTGCGCGTCGACGCCACCTACCGGCTCTCCCAGGCCTACGCCCACAACAGCCAGCTCGCCGAGGCCGCCGAAGTGGTCGCCGAGCACGCCGGCCGGACGCCCGACGGCCCCGGCAGGATGCGCCTCCAGGCCGCCCACTACCTCTGGAAGGGCATCCAACTGGAGGAAGAGGACGCCCACGCCCGGTCCCGGGAGATCGCCGGCCTCACCGACCGGCTCAGCGGCCGGGACAACGCCGAACGGGCCCTGCTCGCCCTGCGGGCCTTCGACGCCATGATCCAGGGCGAGGACGTGCTCCAGGTCGTCGAACTCGCCGACCGCGCCCTGGTCGACGGGCGGCTCGCCGACGGCATGGGCTGGACCAACACCGAGTGGGGCTTCGAACTCCCCAGCATCATCGGCATCACCTACGCCTTCTGCGACCGGCTCGACAAGGCCGAGGAACTCTTCACCGAAGCCGTCCGGGAGTTCGAGATCTCCGGCTGGCGCGGCGGCCACCTCGCCTTCGCCCACGAATTCCTGGGCCTCGTCCACCGCCGGCGCGGCGACCTGCGGAAGGCCGAGAGCTTCCTCCGCGACTGGCTGCGCCTCGCCGACCGGCTGGGCCCCGGCGTCTCCATCCAGTGGGACGGTAGCTGCCTGCTGATCGACACCCTGCTCGCCAAGGGCGATGTGGCGGAGGCCCAGGCCGTGGCCGAGAAGTACTCCTTCGGCCCGCCCTACCCGCCCGCCATGGTCATGCCCGACGCCGCCTGCGTCCTCGGCAGGCTGCTGCTCGCCCTCGGCCGTTCCTCGGAGGCCGTCATCGAGCTGGAGACGGCGGGCCGCCGCCTGGAGGAGCGCGGCAGGAACAACGTCCTCTGGGCCCCCTGGTCGCTCGACCTCGCCACGGCGGTCGCCGCGGAACAGCCCGAGCGGGCGCGGGAGCTCGCGGAACGCTCCCTGAAGTACGCCAACCGGTTCGGCACCGAGACGGCCATCGGGGAGGCGCTGCGCCGGACGGCGCGGCTCGTCGGCCCGGAGGAGGCCGTGCCCCGTCTGGAGCAGGCGGTCCGGCATCTGAGTGAGTCCCCGTGCCGCTACGAGCGGGCCTGCGCGCTGGTGGAGCTGGGCACGGCCCTGCGCGGCGCCGGGCGCGGGGAGGAGGCGGCGAAGCCGCTCCGGGAGGGGCTCGCCCTGGCGGAGGAGTGCGGCGCGGAGGGGGTGGCGGCGACGGCTCTCGCGGAGCTCGCGGGGAGTCGCGTCGGCTGAGCCCCGTCCGCTGAGTCCCCTCCGCGCCCTTTCGCCGTTTCCCGCGGGGCCCATACCCCCCGGAAACCGCGCTCCGCGCGGTTGTCCTCGACGCCGTACGGGCTGACCCCCCAGCCCGTACGGCGGAATCGGCGGGCCGCCACCCGTCCGCCAGGATGCGATCACCGCCGCCCCGCGCTGCCATGGAGGAAACCCTCAAGGCGGAGGACGTCATGGCGCATGCGGTCTGGAGCGGAGCCCTCACCTTCGGACTGGTGGCCCTCCCGGTCCAGATGTTCTCGGCCACCGAAAGCCACACCATCCGCTTCAACCAGCTCCAGCGCGGCACCTCCGACCGCGTCCGCAACAAGCGGGTCAACGAGCGCACCGGCGAGGAGGTCCCCCTCACCGAGATCGTCAAGGGCTACGACATGGGGGACGACTACGTCGTCGTCGAACCCGGCGAGCTGGAGGAGATCGCCCCCGGCCGCTCCAAGTCCCTGGAGATCAGCGGCTTCGTGGACCTCGACGCCATCGACCCCATCTACTTCGACAAGACGTACTACCTGGGCCCCAAGAGCAAGGAGTACGCGAAGGTCTACGCCCTGCTCCACGAGGCGCTGAGCCGGTCGCACCGGGCCGGGATCGCCACGTTCGTGATGCGCAACCGCGAGTACCTGGTGGCGGTGAAGGCCGAGGGTGACATCCTCACCCTGCACACCCTCCACTGGGCCGACGAGATCCGCGACCCGCGCACCGAGATCGGCGCCCTCCCCGAGCGGGAGAAGGTCGCCGAACGCGAACTCGCCACCGCCGTCCAGTTGGTGGAGGCGCTGAGCGTGGACTGGGACCCGGAGACGTACCACGACACCTTCCAGGAGAAGGTGCTGGAACTCGTCCAGGCGAAACGGGCCGGCGGCACGGTGGAGAAGAGCGAGCCGGCGCCGCGCTCGACCAATGTCATCGACCTCATGGGCGCGCTTCAGGCGAGCATCGAGAAGGCGAAGACCGGCGGGGATGCTGCGGAGGAGCCGGCGGGAGAGGCCGCCGAGCTCGCGCCACCCGTCCGGCTGAAGGACGCGGCGGAGAAGCGGCGCACCCGGCGGGCGGCCGGGGAAGCGGGCGGCCGGGCGGCGGGCGGGCGGGCCGAAGGCGGCAAGGCGTCCGGAGGCGGGACGGCCGGCGGCAAGGCGACCGCGGGCAAGGCGACCACGGGCAAGACGGCCGGGCAGCCCGCCGCCGCCGGGCTGGAGGAGCTGAGCAAGTCGGAGCTCTACCAGCGGGCGACCGACGCCGGCATCCCCGGCCGCTCCACGATGAGCCGCGAGGAGCTGGTGAAGGCACTGGCGGCACACGCGGCGGAGTCGTCCGGCGGCGGCCGGCGCAAGAAGCGGGCGTCCTGAGAGGACGGGCCTCCCCGTGCCCGCCGCCCCCGGCCGTCAGATGGTGGAGATCGAGGGCCACCGGCTCTCCCTCTCGCACCTCGAACGCGTCCTTTTCCCCGCCACCGGCCACACCAAGGCCCACGTCCTGCACTACTACGCGCACATCGCCCCGGCGATGCTGCCGCACATCAGCGGGCGCCCCGCGTCCTTCGTCCGGGCCCCGGAGGGCGCGGCGGGCGAGAGCTGGGTCGCCAAGAACCCGCCGCCCGGCGCGCCGGACTGGGTCCCCCGGGCCACGGTCCGGCACCGGGACGGCACCAGCCGGCAGGTGGTGATCGACTCGGTCGCCGCACTGGTCGCCATGGTCAACCTCGGCGCGTACGAGGTCCACGTCCCCCAGTGGACGGCCGCGGCCGGGCGCGACGCCCACGACCGCGTCGTCCTCGACCTGGACCCCGGCCCCGGCACCGACCTCGTCGTCTGCTGCCGCGTCGCCGAACGGCTGCGCCAGCTCCTCGACGAGGACGGCCTCACGGCCTTCCCGGTCGTCTCCGGCTCCAAGGGGCTGCACCTGTACGCCCCCATCCACCCCGCCCCCGGCCGCGCCGTCAGTGCCTACGCGAAGGGGCTCGCCACCCGGCTGATGAACGAGCACCCCGGGCTGGTCGTCGTCTCCATGGCCAAGCTGGAGCGCCGGGGGAAGGTGCTCATCGACTGGTCCCAGAACGCGAGCGCGAAGACGACGGCCGCGCCGTACACGGTGCGGGTGCGGGGGGAACGGGCCGGGGTGGCGGCGCCGGTGACGTGGGATGAGGTGGGCTCCTGTCGGGAGCCCGGTGATGTGGCGTTCGGGCTGGAGGGGGTGGTGGAACGGGTGGGGCGGTTCGGGGATCTGCTGGGGCCGGTGGCGGGGGACGCGGTGCGGGGTTCCTTGCCGTGAGGTGTGTGCCCCGGTCCCTCCCTTTCGCCGTTTCCCGGGGCTGCGCCCCAGCCCCCCCTTTTCGCGGCTCCGCCGCTTGTCCTCAAGCGCCGGACGGGCTGAACCAGCCCGTCCTGGTGGTACGGGGGGCGTAGCCCCTGAAGAAACGGTGAGTAAGGGGTGCCCCCGCTGGGGGAGGGACCGGGGCTCACTTCTCCCGCGCCCACTCCAGCAACTCCTCCCGTCCCCAAGCCGTGATCACCCGTTCCGCCGGCACCCCGCACTCCTCCGCCCGAGCGCACCCCAGCACTTGCCAGTCCAGTTGCCCCGGCGCATGCGCGTCGCTGTCGATCGAGAACAGCACCCCCGTCTCCAGTGCCAGCCGGATGAGCCGCCGCGGCGGGTCCAGCCGGTCCGGCCGGCTGTTGATCTCGACGGCGGTGCCGAACCGGGCACAGGCGGTGAAGACGAGCTCGGCGTCGAAGACGGACTCGGGCCGCTTGCCGCCGACGAGCCGGCCGGTGCAGTGGCCGAGGACGTCGACGAGGGGGTTGGCGACGGCGGCGACGAGGCGGCGGGTCATGCTCTCGGCGTCCATGCGCAGCTTGGAGTGGACGGAGGCGACGACGATGTCGAGCCGGTCGAGGAGCTCGTCCTCCTGGTCGAGGGAGCCGTCGGGGAGGATGTCGCACTCGATGCCGGTGAGCAGCCGGAAGCCGTCCCCGAGGCGCTCGTTGACCTCGGCGACGACGTCGAGCTGCTGCCGGAGGCGGTCGGCGGAGAGACCGCGGGCGATGGTCAGGCGGGGGGAGTGGTCGGTGAGCACGGCCCACTCGTGGCCGAGGTCGCGGGCCGCGCGGGCCATGACGTCGATCGGGCTGCCGCCGTCGGACCAGTCGGAGTGCAGGTGGCAGTCGCCGCGCAGGGCGGCCCGCAGTGCCGCGCCGCCCTCCGTGAGCGGCCGGTCCGCGTCCTGCTCCAGTCGGGCCAGGTAGGCGGGCACCTCACCGCGCAGCGCCTCGGCGACGACGGCCGCCGTCTTGGGGCCGATGCCCTTGCGGTCGGTGAGCGATCCGGCCTCCGACCGGCGGCGCACCTCCTCGGCGGGCATCGCGGCGACGACGCCGGCCGCCGTGCGGAACGCCTGGACCCGGTAGGTCGGGGCCCCGTCGCGCTCCAGCAGGAAGGCGATGCGTTCCAGTGCCTCCACGGGGTCCATACGGGGTCACTCCTGTCTCGGGAGCCGGCTCACGGCCGGCGCAGAGCGGCCGGCGGCAGGAACTCGCGTACCAGCTCGCGGTGCCACCACGCGCCGGTGGCGCGCAGCTCGCGCCAGGTGGTGAAGCGGTAGAGGTAGAGCCGGGCGCGGACGTGAGCGGGCGGGGTGTCGGGGAACGGGTTGTGGCGGAGCAGCCGTAGCGTGTCCCGGTCGTTTTCGAGCAGTCGTTCGATGAAGGGTGCGAACCAGTCCCGGGTGTAGGCCGGGGAGATGCCCGCGAACCACATCAGCCAGTCCAGCCGCAGGTGCCAGGGCGCGAACTGCCGGGGCAGCCGGCGCGGGTCGCCCGGCTTGCCCTTGAAGCCGTACTCCCGCCACTCGGTCTCCGGCCTCAGGGCGGCGTCCGCGGTGCCCTCGACCACCACCTCGTACCGGCTCCGGTTGACGCTGCCGAACGCGCCGTACGTGTTGACCAGGTGGTAGGCGTTGAAGGACATGTTCATGCGCTGCCCCCGTGAGAGCAGGTTGCGCACCGGCCACCAGCTCAGCACGGCGACGAGCACGGTCACCGCCACGACCAGGACCTCGTACCAGACCGGCGCCGGAGAGGCGGGGAGGCGGGTGGGCAGGCCGAACAGGTCCGCCATCGCGTCGCCGTCCACCGCCGGGAAGGCCAGCACGATGGTCAGCCAGTTGAGCCAGGCGAAGTTGCCCGAGGCGACCAGCCACAGTTGGGTGACGATCACCAGCCCCGCCGCGACGCTCGCCACCGGCTGCGGCGCGAAGAGGCCGAAGGGCACCACCAACTGCGCGACGTGGTTGGCGGCCGTCTCCACCCGGTGCAGCGGCCGGGGGAGCCGGTGGAAGAACCAGCTCAGCGGCCCGGGCATCGGCTGGGTCTCGTGGTGGTAGTACAGGCAGGTCAGATCGCGCCAGCAGCGGTCGCCGCGCAGCTTGATCAGCCCGGCGTCGAACTCCACGCGGAAGAGGAGCCAGCGCAGCAGGAACAGCACCGGCACCGGTGGATCCGTCCGCGCGTTGCCCAGGAACACCGCCAGGAACCCGGTCTCCAGCAGCAGTGACTCCCACCCGAAGCCGTACCACGTCTGGCCGACGTTGACGATCGACAGATACAGCCCCCACAGCACCAGCCACATCGGCATCGCCGCCCACAGCGGCACCGCATCGGCCGCCCCCACCGCCACCGCCGCGGCCAGCAGCGCCCCGCCCCAGGCGCAGCCCGCGAAGAAGCGGTCCGAGTAGTGGAACCGGAACAGGGTGGGGACCCGGCGCGCGGGGACGTACGCCAGGAACCGGGGGACGGGCAGCATGCCGCGCTCCCCGATCAGCGCCCGGAACTGCGACGCCGCCGAGGCGAAGGCGACCACGTACAGGACGGCCAGCCCACGCTGGAACACCAGCCGGCTCCACCCGTACCCGGAGGCCGTGAACCACTCCATGCCGTCCGAGTACCCCGCCCGCCCCCACCGGCCGCGCAGTCGCACCGAAGAAATCGAAGAAACGGACAAAAGATGGCAGAGTGAATCCATGGTTGATCGGGGAGCGACGCCTGCCTCCGGAGCGCTGCCGGACGACTGGCCCGCCCGCCCGGAGTGCTGCCTCGCCCTCAACCACGTCGGCACCTTCGACTGGGACCTGCTCAGCGGACGGCTCCACCTCGACCCCGTCGCCCTCGACATCCTCGGCATGCCGCCCGGCGCGTTCCACGGGAACATCGGCGACCTCGCCGCCCGGGTGCCGCGGGCGGACGGCGCCCGGCTCGACGCCCTGGTGGCCCGGGCCCTGAAGGACGGCAGCGAGAGCTACGGCGCGTACCACCGGGTGCGCTGCCCCGACGGGCTCCGCTGGGCCTACACCCAGGGCCGTATCCGGCGCGACGCGGCAGGCCGGCCCCGCCGGATCCTCGGCATCCTCCGGGAGGCCGACGAGGAGCTGCGCCTCGCCGACCGGCCCGGCGAGCAGAACGGCGACCGCCGCCACACGACCACCGTCGTCGAGACCATCACCGCGGCCCTCGCCCACGCCCGGACCGTCCAGGACGTCATCGACTTCTTCAAGGACACCCGCGCCGTCGAACACCTCGGCTCCGACCTCCTCGTCCTCGGGCTGGTCGAGTCCGGGCGCGTCCACCTCGTCGCCGAGGGCCCGTCCGAGCACTTCATCCCCGGCACCCGCTACACGCGGATCGACGACGACTTCCCGATGAGCGAGGTCATCCGCACCCTGACCCCGCGCTTCATCGAGTCCCGCGAGGAATGGGCCCGCTGCTACCCCTGGCTGTGGGAGCGGATCAAGGACATCGGCATCTCCTCCGCCGCCTACCTGCCGTTGATCGCCCAGGCCCGGCCCATCGGCGCGCTCGGCCTCCTCTACCGCGAGGCCCGCGGCTTCACCCGCGAGGAACGCAACCTCTTCATCGCCCTGAGCAGCAGCCTCGCCCAGAGCATCGCCCGGGCCATGCTCTTCGACCAGGAACACGACCTGGCCGAGGGCCTCCAGCAGGCCATGCTGCCGCGTCGCATCCCCGAGGTCCCCGGCGCCCAGATCGCCGTCCGCTACCGCTCGGCCCGGATGGGCCGTGACATCGGCGGCGACTGGTACGACGTGATCCCACTCCCCGGGGGCCGGGTCGGCGCCGTCATCGGCGACGTCCAGGGCCACGACACCCACGCCTCCGCCGTCATGGGCCAGCTCCGCATCGTGCTGCGCGCCTACGCGGCCGAGGGCCACTCCCCGGGCACGGTCATGGCCCGCGCCTCCGCCTTCCTCCACGAGCTGGACACCGACCGCTTCGCCACCTGCGCCTACGCCGAGGCCGACCTGGCCACCGGCACGCTGCAACTGGTCCGCGCCGGGCACATAGACCCGCTGCTCCGGCACGCCGACGGCACCTCCCGCCGGCTGCCCGTCGCCGGCGGCCTGCCGCTGGGCCTGTCCGCCGAGTTCGGCCGGCTCGACTACCCGGTGACCACGGTGGAGCTCGAACCCGGCGAGACGCTGATGATGTTCACCGACGGCCTGGTGGAACAGCCGGGCTCCGACCTCGACGAGGGCATCCGGCTGCTCGCCGGCCTCGTCGAGGAGGGCCCCGAGGACCTGCACGACCTCGCCGACCGGCTGTGCGACGTGGTCGAGGAGCGCGTGGGCGAGGACGACATGGCCATCCTGCTGCTGCGCCGGCAGGGGAGCGTGGCCCGCCCGGGCGGGCGGCTCCAGCAGCACATCGCGCCCGCCGACCCCGAGGCGCTCTCCGCCGCCCGCCACATGATCCGCACGGCGGTCCGCGCCTGGGGCATCCGGGACCGGGCCGACGACATCGAGCTGGCCGCCGACGAGTTGGCGACCAACGCCCTGCTGCACACGGACGGCGCGGCCGTGGTGACCATCCGCATGGTCCCCGGCGCCGAACGCCGGCTGCGCGTCGAGGTCGAGGACCGCTCCAGCGCCCTGCCCCGCCGCCGCGAACCGGGCGAGTCGGGCGTGTCCGGGCGCGGCCTGCTCCTCGTCGACCGGCTCGCGGACGTGTGGGGCGTGGAGTCGCGGGGGAGCGGCAAATCGGTGTGGTGCGAGTTCGGCCTGGGACCGGCGCGGGAGGAATCCGACGCGTCCGAGGCGCCGGGGCGGCGGAGTCCGCAGGGCCCCGGAACCGGGTCCACGGCCGGCGGGTAGCGTGCCGCCATGAACACTTCCGGTGGAGACACCCTACGATCGGCCGTCCTGCCGACGGCGCGTCAACTGCTCGCGGAGACAGGGGCGCCAGGGCTCACGCCCGACGCCGTGGCCCACGTGAGCGGTCTGCCCGCCGCCGAGGTCACGCGCGTCTTCCCGCACCGGGACGACCTGCTGACCACCCTGCTGATCGACGCCTACGACGACTCCGCCGCCGCCATGGAGGAAGCGGACGCGCGGGCTCGCGAGGACGGTGCGCCGGCCGGTGCGCGGCTGCTGGCCGTCGCCCGTGCGGCGCGGGCCTGGTCCCTCGCGCACCCGGCCGAGTTCGCCCTCCTCTACGGTTCGCCCGTACCCGGCTACCACGCCCCGCCGGAGACCGTCCCGCCCGCCGCGCGCACCCCCGCGGTGCTGGCCGGCGTCCTGCGGGCCGCGCTGGAGGCCGGGGAACTGACCCCGCCCCGGCGGGCCGTGCCCGGGCCGCCCCTGATCCGGCCGGAGGCGGTGGCGCTGTTCGGCGAGGCCCCCGGCGAGCCGTTCGCGGACCTGATCGAACGCGGGATCGTGCTCTGGAGCGGTCTGATCGGCCTCCTGTCCTTCCAGGTCTTCAGCCGCACCCACGACAGCGTCCACGACCAGGCGGCGTTCTTCGACTACGCCGTCGCGGTGGCGGCGGAGGGCGTCGGGCTGACCGTTCCGACGGGCGAGGACGACCCCCGGCCGTGACCGTCCCGGCCGGGGACTGATCCGCCCGCTCCGTCCGCCGGAAGACGGCGGCGGGACGGCGCCGGCCGGCACCGAGCGGCCGCCGGAGGCCGCCTGCCGCGATGCCGTCCGCCGCCCTCCGCCCCCCCCGTCATGGCCGGCCCGGGACCGCGGGCGCGACGACCGCGGACGACGCCGTGGCCCGTTCGCCGAGCGGGGGGGGCGTACCGAGGGCGGAGCCGGGCCCTCCGCCGTCCCCCTCCGCCCCTCGGCCCGTCCCGCGTCCCAGAACGCACCCGTGTACGACCGGAACATCCCCGGCCTTCCGCGCCCTGAAGAGGTCAAGGTCACAGCCTTGTCCTCTGCTGCGCAGCGCGCCCGACCCCCTAGCCTTCCCCCCATGACGGTCCTGCCCGAAGAAGGCTTCTCCCTGGCCGCCGAGTTCCCGCCCGCGACCCGCGAGCAGTGGCAGCGCCTCGTCGAGGGCGTCCTGCGCAAGACGGGCACGGAAGCCGGCGGGACGGCGGCGGAGGACGCGCTCGCCACCGCGCTCCAGGACGGCCTGCGCACCCGGCCCCTGTACACCGCCGACGACGCGCCCGCCGATCCCGGCCTCCCCGGCTTCCCGCCCTTCGTCCGCGGCGGGCGGCCCGAGGGAACGGCGGTCTCCGGCTGGGACGTACGCCAGCTCCACGCCGACCCCGACCCCCGCCGCGCCAACGAGGCCGTCCTGGCCGACCTGGAGAACGGCGTCACCTCCCTCTGGCTCACCGTCGGCCCCACCGGCATCCCCGTCGACGGCCTCGCCGCCGCCCTGGACGGCGTCTACCTCGACCTCGCGCCCGTCGTCCTGGACGCCGGCGCCGACGCGGCGGACGCGGGCCGCGCCCTGCTGCGGCTGTACGAGGAGCGAGGCGTCCGGCCCGGCACGGTCCCCGCCAACCTCGGCATCGACCCGCTGGGCACCCTCGCCCGCACCGGCGGCGTCCCCGCCGACCCCGGCACGGACCTCGCGGTGCGCTGCGCACGGGAGTTCCCGGGCCTGCGCGCCCTCGTCGTCGACGCCCTGCCGTACCACGAGGCCGGCGCCTCCACCGCCCAGGAACTCGGCTGCGCCCTCGCCACCGGCGTCGCCCACCTCCGTACCCTCACCGACGCCGGCCTGGACGCGGACGCGGCCTGTGGGCAACTGGAGTTCCGCCTCTCCGCCACCGCCGACCAGTTCCTCACCATCGCCGCCCTGCGCGCCGCCCGCCGGCTCTGGGCCCGCGTCGCCGAGGTCTGCGGCGCGTCCCCGGCCGCCCGCGCGCAGCGCCAGCACGCCGTCACCTCGCCGGTGATGATGACCCGTCGCGACCCGTGGGTGAACATGCTGCGCACCACCGTCGCCTGCCTCGGCGCGGGCGTCGGCGGCGCGGACGCCGTCACCGTCCTGCCGTTCGACAGCGCCCTCGGCCTGCCCGACGCGTTCGCCCGCCGGATCGCCCGCAACACCTCGTCGATCCTGCTGGAGGAGTCGCACCTGGCCCGGGTCGTCGACCCGGCGGGCGGCTCCTGGTACGTCGAGCGGCTGACCGACGAGCTCGCGCACGCCGCCTGGGCCTGGTTCCAGGAGATCGAGCGGGCGGGTGGCCAGGAGGCCGCCCTGCGCTCCGGGATGATCGGCGAACGGCTCGCCGCCACCTGGGCGGACCGCTCCCGCCGCCTCGCCACCCGGCGCGAACCGGTCACCGGCGTCAGCGAGTTCCCGCACCTGGGCGAGCGGCCCGTCGAGCGGCGGCCCGCCCCCGCCGCGCCCGCCGGCGGCCTCCCGCGCGTCCGCCGCGACGAGGCGTTCGAGGCGCTGCGCGCCCGGTCCGACGCCCACGCCGCCACCACCGGCGCCCGTCCCCGCGTCTTCCTCGCCGCCCTCGGCCCGGCCGCCGCGCACACCGCGCGGGCCGGCTTCGCCGCCAACCTCTTCCAGGCGGGCGGCATCGAGCCCGTCCACGACCCCGTCACCGTCGACGCGGACACCGCCGCCGACGCGTTCCGCCGCAGCGGCGCCACCGTCGCCTGCCTCTGCTCCTCCGACGCGCTCTACGCCGAGCGGGCGGAGGACGTCGCCCGCGCCCTCAAGTCCGCCGGTGCGACGCGGGTGTTCCTCGCCGGGCGCCCGGGGGACCGGCGCGACGACTGGCAGCGCGCGGGCGTCGACGCCTTCGTCTCCGCCGGCGACGACGCGGTCGCCCTCCTCTCCTCCGTCCTCGACCACCTCGGAGTGGCGCGATGAGCATCCCCGACTTCTCCCGCATCGACCTCGACCCGGCCGGACCGGGGGCGCAGACCCCCGCCGACACCGGGCAGTGGCGGGCGGCCCTGAAGGAGAGCACCGGCCGGAGCGCCGACGACCTGCTCTGGGAGACCCCGGAGGGCATCGGCGTCAAACCCCTCTACACCGCCGAGGACCTGCACGGACTCGACTTCCTCGGCACGTACCCGGGCATCGCGCCCTACCTGCGCGGCCCGTACCCGACGATGTACGTCAACCAGCCGTGGACGATCCGGCAGTACGCGGGCTTCTCCACCGCCGAGGAGTCCAACGCCTTCTACCGCCGCAACCTCGCGGCCGGGCAGAAGGGGCTGTCCGTCGCCTTCGACCTGCCCACCCACCGCGGCTACGACAGCGACCACCCGCGCGTCACCGGTGACGTCGGCATGGCGGGCGTCGCCATCGACTCCATCTACGACATGCGGCAGTTGTTCGACGGCATCCCGCTGGACAAGATGAGCGTGTCGATGACGATGAACGGCGCGGTGCTGCCCGTCCTCGCGCTCTACATCGTCGCCGCGGAGGAACAGGGCGTACCGCCCGAGAAGCTGGCCGGGACCATCCAGAACGACATCCTCAAGGAGTTCATGGTCCGGAACACCTACATCTATCCGCCGAAGCCGTCGATGCGGATCATCTCCGACATCTTCGCGTACACCTCGCGGCGGATGCCGCGCTACAACTCCATCTCCATCTCCGGCTACCACATCCAGGAGGCCGGGGCCACCGCCGACCTGGAGCTCGCCTACACCCTCGCCGACGGCGTCGAGTACCTGCGGGCCGGGATGGGCGCCGGGCTGGACGTGGACGCGTTCGCGCCCCGGCTGTCGTTCTTCTGGGCGATCGGCATGAACTTCTTCATGGAGATCGCCAAGATGCGGGCGGCGCGGCTGCTCTGGGCGAAGCTGGTGAAGCAGTTCGACCCCAAGAGCCCCAAGTCCCTCTCGCTGCGCACCCATTCGCAGACCTCCGGCTGGTCGCTGACCGCGCAGGACGTCTTCAACAACGTCACCCGCACCTGCGTCGAGGCGATGGCCGCCACCCAGGGACACACGCAGTCGCTGCACACCAACGCCCTGGACGAGGCCCTCGCCCTGCCGACGGACTTCTCCGCGCGCATCGCCCGCAACACCCAGCTCCTGCTGCAACAGGAATCCGGCACCTGCCGGGTGATCGACCCGTGGGGCGGCAGCGCGTACGTCGAACGGCTGACGCACGACCTCGCGCGCCGCGCCTGGCAGCACATCCAGGAGGTCGAGGCGGCCGGCGGCATGGCCCAGGCCATCGACGCCGGCATCCCCAAGCTGCGCGTCGAGGAGGCGGCGGCCCGCACCCAGGCCCGCATCGACTCCGGGCGGCAGCCGGTCATCGGCGTCAACAAGTACCGGGTGGACAGCGACGAGCAGATCGACGTCCTCAAGGTCGACAACTCCTCCGTCCGCACTCAGCAGATCGAGAAGCTGCGGCGACTGCGGGAGGAACGCGACGAACGCGCCTGCCGGGACGCGCTGGACGCCCTCACCCGGGCCGCCGGCGGCGACGGCAACCTGCTGGAGCTCGCCGTGGACGCGGCCCGCGCCAAGGCCACCGTCGGTGAGATCTCCGACGCCCTGGAGAAGGTGTACGGACGCCACGCCGGCCGCATCCGTACCATCTCCGGTGTGTACAGGCAGGAGGCCGGACCGTCGTCCGGCGTGGAGCGCACCCGCGCGCTCGTCGAGGCGTTCGAGCGGGAGGAGGGCCGCCGGCCCCGCATCCTGGTCGCCAAGATGGGCCAGGACGGGCACGACCGCGGCCAGAAGGTGATCGCGACCGCCTTCGCCGACCTGGGCTTCGACGTGGACGTCGGCCCGCTCTTCCAGACCCCGGCGGAGGTCGCCCGGCAGGCGGTCGAGGCGGACGTGCACGTCGTCGGCGTCTCGTCGCTGGCCGCCGGGCACCTGACGCTGGTGCCGGCGCTGCGCGAGTGCCTGGCCGAGGAGGGACGCGACGACATCATGATCGTCGTCGGCGGGGTGATCCCCCCGCAGGACGTGCCGACGCTGCTGGAGATGGGCGCCACCGCCGTCTTCCCGCCCGGCACGGTGATCCCCGACGCCGCCCACGACCTGCTGAGGACCCTCGCCGGGGCCCTCGGCCACGAGCTGTGAGCCGGGCGGCCCGCTGATGGCGCGCGCGATCGATCTGGACGCGGTCGTCAAGGGCGTGCTCGACGGGAAGCGGGCGGCCGTCGCCCGGGCCGTCACCCTCGTCGAGTCCACCCGCGCCGACCACCGGGAGCTCGCCCAGCGGATGCTGGTGCAGTTGCTCCCGCACGCGGGCGCGGCCCGGCGGATCGGCGTCACGGGCGTGCCCGGCGTCGGCAAGTCGACGTTCATCGACGCACTGGGCACGATGCTCACGGGAATGGGCCACCGGGTCGCCGTGCTCGCCGTCGACCCGTCCTCCACCCGCACCGGCGGCAGCATCCTCGGCGACAAGACGCGCATGGAACGGCTGGCCGTCGACCCGGCCGCGTTCGTCCGCCCGTCCCCGACGGCGGGCACGCTCGGCGGCGTCGCCAAGGCGACCCGCGAGACGATCGTGGTGATGGAGGCGGCCGGTTACGACGTGGTGCTCGTGGAGACCGTCGGCGTCGGCCAGTCCGAGACGGCCGTCGCCGGCATGGTCGACACCTTCCTGATGCTCACCCTCGCCCGCACCGGCGACCAGCTCCAGGGCATCAAAAAGGGCGTCCTCGAACTCGCCGACCTCGTCGCCGTCAACAAGGCCGACGGCCCGCACGAGCGCGACGCCAAGTCCGCCGCCCGCGAACTGGCGGGCGCCCTCCGGCTGTTGCGCTCCGCCGACGCCGCCTGGAACCCTCCCGTCCTGACGTGCAGCGCCCGCGAGAACACCGGCCTGGACGAGTTGTGGGACCGCCTGGAACAGCACCGCCGCGTCCTGGAGGCGACGGGCGAACTCGCCCGGCGGCGCAGCGACCAGCAGGTGGAATGGGCGTGGGGCATGGTCCGCGACCAGCTCCTGGGCGAACTGCACGCCCACCCGGGGGTGCGCGCGGTGACTCCGGACGTCGAACGGGGGCTGCGGGACGGCACGTTGACGGCGACGCTGGCGGCGGAGCGGATCCTGGGGGCCTTCCGGGGCTCGGGCGTCAACGGCCCGGGTGCCGGCGAGGAGCCCGCAACCCGCTGATCGCCATGTGGACCAGCAGGTCGAAGCTCTCCTCCAGTCGCTCGGGGAGCCCGAACGCGCCCTCGGCCTCCAGTACGGCGAAACCGTGGAGCGCGGCCCGCAGGCAGCGGGTCACGTGCACGGCCGCCGGCTCCGCCATGCCGTAGGCGCGGAGCGCGGCGAACACGCTGCCCGGCAGGCGCTCCCCGGCCTCGGCCGTCCGGGGCTCGGGGCGCTGTACGAGCACCGCGTACCGGTGCGGGCGGCGCAGCGCCCGGTCCCGCCAGGCGAGCATCGGCGCGCGGATCGCCTGGTCCGCCGAGCATGGGCTCCCCGGTCGCGCCGATCACGGCGGCCCTGCCGGCGAACGAGTGTCCCACCACCAGGACGGCCGGCCCACCCCCACCGGACGCGATGCCGGGGGAGGGCGCCGGGATAGCGTGGTGTGCGGGAGCGGGGGGAGAAGGCCGAAGGAAGGAAGGGTGCCCGTGGGTGACGGGACGGCGGTGCGGTCCGAGGAGATGGTGGAGGCGTTCAAGGCGCTGGCCAATCCGGTGCGGTTGCAGATCATGCGGTGGCTGAGGGATCCGGAGCGGGAGTTCGCGGAGTACGAGCCGATCGCGGACCGGCAGGTCGTCGGGGTGTGCGTCAGCCACATCCAGGCCAAGAGCGGGCTGGCCCAGTCCACCGTCTCGTCGTACATGGCCGCCCTGGAGCGGGCCGGGCTGGTCCGGTCCACGCGGGTGGGGAAGTGGACGCACTACCGGCGGGACGAGGGGCGGTTGCGGCGGTTGTCGGAGGCGATCGGCGAGCAGCTCTGAGAGGGCTCGGGCGGCATCCGGCGACCTATCGACACATCGAAATATTGCGATACGATCGTGGCATGGATGCGACGACACCGAGCAAGTCCGCCCTCATCGTCCACGCCCACCCCGAGCCGGGCGCGTTCAGCACGTCCCAGATGCGCGTCGCCGCCGAGGAGTTGCGGCGCTCCGGCCACTCCGTGCGCATCGTGGACCTCTACGCCGACGGGTGGGCGCCGGTCCTCGACCGGCATGAATTCGGGCCGGTCGAAGGGCACTTCAAGCCGCAGGCCGAGCAGCGGAAGGCCGTGAAGGAGGGCACCCTGCCCGCCGAGGTGCGTGCTCATCTGGACGCCGTGCTCGACGCCGACCTGCTGGTGCTGTCGTTCCCGCTGTGGTGGTTCTCGGTGCCGGCGATCCTCAAGGGGTGGGTCGACCGGGTCTTCGCCATGGGCGCGGTCTTCGGCGGCGACCACGGCGTCTTCGACCGGGGCGCCCTGCGCGGCAAGCGCGCCATGCTCCTCCTGACCACCGGCGGCACCGCCGAATCGTTCGCCCGGGGCGGCTCGTTCGGGGCGATGGACGACTTCCTGTACCACATCCGCCGCGGCATGCTGGAGTTCGTCGGCTACGAGGTGCTGCCGCCCGTCGTCACCCACGGGCCGGCCCACCTGACGGACGCCGGACGCTCGGCCGCGCTGGACGCGGTGCGGGAGGCCTTCGCGGCCTTCGACGACGGCCGTTCGTTTGCCGACGGTGTCCGGCCGGTGGCATCCGCCGCGCCCGCGGCCGTCTGAGCGGCCGTCAACCGCCTTCGACCGGCGGGAAGGCCGCGTCACGGAGGCGTTCCGGCCGGGACAGGGCCGTGGTGAAGGCGCGCCACGCGGCCAGCGGGAAGATCAGGATCGCCCGGCCGGGGTTCTTGCTGTCCCGGATGAGCACCCTGTCGGCGAACCGGTCGGACGCCTCGACGCGCTCGCCCCGGCCGGGGCCGCTGTGACTGGACCGGCGCCAGGCGGCTGAGTCGTGTGCGAGTGGGGACGTGCGGGTCACGGTGGCTCTCCTTCGCCCGGCGGTGACGCCTCGGTGCGCGCCGTCGTCAGCGTCCCCGAGAAGGCGTGCGATGGGTAGGCCGCCCGCGGGGAGCCCGCCGGGAGTTCCGTCGCCGGGCCACGGCCGCCGGAGCAGCCGACATGACACGCTACGTGTCACCGTCCGGCCGGCCCGGGGTCGGTCCGCGGCGATTCACAGCCGATCCGCGACCCGGGACGGCGTGCTCCGGGGACGCCCGTCCCGCCGCCGGCCGGTGAGGAGGCCCTGGCGAACGTTCTCCAGCCGTTCGCCCCTCCGGCTCAGGCCACGCAGGGGCCACGAACCCGGCCACGGAACGACGAAGGCGAGGAGTCGCCCTCCTCGCCACTCTCAACTTATAGCGCACGGGGGGCCTTGCGGCAAGGGCCCGGTCATGCTGCACAATCTGCGGCCTAAGCCACTGAGCTGCGGAAACGGCGATCCACGCCGTTCCGCGGCCGGGGCCGCCGGGCCGCGTGACGCGGCCGGGTGTACGGCAATCTCGTGGGAATGGGCGTGGGGATGTTCGACGTAATCGTGGTGGGCAGCGGACCGACCGGCCTGATGCTGGCCGGCGAGCTGCGGCTGCACGGCGTGGACGTGGTCGTGCTGGAGCGGCTGGCCGAGCCGACCAAGGAGTCGCGCGGACGCGGTCTGCACACGCGCAGCGTCGAGCTGATGGACCAGCGCGGGCTGCTGGACCGTTTTCTCGCGGTCAGCGAGAAGTTCCAGGTCGGTGGCCTCTTCGGCGGCATCGCCAAGCCTTGGCCGAAGCACCTGGACACGGGCCACCCGTACGGCCTCTCCACCCTGCAGCCGGTCACCGAGCGGCTCCTGGAGGAGCACGCGCTCGAACTGGGCACCGACATCCGGCGCGGCCACGAGGTCGTCGGGCTGGACCAGGACGACGACGGCGTGACCGTCGAACTCGCCGACGGCACCCGCCTGCGCTCGCGGTACGTGGTCGGCTGCGACGGCGGCCGGAGCGCGGTGCGCAAGCTGGCCGGCATCGGCTTCCCGGGCGAGCCCGCGACGGTCGAGACGCTGCTGGGCGACATGGAGATCGCCGACGACCCCGAGGCGGTCGCCGCCGTCGTCGCGGAGGTCCAGAAGAGGCAGTTGCGGTTCGGGACCGTCCCCAACGGCGACGGGACGTTCCGCGTCATCGTGCCCGCCGCCGACGTGTCGGAGGAGCGGATCAAGCCGCCGACGCTGGACGAGTTCAAGGCGCGGCTGCGGGAGGTCGCGGGGACCGACTTCGGCGTGCACTCGCCGCGCTGGCTCTCCCGTTTCGGCGACGCCACCCGGCAGGCCGAGCGCTACCGGGCCGGCCGGGTGCTGCTCGCCGGCGACGCCGCGCACATCCACCCGCCGACCGGCGGCCAGGGACTCAACCTCGGGGTGCAGGACGCGTTCAACCTCGGCTGGAAGCTGGCCGCCGAGGTCAAGGGCTGGGCGCCGGAGGGCCTCCTGGACAGTTACCACAGCGAACGGCACCCGGTCGGCGCCCGCGTCGTGGCCAACACCCGCGCCCAGATCACCCTGCTCGGGACCGGCGCGGGAGCGACCGCGCTGCGGGAGCTGTTCTCGGAACTGATGAACTTCGAGGAGGTCAACCGGTACATCACCGGGATGATCACCGCGGTGGAGGTCCGCTACGACCTCGGGGAGGGGCACGACCTGCTCGGCCGGCGGCTGCGTGACGTCCCCCTGAAGGAGAACGGCCGCCTCTACGAACTGATGCGCGCCGGCCGCGGGCTGCTCCTCGACCAGACCGGCCGGCTCTCGGTGGAGGGCTGGGCGGACCGCGTCGACCACGTCGTCGACGTCAGCGAGGACCTGGCGGACTCGGACGTGCCGGCGGTGCTGCTGCGCCCCGACGGGCACGTCGTCTGGGTCGGGGACGACCAGCGGGAGCTGGCCGGCCGGCTGGCCCGGTGGTTCGGCGACTCCACTGCCGACACCGGCGCCGCCCCGGCCGTCACGGGCTGAGACCGGCCGCCGCGGAACCGCAGGGACGGTCCGGCGGTTCCGCAGCGGCGCAATCGGTATCGGTTCGTGGCCGGTCCGTGCTGTTGACACGGCCCGTGACCGGGCATGCACGTGGCGTGTACGTGTCACGCCGCTAGGAGCCCGTCATGATCCATGGTGTCGACGTCAGCAGCTACCAGAGCGAGAACTACTCCGTCGCCGGACAGGACTTCGCCTTCGTCAAGGTCACCGAAGGCATGTCGTACACCAACCCCAAGTGGGTGGCGCAGCGCGAGCGGGCCCGCAAGGCCGGGCTCGTGGTGGGCTACTACCACTACGTCACGCCGGGATCGATGTCCGCGCAGGCGGACCGGTTCCTGGGGAAGATCGCGCTGAGAGCGGGGGACGTCCTCGCCCTCGACTGGGAGGAGACCGGCGTCTCCTGCGGCGACAAGGACCGCTGGCTGGCCCGGGTGGGCGCGAAGGCGCCCGGGCACCGGGTCGTCCTCTACTGCAACCGGGACTTCTGGTTCCACCGCGACACCACCAGCGGCGCCGGGGACGGGCTGTGGATCGCCGACCCGGACCACTCGGCGGGCCGGCCCGCCGTGCAGTACCCGTGGACGTTCCACCAGTACGGCACGTCCGGCGGGCTGGACCGCAACGTCGGCCGGTTCGCCGACCGCGCGGAGCTGCGGGCCTGGGCCCGGCGGGAGGAGCCGGACACTCCCTGAGCGCGGGGCCTGACGGGCCGTGTGCCGCAGGCGGTCGTGTGCCGGGGGGCTCGCGCTGTGCGGCGTGTGCGGCCGTGCGCCGAGGACGGCCGCACACCGCGGGCCGTCAGGTCACGGACCACGGGCCGTCAGTCAGGTCACGGCCCACGCCTGGTCCAGCGCCCGCCGCAGGGCGTCCGGGCGTTCGGCCACCGGCCGGGCCTCGACGAGCCGTACCGTACAGCCGATCGCCGCCGCGCCGCCGTCGGCCGCGGCGCTGTCCCCGACCATCAGGACGTCCTCGGGCCGGCGCCCGATCGCCCGGCAGGCGGCGCGGAAGAGGCGCGCGTCCGGCTTCTGCACGCCGTGCTCGTAGGAGAGGACGTACGCGTCCACCAGCGCGTCCAGGCCGTGCGCCCGGAACACCGGACGCGGGTCCCAGCCGATGTTGCTCACCACCGCGACCGGGATACCGCGCTCCCGCAGGCCGGTGAGGACGCCGGCCGCGTCGGGGTACGGCAGCCACGCGCCGGGCTCCATATGGCGCGCGTACAGCGCCTCGTACAACCCCTCGTCCGGCACCGGCACTTCCCGGGCGAGGCCCAGGTAGGCGGCGCGGTGCTCGGCGGCGGAGCGGTCGCGGTGGGCCCACGCGCCGGCCAGGCGCGGCGGAACGGCCCGCGGCCGCGGACCGCCGGGCTGGGCGCCGGCCGCGGCCAGGGCGGCGGCCAGCGCGGTGAGTTCGCCGTCGCCCAGCGCCAGCCCGCGGCGGTCCGCCGCGTGACGTAACCAGGCCGTGGGGGACTCGATGCGGAAGAGGGTTCCCGAGAAGTCGAACAGCACACCCGTCACTGTCATAAACGGCAGCCTGCCAGGCGGACGGTGGTCCCGGAACCCCGGATTCGCACCGTGCGCCCCGGGCGAGCGCACGGATTCCGGCCCGTCACCCGTCCGGACGACGCCCCCTGCGGGGCGCCGGGGCGGATGGGACGCTGGGCACCGGGGTCGTCGCCCAGGCGAAGGGAACGCGCGCCGTGAGGACAACCAGCCCCGGGCACATATCTGGTCGCGGCGGCCGTACGCGGCGGCGCCGGCCCTCCTGGCCGCTGGCGGCGGCGGCCGCCGCCGCGCTCGCCGCCGCGGCCTGCTCGGCCGGCGCCGCGGATTCGCCGCACGGCGCGGACACCGGCGGAGGCGCCGGCAAGACCCTGACCGCGGTCCGGCTCGACGGGCAGACCTACCGGGTGCCGCGGCCCCTGCCCCCGGCCCCGCCCGGCACCCCGATCGCCGCCACCCGGCACGGCCCCGACCCCCGGACCGGAGCCGCGGAGCGCTGGACCGTCCTCCACCACTCCGCCGACGCCCACGGCAAGGACATCGCGGTGAGCACCACCGTCCTCGTCCCCGAAGGCGCCCCGCCGCCGGGCGGCCGGCCCGTACTCGCCTGGGCGCACGGCACCACCGGCATCGCGGACGCGTGCGCGCCGTCGCGGGCGCCGGACCTCGGCTACGCCGTGTACGCCCAGGAGACGGGCGCCTTCCTGCGGGCCGGTTACGTGGTGGCGGCCACCGACTACCCCGGCCTCGGCACCCCCGGCACGCACACCTACCTGGTCGGCCCGGACGAGGGCAACGCCGTCGTCGACAGCGTCACCGCCGCGCACCGGCTGCTCCCGGACCTCGCGCCCGACTGGTTCACCGTCGGTCACTCGCAGGGCGGCCAGGCCGCCCTCTTCGCCGCCCGGGCGGCCGGCCGGGCGCCCGGGACGCGGTTCGGGGGCGCCGTCGCCGTGGCTCCCGCCAGCCACCTGGACGCGATGCTGCCCGGCGTCATCGCCGCCCACCAGCCCGGCAGCCTGACCTTCGCCCTTTACTCGCTGGCCGGACTGAGCGCCACCGACCCCTCCGTCGACCTGCCCCGGCTGCTCGGCCCGGCGGCCACCCGGACCGCGCGCCAGGTCTTCGAGGAGTGCCTGACCGCCCCCCACCCGGCCCTCCGGAACACCACGACCGAACAGGCCCTGCCCCTCGACCGCGCCCGGCTGGCGTCCCTCGGCGGCGAGATGGCCGCGTACGGCAACCCCGACCGGGCCGCCGTCCACGCTCCCGTGCTGATCGTCCAGGGCGGCGCCGACCAGGACGTACCGCCCGCCTGGACGGCCCAGGTGGCCCGCAACCTCCGCGCCCTCGGTTCGCCCTCGGTCACCGAGCGGACCTATCCCGGGAGCGGACACGACGATGTCCTGGGCCGGTCGTTCTGCGACGTCCTCGCCTTCCTCGCGACGCACGGCGGGCCGGCGGCGGACGGGTGCTCGCCGTTCCGGGCGCGGACGGGCTGACAGCGGGGGTGGGCCGCCCCTCGTCAGGGGTCCCGGTGAAGCGGCGGGGGCGTTGTCGTCTCCTGGTCCGCCCGCGGTGTGACCGCGCGGTGGAGCCGCTCGGCGGCGTGACGGAGGTAGGTCATGACCCGCGGGTCGGCGTCCAGGGTGTAGTCCGCGTCGAGCGCGGCGAGGGTCCGCGCGATGCCGGGCAGGTAGTCGTCGGAGCAGTCGACGGTGCAGGAGTGCGCGTCGAGGGGCCGGACGCGGTCGGGCAGGGCTCCGGTGCGGCGGCGGACGGTCTCGGCGGGGGCGTGCACGGTGACGACGGCGCGGTGGCGGGCGGGTGCGGTGGCGATCTTGGTGGCGACGTAGGCGGCCGGGTCGTCGCCGGGGACGGGGCGGGGAGTGAAGCGATGGCGGGTGGGGGAGGGGCGGCCGATGCGGTCGAGGCGGTAGATGCGCCAGGCGTCCTTGCCGGTGTCGTGGGCGAGCAGGTACCAGAGGCCGCCCGAGGAGACGAGGTGGTGGGGTTCGACGCGGCGGGGGGCCGCGGCGCCCTGGCGGGTGGTGTAGTCGAAGGTGACGGTCTCGTGGTCGCGGCAGGCGACGGCGAGGGTGGCGAGCAGCTCGGCGTCGACGCGCGGAGCACGGCTCTCCCAGTCGATGGCGGCCGTCGTCTGCTGCAAGGCGGCGACCCGGGCGCGCAGCCGGCCGGGGAGGACCTGTTCCAGTTTGGCCAGGGCCCGCAGTGAGGTCTCCTCCATGCCGGTGAGCTGACCGGCGGCGGTGCGCAGGGCGACGGCGGTGGCGGTGGCCTCCTCGTCGTCGAGGAGGAGGGGCGGCATGGCGGTGCCGGAGGCCAGGCGGTAGCCGCCGGCGTGACCGGTGGTGCCTTCGACGGGGTAGCCCAGCTCGCGGAGGCGGTCGATGTCGCGGCGGACGGTGCGGGTGGTGACGCCGAGGCGTTCGGCGAGCTCGGTGCCGGACCATTCACGCCGCGTCTGCAACAGCGACAGCAGACGGAGCATCCGGGCGGGAAGGTCGCTGGTCATACCTCCAGATTGCCGTGCTTTACGGACAAGGTGTGTCCTAAAAGGACCCTAACGTGGAGGCATGTCCGAGAACAAAACCCCTCGAAACCCCCTGAACGCGGCGGACCCGCGCCGGTGGGCGGCGCTGGCCGTGGTGCTGATCGCCTCCTTCATGGACGCGGTCGACGTCACCGTCGTGAACATGGCCCTGCCCAGCGTCGAAGGGGACGTCGGCGCCTCGACGTCGCAGTTGCAGTGGATCACCGGCGGGTACGCGCTGGCCTTCGCGCTCGGACTGATCACCGGCGGGCGCCTGGGCGACCTGTTCGGCCGCAAGCGGACCTTCCTGCTGGGCGTGGCGGGGTTCACCGTCACCTCGCTGGTCTGCGGCGTCTCCGGCAGTCCCGAACTGCTGCTCGGGGGGCGGGTGGCGCAGGGCGCGATGGCGGCGCTGATGGTGCCGCAGGTGCTCGCCATCATCCACGTCACCTTTCCCGAGCGGGAGCGCGGCAAGGTCTTCGGCGTCTACGGCGGCGTCATGGCACTGGGCACCGTCACGGGCCCGCTGATCGGCGCGCTGCTGGTCGAGAGCGACGTCGCGGGCTGGGGCTGGCGGCCGATCTTCCTGGTCAACCTCCCCCTGGGCATCGCCGGGCTGATCGCCGGCGCGCTGGTGATCGTGGAATCGAAGGCGGAGCGCGCCGCACGGCTCGACGTCGTGGGCGTGGTACTGGCGACGGCCGGGCTGCTGGCGCTCGTGCTGCCGCTCACCCAGGGCCGTGAGCTGGGGTGGCCGGTGTGGACGTACGTCTCGATGGCCGCCTCCGTGCCCTTGCTGGCCGTCTTCGCCCTCTGGGAGCGGCGTCTGGCGCGGCGGGGCGGTTCGCCGCTGGTGGTGCCCTCGCTGTTCTCCCGGCGCAGCTTTGCCGCCGGCCAGGGCGTGCAACTGATGTTCGGCCTCGCTTCCGGGGTGTTCTTCCTGGCCTGGACCCTCTACCTCCAACTGGGACTGGGCTGGTCACCGCTGAAGGCCGGAATGTCGGGACTGCCGCTGTCCGCGGCGATGATGGCGGGCGCCGGGCTGTCGATGCAGGTGCTGGTGCCCCGCTTCGGCCGTGTCGTGCTCCAGGCCGGCGCGGTGCTGGCCACCGCGGGCATGCTGCTGTTCCTGTACTGGGCCCGGCACCACGGCGCGGACATCGCGCAGTGGCAGGCGATCGTGCCGCTGGTCCCGATGGGCCTGGGCATGGGACTGATCGTCGCCCCGCTGACCGACCTGATCCTCTCCGAGGTCCCCCACGAGCACGCGGGCTCCGCCTCGGGGTTCACCAACACCACCGCCCAGCTCGGCCAGGCCGTCGGCGTCGCACTGTCCTCGGTGGTCTTCTTCGACCGCCTGGGCCACGGCAGCCCCGCCGACCAAACGCAGCGGATGCCGCACGCCTTCGCCGGCTCCCTCTGGTACGTCGCCGCCGTGTTCGCCGCGGCCTTCGTCCTGCTGTTCGCCCTGCCCCGCGCCGCGGGCAAGAAGCCGGCCGCCGGAGCGCGTCGAGAAGCCGAGCGGCAGCGGGAACCGGTCGCGGCGGCCTGACCGGCCGCGTCCGGACGGCCGGCCCCGGGCGCGCGGCCGGGCCACCGGCCCCCGCCCGGGCCACCGGCCCCCGCCCGGCTCGAAGCCACCGAAAGCCACCGAAAGCCACCCACCCCATCCCTTGGAAAGGAAGGACTTCTGATGAGTCTCATGTCTCCCGGCCAGGTCGTCTGGTTCGAGATCGGCACCACCGATCCCGACGCCGTCACCGGCTTCTACGGCCCGCTGCTGGGCTGGTCCTTCGAGGTCGACCCCGACTCGTCCGTCGACGGCCGCACCTACACCCGGGTCATCGCGCCCGGGGCGCCGTGGCCGATGGGCGCGGTCCAGCAGGGCGACACCGGCGAGGTGATCAACCTGTCGATCCTGTCCGCCGACGTCCACGCGGACGTGGAGAAGCTCACCGGACTCGGTGCCACGGTCGTGGTACCGGCCACGCAGGTGGCGGACGTGACCGTCTTCGCCCGCCTGGCCGACCCGCTCGGCAACGTGTTCTCCCTCTTCTCCCAGTCCACCTCGCAGCGGTTCGAGGAGCGGATGACCGGGACGGAGGAGTACCTGCGGCAGACGGCCTTCACCCCGAAGCCCGGGTCGATGGGCCGGTTCGAGATCGGCACCACCGACACCAAGGCGACGACGGACTTCTACGCCGCCGCCTTCGGCTGGCGGTTCGAGAAGGGCGACACCGCGGGCGGCAAGCCGTACGTCGACGTGTTCGGCCCCGGCGCGCGGTGGCCGTCCGGCGGCCTGGTGGAGCACAGCGAGGGCGGCGCGGAGAAGGCCGACTACGTGATGCCCTGCTTCCTGGTCACCGACGTGGCGGCCACCACCACCGCGGCGCGGAGGCTGGGCGCCCGGGTGGAACACGGCCCCGAGTCCCACCCGGACGGCACGGTGAGCGTCCGCCTGACGGACCCCCGCGGCAACCGGTTCGGCCTCTTCTGCCCGCCCGCCGGGCCGGCGGGCGGCTGAACCCGAGGCGGTGGAGGCGGAGCCCTGCCGAAACACCGACGCCGTCACTCGATACACGTCACTCGTCACACATCCGAGGAGAAGCCATGAAGATCGCACTGCTGGGAACCGGTTTCGGGCAGGCCCACGCCGCCGTCTACGCCGCTCGCGGCGACGTGGAGGTGGTGATGTTCGGCCGCGACGCGGAGAAGACCGCCAAGGTGGCCGGCCGGTTCGGTTTCGCTTCCTCCACCGACACGGACGCCGCGTTCGAGGACGCGTCGTTCGACCTGGTGGACGTCTGCCTGCCGACCCCGCTGCACGCCGCGTACGTGCTGCGGGCCCTGGAGGCCGACAAGCACGTCCTGGTCGAACTCCCGCTGGCGGACAGCCTGGACGACGCCGAGCGGGTCGTCGCGGCCGCCGCGCGCAGCGACAAGCACGCGTTCGTGAACATGTTCGAGCGGTTCATCCCGGGCAACCAGGTCCTGTTCGACGCCGTCCGCGAGGGCACTCACGGGCGGCTGGAGCAACTCACGCTGTGGAACCTGACCGCGCACCTCTGGCCGGGTGCCTCCCTCGGGCTGAAGACGCTGCCGCTGGATGCGATGCACAGCGACATGGACATCATCACGCGCACGCTCGGTCTGCCGCGGGAGACGTCCGTGACGGCCGTGGCCCGCGACGAGGACTCCGGGGCCGTCGACGCCGGCTTCCGCTTCGACGGCGCGACGGCCCGCAGTTCGGTCTCCTCCCTGCTGCCCAAGGCGTGGGGAGCCCGCGGCGGCTACACCGCCATCTTCGAACACGGCGTGCTGGACGCCTCCTCCACGATGGGCTTCGACGGCAAGCCGACCGGCACCGTCACCGCCTACACCGCCGACGGCGCCTTCGAGCTCGACCTGCCGCCCGCCGACCAGTACACCGCCATGATCGGCCACGTCATGGACGTCCTGCGCGGCGAGGCCGAGAACCGGATCGCCCCGGACGGCGTGCTGGACGCCCTGCGGCTCACCCTCGACCTCGACCGGCAGGTCAACGGCCCGCGCTGACCCCGCAGGCCCCGGCGGGGGAACGAACGGCGGCCCGGCCGGCCCACCCGCTCGTACGGGAAACCCTCGGCCGCCCGTTGCGGGTCCCGCCGGGCCGCCCCCGACCCACCCCACGCGCCCACCACCCCGGCCGCCCGCGCCCGACGTCCCCACCCCCGAAGGAGCACGATGACCACCGGCACCACCGCGACCGCGCCTCCGACCGCGGGCGCGAGCGCAAGCGCGAGCGAGGAGATCGTCATCAAGGGCGCGCGCGAGCACAACCTGCGCGACGTCTCGCTGCGCATCCCCAAGAACCGGATCACCGTGTTCACCGGGGTGTCGGGGTCAGGCAAGTCCTCCCTGGCCTTCGCGACCCTCGCGGTCGAGGCGCAGCGCCAGTTGAACGAGACGTTCCCCGCCTTCGTGCGCAACCGGCTGCCACGGCACCAGCGACCGGACGCCGACGTGATCGACCACCTGTCGACCGCGGTGGTCGTCGACCAGCGGCCGATCGGGGCCAACGCCCGTTCCACCGTCGGCACCGCCACCGACATCGCGCCGGTCATCCGGCTGCTGTTCTCCCGCTGCGGAGAGCCCTCGGCCGGGATGGCGACGGCGTACTCGTTCAACACCCCCGAGGGGGCCTGCCCGACGTGTGCCGGGCTCGGCCGCACCGTCCGGCCCGACCTGGACCGCTTCTTCGACACCTCCCGGTCGCTGAACGAGGGGGCGCTGCTGTTCCCGATGTTCAGCGTGGGCGGTGTGCAGTGGAACCTGTTCACCCGCACCGGCCGCTTCGACCTCGACAAACCGCTGAAGGACTACGGCGACGCCGAGTGGGACCGGCTGCTGCACGGCGAGCCGGGTGCGTCGGCGGCCGGGGACGAAGGGCTGATCCCCCGGTTCGAACGGCTCTACCTCGGGCGTGACCTCTCCGGCCTGTCGGCCCGCACCCGCACGGCCGTGGAGGAGTTCACCACCCAGGGCGTCTGCCCCGCCTGCCACGGCGCACGGCTCAACCGGGAGGCGCTGAAGACCGAGGTGGACGGCCGCACCATCACCGACCACATGGCGATGGAGGTCACCGAGCTGATCGACGTCCTCGGCGGGATCGACCACCCCCTCGGCACGCCCCTGGCCCGGCAGGCCGTCGCCGGCCTGCGCCGCCTGGACGACATCGGCCTGGGCTACCTCAGCCTCGGCCGGGAAACCTCCACCCTCTCGGGCGGCGAGAGCCAGCGCCTGAAAATGGTGCGCTTCCTCGGCTCCGCCCTGACCGGCATGACGTACATCTTCGACGAGCCCTCCACCGGCCTCCACCCCCGTGACGTCGGCCGCATGATCACCCTGCTGCGCCGGCTGCGCGACCGCGGCAACACCGTCCTGGTGGTCGAACACGACCGCGACGTCATCGCCGCCGCCGACCACGTCGTCGACCTCGGCCCCGGCGCGGGCGCCCACGGCGGGCGGGTCGTCTACCAGGGCACGCCCGAAGGGCTGCGCCGGGCCGACACCACCACCGGCCGCGCCCTGCGCCGCCGGCCCGCCCTGAAGGACTCCGTCCGCACGCCCACCGGCCACCTGACCCTCACCGACGCGCACGCGAACAACCTGAAGAACCTCAGCCTCCGCATACCCACCGGCGTGCTGACGGTCTTCACCGGCGTCGCCGGCTCCGGCAAATCCACCCTCGTCACCGACGTCCTCACCCGCCGGTACCCCGAAGCGATCGTGGTCGGCCAGGCCGGCATCGCCGCCTCCGCCCGCTCCACCCCGGCCGGCCACCTCGGCGTCATGGACACCCTCCGCAAGATCTTCGCCGACGCCAACGGCGTCCACCCCGGACTGTTCAGCTTCAACTCCACCGGAGCCTGCCCCGCCTGCAACGGCCGCGGCGAGACCACGGCGGACATGGCCTACATGGACCCCGTCACCACCACCTGCGAAACCTGCGCCGGCACCCGCTACGCCCCCGAGGTCCTCCGGCACACCGTGGACGGCAAGAACATCGTGCAGGTCCTGGCCCTGACCGCCGAGGAGGCGGTGGCCTTCTTCACCGAGCGCGCCGTCATCCGCAAGATCGGCCTCCTGAAGGACGTCGGCCTGGGCTACCTCACCCTCGGGCAGCCGCTGTCCACCCTCTCCGGCGGGGAACGGCAGCGCCTCAAGCTCGCCGGCGAACTCCACAAGACCGGCGGGATCCTCATCCTGGACGAGCCCACCACCGGCCTGCACATGTCCGACACCCGGGCACTGCTGGACCTCATGGACCGTTTGGTGGACGCCGGCAACACCCTGCTGGTGATCGAGCACGACCTGGACGTCATCGAGCACGCCGACCACGTCGTCGACCTGGGCCCCGACGGCGGACGCCACGGCGGCCGGCTCCTCTTCACCGGCACCCCCGCCCGGCTCCTCGACCACCCCGCCTCCCACACCGCCCGGGCCCTCCGGGACGACCTCGCCGGCCCCGCGGCCTGAGACCCCGCCCCGCGCCACGGCCCGCGGCTCCGGGGGCGGGGACCCGTCGCGACGGACCATGGGACGGCGAGGCCGGAACCCGTGCGCCCGTCCACGACCGCGACAGGGCGGAAAAAAATCCGGACGGCGATGTCGAGAACCGGCAACCGGGTCCGTCCCCGCAGTGAACGCGACCACAATGGGTCGCGACCGGCACCGAGGAGATCAACGATGGCCAAGTACCTGTTGCTGAAGCACTACCGCGGCGCTCCGGCTCCGGTGAACGACGCGCCCATGGACCAGTGGACGCCGGAGGAGGTCACGGCGCACGTGCGGTTCATGCACGACTTCGCGGACCGGCTGCGGGAGACCGGCGAGTTCGTCGACGGCACCGCGCTCGCCCCCGAGGGGATGTGGGTCCGCTACGACGGCGAAGGGCGCCCGCCGGTCACCGACGGCCCCTTCGCCGAGACCAAGGACCTCATCGCCGGCTGGATGCTGATCGACGTCGACAGCCAGGAGCGCGCCGTCCAACTGGCCGGAGAGCTGTCGGCCGCGCCGGGGGCGGGCGGCAAGCCGATCCACGAGTGGCTGGAGCTGCGACCGCTCCTGACCGAGTCGCCCACCGTCACGGACTGACCCCGCCATGGACGAGGCCCTGCTCCGCAGCCTCACACCCGGGGTGCTGGGCATCCTCGTCCGCCGCGGAGCCGACTTCGCGGCGGCCGAGGACGCCGTGCAGGAGGCTCTGGTCGAGGCGGTCCGCGTCTGGCCCGCCGACATGCCGCGGGACCCGAAGGGCTGGCTCGTCACCGTGGCCTGGCGCAAGTTCCTCGACGCGACACGGGCGGACGCCTCCCGCCGCCGGCGGGAGGACCGCTTCGAGGAGGAGCCGCCGCCCGGGCCCGCGCCCGCGGTGGACGACACCCTCCAGCTCTACTTCCTGTGCGCACACCCGTCGCTGACGCCGTCCTCCGCCGTCGCGCTCACCCTGCGCGCGGTCGGCGGACTGACGACCCGCCAGATCGCCCAGGCGTACCTGGTCCCCGAGGCGACGATGGCGCAGCGCATCAGCCGGGCCAAACGCACCGTGTCCGACGTGCGGTTCGACCGGCCCGGCGACGTCGCCACCGTGCTCCGCGTCCTCTACCTGGTCTTCAACGAGGGCTACTCCGGCGACGTCGACCTCGCCGCCGAGGCCATCCGGCTCACCCGGCAGCTCGCGCCCCGGGTCGACCACCCGGAAGCGGCGGGGCTGCTCGCCCTCATGCTGCTGCACCACGCCCGGCGCGCCGCCCGGACCGCGGCCGACGGCAGCCTGGTCCCCCTCGCCGAACAGGACCGGAGCCGGTGGGACACCCGCCTGATCGCGGAGGGCGTCGCGATCCTCCAGGCGGCCCTGGCCCGCGACCGACTGGGCGAATTCCAGGCCCAGGCCGCCATCGCGGCCCTGCACGCCGACGCGCCGACCACCGAGGAGACCGACTGGGTGCAGATCGTCGAGTGGTACGACGAACTCACGCGGCTGACCGACAGCCCGGTCGTCCGGCTCAACCGCGCGGTGGCCGTCGGCGAGGCCGACGGACCCGGCGCGGGCCTGGCGGCCCTCGCCGCGCTGGACCCCTCCCTGCCCCGCCACACCGCCGCGGCCGCCTACCTCCACGAACGCGCCGGCGACCTGCCGACGGCCGCACGCCTGTACACCGAGGCGGCCCACAAGGCCCTCAACCTCGCCGAACGCGCCCACCTGACCCGCCAGTCCGCCCGGCTCAACGCCCGCCGGGGCCGGTGAGCCGGGCGGCCCGGAGCGGGCGGCACGGCCCGGGCCGCCGCGAGTAAGGTCCCGTTGACGACGGGAGGGGCGGGGCATGGCGATATGGGGACTGATCGTCGAATCGACCGTGGGCATGGGGGAGCGCAAGCACCTCGAGACCCGTGTACTGGCGCAGGTGAGGGGCGAACGGGCGGACGCACTGGCCCGGTTCGAGAAGATCGCGCGGGATTTTCGGCCGGAACACCCGCTCAACCACAAGCGTCGTCGCTTTTTCCGTACGGGTGACGGCTTTTTGACGGTCGTCGACGGGTCGTGGCAGTCCCACGGCGCCCGGTTCACGGTGGCGGAGCTGGTGGAGGATTCCGGGCGGCCGGCGAAATAGGCCGTTCCCGTTCCCGTTCCGGAGGCGGGACCTCATCCTGAGGAGGGACCTCATCCTGAGGAGGGGCCGGCTGCGCCGCCGCCCCCGGCCACCGTTCCACCCGTCGCCCCACCCGCAGAGCGTGTGCGGTCAGGGTGGCGGGTGGGTCGTCGGTGAAGAGGTGGAGGGCGGTGGCGGCGGTGAGGATGACGTCGCAGAGCTCCGCGGCCACGTCCGACGGGCCGTGGGTGACGCCCTTGCGCGGGTTCTGGCCCGTCATGCCGATGTACGCCCGCATGACTTCGCCGGCCTCCTCGCCGAGCTTCAGCAGCCGCAGCGCGGTCTCGTGGGCGCTGGTGCCGTTGACGGCGTCCAGCGCGTCGGCGGAGCGGCGGGCCGTGGCCCACAGGGCGGATTCGCTGTCGTGGCCGGACGGCACGGGCGGCCCCTCTCGGTTCGTCGGGACGACTGCGGGCGCCCCACCGGGACCGGTCCGGCCCGGCGCGCTCGCCGAGTGGATTTTCCCGCAGCGGAGCCTCGGACGGAACCGTAGGGCCGCCGGCCCTGAAGCGTCACCCCAGCTCGAGACTCGTCACCGCGAACACCCGCTCCGCCGACGTCTCCGGAACCGGGCCCGCGTACATCCGGACGGAGTGCCAGTCCGATGTCAGGCCGCGGCCCTCGGCGAGGGCGGAGGCCGCCGCGTTGGGCTCGGGCATGTCCAGGGAGACCTGCTCGTCGGGGCCGAGGTGCGCGGTGAGGGCGTCGAACAGGGCCTCGGCGCCCTCGCGGGTGTCGGCGAAGAGCGGGCCGACGCGGTGGCCCTCGTGCGCGGGGCGGATCAGGCCGTAACCGGCGACGCGCCCGTCCCGCACCAGCACCCGGGCGGTGCGCTCCGGGCCGTCGAGCCAGCGGGTGAGGAAGGCGCGGCGCTCGGCGGGGAAGCACCTGCGGTCGTAGGCGGCGACGGCGTCCAGGCGGTCCGCGGTCAGGGGGTGGACGCCGGCCGGTGTGCCGCCGGAGCGGAGCGGGCGGCCGGTCCAGCGCAGGGTGTGGTGCGCCGGGACGAAGCCGGAGCGCTTGTACGTCTCCTCCTGCTCAGGGACGGCGTCCAGGCCGACCGTCCGGGTGCCGGCGTGCGGGAAGGCCGCGCGCCAGGTGGCCAGGCCGAGGCCGTGTCCGCGCAGGCCCGGGGCGACCAGGTAGTAGCCCAGGAAGGCGTATTCCGGCCCGTGGTTGACGACCGATATCGCGGTGGCGATCCGCCCGTCGAACCGGCCGGTGAAGAAGCCGTCCGGGTCGGTGGGGAGGAAGCGGTCCGCGTCACCGCGGCCTGGGTTCCAGCCCTCCTCGGTGGCCCACGCCACGACCTGCCGCCAGTCCTCGACCGAGGCGGTGGTGACGGCGAGGTCGGCTACGTCGATGTGGTGCATGGTGCTGAAGGTTCCTTCCGGTGTGTACGTCGGGTGGTGCCGAAGGAGAGGGGCTGCCCGAAGGGGGCCCAGGCAGGGGGGCTCGGGTGTCAGATGAGGTCCATTGTCAGATGAGGTCCATGGCCGCGACCTCGTCCGGACTGCCGTAGCTGACCGGCCCCTTGAAGCGCCGCCGCGCGGACGCGAACCACCACACCGTGGCGATCAGCAGGACCGCGCCCAGGGCGATCGGCGCGTAGTTGAAGGACTCGGCGGTGATCGGGGACGCCTGCGGGAGCATGAACAGCAGGTTGCTGATGACGATCCAGGCGACGGCGACGAAGGCCACCGGCCGCCCGAACCGGCCGAGGTTCCACGGCCCGGGCTCGAAGTCCTTCAGCCGCAGCCGCAGGAAGATGGGCACGCCGTAGGCGAGGAAGAGGCCGACGACGTTGACGCTGACGACGGCCGTGAACGCGACGTGCGACCACCAGCCGGGGATGACGAGCACCAGGGCGCAGGCCGCCGCCAGCCACACGGCCTTGACGGGGGTGCGGGTGCGCTCGGAGACCGAGTGCCACAGCCGCGAGCCGGGCATGGCGCCGTCGCGCGAGAAGGCGAAGATCTGCCGGGTGTTGCTGGTCATGTTGGCCAGCCCGCAGAACAGCATCGCGCCGATGACGAGCAGCAGGAGCAGCTTGGCCGTGGTCAGCCCGAGCGCGTCGATGAGGATCTGCACCGGCGGGGCGGAGGCGGCGGCCTCGGCGGCGTAGTCGCGGATCGCGTAGACGAGGGCGAGCATCAGGACCAGGCCGGTGAGGGCGGAGCAGCCGATGGCCCGGATGATGCCGCGGGGCGCGTTCACCGTGGCCCGGACGGTCTCCTCCGACATGTGGAAGCTGCCGTCGAAGCCCGTGAACGTCCAGCTCGTCACCAGCAGGCCGAGCATGCCCGCGTAGACCGCGTTCGAGAAGCCCGTGTTGTTGACGAAGTGGGTGGCGAAGGAGGCGGACTGGTGCTCGGAGGGCACGGTGATCAGACAGGTGACGATGACCACCAGGCCGATCAGCAGCCACCACACCGAGATCCGGTTGACGATGGCGACCAGCCGGACGGTGTAGGTGTTGGCCAGGGCCTGGATCAGCAGGATGACGGCGGTGATGCCGACGGTCTGCTGGGCCGTCGGTTCGTACGACGGCCACTGCAGGGCGACGAACGACTGGATGAAGGTCGCGGCGGCGTAGTCGGTGGCGGCCGTGCCGCCCACCTGCCCGATGAAGTTGAGCCAGCCGGTGTACCAGGACCAGGCGCCCTGATGCCGCTTGGCGAGCTTGCCCGCGGAGAAGTAGAGCGCACCGCTGGTCGGGTAGGCGGACGCGATCTCGGCCATCGAGGCGCCGACGAACAGCACCATGACCGAGACGCCGATCCAGCCGAAGATCAGGATCCGGGGGCCGCCGGCGTTCATGCCGAAGCCGAAGGAGGAGAAGATCCCGGACAGGATGTTGATGATGGTGAAGGAGATGGCGAAGTTGTCGAACGCCCGGAATCTGCGCGTGAGTTTGCGCGGATAGCCCATGGCGTGCAGCGTCGCGTCGTCGTCCATCGCGACGTGGGCGGCCTGCCGGTGGGCTCGGGCGTGAGCGGGGGAGAAGGACTCCGACACGGACAGCGGCTTTCTGCGAGGGGACAGGGGACGGGCCGGACGCCGGGCGGGCTCACGCGGCGTCCGGTGGTGCGGCCCGGCGGCCGTCAGGGCGAGCCGGGTGCCGGCAGTCCACACCGCCGGCGGGCCTTGCTGAGCTGTTCCTCCGGGCTGCCGAAGGTGCTCCACGGCATGCGGGACGCGTAGGGCCCCATGGTGGTGAAGACCGTACGGGCCTCGTCGAGGCAGCCGGCCATGTAGAGCGCGTGCGCCAGGTAGGCGAGGTCCAGGACCGGAGTGAACCGGTACCCGGGCACCTCGGGGAGCCACCGCGCGTAGACCTCCAGCGCGAGCGTCCGCCAGCGCCGCTGGCCCCAGGCGCGGTCCGCGAAGGGGTCGGCGCGGGGGTCGTAGTCCTCCACCAGCGTCACCAGCGGCAGCAGCCGCAGCGGCGAGTTGGCGGGGGCGCGGTTGGCCAGGAACTCGGCCACGTCCCAGCGGGCGCTCGCCGAACCGCCGTGCCGGGCGAAGTAGAAGGACAGGAAGCGGTGGTGGGCCTCCCGGTTCCACGGGTCCAGCGTCAGCGCCCGGGAGAACAGCGACCACGGGCCGGACGGCGCGGTGAGCATTCCCGGGGGAGCGGGGTCGCGGACCCGCCCGGTCCGGGCCAGCGCCAGCCGGGCCACCCAGGGGGTGGGGTCCTTGGGCGCCATCTGCGCGGCCTGGTCGCAGGCGGCCTCGGCGATGCGGAGCAGGGACGCGGTCCTGCGGTCCCGGCTGTCCGCCATCCGCAGCGCCCGTAACATCGCGACCCGCGCCCACAACAGGGCGGCGTCCGGGCCGGGTTCCTCGGCCAGCCAGCGCTCCGCGAGGTCCGAGTCGGCCGCCATCGAGGCGAGGACGAGGGACCGGTGGGCCCGGGTGGCGAAGTCGTCCCGCACGTCGTGCAGGATCGCGTGCGCGCTGTGGTAGCGGCCCGCCTGCACCTCGACGCAGGCCTGGGCCAACTCGTGGTCGTCGGCGGCCGGATGCCACACGTACCGACCTTCGAACGAGCCAGCGACCATGCTCACCTGCCACCCTGTCGCAACACATCGGGAACCGCCCCGTCCGGGGCACGCCACATCGGAATCGCGCAACTCGCCCGTGCCGGGCGGCGTCCGGATCCGCGCGTGGTCGGACGCTCACCGGCCGTGAACCCCACCCTACTCAGGATCACCGCGTCCCGAGAGCCATCCGGACGATCTAATCCCGCATACTTTCGATTTTCGTCACCTCGCCCCCCTGGCCGAGGGTGACCGGAACGAAACCTTCCGTAAGACTTTACGTTGGTCCGATGCACGAATCACCCCCGGCGAACGCCATTACCGGCGAAGGGGAAGAGGGCGCGCCACCGCGACGCCTCCCCGTGCGGCACGGCGGACTCGGCAGCGGCCCGTCGCGCCCGGTACATGATCAAAACGACCGGAGGGACCACCAGTTCCGTGAACCCACATCACACGGCCGACCTGTTGAGCGCGGCGGTCTTCGCACGCGTCTTCGGCAGTGACGCCCTCGCCCTGCTGCGCCGCGCCGCCGCCGCCGGTGTCCGCATCGGCATCAGCGAACTGCGCCGCGGCCCCCGCGGGCGGCGGGGAGGCGAGAGGTGACTGCACCCTCCCGAGCGAGTACGTTTCCCGTGACCGGACTGCCCGCCGACTACCGGGCGTTCCACCAGCTCTACCGCGCCGCCTACGTGCACTGGGCCGAGCTCTACCTCGGCAACCGCCACGACGCGGAGGAAGCCGTCGACCAGGCCTTCGAGGACCTGTACTTCACCTGGACCGAGGTCCTGAGAACCGAGAACCCCAATGCCTACGCCTGGGCCGTGGTCAGACACCGGACGATCGACTGCGCCCGGGCGCGCGGCCGGCGCCCCACCGTCATCGACACCGCCGCCTTCGAGACCACCGCCCTGCGGCACGCCGTCGACCCCATCGGCGAACTGGAGCAGAGCCTGTCCGTCTACAAGGCGATCTGCGCCCTGCCGGCCCGCCAGCACGACGTCATCGTCCTGCACTACTGCCTCGGCTACAGCGTCCGGGAGACCGCCGACATCATGGGCATCACCGAGGGCGGGGTGCGCTCCACCGCCCGGCACGCCCGCCACCGCCTGCACGACGCGCTCGGACTGGAGAGAGAAGAGGAGCACCGGTGGCCGGAACACTCGACCACGTGCTGGCCAAGGCCCGGCTCGACCCGTGCCCCTACCCGAGCGCGGAGGTCGACCGGGCCGAAGCCCGGCTCGCCGCCCGGCTCACCGAACGCATGTGGCACGGCGCGCTGTACTTCGACGACCAGATGGAGCCCGCGCGCACCGCCGCCGTACGGGCCGCCCAGCGCAACTACCTGCCCCACCGCGCCTTCTACCGCCAGTTGCGCAGCCTCTGCAAGACCGTCGTCGCCCACGACCTCCACAAGCTCGGCACCCTCCTCGCCGACCGCCTCCTCGAACCCGAGGGCGCCCTCGTCCTCGGCTGCGTCCTCCAGCTCGCCGACCGCGAGGACAGTGCCCGCTTCTGGTGGCAGTTCGGCGCCGGCGCCGACGACACCGGCGCCGCCTGCTGCCTCTACCTGCACCACATGGCGCTCGGCGAGCGGCGGGAGGCGGAACTGTGGCGGCGGCAGGCGGGGTTGGAGGCGCTGATGCCCGAGACTCCGGAGGAGATCGACCGGAACGATCTCAACATGGCGCTGCAGATGCTCGACGGGCTGCGGGAGGGGGAGGGGTTCTCGCCCGCGGCGACGGCGGTGATCGCGTACGTGCCGGACGCGCTCGGCTTCGTCGAGGAGGTCGATCTGCCGCTGCCGCAGCCGGACTTCCCGGAGCGGATCGGGGAGTTGACGGCGGCTTGCTGAGCCTCGGACCCGTCACCCGTCGGACGGGTCGGCATGGTCCGTCCGGATAGTCCGTCCGGCGGGTGAGGGTTCCGGGGTGCGGGGGGGGCTTGCCCCCCCGCAAGAAACGGTGAAAGGGCGGGACCGGGGCACGGCCCGCCGCAGGCGCTACCCCAGCGCCCGCAACCCCGGCACGAACGTGACCAGCACCGGAACGAACGGAACCAGCGCCGCCGTGGCGGTCACACGGAGGCGGTGGGCCGGGGTGAGGCGTGGGGCGGGGGCGAGGAGGCGGTCCACCCGGCCGGGCACCTGCGAGGTACGAGCCGCGCAGGGATCGAACACCCCCCGGTCCTCGTTCAGTTCGACGAGCGCGAGCGCCGTCGTCAGCCGCCCGAACCGCCGCGAGGCGACATCGTCCGCCGCCAGCTCCACCAGATGGTGCACCCGGTCCCGGAAGGCGGCGAAGACGGGCACCTGGGGGAAGCCGTTGGCGAGGGCGGAGGAACAGTGCAGCAGCCAGTCGTGGCGCGCCCGCACATGCCCCTGCTCGTGGGCGAGGAGCGCGTCGAGCTGGGAGTCGTCGAGCCGGCGCAGCGCCCCGGTGGTGACGACGAGCTGCGGCGCGGGACCGCCGCGCAGCAGCCACGCGTCCGGCCGGTCGCACTCGAGCAGCACCAGCCGCTCGCCGTCCGGCTCCTCGCCGGGCAGCCGGGGCGAGCGGACGAGGAGGCCGGCCCGGCGCTGCCTGCGGCGGGCGCGGGCGCCGCGGATCTCGCGGGTGAGCATGGCGGCCGTCCAGACCGCCCCGCAGGCGAGCACGACGGCGATCGGCGCGGCCAACGCGCCGTAGCCGCCCAGGGCGTAGGCCTCGATGACGGCGCTGGGCGCGGGGGCGAACACATTGCCGCGCACGGCACTCCAGGCCGCGGCGGCGCTCAGGGCCATGGCGAGCGCGCAGCACAGCAGCACGGCCGCCACCACGCACTGCCACACCCACAGGGCCAGTACCGGCTCTCGGTCGGGCCAGTCGGCGCGGGCCAGGACACGGGGGGCGAGCGAGGCGAGCAGCGCGGCGAGGGCCAGCAGCGCGAGCGGGACGAGCATGGGTGTGCCTTCCCTCGGATTCGTCCACGGCGGCGTGGAGTCCTGTGGGTCCAGTGCTGGGGCAGACAGTAGACGACCTACACGTCCCCGTGCAGTGGCAGGGCCCACGCGGGAGGGGCCGGGCAGGATCGAGGGCGTCCCGCGCACCCCTCACATCGTCAACAGCATCGCCAGCATCCCTATCCCCATGGAAACCCGGCAGGCGCCGGTCAGTTCGAACCGGTCGCGTGTCGGCGCCGCCGCCTCATCCGGGGGCAGGCCCGGGGGAGCCGCCCCCGCGGCGACGCCGGAAGCCATTCCGGAGGCCATGCCGGAACCCAGCCCGGAACCCATCCCGGACGCCGCTCCGGACGTCGTCCCCGCCGCCGGCACCGGAACGATCGCGGCGAGCGTCCGCACCACGTACACCGCGAAGTACACCAGCAGCAACCCCGTCAACAGCGGTGTGCCCGCCGGGTGATGGCCGGATGCGTGGCCACTGCCGCTGTCATCGCCGTGGCCGCCCGCGGACGTGCCGGCCATGGCGAGCGCCATGTACACCATCGCGAACGAACCCACCGCGTGGTGCAGCCGGTGGGCGTCGGCGCCACGCCGGGCCGCGACCAGCGCGTGCGCCCCCACGGCTCCGAACAGCACGGCGAACGCCACCGCGCCCCACGGCCACCCCGCGGGCCCCGCGACCGGGGCCGCCATGGCCGCCATGCCCAGCCCCATCACCGCGTCGTCCCGGGCGGCCCGGCGCTCCCCCGCCGCGCCGGACCGGGCCCGGTGCAGGCAGTACGCGCCCGCCGCGGTGCCCACCACCACCAGCAGCCACCCGACCAGCGGTGGTCCGTGCACCCCACACCTCCCCGACGCGTGCTTCCCTGGGCAGAATGCCCGCGTCGGGGGGTTCGTACGGGAGCGCACGGGCGCATGGCGGGGGCACGGCGCCTCGGCGACGCGCCCCGCAGTGCCCCGGGCACGGCCTCGCGCGAGAGGCCCACACGGCAGGCCCGCACGGCAGGCCCGCACGGCAGGCCCGCACGGCAGGCCCGCACGGCAGGCCCGCACGGCAGGCCCGCACGGCAGGCCCGCACGGCAGATCCGCAGGGTGGGAAGAAGAGCTCAGAGGCCGGGCCGGTACCGCAGCGGGTGGTCCTCCGGCACCTCCACCACCGCGATGCGCACCCCGTCCGGATCGGCGATCCACATCTCGATCAGCCCCCACGGCATCCGCTCCGGCGGCCGCAGGATCCGCACCCCGCGTTCCCGGAGCTCGTCATGGGCCGCCGCGACATCGGCCACCTGCGTCCACAACTCCAGCCCCGGCGCCGGTGGCGCGTCCGCGCGGCCCGAGACCTCCAGGAACCCGCCGCCCAGGAAGTAGACGGTGCCGCGCTCCGGTCCCGTGCCGAACTCCCGGTAGACGGCGAGGCCCAACGCCCCGCCGTAGAACGCCCGTGAGCGCTCCGGATCGGTCGGCCTCAGCAACACCCTGCCGCTCAGTACGTGCACCATGCCGTCCGACTGTACGCATCCGCCTGCGGTTAGTCTCGGGAGCGACGCAACCCGAGGAAAGGACCCCCGGAACGCCATGGAAGCCATGGAGACCGCCCGCCCCGGCCGGGACCGGCCGGTGATCCGCGCCGCGACCGCGGCCGACGTCCCCGCGCTCGTGCCCCTGATCGAGTCCGCCTACCGCGGGGACGCCAGCCGCGCGGGCTGGACCACGGAGGCGGACCTCCTGGACGGACAGCGCACCGACAAGGACGGCGTCGAAGCCGTGGTGACCGCCGAGGGCAGCAGGGTGCTGCTGGCCGAGCACCCCGAGGGCCCCGTGGGTCCCGCCGCCTGCTGCCACATCGAACACCGCGGTGAGCACGCCTACTTCGGCATGTTCGCCGTCCGGCCGGCCCTCCAGGGAGCGGGGCTCGGCCGGGTGATGCTCACCGAGGCCGAGCGGATCGCAGGGGCCGAGTGGGGCGTCCGGGAGATGCACATGACGGTGATCCGGCAGCGTGAGGAACTGATCGCCTGGTACGAGCGGCGGGGCTACCGGCGGACCGGGCGGACACTCCCGTTCCCGTACGGCGACGAGCGCTTCGGCATACCGCGCCGCGACGACCTGGAATTCGAGCTGCTGGTGAAGGACCTGTCCCGGTCGTGACGGCCAGTCGTGACGCCCGGCCGTGACCCCCAGGCCCGTCACGCCCGGCCGCAGCGCCCGGGCCGCCCGGCGGAGCGCCCGTATCCGGGGCTTCGCCGGCGGGCCACCGGATGCGGACGCTCAGCATCCGGCAACCACACGCAAACGACAGCCTCCGACAGGAAAAACCACGGCGGCCCCCCGGGGCCCGCAGGATAATTTGCAGCAGCACCCCTTGAGGAGGAGAACCACGCATGGATACGGTGTCTTAACGCCAGGTTCTCCAGGGAAGGGGTTGTCATGACGGAAATTCTCGCGTCAAGGGCGATAGCCGCCGACGAATCGTCCGAGGCGTCCGTGGAGAGCGTCACCGGGCACCCCGCCTGGACGCAGCTCAAGGACGCCGTCGAGACCATCCGGCCGTGGCAGTCCGCCGACGGCTCGATCGACCTGGAGGCCGACGGCGCACCGCCGGGTGACCTCGTACGGGCCGAGACGGAGCGGATCGTCACCGCCGTCGAGCAGCTCTCGCCGCTTCTTCCGCACGACGCCGCTTACCACGCCGCCCTCGTCTCCGACCTGCGGAAATGGGCGGACTCCGGGTTCGGCGTGCCGGACTTCCTGGACTCGCTGCTCGCCTTCCGGCCCGCCGAACGGCGCGTCGACGGCCGCCAGCACCTGGTCGTCTTCCCCATGTACACCCAGAACGGCAACCCGGACCGCAACCTGGAGGCCGTCGTCCTGCGCGTGGTGTGGCCGGAGTGGCTGGCGGAGCTGGAGCGCACGCGCTACGACAACCCCCTCTTCCTCGGCATCACCTTCGAGGACTTCACGGCGGGCTACGACACCAACTCGGCGGTCCTCTTCCCGGAGACCATCGCCGTCCGCGAGGCCCCCGACCGGTTCACCTGGGGCGGCATCTTCTGCGACCGCGAGGCCGCCCGCTTCCGCCGGGTCACCGAGGCGGCGGTGGACATCCTCGGTCTGGAGCTCCCCGGCGACATCGCCGCCATGCTGGACGACCAGGAGCGCTGCCAGCAGGCGTTCGTCCTCTGGGACATGGTCCACGACCGGACGCACAGCCACGGCGACCTGCCGTTCGACCCCTTCATGATCAAGCAGCGGCAGCCGTTCTGGATGTACGGCCTGGAGGAGCTGCGCTGCGACCTCACCGCCTTCAAGGAGGCCGTGAAGCTGGAGGCCGACGGCTACGCGCAGGGCCGTGACGTGCAGTTCGCCGTGCTCTTCGACCGGATGTTCCGCTTCCCGGTCACCGGCGAGCGCATCCGCAACTACGACGGCCTCGGCGGCCAGCTCCTCTTCGCCTACCTGCACCGGCACGACGTCGTACGCTGGACGGACAACACCCTCCACATCGACTGGGACCGCGCCCCGCGGATCACCAACCAGCTCTGCGGCGAGATCGAGAAGCTGTACCGCGACGGCATCGACCGGCCCAAGCTCGTCCACTGGCTCGCCGCCTACGACCTGGTCTCGACCTACCTCGCCCCGCACCCCGGCTCCACCTGGGCCAAGGGCCCCGACGCCCTCGACCTGAGCCTGCCGCCGCGCAAGCTCGTGGACGACGTGCTTCCGGACGAGTTCCCGCTCAGCATGTTCTACGAGGCCCTTGCCAAGAAGCTGCGTACCGTGATCGCCTCGACCAAGGGGATCACCGCGGCGAGCGTGGCGAAGGTGGCCGCGTGAGCACCGAGAACGGCGTGGGGACCACTGAGAACAGCGCGGGGAACGAGGAGGCGAGGACCATGAGCACTCCGACCAACGGCGACGGCCGGCTGGACGGTGCCGTCGTGGCGGTGGCGGGAGCCGCCGGCCCGGCGGGACGGGCGGCCCTGCTGCGGCTGGCCGAGGCGGGGGCGACGGTCGTCGCCGCCGACGCGGACGCGGCCCGCCTCGCCGAGGCGGTGGACGCGGCCCGCTACGCCCATGGCGGCGCCACCGTCATCGGCGACACCGTGGACCTGCTCGACCTCGACGCCACCCGCGTCTGGGCCGAGCGCACGGAGAAGGAGTTCGGGCGCGTCGACGGCCTGGTCCACCTGGTGGGCGGCTGGCGTGGCTCGGCCACCTTCGCCGAGACGGACCTCGCCGACTGGGAGCTGCTGGAGAAGCTGCTCATCCGTACGGTCCAGCACACCTCGCTGGCCTTCGAGGGCGCCCTCAACCGCAGTGGCAACGGCCGGTACGTGCTGGTCAGCGCGGCCGGCGCGAGCAAGCCCACGGCGGGCAACGCCGCGTACGCCGCCGCCAAGTCCGCGGCCGAGGCATGGACCCTCGCCCTGGCCGACGCCTTCCGCAAGGCCGGCGGAGACCCCGCGGAGGGCGGTGGTCCGGCCGCCGCCGCCACCGTAGTGATCATCAAGGCCCTGGTGCACGACGCCATGCGCGCCGAGCGCCCCAACGCGAAATTCGCGGGCTTCACCGACGTCAAGGACCTGGCCGCGGCCATCGTCGGTGTCTGGGAGAAGCCCGCCACCGAAGTGAACGGAACCCGTCTGTGGCTGACTCCCCAACCGTGAGCGAGACCGACGCGATACGCCGGCACGACCCCCGGGTCCGCGGCTTCGCCAGTGACAACTACGCCGGCGCGCACCCGGAGGTCCTCGCGGCCCTCGCCCTCGCCAACGGGGGCCACCAGATCGCGTACGGGGAGGACGAGTACACCGCCCACCTCCAGGAGGTGTTCCGCTCCCACTTCGGGCCCACCGCCGAGGTGTTCCCCGTCTTCAACGGGACGGGTGCCAACGTCGTCGCCCTCCAGGCGGTGACGGAGCGGTGGGGCGCGGTGATCTGCGCGGACTCGGCCCACATCAACGTCGACGAGTGCGGCGCGCCCGAGCGCGTCGGCGGGCTGAAGCTGCTCACCGTGCCCACCCCGCACGGCAAGCTCACGCCCGACCTCATCGACCGCGAGGCGTGGGGCTGGGACGACGAGCACCGGGCGCAGCCGCAGGTCGTCTCGATCGCCCAGACCACCGAACTCGGCACCTGCTACACGCCCGAGGAGATCCGGGAGATCTGCGACCACGCCCACGAGCGGGGCATGAAGGTCCACCTGGACGGCTCGCGCGCCGCCAACGCGGCGGCCACGCTGGGCGTCCCGCTGCGCGCCTTCACCACCGACGCCGGCGTCGACCTGCTCTCCTTCGGCGGCACCAAGAACGGCCTGCTGTTCGGCGAGTGCGTCGTCGTGCTCAACCCCGGCGCGGTCAAGGCGATGAAGCACCTGCGCAAGCTGTCGATGCAGTTGGCCTCCAAGATGCGGTTCGTCTCGGTGCAGTTCGAGGCCCTGCTGGCCGGTGACCTCTGGCTGCGCGGCGCCTCGCACGCCAACGCCATGGCCGCCCGCCTCGCCGAGGGCGTCCGCGCCGTGGACGGCGTCGAGGTGCTGCACCCCGTCGAGTCGAACGCCGTCTTCGCCCGCCTGCCGCACGAGGTGAGCGAACGCCTGCGGAAGCGGTACCGCTTCTACTTCTGGGACGAGGCGGCGGGCGACGTCCGCTGGATGTGCGCCTTCGACACCACGGAGGACGACGTGGACGCGTTCGTCGCCCTGGTGAAGGAGGAGATGACCCGGGGCTGACGCCCCCGTCCTCCGCACGTCGAAGGCCCCGCACCGGACCGGTGCGGGGCCTTCGCCACGTCATGCGAGGACGCGGTCATGTCACGCGAGGACGGGCCTCCGGTGCCCTCAGACGCCTTCCAGCGCCGCCACCTGCGCCGGTGTCGGGGCCGTCCCGCCCAGGTGGGCCGGGATCCACCAGGTGTCGTCCGGGCCCTTCGGCCGCACCGGGTACGCCCGCTGTGCCGCCTCCAGCAGCTCCTGCACCCGGGCCCGCAGCCGCTCGGTGACCTTCTCGGCCGGCTCGTCGGGGTCCGCTTCGACGGGAGCGCCCACCCGGATCGCCACGGGTATATGGCTGCGGCCCAGGTCCCGCTTGCGCCCCTTGGTCCACAGGCGCTGTGTGCCCCACAGGGCCATCGGCAGCAGCGGGACACCGGCCTCCTGGGCCAGCCGTGCCGCGCCGGACTTGAAGGTCTTCAGGGTGAACGAGGGGGAGATCGTCGCTTCCGGGAACACCCCGACGATCTCACCGGAGCGCAGCGCCGCGAGCGCGTGCTTGTACGCGTCGAGCCCCGCCGAGCGGTCGACGGGGATGTGCTTCATCGCCCGCATCAGCGGCCCCGAGACCTTGTGCCGGAAGACCGACTCCTTGGCCATGAAGCGCACCAGCCGCTTGGCCGGCCGGGCGGCGAGCCCGCAGAAGAGGAAGTCGAGATAGCCGATGTGGTTGCTCACCAGCACCGCCCCGCCGCGCTGTGGCACGTGCTCGGTGCCCTGTACGTCGAGGCGCAGGTCGGCGGCCTTGAACAGGGTGCGGACGGCGCCGATCACCGGGGGGTAGACGAGCTCTGCCATATCGGGAATGTCCTTCGGGGGCCTGGGGAGGATGCTCCCGCTGAAGTTACGCAGCCGTAGGGTGGCGGCTTCCGGCAGATCGTGCCCGAATGTCCGGCCCGCGGGCCAGTCGGCGGCGGGTCTCCGCCGGGAGATCCTCATCACGTCGTCCGTTTTGTCGGGATAGGGGGAGATGGTGGTGGGTGTTTCGGCGGGAATTCCTCCGGTGGAAGCGGTGCTGGACGGAACGGCGCGGCGCGGCGTCCGCGTCGGACCGTTCGGGGCGGAAAACCGTGGTCACGGCAGCGGATGCCCCGAACGGAGCGAAGTAAGACGTGCGGATGCGAAGGCGCACGGAACGATGCGCAGAGGTGAGGACGGAACGGTGGGCGACGTACGGGGACGGGGACAGGGCGGCGCATCCGACGGCGTGCGGGGACGGGCAGGAAACGGCGCGTCCGATGACGTCCGGGGGCGGGGGGAAGTCGGTACGTCCGATGACGCGCGGGGACGGTTGGGAAACGGCGCACCCGAGGATGCACGGCGGCGGGGGCAAGGCGGCGCATCCGGCGACGCACGGGAGCGGGTAGGAAGCGGCGCACCCGATGGCGCGGTGCGGCTGGGCGCCGCCGAGCTCGGGGTGGAGCCGGGCGTGCGGGCCACCCTCGTGCAGTTCTCCAGCGCGTTCTGCCAGCCGTGCCGGGCCACCCGGCGGGTCCTGGCCGACGTCGCCGCGATGGTCGACGGCGTCGTGCACGTCGAGATCGACGCCGAGGCCCGGCTCGGACTTGTCCGGGCCCTGGACATCTCCGCGACACCCACCGTTCTCGTCCTCGACGCCGACGGCCGGGTGGTGCGTCGCGCCGTGGGGGAGCCCCGGAAGGCGCACGTCATCGCGGCACTCGGGGCGGCGATGGGCAGGGCGTGACACGGATCACCGTGATCCGAATCCCATCCGCCCGGCGGCCCTTGACGCCGCTCGCCGCGCCTCGCCAAGGTGACGCCATGTGGCCTGGACTTCTCTCGCAGTTAGACACGTACGTGGACGTACCGGTGACGACCGGCGCGCGCCGTCCGAGCCCGTGAGTACCCGCGACCGCACCACTCCGGCTCGACTTGCTCGACTTGAAGGGGACAGCCCATGTCGGTCCCGCCCGACCTCAGCACCCTCCGTACCGGCGGTCCCGCACTGCTGCGCTCCGTCTTCCGCCGGCACGCCGCCGGCGTCGCCGTGATCACCGCGCAGGGCGACCGCCCGGTGGGGTTCACCGCGACCTCCCTCACTTCCGTGGCCGCCGAGCCCCCGATCGTCTCCTTCGGCGTCGGCACCGGCTCGTCGAGCTGGCCCGTCCTGGCCGACGCCGAGTACGTCGGCGTCCACATACTCGGCGAGCACCAGCGGGAGCTGGCCGCCGTCTTCGCCCGCAGCGGTGCCGACCGGTTCGCCGCGCCCACCCGATGGCGGGCCGGGCCCGAAGGGGTGCCGCTGTTGGAGGGGGTTCTGGCGTGGCTGGTGTGCCGGGTGGTGGCCCGGGTGCCCGCCGGTGACCACTGCGTCGTCCTCGCCGAGGCGGTCACGGGCGACGACACCGGAACGGGCCGTCCCCTCCTCTACCACCAGGGACGCTTCAACGGTTTGCGGGACTGAGACGTCCCTGCTCCGCGCGTTGGGCACATCACAGGTCAACGGCCTTGCGCTCGGGTGACACGCTCGATGTACTGACGAGTAACATTCCGGTGTGGGCGTGACCGACCCCGACCGGGATCCGCCGCCCAAGGCGCCTATGCTGCCTGCCAAGGCAGCTACGAAGAGACGATGCAGTAGGAGAGCCGGCGTGAGCTTGAGGATCGTTGTCTGTGTGAAGTACGTGCCCGACGCCACCGGCGACCGGCACTTCGCCGAGGACCTGACCGTCGACCGCGACGACGTGGACGGCCTGCTCTCGGAGCTCGACGAGTACGCGGTCGAGCAGGCGCTGCAGATCGCCGACGCGGCGGATGACGCGGAGATCACCGTGCTCACCGTCGGCCCCGAGGACGCCAAGGACGCGCTCCGCAAGGCGCTGTCCATGGGTGCGGACAAGGCCGTCCACGTCGAGGACGACGACCTGCACGGCACCGACGTCATGGGCACCTCGCTGGTGCTCGCCAAGGCCGTCGAGCACGTCGGCTACGACCTGGTCGTCTGCGGCATGGCCTCCACCGACGGCGGCATGGGCGTGCTCCCGGCCCTGCTCGCCGAGCGCCTGGGCGTCCCGCAGGTCTCCCTGCTCTCCGAGGTCAAGGTCGAGGACGGCAAGGTGACCGGCCGCCGCGACGGCGACGCCGCCACCGAGCAGCTCGAGGCCGCCCTCCCGGCCGTCGTCTCCGTCACCGACCAGTCGGGCGAGGCGCGTTACCCCTCCTTCAAGGGCATCATGGCCGCGAAGAAGAAGCCGGTGGAGTCGCTGGACCTCTCCGACCTGGGCATCGAGGCGGAGGAGGTCGGCCTGGACGGCGCCTGGACCAAGGTCGACAGCGCCGCCGAGCGTCCGGCCCGCACGGCCGGCACGATCGTCAAGGACGAGGGCGAGGGCGGCAAGCAGCTCGCCGAGTTCCTCGCGGGCCAGAAGTTCGTCTGAGCCCGGAACCCCGCAACCGCCCGCACACTTCTCGCAGGAGAGCAACGCCATGGCTGAAGTCCTCGTCTACGTAGACCACGTGGACGGCGCCGTCCGCAAGCCCACCCTCGAACTGCTCACCCTCGCCCGCCGCATCGGCGAGCCCGTCGCCGTCCACCTCGGCGCCGGCGCCGACGAGGCCGCGAAGGTGCTCGGCGAGTACGGCGCCGTCAAGGTGCTGACCGCCGACGCCGCCGAGTTCGCCGACTACCTGGTCGTCCCGAAGGTCGACGCCCTCCAGGCCGCGCACGAGGCCGTCAGCCCGGTCGCCGTGCTCGTCCCCTCCTCCGCCGAGGGCAAGGAGATCGCGGCCCGCCTCGCGCTCCGCATCGGCGGCGGTCTGATCACCGACGCCGTCGACCTGGAGGCCGGCGACGAGGGCCCGGTGGCCACGCAGTCCGTCTTCGCGGCCTCCTACTCCACCAAGTCCCGCGTCACCAAGGGCACCCCGGTCGTCACCGTCAAGCCGAACTCCGCCGCCCCCGAGGCCGCCCCGGCCGCGGGCACGGTCGAGCAGCTCTCCGTCACCTTCGGCGAGCTGGCCACCGGCACCAAGGTCGTCTCCCGCACCCCGCGCGAGTCGACCGGCCGCCCCGAGCTGACCGAGGCCGCGATCGTGGTCTCCGGCGGCCGCGGCGTCAACGGTGCCGAGAACTTCCCGCTCATCGAGGCCCTGGCCGACTCTCTCGGCGGTGCCGTCGGCGCGTCCCGCGCCGCGGTGGACGCCGGCTGGTACCCGCACACCAACCAGGTCGGCCAGACCGGCAAGTCGGTCTCCCCGCAGCTCTACATCGCGGCGGGCATCTCCGGCGCCATCCAGCACCGGGCCGGCATGCAGACCTCGAAGACGATCGTCGCCATCAACAAGGACGAGGAGGCGCCGATCTTCGAGCTGGTCGACTACGGCGTCGTCGGCGACCTCTTCGAGGTCGTCCCGCAGTTGACCGAGGAGATCAAGGCCCGCAAGGGCTGATCCCTCCCCGGGTTCGCGACAGGGCTCCCGCGCGCGGCGGCGCACGGGAGCCCTGTGCGTTCCGGGTGTTGACCGCCGGGCGCGGGCACGGCTAGCTTCAACGAACTGTTGAACCGGCGGCGGAATGGCGGGTGGGCCCTGTGCACCGGAGCGTGACGACGACCTTCGACAGCGCGCTGACGGAACGCCTCACGGCCCGCCTCGCCGCCGTGGACGCCGACCTCGCCCGCCGCTACCCCGGCGACCTCGGCACCCGGCAGCCCGTCCACACCGTCTACGTCCCCGCCGACGTTGTCGCCGCGGACACCGTCCGGTCGTGGGGCGAACAGGCCCTGGCCGCCCTCGACGAGCACGCCCCCGACGCCGCGGCCCTGGCCGCCGCCCTCGGCCTGCCGGACGGCCCCGACACCGCCGCCGTCCACGACCGCGTCCGGGCCAAGCTCGCCCGCGAGCCGGTGGAGGACCTGCGGATCGACTTCGAGGACGGCTACGGCCACCGCTCCGACGCGGAGGAGGACGAAGCGGCGCTCCGCGCGGCGGAGTTGACGGCGGGGTGGCTCGCGGACGGCAGCGCGCCGCCGTTCGTCGGCATCCGCGCCAAGTCCATGGAGGCGACGGTCCGGGACCGGGGCGTCCGCACCCTGGACGTCTTCCTCACGGGCCTCCTGATCGGGGGCGGAACGGGGGTTCCGGCCGGGGACGGAACGGAGCATCCGACCGGGGCCGGAGCGGGTCGCCCGGCCGAGGGCGGAGCGCTGCCGGCGGGGCTCGTCCTCACGCTCCCCAAGGTCACCCACGCCGAACAGGTCACGGCGATGGCGGAGGTCGCCGGGGAGTTCGAGAAGGCGCACGGCCTGGACACCGGCCGGATCCGCTTCGAGGTCCAGATCGAGACGACGCAGGCGGTCCTCGGCCCGGACGGCCGGGCCACCGTCGCCCGGCTGCTGGACGCGGGGGAGGGCCGGGTGAGTGCCCTGCACTACGGCACCTTCGACTACAGCGCCGCCTGCGGCATCGCCCCCGCCCACCAGGCCCCCGACCATCCGGCCGCCGACCACGCCAAGGCCGTGATGCAGGTCGCCGTGGCGGGGACGGGGGTCCGCCTCTCCGACGGCTCGACGAACGTCCTCCCGGTGGGCCCGAGGGAACGCGTCCACGCGGCCTGGCGCCACCACCACGCGCTGGTACGCCGGGCGTCGGCCCGCGGCTACTACCAGGGCTGGGACATGCACCCCGGCCACCTGCCCAGCCGCTACACGGCGGTGTACGGCTTCTACCGCGAGGGCCTCGGGCCCGCCGCGGCCCGGCTCGCGGCCTATGCGCACGGGACTTCCGCGCGCGGCGGCTCGGCCCACGGGACCTCGGCGCGCGCATTCGACGGCGGCGGCCCGGTGCTGGACGAACCCGCCACCGCCCGGGCCCTCAGCGGCTTCCTGCTCCGCGCGGTGGACTGCGGCGCGGTCGACGCGGCCGAGGCCGCCCGGCTGACGGGCCTCACCCGTCCGGAACTCGACGCGCTGGCGGGCCGCGCCGGCTGACCTGAAGGACCCGGTCACCCCTCCCGCGACAGTTGTCGCTGGAACCACGCCACGTCCCAGTACCTCCCGAACTTGCGACCGACCTGCTCATAGACCCCGACGGGCCGGAACCCGAACCGCTCATGAAGCCGCCGTGACGCCTCATTGGGCACCGTCAGCCCCGCGAGCGCCATATGGACGTCCTCCCGCTCCAGTACCTCGAACAGCGCGGCGTACAGCAGCCCGCCGACACCGCGCCCCGTGTGCTCCGGCGCCACGTACACGGTGGTCTCCACGGAGGTCGCGTACGCGTGTTTCGGCCGAAAAGCACTGCTCGTCGCATACCCGAGGAGCTCCCCGCCCAGCTCGGCCACGAGCAGCCGATGCGGCCCGGCGTCCGGGTGCTCCAGCAGCCACGGACGCCGCTGCTCCACGGTGAACGGCTCGATGTCGAAGGTGACCGGCGTCTCGACGACGTAATGGTTGTAGATCCGGGTCAGCTCTTCGAGATCACCCTCGACACCGGAGCGGATCCCCACGCCCGGCGGCCCGCCCTGATGTCCGTTGTCCTGTGCACTCACCCACATGACGACGGCCCGCTCGTTACACCGCGGTTTCACCCGCATTCACCGTCCCGGCGGTGCCCCTGCGCCGGATTCACCCCGGATGCGGCGGAAATGTTTACGAGCGTCTCCGCGCCGGTACAGCCGAGCAGACGGCTTCCCCTGGCGGCTGCCCAAAGGGCCGCTCGGAGCCGGCCGGCCTCATTTCGACCACTCCCCGCAAGGAGCAGCAGTTGACGGATGTCGCAGACCGGGTCACGGCCGTACTGACCAGGGTGTACCACCTCGCCCCGGAGGCGGTGCAGCCTGATGTACCGCTGCACCGACTGCACATCGACTCGCTCGCCCTGGAGCACCTGCTGCTGGTGCTCGAGGACGAACTGGACATCGACCTGGAGAACGCACAGCTCAGCTCCCGCAGTACCGTGCGGCAGCTCATGGATGTCGTGTGCGTGCAGGCGGCGGTGTGACGGCGGGGAGCGCGGGGCCCCGCGCCGCCGCGGTGACGGGGATCGGCCTCGTGACCGCGGCGGGCCGCGACGCCAAGGAGACGTGGCACGAAATCACCACCGCCCGGGCCCCCCGGGGAGTGCGCAAGCCGGAATTCCTGCGGGACCTGCCCTGCGATTTCATGTACACGGTGGAAGGGCTCGACATCGAGGCGCGGCTCGGCCGGGCCACCCTGCTCCTCGACCGTTTCGCCCGGCTCGCCGTCATCGCGGCCCGCGAAGCCGTGGCCGACGCGGGCCTCGACCCGGACACCTGGGACGGCACCCGCGTCGCGGCCGTCGTGGGGACGGCCCACGGCGGCCTGCTCTACTACGACGAGCAGCAAGCCGTCCTGAACGAACGCGGTGCCCGCAAGGTCGCACCGAAAGTCGCCCCGCTGAGCATGCCCGACAACGCCACGAGCGGCGTCTGCCAGGACCTCGGGGCACGAGGTCCGAGCCTGACGGTCAGCACGGCCTGCGCTTCGGGCACCGACGCCATCGGCACCGCACTCGGCTGGCTGCGCGCCGACCGCTGCGACATCGCCGTGGCGGGCGGAGCCGAGTCCCTGCGCTCACGGCTGATGTTCGCCGGCACCTGCCGGATGAGGGCGCTGTCCACCCGGGTGGACGACCCGACCACCGCCTGCCGGCCGTTCGACATCGGCCGGGACGGCTTCGTCGTCGGCGAAGGAGCCGGACTGCTGGTCCTGGAACGCCCCGAACACGCCCGGGACCGCGGCGCCACCGTCCGGGCGCACCTGGCCGGGTACGGGTCCTCCAGCGACGCCCTCTCCGCCGTGGCCCCCGACGAGAACGGGCACGGCATCGAACGTGCCCTGCGGGCCGCGCTGGCCGACGCCCACGTCGCCGCCACGGACATCGGCCACGTCAACGCGCACGGCACCTCCACGGTCATGAACGACCTCGTCGAAAGCGCGGCCCTGCACCGCGTCCTCGGGGACCGCCCGCTCGTCACCTCCACCAAAGCCATGACCGGACACGCCCTGGGCGCCACCGGCGGCATCGAAGCCGCCCTGACCGCCCTGGCCCTGGAGGAGCAGGTGGTACCACCGACGGTGAACCTGGACGTACAGGATCCGCGCGTGCCCGTCGAAGTGGTGGCCGGGTCCGCCCGCCCCGCGCGGCTGGAGTGTGCGGCGACCTCCTCGCTGGGGTTCGGCGGCCACAACGCCGTCCTCGTCCTCACCAGAGCCTGACGCGGACAACCTGCCCATGGAAAACCTGCACACCCTGACCGTCGACGGACTGTCCTACGGCTACCGGCTTGTGCCTCCCACCACCGCACGGACCGAACCCCTGGTCGTGCTGGGCGGCGCCTTCCAGGGAATGCACGACTGGGCACAGCTCGAAGACACCCTTGCGGATGTGTCCGCCCTCGTCACCGCCGACCTGCCCGGCGCCGGCGACTCCGACCCGCCACGCCCCGAGCACACCGCCGAGATCCTGGACAACGCGCTTGACGCCCTCGTCGCCGACCTGCGGGTACCGCGCGTCAACCTCTTCGGCTACTCCTACGGCGCGGTCCTGGCCTTCCGCTACGCCCAGCGCCACCCCGGCCGCTGCGCCCGCCTTCTCCTCGGAGGCGTCCCCGTCCACCTCCACGACACCCCCCTCGCCCGCCACAGGGCAGTGAGCCGACTGCTGGCGACCGGCGACATCGGAGGCTTCGTAAAGCGGGTCACCGCGACCGTGTTCTGCCTGGACGACGAGCGATACGTGCACCGCCGTGACCTCGCCGTACGCTCCTTCCGGCGCTCCTTGCAGAAAGTCGCCCGACGACCACACGCCGAGCACCTGCTGCCCCGCGCGCTGGGCACCCGCATCGCCCTCACCGGCGGCCTGGCGGACGTGCCCACCTTGTGCTTCGCCGGCGAACACGACACGCTCACCCCGCCCGACCTGCAACGCGCCTTCGCCGCGACTATCGACGGCGGCGACTTCCTGACGATCCGCGACTGCGACCACATGCTGCCAATGGAACGCCCCGACGCCGTCGCGGACTTGGTCAAAGCCTTCATCACCGACACCCCACCACCTCCCCACGTGCTCGGCCCCGCCACCCGCTCCGGCGCCCCGAGCGCTCAGTCGTCGTGCCGTCGGACCGGCACACCCCCGGTCCGGAACAAGGAGGCCTCAGGCTGTGCCCCATGAGACCGTGCGCCGCCTCTCCCACAGAGGCAGAGACTACGGATGCCGCATCGTCGAGAACCCGTCTCCCCGCACCGAACCCATCGTCGTGGTCGCCGCCGCGTTCCAGACCATGTACAGCACCCGACGCATGGAAGGTCCGTGGACCGATGCGGCCACGGTCGTGACGGCCGACCTGCCCGGTTCCGGTACGGCCGGTGAACTGCCCGGGCACTACGGGTTCGACTTCCTCTCCGAAGTCCTCGACGACCTGCTCGACCACCTCGACCTGGGGCCGGTGAACCTCTTCGGCGCGTGCTACGGGGCCAACGTCGCCTACGGCCTGGCCCAGCAGCGCCCGGACCGCGTCAAGCGCCTGTTGCTGGCCGCCCCCAGCAGCACCCCGTACCCGGCTCACGGCCTGCGGGCCATGAGGGACAGCCTCGCGGCCGGCGACCTGAAAACCTGCGGGCGCCTCGCCGTCGAGACGTTCATGTCCGACCCCGGACACGCCGTCCGCGACCGGGAACTCGCCGTCCGGCACTTCTCCCAGGTCATGAGCGGCGTGAACCGCAGCGCGGTCCCCCACTACCTCGCCGCTCTGGAACGCATCCTGCGGTTCCCGGGACTGCCGCCCGGTGGAATCACCGGCGTGCCGGCACTGTCCTTCACCGGGGAACACGACACGTTCGTCCCGCCCGACACCAGCCGCGAGGCCGCCGCGACGATCCAGGGCGGCTCGTTCACGCTGATCCGCGCGGCCGACCACCTCGCCCACCTCGAACGCGGCGAGGACTACGCGAAGCTCGTCGCCGCCTACTTCACCGACCAGCCCCTCGACACCCTCGACTTCCTCACCCCACTGGAACGCCCCGACCGTCGCGTGAAGGCGGTCCTGTGACGTGCTCCGGCGTCAGCGTCGGCGCAGGGGATTGGTCCCCGCTACCGGGAGGGCTGGGGCGACCGGGGTGACCGGGGTGACCGGGGCGACCGGGGTGACAACCCGTCGTCGGCGGTCAGCGCGGTGACGAAGGCGGACCAGGCGGGGGCGGGGATGGCGAGGGTGGGGCCGGTGGGGGTTTTGCTGTCCCGGACGGGTACCGCACCGGGGTGGCGGTCGGCGACCTCCAAGCACATTTCGCCCTGGGCGCCGCTGTAGGAGCTCTTGCGCCACCCCGTGGCGGTGAGGTCGGATCGCGGGTCAGCCATGTATTGGTCCTCGATCACCTTGGAGATGAGGGCTCTTGAAGCCTCTTCCGAAAGCGCACCGTTGTAGACGTGATCGTACAGCGCCACATGCCATGCGACCTCCCACGGTTTTACAGAGAAGACACCTTGCTCGAAAGCGACGGTGTACAGCGTCGGTTTGCCGATCCTGGGGAACAGCAGAGTCGCCTGGCCGGTGTACGAGAAGACCTGACTGGTGAAGGGGATGACGCGGAGACTGACGTGTGGTTGCCCCGACATGTGCACCAGGTGGTTCAACTGGTCCCGCATGACCTCGGGGGATTCGACGAGCATATGGAGCGCCGCCTCCGAGACCACGGTGGAGAGCAACGGGGGGTTGGTGCCGTGGAGGACGTGGCACCTTCGCAGCCGGAACCGGACCTTGTCCTCCAAGTCGCCGCCGAATAGCGCCATGCCACGGGCCAGGATCGAACGGATGTAAGCCTCGGTCTGAAGCAGGGCCGGAATGCCGCCCGCGAGGTGGCGAATCTCGCGCGCCCCGGCCTCCACCCTTTCGAGCCTCGATGCCCAGCGGGCATAAGGGGTGTCATTGACGCTGTCCCACAAGTCGAACAGTTCCCCGCAAGCGTCCAGGACTTCGTCCAGTTCGCGGGCCACGTCCTCCGTGGGCAGCCGATCACCCGACTCGAACTTCGCAATCGCGCTATAGGAGAGAAAGACCCGCTCCGCGACCTCCGCCCGGGTCAAGCCACGCTCGACGCGCACCTCCTGCAACCGCGTCGCGTAGCGCGCGATGATGCCCTGAGACGGGTCGAGCCGTTCCGGATCGGACATGGTGGAACCCCCGGCAGGTGAGCTGTGGCGCGGCCGAGCATAGGGGCCGGGGTGAGACATCCGAGTCGAAAACGGCAGCTCGGAGGCGGTCGGTTGACGTCGGGAAGCCGTCAACTCGTTGGACGTGCGGCGTCGTCCAAGGGGGCGAGGGAAGCGGCGAGCCAGGGAAGCAGGACGGGGAGGGCGTGCGCGGGCTGCATGGCCTGGGTGTGGTCGAGGCCGTCGAGGAGGTGGACCGTCCAGCCGGCGGAGGCCAGTTCCGTACGGCCGGCCGCGACCGCGCCGCCGATGTCGACGGTGACGCCACCCCAGCCCTCCCCGTAGGGAATCGTATCGGCGGAGCCGGCGAAGCACAGGCGCGGACAGCGCAGCCGCGCCAGCGCGGCTCGTTCGTCGAAGTCCCGCAGCGCCTCGTACAGCGTCACGAACTGCCGTGTCTGCGCCTCGGTGGCGGACACTTCCACGGACGACCAGTCGTAGCCGTCCGGGCCCGTGGGCTCGCCGGTGGCCGTATCCGAGGCCGTGGTGGAAGCCGCCATCGCGTGCGCGGCCCTCGTGACGCGCAGCATCTCGGCGTACGGGCCGCCGAGGGGCGGGAAGCCGCCCATGGCGAGGGCCGTGAGCCGGTCGGTGCGCAGGGCGAGTTGCAGGCCGCTCAGCGCCAGCCAGGAGTACCCGTAATAGGCGAACCGATCGGCACCCGCCGCGTCGGCGACGGCCAAGAGATCGGCGGAGACGGTGTCCGGGGTCAGGGCGTCCGGCCTGGGGTGGGCCATGAGGTGGGCCTCGTAGGCGAACGCGACCGTGCGGTGACCGGCGTTCGTGAGACCTCGCACGAGGGACCGGCCAAGGGCGGGGTCGACGCCCCAACGCCGGAGCTCCTCGGCGCGGACCCCGTCCGCGGGCCGGGGATCGACGGGGAGCAGCACGGTGGCGGGGCCGGTGCCGTGGACCTCCACCGGGAGGGTGCTTCCGTCGTGCAGCCTTGCCTGGATCACGGCTGTTCTCCCTATGGCTCTGACTCTGACTCTGGCTTTGGGATTGGCTTCGGTGCTGGCTTCGGCTCGGGCTCGGGCCGGTGACGCGAACTCCGTAGGGCGTAAAGTGTCCGGCGGAGAGGACAATAACGTAGGGCGTAAGGAGATCAAGGGTGGGAATCATCGCCGGGCAGGGGGACCCGACCGCGTCCATGACGCTGCTGTGGGGTCCGCCGGGCGAGCCGGCCACGCGCAAAGGGCCCGGACCCAAGCCGGGGTTGAGCGTCGACGCCGTGGTGGGAGCGGCGATCGCGGTGGCCGACGAGGCGGCCTCGGTGGAGGGGCTGTCGATGCGCACGGTGGCCGAACGGCTCGGGTGCTCGTCGATGGCGCTCTACACCTATGTGCCCGGCAAGGCGGAACTCCTGGACCTTGTGTACGACCGGGTGCACGCGGAACTGCCCACCGATCGTGCGGTGCCGGGAGGCTGGCGGGCCGCCGTGACGGCGTGGGCGTCGGACCTCAGGGCGTTCTACCTGCGGCACCCATGGGTACTCCAGATCTCGTTCGCGCGGCCGGTGCTCGGACCGAACGAACAGGCCGTGCTGGAGTCGCTGCTCCGCGCCCTTGCCGGGACCGGCCTGCCGGCCGGAACCCTGCGAGCCGTGGTGAACTCACTGTTCCACTTCGTCCAGGGCTCGGCCCGTACGACAGCCGAGATCCGCCGGGCGGCCACCGTGACAGGCGTCGCGGACCAGGACTGGTGGAAGTCCCGGGCAGCACTCCTCGACAACCTCGCCCCCGACTTCGCCGACCGCTTCCCACTGTCCACGCGACTCGCCTCCTCGCCGAGCCCATCCCCTGAGGGCGAGGACCCGACCGGGAGCGGCGATCCGGCGGACGCCTGGGAACGCGAGGTCGAGAACGTCTTCACGGACGGGCTGGCCGTTCTGCTGGACGGAATCGAAGCGGCGACTTCCCGTTCGGGCCGATGAGCCGGGTGGGGAAGAGCGCACGGGGTCACGGGCCCCTCTCGGAGAACTGTGCGCGCTGGCCTCATGCCGGGTGACGTCCGCCGCACTCGCGCACCCGCGGAGCCGCGCCAGGGACGCCGCCGACTGGTCCACGGAGACACAACCAATTCCGCCCTCATCGTCACGCCGGGGACCGCGGTGGTGAACAACCGGAGTGCCGGAGCACGGTGAGGTCGACACCCCACCAGGAGCGCGAATCACGTCTGCCGGTGACGATTCCCCGGCTGATTATCCTGCTGTGGTGATGAAGGACAACCACGAGTTGATCGTGGACTTGCGGGGACGAGAGATCGAGACACTCAAGGATTTCTGGGACGCGGTCGCGGGCCCCTGCGGGTTGCCGGAGTGGTTCGGCAGGAACCTGGATGCCTGGTCGGACACCATCCACGCCCGCGGCATATCGGATGTGATCGACAGCTACGACGTCCTGGTCGTGCGTGTCGATCGGCGCGGGCTCTTCGAGGGCGGCCGGCGAGAGGGCGAGGCCCTGGCCGGCATCTTCGACGGGCAGCAGAACCGACTCGTCGTCCACTCGCCGAACTGACCGCCAGGGCTGTGGATCAGCGCCCGACCCGGACGAGGATGTCAGCGAGGCGGAGGGAGCTTGTCCTGGCCCGGTGGCGCGCTTGTGGCATCGGCAGACCGTGACATCACGGACGCGGCGGGTTCGGGTGGCGGGTGATGTCGGGGGCTCGGTGCCCGACCGCTTCGAAATCGCTGGATACCTTCGGTCCAATCGGCGAGCATCCGTGGATGACAGAAGAAACCGATCACCGAAGCCCGCTCATGCGGAGTCCGAAACACGTCCGGTTCGTCGAGTTGGCCGGTGGGGCGATGTCCGCCTTGCTGGACGGAGACTTGCCCAGAGCCGGCAGAATCGCCGGAGTCCCTCTGTCCGAGTACTTCGTGACCGACAGCGCACGGTGGCTGTGGCAGTTCCGGCTCGACCAGATGGCCGCCGATCCCCACCGCGCACGGTGGATGACGCGGCAAGCGGTCGTCGGCGACCAGGATCTCGTCGTCGGACATGCCGGCTTCCACGGACCGCCCGATGACGTCGGCATGGTCGAAATCGGTTACTCCATCGCTCCCGAATTCCGCCGCCAGGGATACGCGCGGTCCACGCTGATCGAGTTGCTGCGCCGGGCAGTGGCCGCAACCGAAGTGACAACGGTGCGAGCGACGATTAGCCCCGACAACGTGGCATCTCTGGCGACGATTTCGGGCTTCGGCTTCGTCGAGGTCGGAGAACAGTGGGATGAAGAGGACGGACTCGAACTCGTCTTTGAGGTATCCACTTGTCGGCTACCACCTGCTTGACGGGAAGGTTCGCGGCAGAACGCCGAGCTGTGACCGCGACGCCCAGCCTGGCGGCCGGCCCACGGCAGCCGACGCGCGTCAGCCCGAGCGGCTTCTTTTTTCGCGGCGGATGCGGACGTGATTCGGGTGTTGCGCTGTGGAGACGTTGGGTGGCGGGTGGCGGGTGGCGGGTGGCGGGTGGCGGGTGGCGGGTGGTGAGTGGCGGGCAGGACGGCTGCCGCCCGGAGCGTTGCCGAGCGGAGGGTGGAACTGGTGGCGGGTCGGCTCGCCGTACCCTGACGCGCCGCCAGGTGAGCGCGTTGCCGGTGGCGCTGGGTCCGGCTGTCGTGTCTGACGGAGCTTTGGGTCACGCTCACTGACGCACGCACAACCGCAGATCGCCGGTCTCCGCACTTCCGGCCGGGCACCAGATCCGGAAGCTGTGGTGCTTCCTTGAGCAGTCTCGATACGTGCCCTGCTGACATGACCCATCGCCTGTTGTCCTTGCTGATCGCTGATCGCTGATCCACGGTCGTCGGCCGGACAAGTACCGGGCGGGCTGGGGGGAGAGGGAGGCGGAGTCCGGCTCTCAGTCGCTGAGCCCGGCGTTCACGAGCGCCTTGATGTACGGGAGGTCGTTGCCGTTGCCCTTCGGGTTCAGGGAGTACACCACACGGTGTCGGAGGTCGCGTGTGGCGAAGAACCCGTTGTCCCAGCCGGGGCGGGAACCGGTCTTGCCCCACGCGTACTCGCCGCTCGGAAGCTGGTAGCGCAGGAGCCCGCCGACGCTGTAGCAGGCCACCTGGCCCGCGCAGTTGCCGTTGCCGGGAGCGCTCTTCACGTCCGGTATCTCGAATACCAGCTTCTGCTGGGCAGGCGGGAGGAGGCTGCCGCGAAACAGCGCTGTGAAGAAGCGGTCCAGATCGGCGGCGGTGGAGATCATGCCTCCCTCGGTCCACGGATAGGGGCTTTGCTCGGTCACGTCGTGCCCGTCGACGTACACCTGGGCGTGGGGTGAGGGAATCGTCGGGTCGCCGGCGGCGGGCAGGCTGGTGTGCCTGAGACGCAGCGGCCGGATGATTCTGCGCTGCAGTTCCGTGGAGAAGGAGTGGCCGGTGGCCTTCTCGACGATCAGGCCGAGGAGGAGGGAATTGAGTCCGTTGTACTGCTGCTCGGAGCCGGGCGTGGGCGGTGTGGCGGCGGCTGCGGCGAACGAGTCGCGCAGGAAGTCCTCGGGCGCCACGGATTTGAGCTGCCATCCGTCTCCGTCGGCCGGGCCCGGCGTGGGAGCAGGTCTGGGCAGACCGCTCGTGTGGTCGAGGAGCCGGCGCACGGTGACGCGATCGTATGCCTCAGGCAACACTTGAGGGACGTACCTCCGCGCCGGGGTGTCCAGACCGATCCGGTGTTCGGCGACGAGTTGCAGTACCACCGTGTTGGTGAACGCCTTGGTGACACTGCCGATGCGGATATGAGCGTCAGTGGTGACCGGGCCGGCGGCGGCGCCCAAGCCGTCCCGTCTGACCAGCGCGCCCGCCACGACATCGTCGGGCAGGTGGGCGAGGACGTCCTGGACGGTGGGGCTCGGGGACGCCGGAGCGCTTGAAGCGGACGCGGCAGCGGCCACGGGCAGGACCGCGCCGGCGGTGAGGGCGGTGGCCAGGGCGAGGGTGGTGACGGCACGGCGGATCCGCATCGAGGTCTCTCCTTCACAGCGTTGACGACACTTTGCGACGACGCCAACTCTGCTGTACGCGGCCGCTGTCGCCATCAGGGATCACCCTGATCGCAACCCTGGGCTGACCCTGAGTGCGCCCCCAGATCCCTACAGGTACAGAGGCGCGCAGTGGCCACGACCACCACGCCTGCTGCCGCCTCGGCACGGTGGGGAACTCGACAACAATGCCGATAATGGCTGGCAGTGGTGAGTCCGTAGTGAAAGGTCAGTGAGACTGTGACTGTTTCCTCTTCCGGCTCGTCGCGTTCGCTTGGCCGACCGGCTGCCGAACATGCCAGAGGGCTGCCCCTTCCGCGGCCGTGGCCGCCGGAAGCTCTCGACGTAGGCACCCGGGTCACCGTGAAGCGTGATCCGGAGTGGGATGGCCCCTGGCAGAACGACTTCACCGGCACGGTCGACGGAACGGGCGCCCCGGAGCCCGTAAAGCACGCTCAAGCGCACGCCGGCGAGTTGGCCTACTGGGTCGATTTCGACGCGCCACAGTACGACTGCAACGGGGATGGGCCTTACTACAAGGCGCAGATCTGGGGCCGTTACCTGCGGGCCCACACTGTTTCCGCTCCCTGAACTGTGTCGGACAACTTTCTCCGCGATACTTCGTGCCCGAGAGTGAAGGAGGGCGCATGGGGATTGAGCTGGAACTGCACTCCGGACGGCCCACGCGGAAGGGGTCGTCCCGGGACACCTTGCTGAGGGGCTCTTACCGGCACGGTGAAGCGTTGTCGCGGGCGCTGAGCACCCTTGGCCGGCATGGCACTGGCAAGCTCGGCTGGGTGGATCCCTACGGTGACACGTTGTTCAACGAACAGGAAGCCCAAGTCGCCCGCCGGGAAGTCGCCGCCCTGGCGCAGAGGTGTGCTGACGACCAGCAGAAAGCGGCTCTGGTCGACCTGGCCGAGTTCCTTGACGCGTGTGCGGAGACACCGGGCAGCTACTTGTGGTTCATGGGGGACTGAAGCCTGCCTCATAATTCCGGATCCCGGATAGGCTGAGGCAGCGTAGAGCTGGTCGTGCCGGTCGTGACCGCTTGAGATCGTGAATCGTAGAGGTGTTCACCGGGCTCAGGCCGTGCTGGGTCCAGCGTCCGGTGCGGGCTGGCCAACGGGAGGGCGGCATGGCCCTGGCCCTGGACTGGCCGGTCCGGCACAGGGCGCTGACGCTGGAGAACCGGGTACCGCAACGACTCCACCGCCTTCGCCGAGTCCGGCATCAGGGACTCCTGCGGCAAAGGGCGGCGCAACGCCTCCCACTGGCACGTCCGGGCCCGGGTCGAGTACGCCTTCGCCCGCACGGAGAGCTGGAAGATCCTCCACGATTGCCGCTGCAAGGAGCGACGGTATCTGCCAGACCACCATCGGCGTCGCCCACATACAACGATGGTCCGCAGGGCGAACCTGCGGGCCATCGAAAAACCCTGAGGTCAGAGACTCTCGGCACGTGAGACTCTCATAGTGCCGACGCCCTCCCGGCATGACCACTCGAATACGCCATCTTGCTGAATGCGAGCTGTCGCCTCGGATCCGGCGCTTCGGACATTCAGGTGATGGCCAGTGCTGAACACCACCCGTAGCGAGCCGGACTTGAATGCGACCGCTGACAAAACAGTGAAGCCGATCAATGCGGCCGCTTCATCACTGGGGAGCGCCACTGCACCTGGGGCGGTGGCCGGCCCATCGGTCAGAAGCGACGGCCCGGAAATCGCCAAAACCGCCCCGTTGGCGAGGGTAACTGTGAGGTCCCGACCATCCGACATGTGAGTGGCTGCTACTACTGGGACGCCTCTCAATCCGATGAGCCAGCGGTCGTCAAGTTCTTCAATCACCGTTCCTCCGGAAGACGGTCGAAATCGGTTCCAATGCTCTCTCCTGAAGTCGGGGCCGTCCAGGACATTTTGCCGCGGGGCTCTCACGGCATGGTGAGGCGTTGTCGAGGCTGCTGAGCGCCCTTGGCCGACATGGCTCGGGCAAGCTCGGCTGGGCAAACCCCTACGGCGACGCGTTGGCAGCTACTTGTGGTTCATGGGGGACTGGCCAGGCCTTGTCATTGCTCTTCCTGGGCACCGCCGACGGGTGGCCGCCGGCTTTCGGCTCAGACCGGTGCAGGCCCGCAAACTTATTGAAGGATGCTTCAGCAGCCCAAGTAGGTCCGGGCCACATCCACCGGCTGCGGAGGAATCGTCTTCCCGAGTGTCAGTCCCATGAGTTGAAGAGCACTCCGCCCACTGTGGTGACACCGTAGTAGCGAGCCTCGCGCCACTCGCTCGGGGAGAGGAACGAGGTGTCGATGTCCGAGAGCGGCCGAGTGAGCTGTGCGCGATCAAGCACTGTAAATCCCAGGGTGGCAAAGGTATGGGCCCAAGATGGCCGGGCGAGGAACTCCTCTGTGTACCAGTCTCGGCGTTCCTGAGCGAATGCGATCCAGGGGTGGTAGGCGTGGCACAGGATGACGTACTCGTTTGTGCCCTTGACGACCGTCGCGGTGTGGAACGTACGAGAGTAGGCCCGTTCCTCCATCTCGCTCACCCGCCCCTTGGCCGCCCGGGCGGCTGCGTACAGTGCCGCGCGGAACGCTCGCGGGTCGGTTTCCGGCAGCGGTCCGCCCTTGGGCCGGTAGAAACCCGTGGCGCCTCGCGGCAGTGTGAACACTGCGTTCTTGTCCATGGCCATGTGGATCATTCTGCCGAAGGAAATGGAGCGACGCTTCACCCGTGCTCAGCGCTGCTGCTTCCGGCGTTTTGCCGAGGCCTCGTCCCCCTTTTGCGGTGGGACGGGCGGGCGGCTGGCCGGTCGCAGTACGAACGCCGCAGGAGGCCGTGGGTGTTTGGGCGCTGACGGCAGTCGTCCGACCATGACGAGGGGAACACCGCTTGGCGCCGGTCTCGGCCGGTCCCGCGACGGCCTAGGGGCGTGGCACACCTGCGGGCAACCCTGGAGAGGGACACGGAGGACGCCCTCTTGTTGTTTTCTCGGCTCAGCGGAATGGCCGCTGTAATGCGGCGTACAGCGTCTGGCGGCCACGCCGGGCCGTCTTCCCGCGTGCGGCTGAGGCGAGGTGAAGGTGGTGGCTCGGCGAGCGTGGAAGGGGTTCGGCTGAAGATGGAGGGTCGGGAGTCCTCGGTCAGGGCGCGCCTGGGCGGGTCTGGCGTGTTCGACTTCGACTGGGCCAACGGGCCGAGTGGCCGGGCTGATGACGTACGAGTGTGATGACTAGGTCGAGGTCGTTTTGTTCGGATCGTCTGAGCGTTGCTTCGTCCATGTCGTGCCTGCCTTCGCGGTGGTGTGCGGGCTGAGTCGTGCCTGCTTGATGAGTCCGCGTACTCAGACCGTGTCCTTTGTGATGAGGCGGAGGAGTCGCTTGTAGCAGCGGGGCGCGGCGGCGAGGCCAAGAGAACCAGGTAGATGCGGGGATCGCGCTCGTAGCGGGGCGATAGGCGTCGGGAGCCGGTCAGCCACGACCTCGTCCGCTCGATCACCCAACGGCGCCGCCCCAGTCGTTCGCTGGATTCGATGTCCTTGCGGGCGGTGCGGATGCCGATGTGCTTTCCCCACAGCCATCTGTGCAGGTGAGATACGTCGTAGGCCGTGCCTGCGTAGGGGCGTTGGGGTGTGGGATGGCGGCCTCGGTGGGGGTCGTGTCTCGTTTGGTGACCGGCGGCCATGGGCTTCAGCCCTTCGCTGACGTGGGTACTGGCGGCGGAAATGCCGACGACGAGGGGCAGCCCGTTCCGGTCCGACAGGATGTGCATCTAGGAACCCGGCTTTGCCCGGTCCACGGGCGACGGGCCTGTGCGTTCGCCCCTTTTTTCACCCTGATGGGGGCGGAGTCGAGGACGACGTGGGTCCCGTCGATCAGGCCCGGCGTCGTCGAGCCGGTGCAGGACCGCCTCGTGCAGCCGGCCCCGGACGCCGGCACGCGACCAGATCAGGAACTGGCGATGGGCGGTCGACTTCGATATGCCGAAACATGGCTGCTGAGTTCGCCAGGCACACCCGCTGACCAGCGCGTAGCTGATCGCGGCAAAGACCGTCCCATCAGGCGATGGGCTTGTTCGCCAGCGAGCGCTCCCGCTGCCAGCACTCCACGCGCTCCAGGAGCATACGCCCCACCGAATGTGCTCCACATGTGTATGCGAGCCAGTACAACTGCTCGCACCCGACCACCGGCTCACCCCGGGTGTCCACCCAAAGGCTGACTGTCCCGCCGTCCGCCGACTCGGTCACGTCCCACCACAGCCAGCTTCTGTTTTCCGGGTCGAAGGTGAACAGCCACTCCTGCAACCCCCACCGCTCCTCTTCCCGTTCGGACACGTACACGGAGGCGCCAACCTCAGCGACCGCGTCGTCCGGACCGTGCTCCCGGCCGGCTCCGCGGCCGTGCTCACCGGACACTTCAGCGAACCAGCCCGGCACCGTCTCCGTCGGCAGTTCGTCCGCCTCCTCGAAGCCCGGATCCTCGGCGATGTTCAGCGCCGCCCGGAGAACCGACCTCAGACGGCAGGCGTAGTCCTCGGGAGTGCCGTCGACAGTCACCTCGAAGCGGCCGAGGAGCCGTCCGGAGTCTTCCTCCGATGGCCTCTCGTGAACTCTCCGCAGTTCAATCTCCCTGTCCCGCCTGGTCACGAACCGTCTCCCTTGAGCACTTTCCCGCAGCCTGGGGCTATCGCCTTCTTAAACCCTTCGAGCATATTCGGGGGGCATGCCGTACAGACCGGGAGATATCTTGGGGGCGGCTCTCTCCGGACGCGTCCGCCGGTAGATCCTCCATTCCTTCGCGCTGAGGTGCTTGAGGTCCTTGGGCTGACGCTGCGGAACTGCAGAGTCCCGGATCTTCTGAACGTACGATTCCCGGGAGATCGAACGCAATCACCTCGCCCGTGCCGCCGCGGAACGTGAGCGAGTGCGATATGTCGCCACTCAGGTTGACGTAAAGCTGTCCGTCCCCTTTGAGGCTGACGTTTCCGCTTGAGTCGACCGAGAGTCTTTGACTGTCCGGATGTTCCCTCTGTGCACGGTATCCAGGAGTGCAGGGCGTGAGACCGAGGGGGTCCACCCAAGCGAAGGGATTGTCTACGTACGCCTTGCGGTGCTTGGACACGCAGCGGCCGAGCGGGCCGTACGCCTACCGCCACTGCGCGCCGTCCGGCGGGACCACCCACGTCAGACGGTCCTCCGCGTCCCAGCAGTACGTCCACGTGCGGGACTGGCCGCTGAGGAGCTTGCGGGTCTTGCGTACCAGCCGGCCTTGAGCGTCGTGCTCGTACGTCGTGCGGCCGGCCCGACGGCCGCGCCGACCTCGAAGTTCCGCTTGCCCGGCGCGCCATGGGCGGGGCGGAGGCATGAGCGAGGTTGCCCGCCGTGTCATAGGCCTAGGCCGTCTCTTTCGGATCACTTTCACTGGCGTGCGATAGGTTGCCCGCCATGACTGGACTCGGATCCGTTGCCTGGCCACCTGCCCCGATA
>NZ_JBVJJR010000014.1:0-135232 GCF_055585605.1 Streptomyces sp. NPDC052910
GTATCGGGGCAGGTGGCCAGGCAACGGATCCGAGTCCAGTCATGGCGGGCAACCTATCGCACGCCAGTGAAAGTGATCCGAAAGAGACGGCCTAGCCCCGCACGCGCGGGATTCGACGTGCCCGGGGCCCGGTCGTCAGGAGTCGTCCGTCTCCCGCACCACCCGGACGGTCCGCAGCTCCGGGTCGGCCGCGTCCGGCAGGTGCATTCCCGCCTCGATGCCGGTCCGCAGGTACTCCAGGACCGGCCCGGTGAGGCGTTCGCCGGGCAGGACCGCCGGGATGCCCGGCGGGTACGGGGTGACCATCTCGGCGGCGATCCGGCCCTCGGCCCGGTCGTACGCGACGTCCTCGACGGGTCCGAAGTAGGCGTCGCGCGGCGGCAGGGCCTGCTCCATGCGCAGCTCTCCCGGCGAGGGCACGGCGACGGCGGGTGCCGGCCGCAGCCCCGGGGCCTCCTCGGACAGGTCGCGGAGGGCGTCGAGCAGGGTCTCGGCCGTCTTCTCGTCGTCGGCGTGGGTGAGCTGGGCGCTGATCCGCCGGTGATCGACGAGGTGCAGGTCGATGTGGTGCCGGTCGCGCAGCCAGTCCGCCGCCCGATAGCCGGTGGTGCCGAGCTCCGCCATGTCGATGATCACGGGCAGCGGGTCCAGGTCCGCCGCCAGGTCCGACCCCGTGAAGTCGGCCCGGTCGTTCACGTGCAGCCCGTCGATCCGCTCGATCCCCTTGCGCACCGACGCCGCCAGTTCCAGCGTGTGGTCCAGCAGCTCGCGTCCGTGCAGCATCATCTGGCGCCGCCAGGCGTCGATGCCGGCCAGGATCAGGACGGACGGGCTGGTGGTGCCCAGCAGGTCGGCGCGGGACTTCAGGGCGGCCGGATCGATCAGGTCGCCCTGGAGGTGGAACACCGAGCCCTGCTCCAGGCCGCTGCCCATCTTGTGGATGCTGGTCACGCACACGTCGGCGCCGGCGTCCATCGCCCACGCCGGCAGGTCCGGATGGAACGGCAGGTGGGCGCCCCACGCCTCGTCCACGATGAGCGGGCGCCCCCGCTCGTGGCAGACCTCGGCGATGCCCGCCAGGTCGGCGCAGGACCCGTACGGCGTCGGGCTGGTGACCAGCGCGCCGCGCGCGTCCGGATGCTTCGCGAAGGCGCGCGCGAACGCCTCGGCCGACGGCGGGTGCGCGAGGTGCCGCTCCGCGTCCCACTGCGGCTCCACCCACACCGGGTGGATGCCGGCCAGGATCAGCCCGGCGACCACGGACTTGTGGGCGTCCCGGCCCACCAGCAGCTCCTCGTGCGGGCTGGCGACGGCCAGCATCGCGGCCTTGACCGACAGCGAGCTGCCGCAGGTGGTGAAGAACGTGTGCTCGGCGTGGACCGCGTCGGCCATCAGGGCCTCGGCGCGCTCCAGGACCCGCCCGGTGGTACGCCGGTCGTCCAGACCGCCGGAGGCCAGGACGTCCGCGCGGAACACGGCGTCGCCCAGCTCCCGCCGGGCCGCCGGGTCGGCGCCCCTGGCCTGTTTGTGACCGGGCGGGGTGAACGGCAGCCGGCCGGCCTCGTGGTAGGCGGCGAGTGCTTCCAGGACGGGGGCCTGCGTGTGGTCCATCGGTTCCCTCCGGACGGCCGGCGACGTTCGTTACCCGTGTGACCCGGCCCCCGCGGCGGAAACCTGACCCGTCCGGGTGACCCGGTCGTGGTCCGGTGACGACCCGGTCGTGGTCCGTGGTCCGTGGTCGGTGGTCCGAGGGCCGGTCATGGCCCGGTCGGGATCCGGTCGGAGACCGGTCAGTCCGACGCGGGCGTCCAGTCCGCCACCAGCGCGAGCAGCCCGGGGAACCGGGCCTCCAGGTCCGTCACCCGCACCTGGCTGCGCCGCTCCAGGCCGTACTGGCGCTGCCGGGTGACCCCGGCCTCGCGCAGCGCCTTGAAGTGGTGGGTCAGCGAGGACTTGGGCCGGTCGAGGCCGAACCAGCCGCACGGGTGGTCGAACGCCTCGGACTCCAGCAGCAGCTTGCGGACGATGCGCAGCCGCAGCGGATCGCTCAGTGCGCCCAGCACGGTCTCCAGCCGGAGGTCCGCCACGTCGGGTTCGGGCAGCGGGGCCGGCGCGCCGGCGGGCTCCGGGGGGATGGCGAAGGCGGTGACGGGGTGGGCGGTGGCCATCTGCTGCTTCCTCACTTCCACGGGTCGAGCGGGGGTGCGGGGGGCGTCGATTCACTGTACGAGTTTGATCGTACTGCATGCTAAGTTCGAAATAACTCGTACAGCGGCGCCTGCGGATGCCGCCGTCGACACGTCGGCGCGCCCCGGCGCGCCCCCCTGATTCCCGAATAGGAGTTCCGGTGACGGACATCCGGCTTGCCCCCGCGGCCCCACGCTCCGCCCGCCCGACGGCCACCGCCCTCGCAGGTGCTCCCGGAAGTGCCTCCGAGGCCACCCCGGGCCGGTGGCTGTGGCTGTCCGCCTGGCCCGTGACGGCCGTGTTCGTGCTGTCCAACGCCGCGACGCCGCTCTACGCGCTCTGGCAGCGGGACATCGGCTTCTCCCGGGGCACCCTGACCCTCGTCTTCGCCAGCTACATCGTGGGCCTGATCGGCTCCCTCCTCGTCTCGGGCGTCCTCTCCGACCGGATCGGCCGACGGCCGGTCCTCGTCCCGGCGGTACTCCTCGCCCTCGTCGCCTGCGGGATCTTCGCCACCGCGTCCTCCGTCGCCGCCCTCACGGCCGCCCGGCTGCTCACCGGGGTCGCCGTCGGCGCGGTCGTCTCCGCCGGCATGGCGGCCGTCTCCGACGTGGCCGGGCCCGCGCGCCGACGCCAGGCGGCGCTGCTCGCCTCCACCGCGATGGTGCTCGGCGCGGGCCTCGGCCCGCTGCTCGCCGGCGTGCTCTCCGAGACCCTGCCCGCCCCCACCACGACCGTCTTCGCCGTCGAGGCCGTCCTCCTCGTCCTCGCCCTGGCCGTCGTCCTGCGCATGCCCCTCCCGCGACCGGCCGGGAACGGCGGCGGCTCGTGGATCCGGGTGCCCGGCGTCCCGCGCGGCCGGGGCGGCGACCTGCTGCGGGCCGTCGCCGTCTTCGCCCCCGGCATCACCGCCACCTCCTTCGTCCTCTCCCTCGGCCCGTCCCTGCTCGCCGGCCTCCTCGGCACCGCCAACCGGGTGGTGCCCGGCGCCTTGGCCTTCGCGATGTTCCTCACCGCCACCGGCGTCCAGTTCGCCGTCCGCCGGCTGCGCCCCGACAACGTCCTGCTCGCCGGCGCCGTGAACACCGTGCTGGCCATGGCGGCCCTCGTGGCCGCGGTGCGCCTCTCCTCGGCCGTCCTCCTGGCCGCCGCCGCGCTGCTCGCCGGCGCCGGGCAGGGCATGGGACTGCTCGGCGGGCTCTCCCTGCTCAACGGCGGCGTCCCGGCCCGGCGGCTCGCCGAGGCGAACGCGGCGCTGAACGTGGGCGGTTACGTGCCGGCGGGCACCCTGCCCGTCGCCGTCGGGTTCCTCAGCGACGCGGTGGGGCTGCCGACCGGGACGACGCTCTTCGGGGCGTTCCTCGCGGTGGCCGCGGCGGCCGGGGGGCTGGCCGTCCTGGCTCGACGGGACCGCGTCTGAGCCCTGACCGGGCAGTGGGAGTAGTGCGGGCCGTGGGGTTCACGTGGTTCATGTGAGTCCGTGTAGGCCATATAGGCCGCGCGGGTCGTGGGGGTCGTGCGGGTCGTGTGGGCCGTGTGGGTTGTGCGGGCCGGGCGCGGCGCCCGGGAGTGCCTCCCGGTACCGCGAAGCCGCCCCGAGACGACGGGGACGGTGAACTCCCGTGCCACCGGGGTATGCCTGAGCCCGTGCGGATCGGCCGGCACCGCCCGACGGCCCGCCGGACACGGACCGCCACAAGTGACGTGACACCAACGGAAACGGAAAGGGCAGCGCACATGCCGCTCAAAGGCGAGTACGAACCGAGCCCCGAGCAGTGGGTCAGGGACCAGGTGGAGCTCTACGAGAGCTCCGGCGGGACCGAGGGGACGACGCTGCGCGACATGCCCGTCGTCATTCTCACCACACGCGGGGCCAAGAGCGGGAAGCTCCGCAAGACGCCCGTGATGCGGGTCGAGCACGAGGGCCGGTACGCCGTCGTCGCCTCGCTGGGCGGCGCCCCCAAGCACCCGGTCTGGTACCACAACCTCAAGGCCGACCCCCGGGCGGAGCTCCAAGACGGGCCAGTGCGGCAGGACATGACGGCCCGCGAGGTCACCGGCGAGGAAAAGGACTTCTGGTGGCAGCGGGCCGTGGCGGCCTATCCCGACTACGCGGACTACCAGCAGAAGACCGACCGGGTGATCCCCGTCTTCGTCCTGGAGCGGGTGCCCGACGGGCACTGAGCGGGCCTGCTCGACGGGTTCCGCTCCGGGAGCGGCCGGTCCGGGCGACGACGCAGGGCCCGGCGCGGCTTGCGGGTGCCGCCTCACCGCCCTCACCGCCTCACGGGCCGAGCGCCGTCCCGCTCATCGCGTCCCGTGCCCGTCCGGCGGTCCCAGCCGGGGCAACGTCCTGCGCCTCGGCCGAGGCGCCGTAGGCGAGACCGGACCAGGGCGTCGCCCTGGGCCTTGCCCCAGACGTCGGCCGGCGGTGCTCCGCCGACGCCGCTTACGTCCTTGGGCCGGACGCGGCTCTCGTTTGCGGGCCGGCCGGCGGGAAGAAGGTCCGGTCGCAGACATGGGTCCGGCCGTCGATGTGAGGGCGGTCGGTGGTGAGGGAGCCGGCGAGTGGGAGGCCGTATGAGAGGGGTGGGCAGTCATTGCCGGGCCCTCCGCCTGCCCGCCTGCCCGCCTGCCCGTCGGCCGGGCGGTCGCGCGGGCCCCCGCCCGGTTCGGGAGCCCGGTCTCCGGTGTGCGTGCGGCCGGTGGTGAGAGTCCGGCCGGCGGTGGGGATGCGGTCGGCGGTGGGGGCCGGGAGTGGCACTGCCGGGTCGTCCGCCCGTTCTTGGGCTGGGCGGTCACGCGGTTCCCCGCTGCCCGCTCCCGATGTGCGTGCGGCCGGTGGTGAGAGTCCGGCCGGTGGTGGGGATGCGGTCGGCGGCGAGGGTGCCTACGGGCTGAAGGCCTCGTGGCCGGGGAGGAGGGGGCGGGCGTTGGCTGCCGGCCCCCGTCTGCCCCCCTTGACCGGGCGGCCGCCCGGGCCTGCGTCCCGCCCCCGGACCCGCCTCAGGCGGTCGCGGTCAGCAGCCGGGACGCCACCGCTGCCCCGGGGCTGGTCTCCGTCAGTGCCTCGGCCAGCGCGTCCCCCGCCGCGTCGAGCTCCGCGTCGCTCATCGGCCCGAGCGCGTCGAGGACGAACAGCGCCCGGGTGGTGGTCTCCGTCAGCCGGGTGCGCGTGCACTGACGCCAGTTCCAGCGCCGGCAGGTGACGCCCGCGTCGTCCCGCCAGACCACCTCGCCGGGCGGGCAGTGCTCGACGACGGCCTCCCCGCCCGCCGTGGTCTCGAACGGCTCGTCGCCACCGGCTCGCACCAGCCGGGGCGCGCCGGCGTAGTGGTCCAGGTCCTCGCCGCCGAGCGGCAGGACATGGGCGACCGAGACCGCGTTGTAGACGTCGGTGAGCCGGTCCACGCGCGGCAGGCCCGGGGGAACCCGGCGGAGCAGGGCCTCGGCGCTCGGCCGGGTCCGCTGCGGTTTCGCGCCGAATGCGCGGAACGCCTCGCGCCAGGCGGCCAGGTGCGGGTGCTCCTCGGGCGGGACATCGGCGAAGCGGCGGCGGGCGCTCGCCTCGGCCGCCGACAGCAGCCGCTCGCTCGCGGCATCGCTCGGCCCGGGCCGGAGGCCTTCGGCGACGACGAGCAGCGCCCGGTAGTCGGGGCGCAGGGCGTGGACCGAGGCGTCGATGGCGGCGGCGTCGAGCCGGCTCCTGAGGTCGGCGGTGACGGTGGGCATACGTCTCCTTGAGTTCAGCGCAATGAACTCAAGAGTGCCATACAGTGAACTAGAAGGGAATCGCTTTCCGTCTTCACCGGGTACGGGCCCGGCCGACCCTCGCCGATCCCCTAGGGGGCGAGGCGGACGAAACAGTCGTAGTTGCGCTGCGACACGATCCTGCCGTCCCGGAAATCCAGGAAGACGGCGAGGTGCGCCCGCAGTTCGTGGCCGGCGGGCAGCCTGCCGAGCGGTACGGCGAGTGTGCCTCGCCAACGGACTTCCAGGGCGACCGTGTCGCCGGCCGCGACCGCCTCCACGACGTCGAACGCCTGCGCGGCCAGCACCGCGCGGCCCCGCTCCGCCGCCGCCAGGATGGCGGGCAGGTCGCGGACGGCGCCGTCGGGGGCCAGGGCGTTGGGCAACTCGTGCTGGACGACGTCCGGATGGAAGAAGGGCGCCAGCTCCTCAGCGGTCGCCAGGCGGGCCACCGTCGCGAGGTAGCGGACGGCGGTCTCGACGTCGGGGTGCCGGGGGGTGGCCGTCATGGCCGTCAGGGTAGGGGTGCGGTCGCGGCGCGGGGAAGGCGCTCGCGAGCGCCGGCCGGCCTGGTCCGTGGCGGCGGGCCGGCCTGGCCCGTGGCGGCAGGCCGGCCTGGTGTGCGCCGGCCGCCGCGGTCTCGCTGTGGCGGCGCCGTGCCGGTTGTCCGCGTGGTGCCGGGCGACGGCGGGGCGGCGGGTGGGGCGGGCGGGGGCGACCGCGTCAGGCGAGCCCGAAGACGTCGATCGTGTCGCCGAGGGGCCGGTAGCGCTCGGGGGCGGTGGTGAACACGGTCCATCCGGACGGCACCGCGACGGCGGCCGTGTGCGCCAGCGCGATGTCCTCCAGCGCGTACCGGCGCATCATCGTCCCGGCCGCCTCGACGGCCGTCAGATCCAGCGGCCGGATGAGCACCGACGGGCCGCAGCGGGCGAGCAGCAGCTCCAGGGCGACCCGAGCGCGGCCGGGCTTCTCGCGCTCGGCGAGGACGAGCTCGGTCTGCGGCACATTGACCGAGACGGCGTGCCAGCTCCACCGGTCCGTGAGGACCTCGTGCTCGATCCTGCGGTCGGTGGCCAGGTCGGAGAGGAAGCCGGCGTCGAGGACGACGCCCGTCACCGCGTCGACCGTCACGCGGCGCTGCTCCGGCGGGTGGCGATGTACTGGTCGAGGGACAGCCGGGTGCGGCGGCCGGTCGCGTCGTCCGCCCACTGGCGGGCCAGGGCGATCGACTCCTCGTCCAGGCCGAAGTCCCGTCGCAGCCGCTCCTCGCTCTCACGGTGGCGACGGTCGCGGTCGATCTGGCCGGCCAGCGTTCTCGTCACGAACGCGGACACGGACTCGATGACGTTCGCGTCCTTCAAACCGCGCAACTGCTCGGCCAGCTCGCGGGGCACCGTGATGCTGATCCGCTCGAAGTCGGGGGTCTGCTCGTCGCCCATGGTCGAATACTACGGGAGCCGCCCCCGGGCGCACCGCCGGTCGGGCAAGGCGATGGCGCGCGCCGGGGCCCGGGCTCCACTCCGCGCAACGTGCGCCGTCGGGGCGGACGTTGGGGCAGCGGCGGTCGCGGAGGCGTCGGGTCCGTGACCGCGCCGCGGGTGCGTGAGCGCGCCGCGGGTCCGTGAGCGCGCCGCGGGTGCGGTCCGTGCCGCTGTGGACGTCCGTGCCGTCCCCGGCGTTCGTGCCGCCGCCCATGTCCGTGCCGCCCCGTGTCCCTGCCGCCTCCGTGTCCGTGCCGCCCCGGTGTCCGTACCGTTCGTGCCGCGGGCGCCTGCCGCCCCTGCCGTCCGCTCCGGCGTCGGAGCCGTGACCTGCGAGGCCGACGAGGACCGCCTCCGACACCAGGCGCGGGCGGCGTCGGTGGCCGCCGCCGACCCGGTCGGCGCGGCCGACCTGGCCGTGTTCGTCCCTCGGCGACAAGCCGATCGTCGGAGCCCGGGGCGAGGCCGCAGACGGCATCCCGACCGAGGCCGATGGACCGGCTCCGGAGGGCGGTGGCCAGGCGGCGGCGTGCCTGACGCGGCGTCGCGGCGCCCCCGCGATGTTCCCTGTCGGTGAAGGCCGAGGCAGGCGGCCCTCCTGCTCCCGGACGGCGCGGTGAGCCGGGAGTCCGGCTCAGGGCTGTGCAAGGCCGTGTCCGGCAGGACGATGTGCCATGACACGACCGCGTGCGTGCCGGGGGAGTCACGGTCGCGCCGGTGGTGCCGGGCGGAGGCGTCGACGGCCTCCAAGAGGTCCGTGCCGTCGGGAACCGCCTGTTCGGTCTCCGCTGTAGCGGGGCCGCAGACGCTCGGTGGCCAGGGCGCCCGCCAAGCCACAGAAGGCACGCGTGGAGTGGGGGCGGGGACGAGCCGGCCGCGCACGCGTGGGCGTGGGGTGTCGCCGACGGTGCGTTCGAGACGTGCTCGGTGCGGTGCGGTGCGGTGCGCGTGATCGGGGCGGCCGCACTGGAGGGACCGTTCGACGAGCCTCCTGGCTGCTGATCGCAACCGGCGTCGTACTGTCGGCCACCGGCGGCGGGACCGAGCTCGGGTACGTGCGCGCACGAGCCCTGCCCGCCCGCATCCACCTGATGACCGCTTACGTCGGCGGCCGGGCGCCGCGACGCTGACCGCTCGCCTAGTGGCGAGGTGTGGCGCGGCGGTACCACCGGCGGTGGGGTGGGGCTCGGCTGTCGGACGGTGGCTTCGCTCGTGTTCGCTGTGCTGCTCGTGACGGTCGTGCCCGTACCGCGCTCCGTTGACACCGGTGCCAGGCGGGCGCTGAGGCCGGCGCGCGGGACGCCGCGTCCTGATGGAGCGCTTGCGTCTCCCGGCCGCTCCGGTGCCGCCGCGTGACCGCCCCGCCCCCGTCCGGACGCCGACCGGCCTTCGCCCACCCCCGGCCGGCCCCCGCCCAGGCCACACCCGCCGGGCGTCGGCCGGGAAGCCGGTCTAGGGTCGGAACCGTGCGGTGCCGGACAGAACGGGACGGAGGCGGGCCGACCGGGCGTTCCGGCGCGGCCTGTCCGGGCGGGCGCCGATGACGACCCGCCTGCGCGAGGAACGGCTGGGCGACGCGGCGCTCTCCTCCCGCCGCGTGGCCTGGATCCGGCTCGCCATGACCGTCCCCCTGTTCATGGCGGGACGCCGGCCGCCCGACGTCTCGTACCGGCACTGGTTCGACGGTCTGCTCGTGGCCTACCTGATCTGGGCCGTCGGGCGGATGGTGTGGATCCGGCGCCGCCCGGTGGCCGGCGTGCGCGGTGCCGCGGGCGCCCTCGTCGTGGACCTCGCGCTGATCACCGCCCTCGCGGCGGTGTCCGGCGGCCCGGACTCCCCGGTCCGTTACGCCTACTTCCTGTGGTCCACGGCCACGGTCCTCTGGCAGATGCCGAAGGTCACGGCCGGCTTCGGAGCCGTCTGTGTGGTCTGCTACGCGGCGATGTCCGTACCGCACGCCTTGACGCACCCGGCGCGGGAGTCCTGGGACATCGTCGTCGACGAGGCGTACCTGCTGTGGACGGTCGGCGCCTCGGTGCTCATCGCGGTCCTGCTGGCCCGGCGCAGCCGACGGGTGGCCGAACTCCTCGACACCCGCGAACTCCTGCTCGACGACGCCCTCGCCGCCGAGACGCGGGAACGCTCTCGTGTCGCCGACTCCCTGCACGACGGCGCGGTCCAGACGCTGCTGGCCGCTCTGCACGACCTGGAGGAGGCCGAGGAATCCGCCACCGACCCCACGGCCCGTGCCGCCCTCGGCCGCGCCCAGGACGAAGTGCGGCGCACGGTCCGCGAGATGCGGGAGATCATCTTCAACCTTCATCCGCAGATCCTCGCCGCCGCCGGACTGGGCGCCGCGCTGGAGGCCGCGGGGGAACGGTTCGCGCGGCGCGGCGGCTTCCGCGTCCACTACGACGTGCGGCTGCCCGGCCGCGTCGGCCACGAGACCCTGCTCTACTCCACCGCCAGGGAACTCCTCCGCAACATCGTCAAGCACGCGCGGGCCGCCGACGTGTGGCTGACCCTCGCCACCGAAGGCGACGAGACCGTGCTGACCGTCCGCGACAACGGCGTCGGCTTCGACCCGCGCGTCGTCCAGGACCGGCTGCGCGCCGGGCACATCGGCCTGGCCAGCCACTATGTGCGGGTCGAGAGCGCGGGCGGGCGGTTCACCGTGGACAGCGCGCCCGGCCGGGGCACGGCGATCGAGGTCCGGCTGCCCACGGCGGAGCCCGGCCCCCCACCCGCCGTGCCCGTCGTCCCGTGACCGGGCGGCACGCCGCCGCGCGGCGGGTGCGGGGACACGGTCCGCCGGGCCGGCTCTCCCTGCCCGCCCTCCTGCGGCCCGAGGGCCGGCCGCGCTACGCGGACGGCGTCGCCGCCGGGGCGGCGCTCGCCGTCCCGCTCGCCGCCGGTACCGCGACCGGCCATCCCGGCGCCGGCGCGGCCGTCGCCCTGCCGGCCGTCCTGCTGGCCATGCCCCTCCCGGAGGGCGCGGGCCGGGCCGAACGCGCCCGCTGCCTCGCGGTACGCACCGCCTGGACGACCGCCGCGGGCGCCTACACCGCCCTCACCGGGAGCGGCCTGCTCGCCCTGGCCCTCGGCGTCGGCGCCACCGCCATCATCGGGGCCCTCTTCTCCCGCGTGGGCACCACGGCCGCCCTCGCCGTCCTCCTCACCGGCATCACCGGCACCCACGGCGCACCCCCGGAGGGCCTGCCCCTCCCCGGACTCGCCCAACTCATCGGCTCCGCCTGGACATCGGCCCTCCTCCTGCCCCTGAGCCAACGAGCACCTGCCCACCCCCAGCCGATCACCAACTCCTCGAACACCCCACCACCACCCTCACCGCCCTCACCACCCCAACACCCGCACCCCACGCCTTCCACCGTGTCCCGGACCGCGTCGGCGGCCACCGGCCGACTGCGCCACGCCGCCCGGCTCGGCGCCCTCACGGCCGCCGCCGTGGCCGCCACCGGCTCCCAGGGCGTGCTCCGGGGCGAGGGCCACTGGTTCGTGACGTCCCTCCTCCTCACCTTGCGGCCCACAGCTGAGGAAACCCGCACCAAGTTCGCCAAACGGGTCGTGGGCAACAGCCTCGGTGGTGTGGCCGCCGCCCTGATGCTGCTGGGCGGACCCGGCCCCTACGCGGTCGCGGCGCTCGTCGGAATCTCCGGCGCGACGGCCTACGCCTTCCGCCCCGCCAACTACGTCTACTGGTCACTCGCCTCGCCCGCGCTCCTGCTCCTCCTCAGCGACTTCGGCGAACCGGTCCCCTGGTACGCGACGGCGATCCGGGTGGCCCTGAACCTGGCCGGCGGCTGCGTGGCCGTCCTCGCCACCCGCGGCCTGTGGCCGACACCGCGGACCCCCGACGGTCCACACGAAGCCGGACGCCGCTGACGGACGCGGCGAGCGGACGGGTGAATCCCCGCCTGGAGCAGGACGGCCGACTGGCATGCGGTGCTTCGCTGTGCCGCGGTCACGCTTTCGCCACGACGACAGAACCGCGGCAACGGCTGCCCGGCGCACTGTCGGACCGGCGCACTGGCGGACCGGCTCGGGGGAGACACACGTCGACCGCCGGCCCGCACCTTCGCCGCGCCACGCTCCCAGTGCGCGTACCCAGTCGTGCCGGCGTATCCGAGCCCGCGCCGGGTCGGCCAAGCTCAGGGGTCCGTTCATTCAAGGAGTGCGAACGACGTCCGCTTCTGCCACCCCGCGCCGTCGAACACCATGAGGTCAACGGATGAGACCCGGGAGGTGAAGGGGAGACCGCCGGGCAACTCGGCCTCGATCTCGTCCAGAACAGCGTCCTCCTGACCATCCGCGACGGTCAGGTGGGGCACTATTTCGGCGAACTGGCCTCCGTAGGGCGGGGCTTCCGACCATTGGTCGGTGATCACCTCAGTGAGCCGCCGCAACTGCGTATCCGGCTCGGGAGCGAGATAGAGGACCCCTGGAAACCGTCCACAACTCTCGAACCGCACGTCAAAGGCATGATGTCTGCCGAGGACGTCAGTGAGAGCCGAGCGGACACGCGCATCCATTCGGTTCTCGTCGAGAAACGGGAAAAGTACCGTGACATGCGCTGGCACTCCTGCTTGCGCCGACGGATCGAACCGTTCACGCCACGTGCGGACGGCCGGCTCCGCGTCCGGGATCCTGACGATGAGGCCCGTCTGGCCTGCCTGGAACCTGCTGGTGCTGCCGTCTGCCATGACACGGGATGCTGCTACTCCGGGAGGTCACGGCGCTGAGAACGCGTTCGTGATCGGGATCGATTCGCCGCACAGGAGAAGCAGGTCCGCCGCACTGGAGAAGCAGGGAAGCCGGCGGCGCCGGGGCACGAATGCCGTCATCTCCCGTGGGTACCCAGAGGGCCGCTGACGAGCGACAGGCGCGGCCGGACCCGTGGGCAAACGATGTCGGGTGAGGTGAACGAAGCCACGACGGACGCGCGCGTCAGCACGCGGCTCCGGCCGCGCGTACTTCGGCGAGTGCTTGCCGTGCCAGCGGGCCGAAGCCCTCGCTGTTGCCGGGGGCGATCCAGTGGTCGTAGGCGATCTCCCAGACGAGCGTGCCCAGTTTCGTGGCCACGCGCGCGGTCAGGTTCGGGACTCCGCGGCGGTTGAGGGCCTCGATCATGGAGGCGGTGAGGTCGATCCTTTTCAGGGCTTCGCGTTCACGCAGTTCCGTGTGGGCGTTCAGCACGGCCTGGCGTCGGCGGCTGAACTCGCGGCGGTCGGCGGTGAAGAACGTTCGGCCGAGCGCGTCGAGGGCGTCCGCCACCGCGTCGAGCGGCTCGGCCGCCGGTGGCGCCGAGGCGATCCCTTCGACGAGCAGGCCGGTCACTGTGCCCCTGCCGAAGAGCACCTCGCGCTTGTCCGGGAAGTACCGGAAGAAGGTGCTTTTGGTGAGTCCCGCGCGCTCCGCGATCTCGATCACGGTCGTGTTCTCGTAGCCGTTCTCCTCGAAGAGGTCGAGGGCGGCGGCGGCGAGTCGTCCTGGTGCGTCGGGTTGCCATCGAGCCATGGGAGAAGTGTACGGGACTTGGTCCCATCACTGGTGTACGGTCGATGAGACCAAGTCCCATCACTGGCCAAGAGAGGTCACCGATGAGCAAAGCTGTCCGTTATCAGCGTTTTGGCGGTCCTGAAGTGCTCGAACTGCAGGAGATACCCGAGCCGCACGCCGCACCGGACGAGATTCGCGTCCGGGTCAAGGCCGCCGGGCTGAACCCGATGGACTGGCAGATCACTACACAGCCCGACATGGCGGCGCGGTTCGGCATCACCTTGCCGGCCGGCTTCGGCAGCGACTTCGCCGGAGTGGTGGACGAAGTGGGCGCCGAAGCCACGGGATTCGCCGTCGGCGAGCGGGTGTACGGGGCCGCGATTGGGCGTTCCGTCGCCGATTTCGTGCTGGTCAAGACGCCTGCGGCGACGCTGTGGCCCACCCCGGGGGGTGTCGGCGACGAGGTGGCGTGCACACTTCCGGTGTCCGGTCTGACGGCCTCCGCCGCGCTCGCCACGATCGGGCTCGGCGCCGGGGACACCGTCCTGATCGGTGGGGCGGCGGGGGGTGTGGGCATCTTCGCCGTGCAGTTGGCGCAGCTCGCGGGTGCACGGGTGCTCGGCACCGCCTCCGAGGGCACGTTCGGATTCCTGAGTGGACTCGGCGCCGAACCCGTGGCGTACGGCCCCGGCCTGGCGGACCGGGTGCGGACCCTGGCGCCCGAGGGGATCACCGCCGCAACCGACCTGTTCGGAAGGGAGGCGGCCGAGACCGCGCTCAAGCTCGGCGTGGCACCCGAGCGGATCTCCGTCGTGGCCGACGGCCCCGCCCCGCCGCCCGGCGTGCGCAAGGTGGGCGCCCTCGACGCGGACCCAGGCTCTTTGGAACGGATCGCCGAGGCGATCCACTCCGGCGAGATCACGGTGCCCATCGCGGCGACCTTCCCGGTCGAGCGGATCCGCGAAGCCGTGACGACGCAGGCCGAGAGGCATGTTCACGGCAAAATCGTGATCTCACTGTGAACCGGTACACGGTGGACGCGGCGACAAGAAGGAGAGTGCGTATCGCGTCATGACCATGCTGTGGGTCTGCCTGCGCTCCGAGGCCCGATCCGTGGACCACTGTGCGTGACACGAGTACACCTCACTGCCGACGAGCGTGGCCACCGGCCCGTCGGAAGCGAGACCCTGACGGGCGGTGTCCTCGGACGCGTCGTTGGACTGGCCTCGGCGGCGCGCAGGCCGTCGTAGGTCAGCTCGCGTTGGAGTTCGCCGGCGGCGGCGAGGGCCTGCATCGTGAACTTCACGGTGGACAGCAACTCGCCGGTGCGCGGGTGGCGGGCGGTGAGGGCCATCGCGGAGAACACGCCGTCGTGGAACCGCAGGGCGAGCCGGCCCGCGTGCAGGACGTCGAGGATGTGCCCGGTGCCGCGTACGAGGCGGAACATTTCGGAGATGTGCACGGTATTCCCGGGCCGCGCGTAGTCGAGGTGCGCGCGGAACTTCGGACGCTGGAGCGGGTGGAGGCGGCTGGAGGTGCCGCCGTCCTCTTCGAAGACGACCGGGTGATGATGCCGGCCTCGGCCTGCCGCCTCTACTGGACGGTTCCAGCGGAGCCACCTGGGGAGACAAGCCCTGTCTCGTAGGCGAGGACGACGGCTTGGGCTCGGTCGCGCAGGGTGAGTTTGGCGAAGATCCGGGCCACATGGGTCTTCACCGTCGCCTCACTGAGCGTCAGCGTCTGCGCGAGTTCGCTGTTGGACAGACCTCGGCCCATGAGCGTCAACACCTCGCGCTCCCGCTGCGTCAGGGCGGCCAGGTCGCGGTGGACGGCCGGGGTCGCGGGCCGCCTGGGGGTTCCGGCGGAGACGCTGTGTCGTGGTTCGCGTTCGGCCCCGTTTCGTTGTTCACCGCCGGAGCGGCTCTGATGTCCGCCTCCGGTAAAACGTTCCACCAGGCGGCGGGTGATCGAGGGTGCGAGCAGTGCGTCACCGGTCTTGACCAGACGTACGGCGGAGGCGAGGTGTTCGGGGGTGACGTCTTTGAGGAGGAAGCCGCTGGCACCGGCGGCGAGGGCGGCGTAGACGTAGTGGTCGAGGTCGAAGGTGGTCAGCATGATCACCCGGCAGTCCGGGACCTGCGCGATGACGCGGCGGGCGGCTTCCAGACCGTCCATGGCGGGCATCCGGATGTCCATCAGCACGACGTCGGGCCGCAGTTCGCACGCCGCTGCCACCGCTTCCGCTCCGTCGGCGGCCTCGCCCACCACGTCGATTCCGCGGGCGGTCAGGATCAGTCGGAAGCCGGTGCGGACGAGTTCCTGGTCGTCGGCGACGACGACGCGGGGGGCGGGGTCGGCGGGTGTCACGGCCGGTCCAGGGGAATCCGGGCGCGGACGCGGTAGCCGCCGCCGAGGCGGCGGCGGGCGTCCAGGTCGCCGCCGTAGACGGCGACCCGCTCCCGCAGCCCGAGCAACCCGCGTCCGGTTCCCTCCGCCCGGTCGGTGGCCGGGCCGCTCGGAGATGCGGAGCCGTCGGCCGTCAGGACGCTCGGCCCGCTGTTGAGTACCTCGACCCTCAGGTAGTGGTCCGCGTACCGCACTGTCACCTCGGCCTTCACCGTGTTTCCGTGTTTGAGGGCGTTGGTCAGCGACTCCTGGACGATCCGGTAGGCGGTGACGTCGATTCCGCCCGGCAGCGGGCGTGGTTCCCCGGAGACGCGTACGTCCACGGGCAGGCCGGCGAAGGCGAACCGGTCGATCAGCGGGCTGAGCCGGCTCAGACTCGGCTGGGGTGACAGATCGGCAGCGTGGGGCTCGTCGTCGCCGTTCTGTGCGGGGGCGAGCAGGCCGAGCAGGTGCCGCAGCTCGGTCATCGCGTTCCGTCCGGCGCTCTCGACCGCGCTCATCGCGGCCGCGGCCTCGTCCGGCATGGTGGTCAGCACCTCGCGGGCGGCACCAGCCTGGACCACCATGAGGCTCACGTTGTGGCTGACGATGTCGTGGAGGTCCGCCGCGATCCTGGCCCGCTCGGCGTCGACCGCGGTCCGTGCCGCGCTCTCCCGCTCCCGCTCCAGCAGCCAGCCGCGCTCCTCGATGGCCGATCGGTGGCGCCGCCGCATCCGGACGAGGGCCGCGCCCAGCCAGCCGGCGGCCGTGCACGCCGCCGCCAACGCGAGGACGAGCCACCCCACTCCTGAACTCCACACTCCGTCAGCCTCGCAGTCCCGCCCGTGATCCGCGTCATCCCCAGGGGTCGGCTCCGTACATCCCCGGGATGACGTGCTCGTACGGTTACATCCGGGGAGGGACGCCGCCCCGCCCCACCGATTCTAGGTTCGTGGCATGACTGATGATCCCGGAAGTTCGCAGCAGGTCGTCGTGCGGTTGGACGGCGTGCACAAGGAATACGGCGACGCCAAGGCCCTGGACGGCATGTCCCTGAAGATTCGCGCGGGGGACGCGGTCGCGGTGATGGGGCCCTCCGGCTGCGGCAAGTCCACCCTGCTCAACATGGTCGCGGGCTTGGACCGGCCGACGTCCGGCACCGTCGAGGTCCACGGCCAGAACCTCGGCAAGCTGAACGAAACCGGGTTGGCCCTGTTCCGGCGGCGGCACATCGGCATGATCTTCCAGTTCTTCAACCTCATCGACGACCTCCCGGCGCTGGACAACGTGGCGCTGGCGGCCCAGTTGACCGGGGCCTCGGTCCGGCAGGCGCGCCGTCGTGCGTTGGAACTCCTCGACGAACTCGGCGTCGCCGACCGCAAGGACACCTATCCGGCCGCGTTGAGCGGTGGGGAGCGCCAGCGGGTCGCCGTGGCCAGGGCGTTGATGAACCGTCCGGCCCTGCTGCTGGCCGACGAGCCGACCGGTGCCCTGGACAGCCGCTCGGGCGAGCAAGTGATGGACCTGCTGATCGACCTCAACCAGATCGGCCAGACCCTTCTGGTCGTCACCCACGACCCGTATCTGGCCACCCGCTGCGCCAGCCGTCTGATCGAGGTGGCCGACGGCCGGGTGGCTCGCGAGAGCGCACTGGAGCCGACCGCATGAGCGCCGTGTGGTCCGCCTCGCGCGCGATCGTGAAGCGCCGCAAGGCCCAGACGGTCGTCATTGGACTGGTCGTGCTGTGCTCCACCACGACCATCCTGCTCGCGCTGGCACTGCTGAGCGCCGCGTCGGCCCCTTTCGAGCGGTCCTTCGGCCGGCAGCGCGGCGCCCATGCGGTGGCGGCCTTCGACCGGACCAAGGTCTCGGACGCCCAGTTGGCGCGCACCGGCCGGCAACCGGGCGTCGAGGCCGCCGCGGGGCCGTACCCCCAGGCTGTCGTCGACATACCCAAACAGTGGCTGTGGGTCCCGGCCGGTCCCCTGACGATCGTGGGCCGGTCCGATCCGGCGGGCACCGTGGACCGCGTCCATCTCCTGGAGGGCCGCTGGGCCACCAAGCCCGGCGAGATCGTCGTCAGCTCCCCCGGCCGAGGCGCCGCCGGCCCGCTCAGGCCGGGTACGACGTTCACGGTGCGTGGTGCCCCGCCGCTCACCGTCGTCGGCTACGCCGGCAGCGTCAGCAAGTCCGCCGGCGCCTGGGTCGCACCGGAGCAGATGGCCGCGCTGCACCCGTCCTCCACCCAGATGCTCTACCGCTTCGCCAAGTCCTCCACCGAGAGGGAGATCCGCGACGGCCTGTCGGAGGCTACCGCGGGGCTGCCCGAGGGCTCGCTGACGACCACGCAGTCCTACCTGACGCTCAAGCGAGCCTTCTCCGCGGGGGCCGATTCCTACCTCCCCTTCCTGACGGCCTTCGGCGTGCTCGGCCTGCTGGTCTCCATCCTGATCGTCGGGAACGTGGTCAGCGGGGTGGTCGTCTCCGGGTACCGGCGCATCGGGGTGCTCAAGGCGCTGGGCTTCACACCGAACCAGGTGCTCGCGATCTACCTCACGATGATCTCCGTACCCGCGGTCGCCGGCTGCGCCGCCGGCGTCCTGATCGGTGACGTGCTGTCGCAGCCCATCCTGCGGGATGCCTTCAGTGGCATCGAGACCGGCGACGCCTCCATCGGCGTCGGACCCTGGGTGTACGCCGTCTGCCTGCTGGGCATGCCCGCCCTCGTCGTGCTCGCCGCGCTGGTCCCCGCGCTGCGCGCGCACCGGCTTTCCGCGGTGCGGGCGATCAGCGCGGGCAACGCACCGCGGACCGGGCGCGGCCTGTGGATCCAGCGGTGGCTTGGTGGCACCCGGCTGCCGCGCGCCGTGAGCCTGGGCCTGAGCCAGCCGTTCGCCCGCCCGGGCCGCACCGTCATGACGATGGCGGCCATCGTCCTCGGCGTCACGACCGTGACCCTGACGACCGGTCTGACCAGCACCATGGTCGCGTTCGGTAAACACGGCCAGAACAACGGCTCCGCCTGGGTGAACGTGGAGGCGGGCAGGCCCGGGCTCGGCCAGAAGGCCGCGAAACTGAGCGACCGGCAGATCGAGGCACGGCTGCGGTCCCTGCCCGGAGCGGACCTGGTGACCGCCCGCGCCATCAGCAAGGTGCGCCTGGCCGGGTACACGGAGACCGCCGCCGCGAACTTCCACCGTGGGGACACCCGGATGTACGACTCCGAGGTCGTCAAGGGGCACTGGCCGCACGGACCGGGCGAGGCCGCGGCCGCGCCGGCGTTCCTGAAGCAGCGCGGGCTCGCGGTCGGCGACCGGATCACCCTCTACCTGAACGGCAGGCAGGCACACGTCACCGTCGTCGGCGAACTCATCGAAGGCCACGCCGATGCCTTGGAGTGCGACTGGCGGACCCTGGCCGAGTTCGCACCGGACCTGCGGGCCATCCTGTACACGGTCGAACTCGCCGACGGCGCCGACGCCGAGGCGTACGCCCGGGCGGTCAAGGCATCCGACCCGGGCCTTTATCTGATGCCCGGTGCCTCGACGAACACCACCGCCGTGACCGTCGTCGGCGTCTCGGCGGCGTTCACCGTACTCCTGACCGTCGTCGCGGCCCTCGGGGTGTTCAACACGGTCCTGCTGAACACCCGGGAACGCCGCCGCGACCTGGGCATGCTCAAGTCAATCGGTATGACGCCACGTCAGGTCATCGTGATGACCGTGATGTCCGTGGCGGGATCGGGCGCGGTCGGCGGGCTGCTGGGGATACCCCTCGGGATCGCCGCGCACCGGCTGCTCGTGGACCACGTCGGGCAGGTCGCGTTCCCGGAGTCCATGAAGGACGTCTGGCACACGCCCCAGTTGGCCCTTCTGGTCCTGTCGGGGGTCGCGATCGCCGTCCTTGGCGCGCTGATCCCGGCCCGCTCGGCGGCGCGGCTCACGATCGCCAAGGTGCTGCACAACGAGTAGGCCGTCCGTTCCCCCTTGCAAGCGCATCCCGTGCACCGGCTGACCATGATCAATCTCAGCGACACTTTCCGTACCGCAAGTACTCATACCCGACACAGTCCACCCGGCGCCGCCCCCCCCGTGGGGCGGCGCCGGGGCCGATCGCCGTCTCAGGGAGGCCCGGCTGCCGTGGTGCGGAGGCCGGCCTGCCGGTTCGGCCTCATCCCTCCGCCCCTGCCCCCGCCCTCGTCCGCTCCGGTCTCGGCGGCGGTCAGAAGCGCCGCCGCCGCCCGGACCAGTGCGCCGTTGCCGGGCGTCGGGGAGCCGTCCGGGAGATGGAGGACGTCCTCCAGGCCGACGCGGGTCGGGAGACCTCGTCGCGCGGCCAGCCGGAGTGCGGGCCAGGCGCCGCCGTCCTCGCCGTGGAGGAGTACGGGCGCGGAGAGGTCCGTACCCAGATCGTCCAGCAGCGTGCGGGCCGTTCTCTCGGCGGTCGTGGGGGAGGTGTCGGTGATCTCCGCCAGGATGCGCAGCACCTTGCCCGCGAAGGGCGAAGCGCGGAAGCGGGCCACGGCGTCCGTGCCGGAGAACAGGCCCGCCTCGATGCCGATGCCGCGCTCGGTCAGCGCGGCGGCGACCAGGTCGGCGCCCTCCTCGTGCCAGTTGACGGACGCGTGGTCCGGGAGGACCGTCCACGACCGCACCAGGGCGGCACGGGTACGGGCGTCGGGGGCGGCCCAGGCGCCCGTCGTGACCCCGACCGGAACGCCGGGCACCGCGGCCCGTATCCGCGTGACGGTCTCGGCGACGGCGGCCGGATCGAGGGTGTCGGCGCCGGCGGCGTCCTTCGGGTGCACGTGGAGGTCCACAGCCCCGGCGGCGACCGCCTCCCGTGCCGCCTCCGCCAGTTCGGCGGCGGTGACGGGCAGAGCCGGATGTTCCCGCCGGGAGCGGGAACCGTTCGGACACGCTTGCAGGATCATGCCGACAGCATGACAGCGGGGTCTGACAACGGACTCCGACCGGTTCTGGTCAGGCGGCTCGCCTTGTAGGGATCCCACAGGGCGGGCCGGTCCACCCTGACCCTTGCCGCACCGGCGCCCGGGGCCGCCCATCAGTGAGGATGAGCGGGTGGCCGATCTTCTGAACCCGGCGGACCCCGCCTTCGCGCGCGACCCTTACCCCTACTACGCGCGCCTGCGCGCCCGCGGCCCGGCCGCACGGGTGGAACTCGTCAACGGCACCCACGCCTGGCTCGTCACCGGTTACCGGGAAGCCCGGGCCGTCCTGGCCGACCCCCGCTTCTCCAACGTGCCCCCGCAGGCCGCCGGCCGCCCCCGGCCCGACTCGCCCGCCCGCCGCGCGCAGGCATGCCTCGCCCGGCACATGCTCAACTCCGACGCCCCCGACCACACCCGGCTGCGTCGGCTCACCACCGCCGCGTTCAGCCCGCGCCGCGTCGACGGCCTCCGTCCCCGTATCGCCGGGCTGGCCGCCGGCCTGGCCGGGGACCTCGCGGCCCGGCTGGACCGCGACGGCACCGCCGACCTCGTCGACGCGTTCGCCTTCCCGCTGCCCGTCCTGGTGATCGGCGAGGTCCTGGGCGTCCCGGAGGCCGACCGCGCCGACCTGCGGGAGTGGACGTACCGCGTCGGATCGCCCGCCGACGCGCTGCCGCCCGGCGCGGTGGACGCCGCGTGGACCGACCTCCACGCCTACTTCACGTCCCTCATCGCGGACAAACGACGCGCGCCCGGCGACGACCTCTTCAGCTCCCTCGTGCACGACGCTCGGGGCGGTGGCCCGGACGGTGGTCCGGTCGGCGGTCTGGACGGTGGTCCGGTCGGCGGTTCGGATCGCTGCCCGGACGGCGGCCCGGACAGGGGGCTTGACAGGGGCTTGGACGACGCCGAACTCCTGGCCATGGCCTTCCTGCTGCTGTTCGCAGGCTACGAGACGACGATGAACCTCCTCGCCTCCGCGGCCCTGCTGCTCCTCACCCACCCCGACGAACTGTCGGCCGCCCGGCGCGACGGAACCGGACGCCGCTGGGAAGCCGTCGTCGAGGAGACCCTGCGGCACGCCAGTCCGCTGGAGGGAACCACTTGGCGGCGGACGACCGAGGCGGTGGACCTGGGCGGGGGAACGGTCATACCGGCCGGGGCCTCCGTGCTCGTCGTCCTCGCCGCCGCCGGCCGCGACCCCGGCCGCTTCCCCGACCCGGACGCTTTCCGGCCCGCCCGCTACCTGCCAGGTCCCGGACGGGCCGCCGCGCACACCGCGTTCGGCCACGGACCGCATTTCTGCCTCGGCGCCCGGCTGGCCCGGCTGGAGGCGACGATCGCCCTGCCGCTGCTGTGGGACGCGCTGCCGGGACTGCGCCCGGCCGCCGACCCGGGTCTCCTCCCGTACCGTCCCGGCCTGTTGGTCCGAGGGCCCCGGGAACTGCCCGTCACCCGCTGACCGATGCCGGGGCGGCCGGTGCGGCCACCCCGCGCCGACGGGCGGGCCCGTACCGTCAGCCGACGGCGGCGAACCGGTCGAGCGCCGCCCGGGCCTCCGTCCGCATCGTCTCGCTGCCCAGGTGGCCCGAGTCCGACACGACCACCAGCCGGGCGTCCGGCCAGACCTTCGCCAGTTCCCAGGCGCTGACGAGCGGACCGGCGACGTCGAACCGGCCGTGCAGCAGCACGCCCGGTATCCCGGCCAGCCGGCCCGCGTCCCGGAGCAGGGCGCCCTCCTCCAGCCAGGCGCCGTGTGCGAAGTAGTGGGTGACGATCCGGACGAACCCGGCCCGCGCCCGCGAAGACCGGTCGGTGTACGGCGTGGGGGCGGGACTGGTGCCCGCACCGGTGCCGGGCTCGGCGGAGACCACCGCGTCCTCCCAGGCACACCAGTCCCGCACGGCCCGTTCGCGTACGGCCGGGTCCGGATGCTCCGCCAGCCGGGCGTACGCGGCCACGAGGTCCCCGTCGCGTTCCGCCTCCGGGACGCCGTCCCGGAACCGCTCCCACTGCTCCGGGAAGAAGCGGGCGGCGCCCCGGTACAGCCAGTCGATGTCCGAACGTCCGGTCACGGTGACGCCGGTGATCACGATCTCCGCGACCCGCTCGGGGTGCCGCTCCGCGTACGCGAGGATCAGCGTGGACCCCCAGGAGCCGCCGAACAGCGTCCACCGGTCGACGCCCAGGTGCTCGCGCAGCCGCTCCATGTCGGCGATCAGGTGGTGCGTGGTGTTGTGCCGCATGTCGGTCGCGGGGTCGGCGGCGTGCGGCGTGCTCCGGCCGCAGCCTCGCTGGTCGAAGAGGACGACGCGGTAGCGGTCCGGGTCGAAGTACCGGCGGGCTCCGGGCGAGAACCCGGAACCGGGTCCGCCGTGCACGACGAGCGCCGGCTTGCCGTCCGGCCTGCCGCACACCTCCTAGTACACGCGGTTGCCGTCCCCGACGTCGAGCATGCCCTCGTCGTACGGTTCCGTCGGCGGGTAGAGGACGTCGGTTGCCATGCGGGATCCCTTTCGCTCGGATGGTGTTGCGGGCGTGCGGGCGTGCGGGCGTGCGGGCGTGCGGGCGTGCGGGCGTGCGGGCGTGCGGGCGTGCGGGCGGTCAGCGGTCAGTGGGTGTGGTGTTGCCGCGTCCGCTGGGCGAGGGGCGGGGTGGCCTGTGCGGCTGCCGGCTCGGTGGAGGACTCTCTCGAGGGTCTTGTGCGGCTCTAGCGGCAGGAGTCGGGAGTGCCCGGCGCTCGCTGAGGAGGGGTGAGGGAGTGTGTCCAGGTGGCTGATCCTCGGTCGGCCGGTGGAGCGGACGAGGCGGAGGGGTTCATGGTGAAGCCGGCCGGGCCGGTGGCAGCGGGTGCGTTCGGTGGTTCGCAGCGCTGGGCGTCGTGGCCGGCGTCGAAGACGATGAGATGTTCCGGAGATGTCCCGGCCACCCACGCGCCAACAGCCTATCTCGATCACGCTGGTTGCCACACGGTGGAGCTGGGTGGCGATGACCTCGGCGACGTCGTCCTCGCGGCCGGTCCGTGGCCATCGGGCCTCCGCGGAGTGAGATGTCGGCTCGGGACACAGGTGTGTCGGACCCAGACCTGGGCGTTTCGGTTGGCCAGGCCCGGACGCAGTCGTATTGCGGGGCGTCGATACCCCACCGGTCATGCGGGGCCGACGAATCGGAAGAGGGGAAAACCATCACGTTCCCCAGCTCGCTACCCGAAATGCCGCCTCATCGCCACAGGTTGAAGAACAAGGCCGCAATTCACCCCTTGTAGGCACTCCGCGGGTACGTCATGATCACCCAATTGGTGCTCTTCGCCCTCAGACGGTGCGGAGTGCCCGAAACACGGCCCCGGCAGGTGACTTCGCGTCCGGGGATCCTTCGCTGTTGAGGAGTGATGGGCAGCATGCCCGGTTCAGGAATGGCGAGAACACGCCCCGGCGGGCGCGGACGGCACAGACGCCTGCGCGGCAATTTCCTCATCACGTTCGCCGTGACGATGGCGTTGCTGATGGTCGGGTCCGCGGGACCCGCCATGGCGCAGGGGCCCACCAAGGGACCTGGTGAGGCGTGCGGCGCGCACGCCACGTCCTTTACCGTCGAACAGGACGCTCCCGTATCGCTCCGTATGGGCTGCGCCCGGGACGCCGGGACGCTCCGGCAGTTGGGGAAGAGCGATGACGACTTGATCATCGCCCTCGATTTCCATGTTCCCCCCGAGCGTCAGGATCAGTTGGACCAGGTCAAGTCGGACTGGGCCGACTCGATACGTGCCGACCAGGACGCGGGCATGACCGTGGGCGAGTCGGTGGCCAAGCGGCTCCAGCAGCACAGCGTGGGGATCTATCCCCCGAAGGACTGGAGCAACACCACCGACCTCGACGGGCGCGTGGTCTTGGTCGATAACAGCCTCGTGTTCGTGGTCGCCAAGGACAAGGTCGGTACCACGGCGAACGCTTGGCAGAAGTGGATAGCCAGTGGTGTCGCCCTCGGCGTCACCATCGTCTCCGGAGCCGCGTGCCTGATCGCGTTCAACGTGGGAGCCCCGGCCGCGGCTCCGGTATGCGGAGCGGTCAGCGGGGCGATGGGCGCACTCGTCGGTGAGCTGATGAACGCCTATTTCGACAACCGGTCGCTGGGCGACGCCGACGTGTGGGCGGAGGCGCTGGCCGTCGCGATGTGGGGCGGCGTCAGCGGCGGCCTTGGCGGCCAGTTGCTGAAATGGGCTGCCTCGGGCACCACCTCCGTGATAACGAATGCTCAGACGAGCCTGCGGAGCTGGGCGACGACGCTGGGGAACATGGGCAATCCCCTCGGGTTCATGGCCGACCGCCTGAAGGGTATGGGGCCGAATCTGTACGAGTCCCTGCAAAGGCTTTCCCGCGGTGTCGGCCAGTCCAAGGTGCCGCTGAAGGTCATGGTGGTGGGTGATTCGATGTCTCAGGGCTACGAGGGTGACTGGACCTGGCGCTACCGCCTGTGGGAATGGTTCAAGAAGGAGCGCATCGACGTCGATTTCGTCGGCCCGTACGAGGGAACCCGGCCGCAGGACGCCCCCAAGGCCCCGTCCGCGCCGCCACTTCAGGGGGAAGCCCCGCCACCGGCCGACAGCGCTCCCGTCACCTCGGGCGGATACGCGGCCGGGGTCGCGCCGGATTTCGACACCGACCACTTCGCGGTCTGGGGACGGCAGGCGGCGCAGGACAAGAAGCTGATCGCCGAACAGGTGGCGAAGTACCAGCCCGACCTGCTGCTGGTGGGGCTCGGGTTCAACGACATGGGCTGGTTCGTCAGTGGCCCGGAAGGCACGCTGGACAGTATGCGGACGCTGGTCGAGCAGGCCCGCGCCGTCAAACCGGACCTCAATTTCGCCCTGGCCAACGTTCCGCAGCGGACGTACATCGGCGGCCGGGACGACCTGCCGGTCAACACGGACAAGTACAACAGCATGCTCGCGGCCGCGATCCCGAAGTGGAGTACCGACAAGTCCCGCGTGGCCCTGGTCGACTGGGCCCGAAACTACAGTTGCGACAGGACCACCTGTCATGCCGGCTACGACGGGCTGCACCCCAACGCCCTGGGCGAATACCAGATCGCCCAGGCATTCGTGCGCACACTGCACGACAGCTACGGTCTCGGTAGAGAACTGGTCAGTTTCCCCACGCACATCCCCGACCGGCCGGCGCTCGCGCCGGGCACGATCTGGGTCGACTCCGGACCGAGCGGAATCACCCTGAAATGGAAACCGGTCTACGGAGCCCGCGGTTACACCGTCCGGCACCGGATCAAGGGCTCCGGCACCTGGAACGAGACGCCGGTCAGAGCGGCCCGCTTCGACACCACCTGGACCCTCGACGGCTGGGAGTGGGAATACCAGGTTCGCACCGACAACGCCGATGACGGGAAGTCGGGGTGGTCCGAGACGCTCAGCGCCACCGCGCACCCGAAGACCGCCGCGGCGCCCAAGAAAATCGTCACCCGCGCCACCGCCACCGGCGTGGACGTCTCCTGGGACGCGCCGACCGGCCCGTACACCGATGCGATCGACCGGTACGAGGTCATCACCTGGGACAGGGACACCCCCGGAGCGTTCATCAACAGCACCGCGGTCAGGGGGACGTCCGCGCGCATCAACGGGTTGCACGAGGGCCACCACTACCTCGTCGCGGTGGTCACCTGGAACGCCGCCGGCGGCGGTATGCCGGGCGTCGCCCGTTCCGTCACCGTCGGCGCCGGGACACCACCGGCCCCCAGCGGCTTGAAGGTCACCTCCACCGACGCCACCACCGTGCAGTTGACCTGGTCCGGGTCCGCCCAGGCCGCCGGCTACCGCGTCTGGGTCCGCAACGTCAACGACGGCAGCCCGTCCAAGGCCGACGAGTACGTCACCAACGAGACCAGCCGGGGCATCGCCTACCTGTTCCCCGGCGTCTGGAACTACGAATTCTGTGTCACCGCCGTCAACGGCGAGGCCGAATCCGGCAAGTCCGACTGCGTGATCGCATCGCGGCCCGGAATGAAAGGCAGCGGCGTGGCCCCGCCGGCGGACACCAGGAAGCAGGGCAACCCGCTCTCCGCCCTGATCCGGGCTCCCCGGACACCGACCGCGTCGGCCGGATAGCCCCACCTGACGAGACAGCGGCGGGGAACGCTCCCCGCCGCTCCTCGCCTGCCGTGCCCCCGGGCCCTGCTCCGGCACTCCGGCCTCCGGTCCTCCCGCCGCCGGTACTCCGGCCTCCGGTCCTCCCGCCGCCGGTACTCCGGCCTCCGGTCCTCCCGCCGCCGGTACTCCGGCCTCCGGTACTCTCGCCGCCGCACGGTCGCCCGGCCCGGCCGGACGCTCCGGCGCCGGACCGGATCACTTACACCACCGACGGTCCTCCCCTGTGCGTTCGGGGTGCAGTTCGCCCGTTTCGCGGTGAGGTCCACGTTGAGCGTGCCGTCGCCCGAGGTGTGGCCGTCCCGATGCATGGGCCGTCCCGATGCGTGGGCCGTCACGTTTCCGGTGTCCGGATGCTCTCGCGCCCCGTTGACCTTTCCCCTGGGGAAAGCCGCAGCATCGGCCGTGCCGGGTGACGGACCCGGCGTGAACGAGGAAGGACGGGCCCGCCGTGGGACTGCTGACCATCGGGGCGTTCGCCAGGGCGTCCCGGCTCACGCCGAAGGCACTCCGCCTCTACGACGAACTGGGCCTGCTGCCCCCGGCCAAGGTCGACGCCGTCACCGGCTACCGCTTCTACCACCCGTCCCAGCTCGAACGGGCCCGGCTCGTGTCGTGGTTACGCCACGTCGGCATGCCGCTGGCCCGGATCCGCCGGGTCTGCGCATGCCACGACGAGGTGTCACCGCTCGTGGCGGCCGAAGAGATCCGCGCTTTCTGGAGCGAGTTCGAAACCGTGTTCGCCGCGCGGCGCGAGCTCGTCGCCTTCCTCGTCGACCACCTCTTGTGTAGGGGAAAGGAATCCGCCATGACATCCACCGGCAGCTCCCTGCGCATCCGCTGCGCGGCTCTTTCCGACCCCGGTTCCGTCCGGGCGCTGAACCAGGACACCGCCTACGCCGGTCCTCGGCTCCTCGCCGTCGCAGACGGTTACGGTGATCAGGGTGCCCGGGCCGGCGCGGCCGCGATCGAGGCGCTGAAATGGCTCGAGGGGGTTGGGGACGGGGGTGCCGTCGACGCCGCTCGCGCCGCCGGTCCCATCGCCGACGCGGCGGCCGTGCCTGCCGATGACCTGCTGAACGTTCTCCAGGAGGCCGTGGACCGGGCGGACCGGGCGGTACGGGATGTCGCGGCAGCGGACACGGCAGAAAACCGCGGCGTTTCCCGTGCCTCGGCCGCCGCTCCCGCCTCTTCCACTCTGCCCGCCCCTTTTACTCCTTCCACTCCTTCCGCCTCTTCCGGCACGACGCTCACGGCGCTGCTCTGGACCGGTTCCCGCGTGGCCCTCGTCCACATCGGCGATTCCCGTGCTTACCTGCTGCGCGAGGGCGAGTTCTTCCAGATCACCGAAGACCACACGTTCGTCCGCGCGATGGTCGAACAAGGCGCCCTCACCCCGGGCGAGGCCGCGTCCCACCCGCAACGGGTGTTGCTGCTCCGGGCCCTGGGCGCGGGTGAACGGGCCGTCGCGGACGTGCGGTTGCGCGAGGTGCGGGCGGGGGACCGGTACCTGCTGTGTTCGGACGGCCTCTCGGCCGTCGTCCCGGACGACGCGGTACGCCGCGTGGCGGCGGCCGGCGAGGACCCCGAGCGTACGGTCGGCGAGCTGGTCGCGCTGGCCCACGCGGCGGGTGCGCCGGACAATGTGAGCTGCGCGGTGGCGGACGTCCACCAGGAACGCTGACCGCCGGTGACAGGGCGCTCCACGACTCCCCGTCACACCCTCGACGCACCGTCGCCGTACGGCCCCCATACCGCCTTCCGAACCGCCTCGGAACAGGCACAACCTCCCCTCCCGGACGAACCGTCGCACCACATAGGGTTGGCGGAATGACGACCCATCCCTTCGATGCCGCCGTGACCGCCCTGAGCCGGAACGCCTGGCTGCCCACCGGTGAGGAGGTGGCCCTGGGCCAGGAGTTCTTCCACCGCCGCGAGGGGCTCCAGCGACGCCTGCTGCCCGGTATGCCCCCCTGCCCCGACCCGCAGGGCTGGGTGACCGAACACGTGCTGTGGCTGGAGGACGTCGTCGGCATCGCCGACTCCCTCGTCGCCGCCTGGCGCTCCTACCTCCCGAACAGCCACATGATCGCCCTGCTGGAGGCCTACGCCCACCAGGCCCGCCCGGCCGTCCCTTACGCCGCCGACCTCCTCCGCGCATGGGAGGCGGAAGCGTTCGAGTCCTGCTCGGTGGAGGAGGCGGGGTGGTGGGAGGAGTGGCACATCCCGGAAACGGAGCGGCAGGCGCTTGACGCCTTGAACCAGCAACTGATTCCTATCGGGGCGATGCTTGTCACGGCGGTGGACCGGGGGGTGGCGGCTGTGTGAGGGCCGGGGGTGTGGTGAAGGGATGGGTGGGGTGGGGGGTTTGTTCTGTATGTCGCGTTGCTTGGAAGTGAGTAAAAACCAGGGTGGGCCGCGATAAAGCCCCAGGTCGCGCCCTGTGCTCCCCGCGTACGCGGGGGTGGTCCCTTGGACAGCACCAGGCAGTTCTTCGAGTCGGCGTGCTCCCCGCGTACGCGGGGGTGGTCCCTCCGAGGACGTCTCCGACCAGATCAAGATCATGTGCTCCCCGCGTACGCGGGGGTGGTCCCGACGCCCGCGAAGTGGAGGGTCCCTCCCGGCAGTGCTCCCCGTGTACGCGGGGGTGGTCCCCGGTACAGCACCCGCGCCACCTGCCCGGCCAGGTGCTCCCCGCGTACGCGGGGGTGGTCCCCAGTCACCACGGCAATCGTCGTGATGCCGGCCGTGCTCCCCGCGCACGCGGGGGTGGTCCCGTCAAGACGGTGGAGCGCTGGATCGACGACGAGTGCTCCTCGCGCACGCGGGGGTGGTCCCATCACGACGGGCGAGACCGTCGAGTACGACATGTGCTCCCCGCGCACGCGGGGGTGGTCCCGATGCGCCCCATACGGTGACCCGCGTCCCGGTGTGCTCCACGCGCCAGCGGCGGTGCGCCCAGCCGACTGGTAACAGCGAGCTCCCTACACGCCACCCCCGCCCGCCCGAAGTTCCCCCGCCCAGGCCTCCGCCCCCACCGAAGCCACCAACCGGTACCCCCGCTTCGTCACTGTCCCCACCAAGTGTCCGTATGGGCCCAGCGCTCCCCTCAGCCGTCCCACCACCGCCTCCAGCGCGTGGTCGTCCGGCCGGTGGCGGCTGTTTTCCGTCGGCCAGAGGCGGTGTGCCAGTTCCGTGCGGCTGAGGACTGTGCCCGGGCGTTCGGCCAGGGTGGAGAGGAGGGTGGCCGGCAGGGGTGGGAGGTGGAGGATCGTTTCGGGGGTGTGGACGGTGGTGCCCTGGATGGTGAGGGGGCCTGCCGGGGTGGAGAGGGTGTGGCGGTGGCGGCGGGTGAGTTCGGTGGTGAGGGTTCTGACCAGGGAGCCGAGTCTGCCGCGCTCGGGCCAGGTGCAGGGGATTCCTTCCGCGAGGAGGGGGCGGGCGCAGAGGGGGCCTATGCAGACCGGCAGGACGTCGTGGCGCAGGGCGGCCAGCAGATGCTGCCGGGCCGGGCCTGCCGCGTCCAGGAACGCCTCGATCGCGGGGGCGCTGGTGAAGGGGAGGGCGTGGATCTCCCGGCGGACGGTCCGGGTCGCGAGCCGGCGTACCGCGTCGGGGTCCTCGGGCGGGCCCCAGCGGTAGACGGGAAGCGCGGTCACGGAGGCTCCGCGGGCGCGCAGCGCGTCGGTGAAACCGGCGAGCGGAGCGCCGTGTTCCTGGACGACGACATGCCGTCCGCGCAGGTCGCGGGCGAGCAGCCAGGCGAGGACCGCCTCAGTGGTCTCGGACTCGGGGGCGTGGTCCTCGCGCAGCCCGCTGGCACGCAGCGCCCCCGTCGTCTTCGAGCCGCGGCTGAGGACGGCCGCCTCCCGGCAGGCGCCGAGCAGCGCCTCGGCGAGGCCCCAGCCCTCGGCGGCGCTCATCCAGCCGCGCCAGCCGACGCCGGTGGTGGCCACGACGTAGTCGATCGGGCGGGCCAGGCACGCCTCCGTCGCGGCGCGGAGCAGCGCGTCGTCTGCCAAGGGCACCATGCGCAGGGCGGGGGCGACGGTCACGGAGGCGCCGCGGCGGAGGAGGAGAGCGGCGAGTTCGTCCCGGCGGCGGTCCGCCGTGACGCCCACGGTGAGACCTGTCAACGGGCCGATCGGCTCACCGGGGGCTCCCGGTACGGCTGTTCCCATGGGGCGAGATTCGTCGACGGGGATTAAGCGGCCGTTGCGCCGTCGTCACAGGGGCGTTAGGACCGCGCGTGGTTTCGTACGGTCATGTGTCGGGTGCCGCACATCGGGTACCGCCCGGGGTGTGGGGGACGTGCGCGCATGGCAACGTCGCTGTATCACGGCCGTAATGAGGGCGGATGACGCTTACCGGCATGACCCCAGCAGCACCGCCGACCGACACCCACTGCCCGTACTGTTCCCTGCAGTGCGGTATGCGGCTGCGCCGTATCGTTTCCGCGGGTCCGGACACCGACTCCGACTCCCGGTCCGGTTCCGGGTCCGGCTCCGGGTCCGACTTCGCGCCGGAGCCGGAGCCGGTGCCGGGCGACGGTCCCGGTCCCGTCGTAGCGGTGGAGGAACGGCCCGACTTCCCCGTCAACCGCGGTGCGCTGTGCGGCAAAGGGCGTTCGGCCGCGGCCGTGCTCGCGCCCGGTGCCCGGCTGACCGCTCCGCTGGTCCGTGACCGCCGCACCGGCCGGCTGCGCGAGGCGGGCTGGGACGAGGCGCTGGGGCGGGCCGCCGACGGGCTCGCGGACGCCGCCGCGCGGTACGGCCGCGACGCGGCCGGCGTGTTCGGGGGCGGCGGTCTCACCAACGAGAAGGCGTACCTGCTGGGCAAGTTCGCCCGGGTCGTGCTGCGCACGGCCAACATCGACTACAACGGCCGGTTCTGCATGTCGTCCGCCGCGGCCGCCCAGCGGGCGGCGTTCGGCCTCGACCGGGGGCTGCCCTTCCCGCTCGCGGACATCGGACGCACCGGCTGCCTCATCCTGGTCGGGGGCAATCCCGCCGACACCATGCCGCCCGCCATGCGCTACTTCCGTGCCCAACAGGCGGCGGGCGGGCGGCTGGTGGTCGTCGATCCGCGCCGCACCCGGACCGCCGAGACCGCCGATCTGCATCTGCGCCCGGCCCCGGGCACGGACCTGGCGCTCGCTCTCGGCCTGCTCCACCTGGTCGTCGCGGAGGGGCGGGTGGACGAGGAGTTCGTGGCCGCCCGCACCACCGGCTGGGAAGAGGTCCGTGCGGCGGCCATGGCGCACTGGCCGGAACGGGTGGAACGCCTCACCGGCGTCCCGGTGGCCGCGATGCGCCGGACCGTGGAGCTGTTCTGCGACGCGCCCAGCGGCATGGTCCTCACCGCGCGCGGCGGCGAACAGCACAGCAAGGGCGTGGACACCGTCGGCGCGTGGATCAACCTGTGCCTGGCGACCGGCAAGGCGGGCCGGCCGTTCAGCGGCTACGGCTGCCTGACCGGGCAGGGCAACGGCCAGGGCGGGCGCGAACACGGCCAGAAGGCCGACCAGTTGCCCGGCTACCGGTCGATCACCGACCCGGCGGCCCGCGCGCACGTCGCCGGGGTGTGGGGCGTCGACCCCGACACCCTCCCCGGCCCCGGCCGGTCCGCGTACGAACTCCTCGACACCCTCGGTACCGACGGCGGCGTACGCGCCCTGCTGCTCATGGGGTCCAACCCGGTCGTCTCCGCCCCGCACGCCTCCCACGTCACCGAGCGCCTGCGCGCTCTGGACTGCCTCGTCGTCTGCGACGTCGTCCGGTCCGAGACCGCCGAACTCGCCGACGTCGTCCTGCCCACCGCCCAGTGGGCCGAGGAAGCGGGCACCATGACCAACCTGGAAGGGAGGGTGATCCTCCGCAGCCCGGCACTCGCCCCGCCGCCCGGCGTCCGGACGGATCTCGACGTCCTGCACGGGCTCGCCGAACGACTCGGCGTCGGGAAGGGGTTCCCGACCGATGCCGAGGAGGCGTTCGAGGAACTGCGCGAGGCGTCCGCCGGCGGCCAGGCCGACTACTCCGGCATCAGCTACGCGCGGATCCGGTCGGAGGACGGCGTCTTCTGGCCCTGCCCGCGCGGCGGCGCCGGGCGGCTCCGTCACCCCGGGACCCCGCGGCTGTTCCTCGACCGCTTCGCCACCCCGGACGGCCGCGCCCGGTTCGCGGACGTCTCCCACCGGCCCGCCGCCGAGGAGCCGGACGCCGACTACCCCCTGCGGCTGACGACCGGACGCGTGCTCGCGCACTACCAGAGCGGCGCCCAGACGCGCCGCACTCCGGAACTCGTCCGGGCGGCGCCCGGCCCCTTCGTCGAACTCCACCCGCGGCTCGCGGCCCGGCTCGGGATCGCGGACGGCGACCGGCTCACCGTCACCAGCCGGCGAGGCCGCGTCACCGCCCCCGCCGTGGTCACCGACCGGATCCGCCCCGACACCGTCTTCATGCCCTTCCACTGGCCCGGCGCCGGCCGCGCCAACACCCTCACCAATCCGGCCCTCGACCCGGTCTCCCGCATGCCGGAGTTCAAGGTGTGCGCGGTACGGGTGGAGGCGGCGGCGGGGGAGGAGCGGTGAGGGGAGTGGTGGTGAGGGGAGCGGTGGGCGGCCGGGATCCGGGTCGGGAGCCGGCCGGCGAGCCCGGCCGGGGTGCCGGGGCGAGCCCGGCGGGTGCCTCCTCCCTCCCGGCAGGCGCCCCCGCGCTCGCGCCGGGGAGGAGCGGGCGCGCCCCGCGCTCCGGCGAGTCCGCGCCCGCCGCCGAACGGGCGCGGCGAGCCGACGCGGCGGGCGCCGCGCGGACGGGCAGGGCCGGAAAGCCGTCCCAGGACGACACGTGGGTGACGGGCGAGGCCGTGACGTGCACGGCCACCGGATCGCCGGGAGGCGGGGCAGCGACCGTGGGGGACCCGGACGTTGCCACTGACGCGGGGGTACGAGCCGTCCGCGCCGCCTCGAACGCCGTCCCGGCCCGCCCGTGCGGCGGTTCCGGGGCGGTGCCGGACCAGGGCACGCTCGGCCGGGCTCCGCGGACCCGCCCGTCGGCCGGGCACCCGGAACAGGACCGGCCCCGGCCCACCACCCGAGCCGTGCCGCGCCCCCGCGCCCCCCGCCACGTCGCCGTCGTCGGTGCCGGCATGGCCGCCGCCCGGTTCGCGCGGCAGTTGCTCGCGCTCGTGCCGGACGGGACCGTACGGGTCACCCTCTTCGGGGCCGAGCCGCACGTGCCGTACAACCGCACCCTGCTCACCGGCCTGCTGGGCGGCCGGTACTCGTCCGATGCCATCGCCCTGCCCACCGGCGGAGCCGTTGTCCGCACCGGCAGCGAGGTCGTCGGGTTCGATCCGGACGCGCGGACCCTGCACACGGCAGACGGGGAGACGGTCGCCTGGGACACGCTCGTCCTGGCCACCGGGGCCGCGCCCGTCGTGCCGGATCTGCCCGGGCTGCGTACCGTGTCCGGGACGCTCAAGGGCGGCGTCCACCCGCTGCGCACCCTCGGTGACCGGGCCGGGATCGCCGCGGACGTCCGGGCCGGCGGCACGGCCGTCGTCGTCGGCGGGGGAGTGCTCGGCGTCGGCGTGGCGCAGGCCCTCGCCGGGGCGGGCGTCGCCGTTCGTCTGGTGCACGACGGGCCGCACCTGATGGACCGGCACCTCGACGCGGGCGCCGCCGGGACCGTGCGCCGCACGCTCGCCGCGCTCGGCGTCACCGTGTACCAGGACCAGTGCGATGGCGCCGTGCTCGGCGACGACGTCCGGATCACGGGGTTCCGGCTGTCCGACGGGACGCGGATCGACGCCCGGACCGCCGTCCTCGCCTGCGGAGCCCGCCCCCGGACGGAACTCGCGCGGGCCGCCGGCCTCGCCGTGGCCACCGGCGTCGCCGTGGACGACACCCTCGCCACCTCCGCTCCGGAGGTGTACGCGATCGGCGACTGCGCCGAGCACCGGAACGTCGTACACGGGCGGGCGGAGGCCGCCTGGGAACAGGCCGACGCACTGGCCGCCGCGCTCGCCGCGCGCCTTTCCGGGGCGTCGGGGGACCGTCCCTGCCCACCCCCTCCCGTCCTGCTCCGGCTCGGGGCCGGGCCCCTGGACCTGGCCGCGTTCGGCGACTCCACCGCCTCGGGTGACGACGTCGACGTCATCACCCTGGCCGACGCGACCCGCGGCACCTACCGGAAACTGATGTTGCGCGACGGCGTCCCCGTCGGCGCGATCCTCGTCGGCGACCTCACCGCCGTGGGCGAGGTAGGGGACGCCGTGGTGCGTGGCGAACCGGTGGTGGGGGATGCGCTGGGCCTGCTCGTGGGGGAGAACTGCCCATGATCCCACCGGACATGTCCAGGAAGCGTCGTCGAAAGTCGCCCGTACGATTGCCGGGGGCCGGCCGGGATGGTCGGAAGGGCGACCCGCAGACCCTTGCTCCGGACGCTCTGGACGCCCCGCACGCGGCGGCCACCCGCGACCGCGCTGCCGGGACCGTCCGGCGTCCCCTCCTCGATGTGGACCGCCGGACGAGCCACCACGGGCCGGGACGGCAAGCCGCGCCGGGGGCCGCGCCGCCTCGACGGACTTCCCTGGCCCGGCCTCGTGAACCCCCCGGCCCGGTCCGACCACCACCCTTCCCGAGCCGGGTGAACCGACCGCGCGCCCCCGGATGAACCGCCTGCGATCCGCCCGCCCCCACCTGCAACCCGCCCGCAGCCCACCTGCAACCCGCCGGCTGAGACGAACCCGCCACGCCGCCCGAACCTCCCCCGCCCCACCGCTCGCCCCCACACCACGGGCCGAACCATCACGGACCGAACCACCACCGACCGAACCGCCACCGTCCTCCCCGCCGACGACGCCGGGGCCCAGGGGACACCGAGGAGACCGAGGGCACACCGTCCGACGCCGGATCCGGCGGTCCCGCCGGAACCGTCGCCGACAGCGAGTCCACCACCGCGCGCACCGGTGGCGCGTCCTCCTCCGCCCCCCTCCCACCCGCTGACGCTCCCGAAAGGCGGACGACCGCATGACCACTCCCGGCACCACTGCCGGCGCCACCCCCGGCACCACTCCGCCCCACCTCGTCCTGATCGGTCACGGCATGGTCGGCCAGCGCTTCCTCGAAGCGCTCGCCCGCCGGACGGACGGGCTCGGCGCGGACGCGCCGCACGTCACCGTCCTGGCGGAGGAGCCGCGCCCCGCCTACGACCGCGTCCGGCTCACCTCGTTCCTCTCCGGCGTCACCGAGGCGGAACTCTCCCTCTGGAAACCCGAGTTCGCGGACCGCCCCCACCTCGAACTCCACCTGGGAGACCCGGTCACGGCCGTGGACCGCGCCGCCCGGAAGGTCACCACACGCTCCGGAGCGGTGCACGCGTACGACACCCTCGTCCTGGCCACCGGCTCGCGCCCCTTCGTCCCGCCTGTCACCGGGCACGACACTCCCGGCTGTTTCGTGTACCGCACCATCGACGACCTGGAGGCACTCCGCGTCCGCGCCAGTGCCGACGGGGTGCGGGCCGGGCTCGTGGTCGGCGGCGGGCTGCTCGGGCTGGAGGCGGCCGGGGCGCTGCGTGCCCTGGGGCTGGAGACGCACGTCGTCGAGTTCACCTCGCGGCTGATGGCCGCGCAGGTCGACGACGGCGGTGGTGCCGCCCTGCGCCGCAAGGTCGAGGAGCTCGGGGTCGTCGTGCACACCGGGGTCGGCGCCGGTGCCGTGGAGGCCGGCCCGGACGGCACCGTCGCCCGCGTGACGCTCTCCGACGGCACCGTCGTCCCCTGCGGTCTCGTCGTCTTCTCCGCCGGGGTCCGGCCCCGCGACGGCCTCGCCCGCGCCTGCGGCCTGCCCGTCGGCGAGCGCGGCGGCATCGTCGTGGACGACGGCTGCCGCACCGCCGACCCCCGTGTGTGGGCCGTCGGCGAGTGCGCCCTCACCCCCGACGGCCGGGTGCACGGCCTGGTCGCCCCCGGGTACGCGATGGCGGAGGCCGCCGCCGACCGGATCACGGGCGGCGACGGCACCTTCACCGGGGCCGAACCCGCCGCCCGGCTCAAGCTGCTGGGCGTCGCCGTGGCCAGCTTCGGCGACGCCCACGCCACCGGCGACGACGCCCTGGAGGTCAGCTACGCCAACAGCCGCGACGGCGTCTACAAGAAGCTCGTCGTCACCCCCGACGGCCGGCTGCTCGGCGGCGTCCTCGTCGGGGACACGGACGCCTACGACGTGCTCCGGCCGCTCGCCGAGGCGGGTACCCCGCTGACCACCCCGCCGGAACGGCTCCTCCTGCCGGCCTCCGCTTCCTCCGCCGGCGCGGCGCCGGGCCCGGAGAGCCTCCCGGACACCACGATCGTCTGCTCCTGCCACAACGTCACCAAGGGCTGCATCCGAGCCGCCGTCACCGACCACGGCTGCGGTGACGTCAAGGCCGTCCAGCGGCGCACCAACGCCGGTACCGGCTGCGGCTCCTGCCTCTCCATGGTGGGCAAGCTCGTCGAGGGCGAGACGACTCCAGCGGGCACCACACCCGCCCCCAAGGGCCTCTGCGAACACTTCACTCACACCCGCGCCGAACTCTTCGACATCATCAGCGTCACCGGCATCACCACCTTCTCCCGCCTCATCGACGAACACGGCAGCGACGAACACGGCGGCGACGCCCACGGCAGCGACGGCTGCGACACCTGCAAACCCGTCGTCGCCTCCATCCTCGCCACCCTCAACCCCCGCCTCGGCAACTCCGTCCACATCCTCGACGGCGAACAGGCCGCCCTCCAGGACACCAACGACCACTTCCTCGCCAACCTCCAGCGCAACGGCTCCTACTCCGTCGTCCCCCGCGTCCCCGCCGGCGAGATCACTCCCGAGAAACTCATCGTCCTCGGCGAGATCGCCCGCGACTTCGGCCTCTACACGAAGATCACCGGCGGGCAGCGCATCGACCTGCTCGGCGCCACCGTCGACCAGCTCCCGCACATCTGGCGGCGGCTCGTCGACGCCGGCTTCGAATCCGGCCACGCCTACGGCAAGGCCCTGCGCACGGTGAAGTCCTGCGTCGGATCGGTCTGGTGCCGGTACGGCGTCCAGGACTCCGTCGCGCTCGCCGTCGAACTCGAACTCCGCTACCGCGGCCTGCGCTCCCCGCACAAGCTGAAGGCCGCCGTCAGCGGCTGCGCCCGCGAGTGCGCCGAGGCGCGCGGCAAGGACTTCGGCGTCATCGCCACCGCCGCCGGCTGGAACCTCTACGTCGGCGGCAACGGCGGAACGACCCCCCGCCACGCCGAACTGCTCCTCGCCGACGCCGACCGCGACACCCTCGTCCGCACCCTCGACCGCTTCCTCATGTTCTACATCCGTACCGCGGACCGGCTGGAGCGCACCGCCCCCTGGATCGCGCGCATGGAGGGCGGCCTCGACCGGCTGCGGTCCGTCGTCGTCGACGACTCCCTCGGCATCTGCGCCGACCTCGACGCCCTCATGGAACGGCATGTCGCCACCTACGAGGACGAGTGGCGCGCCACCCTCGACGACCCCGAACGGCTGCGCCGCTTCGTCTCGTTCGTCAACGCGCCCGGCACTCCCGACCCCGCCGTGCGCTTCGAGGGCGAACCCGGCCGGATCCGCCCGGCCGCGCCGCCCCTCCTCCCCGTTCCGGCCGTCGAGACCGCCAAGGCCGTCGAGACCGCCAAGGCCGTCGAGACCGCCGAGGCCGTCAAGACCGCCAGGGCCGCCATGGTCGCCAAGGCCGCGGAGGTCATCGCGACGGTGGCCCGGTGACCGCCCGCCGCGCCGTCGAGGTCGACACCGGCGCCGGCTGGACCCCCGTCTGCGCCTACGACGACCTGATCCCCGGCCGCGGGGTCGCCGCCCTCGTCGGCGGCCACCAGGTGGCGGTCTTCCGGGACCGCGCCGGACGGCTCTACGCCGTCGGCAACCGGGACCCGTTCAGCGGGGCGTACGTGGTCTCCCGAGGCCTTCTCGGGAGCCGTGACGGGACGCCCGTCGTGGTCGAGCCCATGTACCACCGAGCCTTCGACCTGCGCTCGGGCGTCTGCCCCGACGAATCCGAGGCGCCCGGCGGCGTCCCCGCCGCGCTGCCCGTGTGGCCGGTGCGCCTCATGGGCGCGTCCGAAGAGGGCATGGCCGGCGGGTCCGACGACCGCGACCGCCGAGCCCGTGCCTCCGGCGACCGCGGCCGCCACACAAGTGCCTCCGAAGGCCCCGCCCGCCACACGGACAGCCCCGTCGACCGCCACGGCCTCGCCGGCGCGGCCACCGCCCCACCCGCCGACCGCCCGTCCACCCCGCCCCGGGAGCACCCGTGAACCCCGCCACACCCGCCGTCGAACGGGCCCACGAGCCACCCGCCGCCCCGGCATCCCGCCGTCGGCGCATCGAGGACTGGCGGCCCGAGGACCCGGCGTTCTGGGCGGCCGGGGGTGCCCGGACGGCCCGGCGCAACCTCGTCCACTCCGTCCTCTGCGAGCACGTCGGCTTCTCGGTGTGGAGCCTGTGGTCGGTCCTCGTCCTCTTCCTCGGCCCCGAGTACGGCGTCGACCCGGCCGGCAAGTTCCTGCTCACGGCCGTGCCCACGCTCGTCGGCGGCGCGCTGCGGCTGCCGTACACCGTCGCCGTGGGCGTCTTCGGCGGCCGGACGTGGACGGTGATCAGCGCCGCCGCCCTCCTCGTCCCCACCACCCTCGCGGCCGTCGTCCTCGAACCGGGCGTCTCCTACCCGACCCTGCTGGCCGTCGCCGCCGTCGCGGGCATCGGGGGCGGGAACTTCGCCTCGTCGATGGCCAACATCAACGCGTTCTACCCCCAGCACCTCAAGGGCCGCGCACTCGGCGTCAACGCCGGCGGCGGCAACCTCGGCGTCCCCGCCGTGCAGTTGCTCGGCCTGCTGGTGCTCGGCACGGCGGGCGCCGGGCACCCCCGGCTGATCGTCCTCGTCTACATCCCGCTCATCGTCCTCGCGGCGCTCGCCGCCGCCCTGCGCATGGACGACCTCGCCGGCCCCCGCCCGCCCGGCCGCCCCCTGCGCGAGGTGGCCCGGCAAGGGCACACCTGGACCGTGTCCCTGCTCTACATCGGGACCTTCGGCTCGTTCATCGGCTTCGGCTTCGCCTTCGGGCAGGTGCTCCTCGTCCAGTTCCCGGACGACTTCCCGACCCCCGTGCGGGCGGCCTCCCTCACCTTCCTGGGGCCGCTGTTGGGCTCGCTGGTCCGGCCCCTGGGCGGCGTCCTCGCCGACCGGTGGGGCGGAGCCCGCGTCACCTTCTGGACGTTCGCCGCCATGGCCGGCAGCACCGCCCTCGTGCTCGCGGCCTCGCGGGAGGGCTCCCTTCCGCTGTTCCTGACCGGGTTCGTGCTCCTCTTCGTCCTCAGCGGCGTCGGCAACGGGTCGACCTACAAGATGATCCCCGCCCTCCACCGCGCCGCCGCCCGGCGACGGGTCGACGCCGGCGCGGAGCCCGAGGCGGCCCACCGGCTGGCGCACCGGCACGCCAACGCCGCGATGGGCATCGCGGGCGCGGTCGGGGCGCTCGGCGGCGTTCTGATCAACGTCGCGTTCCGGCAGGCGTTCCAGAGCGGCGGCACCGGCGAACCGGCGTATCTGGCCTTTCTGGCGTGGTACGTGGTGTGTCTGGTGGTCACGTGGGTGGTGTATCTGCGGCGAGGGGTCGATCGGGTGTGAGGTGCCCCCGTCCCGCCCCCGGAGGGGGCACCCCCAACGGGCCGGAGTGGGCGCCCTGTTCAGCCCGTCCGGCGTTCGAGGACGAGCGGCGGAGCCGCGAAAAGGGGTCTGGGGCGCAGCCCCAGGAAACGGTGAAAGGGCGGGACCGGGGCACCTCACCCCCGGGCCGCGCCCGCGTCCCGCACCACCCCCGCCAGCCACGCCTCCGTGTCGGCGACCAGCAGGACGTCGGCCGCCGGGGCCGACGACGCGTGACCGGCCACCCAGCGCAGAGCGCCGGACGCCTCGGCGGGCCGGGCACCGCCGGCGTCCCGTCCGGGGGCTCGTCCCGAGCGGAGGGCCTCCGCCGCCGCCAGGCATCCGGCCGACGCCGCCCCGGCCAGCGCGGTCAGCTCCGCGCAGGCGGCGGCCGGCAGCGGTGGGCGGTCGCCGTCCCGGCGCCGGGCGAGCATCAGGGAGCCGCCGCCGACCGCCTCGTACACGGGCAGCATGAACGCCTCCCAGGGCGGGTCCCGGCCGTCCCGCGAGGCGGCTTCCATGTGGTACTGGAGGTACGTCCCCTGCGCGAGGAACAGGGCCCGCCGCGCCGCGGCCAGCTCCTCCACGCCGTTGCCGTGCGGGCGGACCAGCCGGTCGGTCACGGCCGGGCACGCCGCGGCGGCCCGGGCCAGGGCGCGGGCGATGTCGTGCCGCAGTTGTCCGGCCGCCCCGCGAGGCCAGGCGAGCACGCTCGCCACCGCGCCGATCCCTCCGCCGAGCAGCACGGTGAGCAGCCGTACGGCGGGCAGGTCCCAGTGGGGCGGCGCCACCTGTCCGAAGATCAGCACGAGGGCGACGGTCACCACGCCCTGGGTCCACGCGGGGCCGAGCACCGGACCCACGGTCAGTCCCACGAGCAGGAAGAAAGGGGTGAAGGCCGCGTAGAAGACGGTCGCGCCGTCCACGGCGAGCAGCATCCCGGTGGCGAGGGCGCCACCCACGACCGTCCCGACGACACCGGGCACCAGCGCGGCGCGGGTGTCGGCCGCGGAGGTGCGCATGAGGCTGAGGATCGTCAGCAGCACCCAGAACCCGTGCGGCAGTTCCAGGACACCGACCAGGAGCCGGGCGCCGGCCAGGGCCACGGAGAGCCGGACGGCGTTCCGGAACAGGACGGAGGTCGGTGCCAGGCGCACGACCAACCGGTGCCACCACCACGCCGCGGTGCCGACGCCGGCGTACGCGAAGGGGCTGCCCGGGTAGTCCCAGTCGGCGGACAGCCGCCCACCGGCCGCCAGGTGCCCCGCCTCGCACGCCACGAGGGTCCCTTCCGCCACTCGGCGGACCACGGCGTCCTGACGCAGCCGCCCGGGCGTCGCCCGGGCGAGTCCCCGGGCCCGCTCCTCGTCGAACGCGGCCAGCACGGCGTGCGGGTCGTCGCCGCCCTCCGGGCCCCGGACGTCCGCGCGCGACGACGTGGCGTCCCCGCGCGACGAAGCGGCGTCCCCGGGCGCCGTCAAGGCCTCCGCGCGCAAGGACGAGGCGGTGCGCCGCAGGGACTCCGCGCAGTGCCGCAGCAGCCCGGGCGCGCCGGGCACGTGCCCGCCGTGGTCGTCGACGATGCCGTCCAGGAGGTCGCGCACGTGCCGCACCGCGGCGCGGGTGTGGACGAGGGCCCGGTCCCGGTGCACGGCCGAGGTGGGACGTTCGGCCGGTGGCACCTCGGACAGCAGCGTCGCCGTCAGGGCCCGGTCGGCCGCTTCCCGCGGGCCCCGGACGTCCGCGGCGGCGCGGTCGGCCGCCAGGAGACGCCCGACCGCGTCGCAGTAGCCGGCCGTGGCCTCGGTGGCGTCGGCGAGCAGCGTCCGGTAGGGGACGGCCGGCGGCTCGCGCCACAGCAACCGGTCCACGAGCGCGGTGAGCAGGATGCCGACGGTGAGGCCGGCCAGGCGGGCCAGCAGGGTGTCCGGCGCGTACGGGGGGAAGCAGGGAAGCACGTAGTAGAGCTGGAAGGCGGGCGCCGGACCGGCGGTCCGCGGCCCGCCGTTCGCGAGCAGGGAGACGGCGAAGCCCACGACCAGCATCCCCAGCGCCGCCGTCCAGTCGTGGACGGCGAGCAGGGTGCCGGCGGTGACCAGCGCCCAGCCGACGGGCAGTGTCAGCAGCACCGTCCCGGTACGCCGCCGGGGTGGCCCCGGGATCGAGGAGAAGAGGATCAGGGGCAGCGCGCCGAACATGGCGAAGAGCGCCATGTCGCGCCGGCCGAAGGCGTACGCGAGCGTGTAGAACCCCGCGCAGCCGGCCACGGTCAGCCACGTGGCGCGCCGCAGCGCCTCCGGTCCGCCCGGAGCGCGCAGGAGCCGGCGGAGCGGTCCGCCCGCGCCGGGGCGCGGGTCCGGTGTGCCGATCACACGGCCACGGTAGGGGAACCGCCCTCCGCCGCAACTCGGCCGGCGGCCGCCCGCGCCCCGTCATGACGGGCGGGGAGGCCGCCGGCCGCGCGCGGTCAGGCGTTGGCGGTCTGGCGGAACTCCTTCACGAACGCCGAGCAGAAGGCCGGCAGATCACCCGGCTTCCGGCTGGTGATCAGGGTGTTGGGACCGCCCGTGCACACCTTCACCTGCTCGTCCACCCAGGTGCCGCCCGCGTTGCGGACGTCGGTGCGCAGGCTCGGCCACGAGGTCAGGGTCCGGCCCCGCAGCACGTCGGCCTCCACCAGCGTCCACGGGGCGTGGCAGATCGCCGCGACCGGCTTGCCCGCTTCGAAGAAGGACTTCACGAAAGAGACGGCGCCTTCGTGCATGCGCAGCGCGTCCGGGTTGGCCACTCCGCCGGGGAGCACCAGCCCGTCGTACTCCTGGACGGATACCTCGTCCACCACGTCGTCGACGGGGAAGGTGTCGGCCTTGTCGAGGTGGTGGAACGCCTGCACGCTGCCCGACTCGGTCGAGACGAGACGCGGGGTGCCGCCGGCGTTGCGCACCGCCTGCCACGGGTCGGTCAGCTCGACCTGCTCGATGCCTTCCGGGGCCACGAGAAATGCCACCTTCATGCGGTGTGCTCCTTGTCCTGTCTCATCTGGATCGGCTGTCGAGACGGTCACGACGGTGACGGCCGTCACGGGTAACGGCAGATGCCTCCCGTGCCCTGGGCCGGGGTCCGGGCCTCGCCCGGCTCCAGCACCCGCACGTCGGCACCGGTCAGCAGGGCCGCCCGGACCGCCACGTCGGCCAGGCGCCCCTCGTGGGGCTCCCCGCCGCCGTCCGGCGGCAGGTCCTCCCGGCGTTCGGCGAGCTCGGCGGGCGAGTCGCCGAACCAGGCGGTCCGCTGGTCCCGTGGGTCGTCGGTGACCGTCAGGGTCCCCACCCGGCCGACGGCGAGTGCGTCGAGCGTGGCGCGGACCCCTTCGACCGCGTGCCCGCCGGGCGCGAGCTCATGCTCCAGCGTGCGGAGCAGTTCCGCGGTGCGGGTGTGGCCGGCCCGGGCGACCTCGGTCTCGGTGCGGGCCGTGCGCACGGCCGCCGAGCCGTCCGCCGACCGGCTGCCGCTGATGTGCCCGACGGTCACGTCCCGGCGGACCCGCGCGGGCAGGTGCTTGGTCAGGTACTGCCGGGCCCGGACGTCGCCCGCGACCAGCAGCAGGGACGCCGACACCTCGGCGAGTGCCTCGTCCACGGCCTCCGCGACGACCTTCGCGTTCCGTTCCCAGGAGTCCTCGGCGCGGTGCTGGAAGCGCATGTTCGGCAGGCCCGAGGTGCGCAGGATCTCGTCGTCGGTCCCCTGGACCGTACGCCGCCGGACGTCGGTGCCGCCCTCGGGGTGGACGAGGAGGTCGGCGCCGGTGCGGTCGACGACGGCCACGACGTGCGCGGGGTGTTCCTGCCGCCACTCCAGCAGCGGCAACAGGTGCGGTACGTCGGCGAATTCGGCGACGTCGCCGTGGTGGCCGCCGGGCAGTTCGGCGGCGTGGCGCAGCTCGCCGTGCGAGGCGAAGAGGGCGAGGACGCCGGTGCCGGGCAGCGAGTCCATGACGCGCGCCGTGAGCGCGTCCACGGTGGCGGCGTCGGCGCCCTCCCGGGCGAGCCGGGCGGCCAGTTCGCGCCAGCGGGCCCCGGCCTCCTCCGCCCGCTGGGGGCGCGCCTCGAGGTCGAAGTAGACCGAGGCGAACGGCCCCGGCGCGGCCAGCAGCTCGCGCAGGGTCCCCAGGTCGGTCCGGGTGTCGGTCCGGGTGGCAAACCGGGTGGCAGTGGTCATGCGGACTCCTCCTCCCGGGCGGTTCCCGCCCACCCATCCAGCTCAACAGATGGGGCACGACGGCGCACGCCGGGGCGCGTACCCGGAAGACACACCCCGGCCGGCCGGTTACAGGTCGTGACGGAATGAATGCGCTCTGGAATCATGGGAGTTGAGCGGGCCGAGGCGGGGTCGGCGCCCCTAGGAGGGGAGGGCGTCCGGCGCCGCCTCGGCCTCTTCGTGTGCGCCGGGCTCGGCGGCTCGGGAGCAGGCCGATGTCGGAGGAAGTCAAAGGAAGCCTTGGGTTCGTTAATGGAATTCGTTATTCGACTTATGGATGGATTCCCGTTAGCGTCGAAAGCGGTCCGGGAGCCAGGCAACCGCCGCTCCCCACCGGCCCTTTCCACAGCTTCTGCACTCGTCTACCGATGGGCGGTGACCTCCCATGACGGCCGAGCGCCGCACGGCGTCTCCCTGGACGTTCATGGCCGCGACGGCGATCCTCTGGGGGTCCGCCTTCCCGGCGATCCGCGTCGCCCTCGACGGCTACTCCCCGGTGGCCATCGCCGTCCTGCGGCTCGTCTGCGCCGTGGCGATCCTCGCCCCGTGCGCGCTCACCGGGCGGATCAGCCGGCTGCGCCGGGCGGACGCCCTGCGGATGGCGGGCTTCGGTCTCACCGGGATGACCGCGTACCAACTGCTGCTCTACGCCGGCGAACGGCACGTCGAGGGCGGCACCGCCGCCATGCTGGTCGCCACCTCGCCCGTCTTCGCCACCCTCCTCGGCATGCTGGTCCTCAAGGAGCGGCCCGGCGCCCGCGGTGTCACCGGCCTGCTCGTGGCGCTGGGCGGAGCCCTCGTCGTCGCCACGGCCGGCGGGGCCGGCGGGGGTTCGCACGCCGGCATGGCGATGATCGTCCTCGCCGCCGCCGCGCAGGCCACCTCGTTCGTCCTCCAGAAGCCGCTGCTGCGCCGCTACTCGGGCCTGGACTGCATCTTCTACGGCAGCCTCTTCGGCCTGCTGCCGCTGCTGTTCGCGGTCCCGGACGCCGTACGGCAGTCGGCCGACGTCGGCTGGCGGCAGGGGGCGGCCGTCGGTTGGCTGGGCCTCGGCTGCACCGTCCTCGCCTTCTGCACCTGGTCCCGGGTCCTCCGCGGTGCCACGGCCGCCACCAGCTCGCTGGTGCTCTACGCCGTGCCCGTCGCGGCCCTGGCCCTGGACGCGGCCCTGTTCGGCAACGTCCCCGCGCCGATGGCCGGGGTCGGCGGGCTGATCGTGCTGCTCGGCGTGGCCGTCGCCGCGACGCGGCGCAGGCCGGCCCGGCGAGTGGCCGGCTCCGGCGCGCCCTCCGGCGGCACCGGGTCCTCGGTCGCGACCGCGCCGTCCGACGGCACGCGGCCGTCAGACAGCACGCGGCCGGCAGACGACGGGAAACGGACGCACCGCCGCCGCCCGGTGGCCGCCGGCCGCTGAAAACGGCGGTCAGGGACCGCCGCGGGGGACGGCCGGAACCGCCACGGCCGTCCCCCGCGGCGGTCCCGTACAACCGGCGGCCGCGGGCCCGTCGGGGCGTTCGGGCACCCGCACCGCCGGGGTACCTCTCGCGGGCGTCAGCCGTCCAGCAGCGGCCGCACCCGCGACAGCGTCTCGCGCACGTTCTCCTCGGTCACCATTGCGAGCGCCTCCGCCACCCCGGCCCAGTGCAGGTCCGCCCCCGGACGCTCCGGACGGACGGCCTCCGGCGTCCCGGTCGCCAGGACGAAGCGCAGATCGGCGTGTTCGTGCGCCGGCTCGCGGTGGGACGCGGGCACCGGCAGGACGCCGACGTGCAGCACCTCCCCGTCCGGCCACGGCGTCAGATCCGTCAGCGCGGTCTCCTCCCGCCCCTCACGCAGCACCACGGCCAGCGGATCGTGCTCTCCGGGATCCCCGTGCCCGCCCACCAGCAGCCACGACTCGTGCAACGGGTGCCGGCGCAGCAGCACCCGACGGCTCTCCCGGTGGACGATCACCGCCGTCGCGGTGAGGTGGAGGGGAAGCGAACGGGCCCAGGGATCACCGTCGGAAGCCAGCAGAGCGCGGACGCGCTCGACAGCGACGCGTTCCTGCTCGTCGGCAGGGCGGTGGCGGGACACGAGGTCCGGGACGGACCGGGATGTGATCATGCGCGGCATCCTAGGGAGCGGCCGTCGGCGGTCCAACGGGATTACGGCCAGGGCCGGCCACGCGGCCCGACCGGCCCTGGCCGCCCGGCACTTCGAGGCCCGGCGCTTCGGTGCCCGGCCGGGCGTACGCGCTCACCCGGCGGCGAGGTGGCACGCCTCGATCAGCGCCCGCAGCTCCGCCCTCGGCGGGTCGGGACGGACCGCCAGGTACGCCCGCATGACCGGTGCCGGATCCCGCAGCCGCCGGAAGACCACGCCCGGCACCGGCAGTTGGTCGGCGTGCGACGCGTAGAAGACCGTCCACGACGGCTTCCCGTAACCGATGGACGCCAGGGTGTCCTGCGCCGAGGTGAACTCCGGACCGAACTCGGGGGTGAAACCGGCCTCCTCGCACGAGCGCACCACGAGCTCGTGGAGCGCGGGGTTGCGTTCGGGTCCGGACAGGCGCAGCGGGAGTCCGGCCAGCTCCGCCATGGCGATCGTGTCGCGCACGGCCAGGTCGTGCCGGGCGGGCAGCGCGACCATCACCTCGTCCTCCCACAACGGCAGCAGCTCCACGCCGGGGACCGTGCGGTCGCCGCGCAGCAGGGTCGCGTCCAGCTCGCCCGAGCGGACGCGGCGGAGCCGCTCGTCGGTGGCCGCGGTGACCAGTTCCAGGTGGGCCGAGGGGGCGAGCCGGGCGAAGCCGTCGAGGATGGTCTCCAGCCGGGCGCCCAGTCCCGAGCTGGTGCCGAGCCGCAGGGTGACCGCGCGTTCGGCGCGCAGGTCGTCGACGGCGGCCCGGGCCCGTTCCCGCGCGGCCAGCACCTCGCGGGCGTGCGGCAGCAGCCGGCGTCCGGCCTCCGTCAGGCCGACGGCCCGGGTCGTCCGGTCGAAGAGGGGCATCCCCAGCTCGCGTTCCAGCCGGCGCACCTGCTGGCTCACCGCCGACTGCACGATGCGCAACCGCTCGGCGGCCCGCCCGAAATGCAGCTCCTCCGCCACCGCCAGGAAGTACTCCAACTGCCGGAGCTCCACGCCCGCCCCTTCCGACCGGCACTGATCACGATTCGTGATGAGTGTAGACGCGCTTCGCCCCTTGGTCGCGTGCGGCCGGTGCGGTGAAGTGGTGATCACCGACGGACCGGCGGCAGCACCCGCCCGACCGCCGGGAAACCTTCACCAGTCGTCAGGAAAGGGGTCACGCCATGCCCTACGCGAACGTCAACGGCACCACGCTCTACCACGAGGACGAGGGCACCGGGCCGGCCCTGCTGTTCCTGCACGGCTGGGGGACCAGCGGCCGGGTGTGGGGCGCCCAGCTCCCCGCGTTCGTCCCGGACCACCGCGTCGTGACCGTCGACTGGCGCGGCTGCGGGCGCTCCGCCCGGCCCGCCGCGGGCAACGACATCGCCGGTGTGGTCGGTGACACCGTGGAGCTGATCCACGCCCTGGGCCTGGAGCGGCCGGTGGTCGTCGGCTCGTCCATCGGCGCCGTCTTCGCCGTCGAACTGGCCCTGCGCCACCCCGAGGCCGTCGCGGGGGCGGTCTCGGTGGACGGGCCCGCCTACTGGCCGTCGCTCGACGCGTCCTCCTCCGACCTCGTCGGCCGACTGCGGGAGGACCGGGCGGGCACGCTGGCGGACTGGGTGCCCGGCTGGTTCGGACCGGACGCCTCGCCGGCGCTGGCCGACTGGACGATCCGGCAGATCCTGGACTCGGGGGTGTTCGTGGACGGCCAGTTCGCCGAGGCCCTGGTCTACGACCCGCGCCCGGCGCTGCCGGACCTGCGGGTGCCGGTCCACTACATCCACGGCGAGCTCAGCCACATCCCCCTCGCCGTCTCCCGGGAGTGCGCGGAGCTGACCCCCGGCGCCGCACTCCGTGCCGTCGCCGGCTCCGGCCACATGCCGCACCAGGAGCGGCCCGCCGCCTTCAACGAGGCGCTGCGGGGTCTGCTCGCCGGGATGCGGGACGGCGTTCCCGCGTAGCGGACGCCACCGCACCCCCTGTTCCACCTTTCACACGAGAAACGGACACCCATGCCCACCACCACCGCCACCCTCTCCCACGGCGAGGCCACCGTCGCCTACGACCGCACCGGCTCCGGCCCCGGCCTGGTCCTCGTCCACGGCACGGGGGCCGGGAAAGAGCAGTGGCAGCCGCTGACCGCGGCCGTCGCCGACCGCTTCACCGTGGTGGCCCCCGACCTCTCCGGATCAGGCGCCACCACCGACCACGGCGGCCCCCTCACCGTCGCCGACCTCGCCGACGAGGTCCTCGCCGCCGCCGACGACGCCGGGCTCGCCACCTTCCACCTGGCGGGCCACTCGCTGGGCGCCGTGGTGGCCGCGCACCTCGCGGGCACCCACCCCGACCGCGTCCGTTCGCTGGCGCTGCACGCCGGCTGGGTGCGGACGGACACCCGGATGGCGGCGGAGTTCCGCTACTGGCTCGCCCTGCTCCGCGCCGACGCCCGGCACGGCACGGACCTGTTCGTCCGGATGCTCCCGCTGATGGCCTTCGGCCCGCGGTACTGGGAACACACGGACACCGCCGCCTACGAGGCCCTGGTCCAGGCGCTCTCCGGGGCGATCGCCCCCGGCACCGACCGGCAGACCGAGGCCGACCTGACGGTCGACCTGAGCGCGCTGCTGGGCCGGATCACCGCGCCCACCCTGGTGCTGGCCAGCGCACACGACCGGATCATCGGGGCCGACCAGCAGCAGGCCCTGCTGGCCGGCATCGCGGACAGCCGCTACGCGGAGATCGACGCCGGGCACGGCGCTCCCGGGGAGGACCCGGAGGGCTTCACCGCGAAGCTCGCGGCCTTCCTCGACGAGCGCGCGGCCGCCGAGCGGGAGCCCGCGGGGCTGCGCTGACCGCGCGGCGCTCAGACCTCCAGGTCGCTCTCTATGCGCTTGAGCTGGTGGCGGGCCATCGCCAGATTGGCCCGCTTGACGTCCAGGACCAGATAGAGGAAGAGGCCGCTGCCCCCGCGCCCGGTGAGCAGCCGTATCAGGTGGTACTGGGTGCCGAGCGTGATGAGGATGTCCTCGATGCGGTCCTGGAGGTTCAGCATCTCCATGGCCCGCAGCTTCGCCCGGACGACGTCGGTGTTGGCCGCCGCGGCCACGTTGAGGTCGATCGACTGGTTGCCGCCCAGGGTGCCGAGCGCCATGCCGCTGCCGTAGTCGACGAGCGCGACGCCGATGGCCCCCTCGATGGAGTTCATCGCGTCCTTGAGTGCCATTTCGGTGTTGGCCATGAGAGTTCCGCTTTCGGTGTCGGTAAGGGATGCGGGGGCGCTTCACGGGTCTCCGCCCCCATGGTCGTCGGGGGCGCGCCGCTATGGCTGCCGCTGCCGCTGGAAGGCGCCGTCGATCAGGGCGCCGAGGCGGGGACAGGCCCGGCGGGCCTCGATGTTGAGCCGGCCGACGTTCGCGTCGGCGGTGGCCAGCAGGGTGAGGACGCTGGCGGTGCCCGCCGCATAGGTGGCCACGTAGCCGAACTCGCCGTTGACCAGCAGTTCGCGGAAGCCGCCGTGGCCCACGGCGTCCGTCAGCCGGGCACCCACGCCCAGCGCCGCGGCGGTCAGCGCGGCCACCCCGTCGGGTTCCGCGTTGGCGAGCAGGTGGGCGATCACCAGGCCGTCCGTGCTCGCCACCATCGCACCGGTCAGATACGGAACCCTGACCCGTAACTCCTGTAACTCGGCGAGCACTTCGGGTGGTGCGGCGGTCATCGACTGCCTCCTTCCGGCGAACTGCCTCAAGGCGCGCCTCATGATGGATTCGGTGGAGTCGGGCGGGTGCACGGCACGGTCACACAATCCTCTCCCGCCCTCGGGCGATTACCGGTGGCGTGTCCGTTGCGACGGAAGGTATGCGAAAGGAGCGTGGTGGCGGGAGGGTTTCGGCATTTTCCCTCGGCACATTCGCCGGACGCTTGACAGGGGAGTGGGCCGGAAAACGACGTTTCAATTGGTCCGGACCAGGTTCGGGTTCAGGGTTTCTCCGGTCGGCCCCAGGCGCCCGGGCCCGCCGGACCGGCGACGCCCGGCACCTCACACCGGCAGCTCACCCCTGGCCCCACTCCGGCGTCCACAGCGGACCGGCTCCCTTGATCGTGCGGTGGATGGGCGCGGTGCCGGTGCCCAGGATGCCGGGCAACGCGGCCACCGGACCGGTGAGATAGCGGTAGAACGCCGTGACGTCCGGCGTCGTGACGCTCGCGTGCACATTGGCGTTCCCCGTGGTCGCCGCCGCGAACGGCACCTCCGGATGGGAGGCGAGCGCCCGGCCGACCTCCTCGATCCGGGACGGCTCGACGTTCAGCCACAGCAGGGAGCGGAAATTCCGCTGGATCACCCGCGGGTGGTAGTCCACGTCGAAGTAGAGCACCCCGGCCGCCCGCAGCTCCGCCATCCGGCGCCGCACGGTGGTCTGCGACCAGCCGGTGGCCGCCGCGAGCTCCCCGACGGAGGCCCGGCCGTCCAGCGCCAGGACGTCGAACATCCGGCGGTCCGCCGAGCCGATCGGGAAGGCCGGCGCCGGGTCGGAGGGCAGGACACGCGGCGCCTCGCGGGGCGTCAGGGCGGCCACCTGGTCCGCCGACAGGGGGCCCGACTTGGTCACCAGGCTGCAGTCGTGGCCGAAGAAGACGTGCAGCAGCGCGTGGGCCGCGACGTCCACCACCCGGGGGGTACTCGGCAGCTTCTCCAGCAGGAGGGCGTCCTCCCCGGGCTTCGCCGGCCGCACCAGACAGGTGATCTCGGTACCGCCCGCCGCCAGGTTGATCCACGTGGTGTCCCTGCGCCGGGCCAGCGCCGTGGCGATCTGCGCGGAGGCGCTCGGCGCGCAGCGGATCCGGACGATCCACGGCGCCTGACCCATGCGCAGCGGTTCGGTGAGGCCCAGGATCCGCAGGACGCCGGCCGACCGCAGCCGCGTGTAGCGGCGGGCCACCGTCTGGTCGGAGACGCCGAGCACCTCGGCGATCCTGCGGAACGGCGCCCGGCCGTCGATCTGGAGGGCGTGGACCAGGGAGTGGTCGGCGGTGTCGAGCGGCGGCAGCACAGAACGCGGCACATCGGCCGGGTCGCCAGCCGGGTCGTCGGACAGGGCGGCGGGTGGGGTGTCGAGTTTCACCGTTCCACGCTAAAGGATGTCGGATTCCGCGCTCCGGCCGCTCCTGGCTGGGGTGAGGGTGTCCCTCCGCCTGATCGTTCCTGTCGCGGGGTGACGCGGCGACCGGCCGCGGCCCCCGGACGAACGGAGTAATCACATGCGTAAATGGTGGCCCTTGGTGGCGGTGAGTCTGGGCGCCTTCATCCTGCTGGTGGACGTCACCATCGTGAACGTCGCCCTGCCGGAGATGGGGGACGACCTTCACGCCACCTTCTCGTCCCTCCAGTGGGTGGTCGACGCCTACGCCCTGTCCCTGGCCGCACTGCTGCTGGTGGCCGGCTCGCTGGCCGACCTCTTCGGACACCGCCGGCTCTACGCGGCCGGCCTCACCCTCTTCGCCCTCGCCTCGCTCGGCTGCGGCCTCGCCCCGAACGCGGGCGTGCTGGTGGCCGCCCGCGCGGTGCAGGGTGCCGGTGGCGCCCTGATGTTCGCCACCTCGGCCGCCCTGCTCGGCGCCACCTACCAGGGCCGCGACCGGGGAACGGCCTTCGGGATCTGGGGCGCCGTCAACGGCGCCGCCGCGGCGGCCGGACCCATCCTCGGCGGACTGCTCACCGAGCACATCGGCTGGGAAGCGATCTTCCTGGTCAACCTGCCGGTCGCCGCGGCGGCCGTCCTGCTCACCCTCCGCGTCGTCCGCCCCGACCGGCCGCGCACCGACGGGCGGCCCGCCCGGGTGGACATCCCCGGCGCCGTCACCTTCACCCTCGCCGCCGCGGCCCTCACCTACGGACTGATCCGCAGCGCCGAGTCCGGCTGGACCTCGGCCACCGTCCTCGCCTCGTTCGCCGTCACGGCCGCCGCCCTCGTCGGGTTCGTCCTCGCCGAGACCCGCGCCGGCCGCCGGGGCGAGGTGCCCATGCTGGACCTGGCCCTGCTCCGCCGGCCGTCGTTCGCCGGCCTGATGGGCGGCGCGCTGCTGTTCCAGGGCGGCGCGTTCGGCGGGCTGGTCCTCGTCTCCATCTGGCTGCAGTCCGTCCTCGGCCTCGGCCCGGTGGAGAGCGGCCTGGCCCTGACCCCGATGGCTGTGGCCTCCTTCCTGGTGGCCGCGTTCGCCGGGCGGCACACCCAGCGGATGGCGCCGCGGCTGCCCATCGGCGTCGGCCTGCTGCTGGTCGCCGTCGGCATGTACCTGCTGTACACGGCGATGTCCGCCGACGCGGGCCGCTCGGCGCTGGTGCTCGGGCTGGCCGTCGCGGGCGTCGGCGTCGGTCTCGCCACGCCGGTGCTGGTCTCGGCCGCCACCGGCAGCGTGCCGCCGCGGCGCATGGGCATGGCCGCCGGCGCGGTCAACACCTTCCGCCAGCTCGGCACCAGCCTCGCCATCGCGGTCCTCGGCGCCGTGTTCACCCACGCCGCACGCGCCGACCTGTCCGGCGCCGTCCCGGACCCGCACGGCACCGCGTCCGCCCTCGCCGGCGGCCAGGCCCAGCGCATCGTCGCCGCCGCGCCGAAGGAGCACCGGGGCGCGGCCGAGGACCTGGTCCACCGCGCCTTCGCCGACGGCCTCCAGTCCGTCTTCCTCTGGTCCGCCGCCGCGGCGGTCCTGGGCGGCCTCCTGGTCCTGGCCCTCGTCCGACCCAACCCGCCCCAGCCCCCGGCCACGGCCGCCGCGGGCGAGACGGAACCCGCGCGGGAAGCGGCCGTCAAGGCGTGACCTGACGGGGCCGGACGTGACGGAGGCGTACCGGCCCCGATGGGGCCTGGGCGGCACCCGCTGCCGGCGGTCGGGCCGGCCCCGCACGGCCGCCGGGGCGGGCGGCGGCGCGGACGTGGGCGCCGGGCGCCCCCACCGGCGTCCGGCCGCGCTCCCACCGGTGTCCCAGCGCGCTCCCCGCTGCGAAGGCGGGCCGGCCGGACCCGCCCGGGTGATGCCGGGTCTCGCCCGTTCCCGCCGGGCTGACGTAGCACCAGCGCCGGTGTCTGCCGCAGGCGACGGCGCAGGGGAGCGGGCCGGCACTGTCGTGCGCTTACGGAGCCGTGGTCACCCCGGGCGGTTTCCCGCTTCCCTCCGCGCGCGTCCGCCCCGGGCACAAGCGCGCGACCGGTCGTCCTCGGGGCGACGGCCGCGGCGGTGACGGTCCGGCGCCGGCCGGGACGGGCGTCTGTTCGTGTGACCGGTGCGCTGCGGGTGGCGCCGTGGGGGCGGTGAGACGGCGCGTTCTGCCACCGTTGCGCAAGCGGCCCCGCCGTGGCGCAAACGGCCCGCCGGGCGCCGGTGACCGCCCGCCGAACAGGAGGGATATCCGTGACCGACGTCCTCACGGTGCTGTTCGCCGTACTGGCCGCCGTCAGCAACGCCACCGCCGTGGTGCTGCAGCGGACGGCGGCGCGGACCGTCCCGAAGGCCGACGCCTTCAGCTTCCGTCTGGTCCGCGACCTGCTGCGCCACCCCGTGTGGTTCGCCGGCATCGCCGCCGTCCTCTGCGCCGCCGTCTTCCAGGCGCTCGCGCTCTCCCTCGGCTCGCTCTCCCTCGTACAGCCCCTCTTCGTCAGCGAACTCCCGTTCGCGCTGCTGATCGCCGGCGCCGTCTTCCGCCGCAGGCTGCCGGCGTACGGCTGGGCGGCGATCCTGCTGGTCGCCGCCGGGCTGGCGCTGGGGCTGGCCGCCGCCGCGCCGGGCGGGGAGCACGTACGGGTCGGCACCGCGCGCTGGCTGACCGCCCTGGGCACCGCGGTCGCCGCGATGGCGGCCTGCGTCGTGGCGGCCCTGCCGCGCCCCCGGGGCAAGGCCCGCGCCGCCCTCTTCGGCTCGGCGGCGGCCGTCGGCTACGCCCTGACCGCCGCGCTGATGAAGGACGCCGCCGTGACCTTCGCCGGGCACGGCGCCGGGGCCTTCTTCACCTGTTGGCAGACGTACGCCTTCGCCGCCGCGGGCGCGGCCTCCCTGTTCCTGCTCTCGAACGCCATGGAGTCCGGGCCGCTGCTCGCCTCCCAGCCCGCCCTCACCCTTGGGGACGCGCTCGTCAGCCTGACGCTGGGGCTCCTGGTGTACGAGGAACACGTGCGCACCGGGTGGTGGCTGGTCCCGGAGGCCGTCGGAGCGCTCATGATCATCGCCGGGGCGTTGATCCTGCCGAGGGTGGAGGCGGAGGCGCTGCCGGGCTGATCGTGCGGCCCGTCCGGCGTTCGAGGACAAGCGGTGAAGCCGCTTTTCGCAGTGGGAGGAGCAGCGCGGACCCTCCCGTGGGAAAAGGCGAGGGGCCGGGGCCGGAGCATCGCCACCGTGCCGGGCGCCCGCCCGCCGGCTCCCGGCATGTCCGTCCCGGCCGCGCCGCCACGCGCTACCGCTTGACGGCCCGCAGCACCACGAACTTCGGATCGCTCGCCACGACCTCGGAGTCGCCGAAGATCCGGCGCAGCTTGACGTGGTAACCGAGGTGCCGGTTGCCGACGACCCAGAGTTCCCCGCCCGGGCGCAGTGCCCGGCGCGCGCCCGTGAACATCCGCCAGGCGGTGGTGTCGGTCGTCGCCTGATGGGAGTGGAACGGCGGGTTGTTCAGCACCAGGTCCACCGAGCCCGGGTCCACCGCGGACAGGGCGTCACCGACGAGGAACTCGGCCGCCCGCCCCTCTCCGGCGTTCGCCCGGAACGTGGCCCGCGCCGAGGCGACGGCCTGGTGCGACTCGTCCGTGAACACCACCTCGGCGTCCGGGTCGGCCATGGCGGCGGCCGTCCCGAGGACGCCGTTGCCGCAGCCGAGGTCCACCACGCGCGCGCCGCCGCGCGGTCGCGGCAGGTTGTCGAGGAAGAAGCGGGTGCCGATGTCGAGGCGGTCCGCGCAGAACACGCCCGCGTGGTTGACCACCGTCAGCCCGGCCGCCGGCCCGGCGTCCGGGCCCAGCGTGTACTCGATCGGCCACGGACTGGGCTGCCGGGCGGTCTCCGGGTCCGGTGTGCAGAAGATCAGCCGGGCCTTCTTGACCGCGAGCGACGTTCGCGTCGGACCGAGGATCTCCTCGAACAGCTTCAGCGTCGAGGTGTGGATCTCGGTGACCTTCCCCGTGCCGACGACCGTCGTCCCGGCGTGCACGGCGGGTGCCAGCCGGCGCAACTGGTCCTCCAGCAGGGCCAGGCTCTTCGGCACCCGGACCAGCAGGACGTCGATCCGCTCCGGCGGGGTGTCCCGCGTGGACAGCAGCCGTACCGAGTCCACCGGGACGCCGTTGCGCTCCAGGTTGGCGCCGGTCGCCCGCTGGGTCAGGAACGAGTCCGTGATCTGCGTGGGGCGGTGCGGGGCGAGGGCGGTGACCAGTGCGCCCCAGCGGTCGCCCAGGACGACCACCTCACCCGACAGGTCCACCGGGCCGCCGTCCCCGTGCGCGAGGTGGTTCAGCAGGTACTCGTCGGCGGCGTCCCAGGCGAACAGCCGGTCGCGCGGGTCCTCCGGAAAGCGGGCGAGGCCGAATGCGCCCCATGACGTGGAAAAACGCTTCATCGTGCCGCTCAGGCTAGCGGAGCGGCCGCCGCGGCCCCAATCAGCGCGGTGGACCCGGCACCGGTGGTCCGCGCCCCGCCGCGCGCGGCTCCCGCCCGCGGTGTTCACGGCGGCAACGGGACCGTACGGAGACGGCCTACGGCGGTCCGTACGGCGGGACGCGCCGCGGTGGCTTCGCGCGCCGCGGCCGCGGTGCGCGGGGTGGGCGTCCGATCGATGTGATCCGGTTTCTCTCCCCGCTGCCGCCGGCCGCCGGGGCGGTGGCAGCGGGGAAGGCGTGGCCCAGGAGGTACTTGAGCGCCTTACCGAGGAGCGCCTCACCGAGCGGCTCGCCGACTCCGCCCACGCGGAAAAATCTCAGCGCGGGGATGCCGGACGGGTCCAGGATGAACCCTGGCGCCCGGCACGGGGGTACGGGCGCCGCCCTCTCCCGGGCCGGGGCGCGGAGAAGGGCGCACCGGGCGGCGCGACGGGCGGTGCGACGGGGGGACCTTGGGGTCCGCCGCCTCAGGAGGGACGCGGCGGTCACCGCCGGCCGGCCGGCGACCGGAGCGGACCCGACGCCCTCACCCCGACCTGGGCGCCCTCCCCTCGCTACCGGTGGCCCTCCCCGTTCTCCGCCTCCTGGGCACCCTCGGCGCCCGGCCCGCCGCTCGCGCCGTCGCCGGAGCGGAAGCGCAGATAGCGGGCGGGGACGGCGTCCGTCAGCCACACGCCGTTCTCGGTGACGTGGAAGACGTGTCCGGCGGCGTGCATGGCGCCGGAGTCGACGGCGATGACGACGGGCCTGCCCCGCCGGGCACCCACGCGCGTGGCGGTCTCGCGGTCGGGGGAGAGGTGCACATGGTGACGGCCCATGGGGCGGAGGCCCTCGTCACGGATCGCGGGGAGGAAGCGCGCGACGGTGCCGTGATAGAGGAAGGCCGGCGGTTCGGCGGGCGGCAGGGCGAGGTCCACCGGCACCGAATGCCCCTGCCGGGCCCGGATCCGCTCCCCGTCCACGGCGAACCGCCGCTTGTCACTGACCGCCACGGCATGGTCCAACTCCTCGCGGCCGAACGGGAAGCCGTGGGCAGCGGCGGCGGCCAGGAGCTCGTCGATCCGCACCCAGCCCGCCGCGTCGAGCCGGATGCCGATGCCCTCGGGGTCGTGGCGCAGGTGTTTCGAGAGGTACTTGGAGATCCGTACCGTTCTGCCGTCGTTCATGCCGCCAGTCTGCTCGACGGGGTCCGCACGGTCACCTCGTTTTCCGATCACCGGGCCCGCCCGGCTCCGGCGGCGGCCCGGCGGTCAGGACGGGACCGCCGGGCCGTGTGACGCGGCGGACGGCAGCAGCCGTTCGGCGAGCAGGACCGTCAGGGCCGCCAGGGTCAGCAGGCCGCCCGCGAGGAACGTACCGCGGACGCCCGCGGCGGGCAGCAACGCGCCGCCGAGCAGGGCCCCTACGGCAACCCCCGAGTTGAACGCGCCGGAGTTCGCGGCGAGGGCGACCTCCGTACGGCCGGGGGCGGACTCCAGGACCCGGGCCTGCGTCGCCATGAACACCGGCCCCAGCGAGGCGCCGAGCACGGCCAGGAAGGCCACGGCCGCCACCCGCCGGTCGCCGAGGGCGTACAGGCCCAGCATGCCGGCCGCCTGGGTGCCGACCGGGACGGCCAGTGTGGCGCGCGGGTAGCGGTCCAGCAGCGGGCCGGCGACGGAGACCCCGACGACGCCCGCCACACCCGGCACGGTCAGCAGGGCACTGACCGAGTCGGCCGGGAAACCGCTCACCTCGCCCAGGAACTCGACCACGTAGGTGTACCCGGCGAAGGCGCCCGTGACGGACAGCGCCGTAGTGGCCAGGACGATCCCGAACCGGCGCCCGTCCGGACGCGTACCGCGCGAGCCGTGCCCCTCCTCGGGCCGGGTGGCGGGCAGCAGGGCGGCGATCAGGACCAGGGAGACCACCGCGGCCCCGGCGAGCACGGCGAACGGCGCCGCACGGCCGTGGTGCCGGCCCAGCCAGGTGCCGGCCGGAACGCCCAGCACCATGGCGAGCGACCCGGCGACGGACAGCACCCCGAGCACCCGCCCCCGCACCCGCTCGGGGAACAGCCCCACGGCCACCGGACCCATCACCGCCCAGAACAGCGCCTGGGCGAGCGCCGTCACCACGCGCGCGGCGAACAGGAGCCCGTACGAAGGGACGGCCGCGGCCACCGCGTTCGCCACGGCCAGCGCCGCGAGGAGCGCGGTGAGCAGGTGACGGCGCGGGACGGAACGGGTGAGCCGGGCCAGCGGGAGAGAGGCGACGGCCACCGTCACGCCGTAGCCGGTGACCAGGACACCGACAGCCCCCAGCGAGGTGCCCAGATCGTCGGCCAGGAGCGTGAGCAGTCCGATCGGCAGGTTCTCCACCGTGTTGAAGGTGAACGCCGCCACCATCAGGGCCACCACCACCCCCACTCGCCGCCGGAGAGCCGGCCGCACGTCACTAGCCATCCCGCTGCACCCCTCCCTGCGCGCCGGCATGAGGACGCCGGTGAACCGCCCGGCGTCGGAGTGCCGTTCAGCGTAGGGAAGAGGTGATCAACATCGTGTTAAGCGGCCATGACGCATTTCTCGCCCGATCCCGTTTATGACTTTCCACAGTGGAAAGTATCTGCCAGGATGGCAACGGACGGGCCGGTGCGATGGCCCGTCCGGCCGACCTGACACGGGGGGATCCATGTCCGAACACGCCCAAGCCGCCGCCCGATTGCTGGGCGTCCAGCGCTTCGAGACGGCCACACGGCGGCGCGGCGGATGGTACGCCGCCTACCTGTGGATCTTCGCGGGCTGGCAGCCGCTGCTCGTCCCGGCGGTCGTCCTCTGGCGCGGACCCGCCGCGGCGGCCGTGGTCGGTGCCCTCAACGCGGCACTCGTCGGCGGTCTTTCGTGGTACGCCGGGCGGCAGCCGGTCGTCCCGCGGCACTTCGCCCGCACCCATGTGACCGTCGTCGGCGTCTGGGCGGTCCTGTACATCGGCACGGTGGTGCTCAGCGTCACCGTCTTGAAGGGCAGCCTCCCGCTCGCCGCCCTGGCGGCCGTGGCCTGCGCCCTGCCACCGGCCGTCGGCGCCTTGCGAGGGATACGCCGGTGAGCCCCGAGAGCCCGGCCGTCCAGGGGCGGCATCCGCGGCACGGACTGGAGCCGCTGCTCTCCTCACCCGTGCGGCTGTCGATCGTGGCGGCGCTCGCCGCTGTCGACAAGGCCGAATTCGGGTACGTGCGCGATCTGGTGGAGATCAGCGACTCGGTGCTGTCGAAGCAGGCCGCGGCCTTGGAGGAGGCCGGCTGGGTCGCGGTGGCCAAGGGGCGGGTGGGCCGACGGGCCCGCACCTGGCTCTCCTTGACCGAGGAGGGGCGGTCCGGTTACCGGCGGCATCTCGCGGCCCTGCGGGCCGTCGCGGGTCTTTCGGGTCTCGACTGACAAAGCGGGCTTTTCGGGTCCCGACGGGTGAAGGAGTCGGCTCGACGGTCTGCCGGGCCGTGTGGCGGCGGGCTTTGGCGCGGCTGTCGCGGAACCGCGTCGAACACGAGCAGCGGCTGCGGATCCCAGATGTGTTCCGGAAGGTCAAGTGCAGTCGTGCTCCACGCGGTGCTTGAGGCGGAGTGCCTCGCCGGTGACGACCGGTTCGCTCCGGGCGAAGGCCAAGGCGCCCGGCGCGCGACGGGCCGGAGGCGCGTCGGGCCTGTGCTGCCGGGGCCGCGCCCGTGCCGCCGGGGCGGAGGGCCCGCGCCGTCGGGGCGGAGGGTGGCGCGCGGCGGCGGGGAGGCTCCGCCGTCCCCCGGGTGCCGGCCATCTCCGCCGCCCCCTCCGAAACACCCGCCCGGTCTTTCGTATCCGCCCCCACCCTCCCCGTCATCGTTTCCCGGCCAACTCGCACGTCTGTCCACGTGCGGCATTCGGCGCTGCACCAGCACCGGGAGTCACACAGGCCCGCCGGAGCGTGGCCGATCCCTTTCGGGCGGTGCAGTCACGGGAAACACGGCTGTCTACTCTCCTCCGCCATGCGCCCTACAACACGCAGACGCCTCGGTCTCTCCGGTCTCCTCGCCCTCGGCATCGGCCTGCCCGGTCTGGTCCAGCAGCCGGCCTCGGCCGCCGCCGCGCCGCCCATGACCATCAGCGTCGACAAGCCGTCGGCGACCCCGGGCTCCACGGTCACCATCACGATGACCTTCACCAACGACCAGAGCACGAACACCCAGTTCGTGTACCAGTCGATCCAGCCGACGTGGAACACCACGCAGGACCCCGGGCTGAAGTACACCTTCAAGTCCTGTACCGGTGAGGCCGTCCAGTGTGACGTCAAGGGTCAGACCGGGACGGTCCGTTACAACGTGCCCGTCGTCCCGGGCGCCACCCGGACCGTCAAGTTGACCTACGACATCGCCGCCGACTCGGCCTGTGGGCCCAGCAGGCGGATCGACTTCTACTCGTACGTCTACTACGAGTACCAGGGCGGACAGGCGAAGAAGGACGGCGTCTACACGACGGGAACCGACGTCGCCTGCGCCACGCCGCCGGCCCCCGAGGCCGGGCTGAAGGCGAAGAAGGCCGCCGTGAAAAAGGCGGTCGCGGAGAACGCCGTGAAGGACGCGGCCAAGGGCAAGGCCGCCAAGGCGGCGGACGCGGCCGCCACCCGGCAGCGGCCCATGGCGGCGACCCGTCACTGAGCCGCGTCGGACGGGCCCCGGCCCGCTCGCGTGGGAAGGTCCTGCCGGCACGTCCACCGGGCGGGGCGGGGCCTTCCGCGAGCGGGACGGCGTCCGCCGTCCCGCGCTGCCCCGGACCCGGCGGTTCGGACGCTTCGTCGGCGGCGCTCGGCACGCACGGACGGACGGACCCGCTCAGCTCTGGAAAACGGCGTGCACCCCGAGACAACGGTCCGCCTGGCACATCACGAGGACCCCCAAGGTGCCCTGATCGTGCACCGACACCTTGGAACTGTTGCAGGTGCGGCACCGCAGCAGCCCCTTCGACCCCAGATGGGCGCGGGCCCGGGCGTCGATGGTCTTGGAATTGCCGATGCGCGCTGCCATCTCGTCACCTCTCGGTCCGTGCCGGTGCCCGTGCTCGCCGGCGTCCGTGGTCTCCCGTGCGCCGGGGACCACAGCGCCCCCATGATCCCCTGCGGGCGGCCGCGTTGTCCGGAGAACGGAGAGGCTCCCGGCCGCCGTCAGCTCCGGCGCGCCACCGTGTGCGCCCGCACTCCGGCGAGGCCCAGGAAGACGAGGGTGACGGTCGCGCCGGCCGCCACCGCGCCCGCGAGCCGGGCGCCGCTCGCCGTTCCCCCGGCCAGCACCGCCGCGAAGACCACCGCGGCGGCCGTCAGTCCGGCCAGCAGACATCGGGTGAACGCCCGCCGGGTGCGGGCGGGTTCGCCGGGAACCGGGCCGCCGAGCACGGCCCAGTGCCGGTCGGTCTCCCGCCGTTCGCGGCCCTGCTCGACGAGGGCGCGCGAGCGCAGCGCCGCGCAGACGGCGCCGCCCGCCGCGGCGACACCGCCGATCGCCGGCCACGCCGCCCCGGCCAGCAGCAGCGGGGCAAGCAGCGCCGTCGTCCCCCAGCCCGTCAGGCAGGCGCCGGCCGCCAGCCGGCGCGACCGGGGCCGGTCACCCCCGGCCCGGACGTCCGTGACGGCCGGCAGGTACCAGACGCAGCCGGACGCGCACAGCACCACGACGCCGAGCGCCAGGACTGCGTGGGACATGACGTTCCTCCTCGGAGCGGAGCCTGGTCGGAGCACGGCCCCGACGACACGCGGAACCGGGAGGAGCCCGGGTGCCACGGGGTCGGCGGCTCCTCCCGGCCCGCGTCCAGGATCCGCGGCCCGGTGCCGCCCGGGCCCTGGGCCGAACGGACCCACCGGGGCCCAAGAGTCCCCTGACGGTGCGTCAAGCGGGCTGTTGGGCAACGGGGGAAGGGCCGAACGGCCCTGATGGCCGGGGCCCCTTGGGCACAGGTGGCGGGTGCCATACTGACGCGCGCCGCACACGCGACGGCCGGGACCACCGGCAGCGGGCAGCCGGCCCGTACCACCCCTCCGACAGGAGCCCCGCACCGTGTCACGCCACGACCCGAGCGCCCCCGCCACCCGCCCGCACCCGCGGGCCGCCGCACCCCGCCCGCCCCGGGAACCGGGACGACGCGCACGGGCCCACCCGCCGCACGGCGGCCCCGCGCGTCGCGGCGACGAACCGGCGGGGTGCTGACCATGGGCACCGTCGGCGACGAGTACCACGGCCTGCTGGCCCGCCACGACGCGATGCGGCTCCGCCGCTCGCTGTTCTCGCAGGGCGAGCGGCGGGCCCCCGCCGCGCCGCGCCGCACGGCGGCCCCCTATGACGGCGCGGCCGACCAGCGGGAGATCCTGCGCGGCCTCGATCTCGTGTCACCCTTCGACGAGCTGATAGCCGAGCTTTACGGCGAACTGTTCCAACGGTGGCCCTATCTGCGGTCGCTGTTCCCCGCATCCATGGAGTTCCAGCGCCGCCACCTCGCGCACATCTTCCGGTACCTCATCGAGCACCTGCACGACCCGGACGAGGTGACCGCCACCTTCACCCGCCTCGGCCGCGACCACCGCAAGCTGGGCGTCCGGCCCGCGCACTACGAGGCGTTCGAGGCGGCTCTGCGCGAGGCGCTGCGCCGCACCGCGGGCGCCCGCTGGACGGACGCCATGGAGACGGCGTGGCTGCGCATGCTGCGCTTCGCCGTGGCCGCGATGGTCGAGGGCGCCGAGGCCGCCATCGGTGAACCGCCCGCCTGGCAGGCCGAGGTGACCGGGCACGAGCGGCGCCGCCCGGACCTGGCGGTCGTCCGCGTCCGCACCGGCGAGCCGTACGCCTACCGCGCCGGCCAGTACGCGGCCGTACAGTCGCCGCGGCTCCCGCAGGCGTGGCGGTACTACTCCTTCGCCAACGCCCCGCGCCCGGACGGGGAGCTGGAGTTCCACGTCCGGGCGGTCGGCGGCGGGGGAGTGAGCGAGGCGCTCGTGGCACACACCCGCGTCGGTGACACGCTGCGGCTGGGCCCGGCGAGCGGCACGATGACGCTGGACGACGACCTCGCAGGCGACCTCCTGCTGGTGGCCGGGGACACCGGCTGGGCCCCGGCCAAGGCCCTGCTGGAGGAGCTCTCCTCGGTGCACGCGGGCCGGCACGGCGTGCACCTCTTCCTTGGCGCGCGGAGCTTCGCCGACCTGTACGACAGCGAGACGCCGGCCGACCTGGCCCGGCGTCGGCCGTGGCTGCGGGTCGTCCCGGTGATCGAGGACGAACCGGGCCCGGCCTGCTGGGAGTCGGTCGCCGGCGCGGTGCTGCGGCACGGTGACTGGTCGCGGCGCACGGCGTTCGTCGCCGGGCCGCCCGCCCTCGTCCGGGCGATGGCGGCGGGGCTCGCGGCGGCAGGCCTGCCCGCCGGGCGGGTGCGGCACGACCCGCTCCCGGCCGCGCGCGGCATGGCGGCGCTCACCGCCCGCTGACGGCCGGGGCGCGGCCGGGACTCCCCATCCGCCCCGGCCCCGCCTCAAGGCGTCGGATCAGAGGTTGTTCTCGGCGTCGATGCACCACTGCATGCGCCGCTGAAGGGAGTTGGCCTCGGACCGGGCGCGCTGGGCGGCGTCGTGGTAGCCGGAGTGGTCGTAGTCCGCGGCGCGGCTCTGCAGTCGCTTGATCTGCTGGGCCATCTCCGGCACGTTGCAGGTGACCTCGGACGCGGCGGCGGACTGCGCGGGCAGGGCCGTGAAGACGACGCCCGCGGCCATCGCGGCGGTCACGGCGAGGGTGGACATACGGCGCATTCTCAATCTCCTTGCTGCCCAGTGCGGATGCGGCGGACTCTCTGCCGGGCACCGGGGCGGTCACCCTACCCCAACAAGATCATCTTCTGGTGCGGGTACCCCGGGGGCCACTGCCGGTCGTTCTCACCGGCGGCGGCCCGCCGGCCAGGGAGTGAGGGGTACGTGCACATGCTCCTTGTATGTCACGTCCCCCGGCAGCGGGACGACGAGGACGGTGGCCGTGAAGAGCGGGGCGGAGATACGGCGGGACAGCGCCCGCGCCCCCGGCCCCGGCGGCACCCGGTACCACGCCGAAGCCGCGCACGGTGCCGTGAGCACCGGGCGAAACGGGCCGTGATCGCGTCTGTCACTCCGGATCGTTCCGGATGCCTCGCCCCGCGGTCGTCCTCCTACCTTGTCGACGCGCCGACCAGACCGACCAGTCCGGAGCCCGGGGAGCAGCGATGCCCACGACCGTCAGCACCGAACGCCCGACCGCCGTCGCTCTCGGCCGCCAGGAGCGCGACGTACTCGCCGCGGTCGGCTGCGGAATGCGGGACGACGAGATCGCCGCCGCTCTCGCCATCCCCGAGGACGCCGTGGCCGAACGCCTCGCGCGCATCCTGGTGCGGCTCGGTCTGCGCGACCGGGCGGCCGCCATCGTCCACGCCTTCGACTGCGGCCTGGTCGTTCCCGGCCGCGGCCCCCGTACCCGGCCGGTGAGACCACTGCCCTGGACCACCGGCGGCCCGGCGGCCGGACCGAAGGTGCGGATCTCCCTTCTCGGGCCGCCGCAGGCCTGGCAGGACGGGCGGCCCCTGGACCTGGGGCACCCCCGCCGGCAGGCCGTACTGGCCGTGCTGGCGCTGCGCACCGGGCGGACCCTCAGCCGGCAGGAACTGCTCGACGACGTATGGGGGATGGAATCGCCGGCCGCGAACGTGGTGCCGGTGTACATCTACCGGTTACGGAAGGCGCTCCGCGTCGGGGACAGTCCTGACTCGGTCATCGAGTCCGCACGGCGCGGTTACCGGCTGGTCTCCGGGACGGTCGACGTGGACGTGGCGCGGATGGAGAAGCTGGTCACCGGCATCAGGGCGGCCGATCGAGCCGATCAACCGGCCGAGTCGGTCCGCCTGTGTGCCCAGGCGCTGGAGCTGTTCCGCGGGGAGCCCCTGGCCGGCCTGCCCGGGCCGTGGGCCGAACTGGAGCGGCTGCGGCTCACCGAGCGCAGAATCACCATCCTGCGACGGAAGCTGGAGTGGCAACTGCGGCTGGGCCAGGACTCCGAGGCGATCGCCGAGTTGTTCGCCTTGTTCGCGGCGTACCCCTTGAACGAGCCGGTGGCCGCGATGCTGATGCGGGCGCTGTACCGGAACGACCGACAGGCCGACGCGCTGGCCGTGTTCGACCGCGCCTGCCGCCGTCTCGCAGACGACCTGGGGGTTCCCCCGAGTCGGATGCTGCGGCGGACGCACCGGATGATCCTGTCCCGCGACGAACTCGCGCTCGGCCCGGCCCCTTCGGCCGGGCGAACGCGGGCACCGCGTCATGGGACGGCGACACCGGGGTGACGTGCTCTCACCCGGTCACCGAACGGTACGGGCACCGAACGGTACGGGCACCGAACGGTACGGGCGCATAACGGCACGGGCGCATCGCCACCCGCCGGCGGCCGGTTCTTCCGGGCCGATGACGGATGGCGACGGTGGTGGCGACGCACCCGGCCGGCGCGTTCCCGTTCATCGCCGTGCCGGCACGGCCCGCCAGAGCGTCGGCGGCCCGTGCCGGCGGCTGCGGGCCGGGACCGGCCCGGTCACGAGGCGAAGGACGCCTCCAGCCTGGGAATCAGATCGCGGAGATCCTCTTCCCAGCAGCCGCTGTTGTGCTTGCCGTCGCACCGGGTGCCCCAGCCGGCACCGTCGCCGTAGTTGACGTAGTAATAGGGCATGCCCAGGGCGTCCATCCGCGCCTTGACGTTCTTCGCCGCACCCGAGACCCAGAACTCCAGGTCGAGGGGCGAGCCGCCGCCGTCGCCGACGTAGACGGAGACCCCGACTCCGGCCTTGGCGAGCGTGTCCATGTGCTGCGACGGATCGACCTCGTTCCACCGCCGGTCGGCGTTGAACACCGGGTAGGGCGAGCCGAACGCGGCGTCGCTGTCCACGGCGGGCTTGTACGGGGAGTCCTTGGGGTCACAGACCCCGGATGCCGAGGCGCAGAGCGCGCCTTGCGCGTCGATGAGGGTGGCGACGACGGCCAGGCGCAGGTCCATGGACCTGACCGACAGGTCGATGTCTCCCGAGAGGGACGCGGTCTGACTGAACAGGTCCGGGCGGGCCTGGGCGTAGTGGAAGGCTCCGAAGCCGCCCATGGAGACGCCGGCGACGGCCCGCCCCTTCTTGGTGGCGATCGTTCGCAGGTTGGCGTCGATGAACGGGATCACCTGCTTGAGGTGGAAGTTCTCCCAGTTCTGGGCACCGGCCGGAGTCCTCTGGTCGAGCCAGTTGGCATACCAGCCCCGAGGGCCGCCGTCCGGGATGACGGTGATCATCCGGTCCGACATGCTCAGCGCCGGGTACGTCTGCTGGACCGGGTCGTCGGGTGAACCGTGCAGGAAGTACAGCACCGGGTAGCGCCTGCCCGGATCGTCGTAATAACCGCGCGGCAGAATGATCTTGATGTGCTGCTCGCCCGCGACCTCGGGCGTTTTCACGGTGAGATGGAAGTCGGTGGCGTTTCCCTCCGGCGCGCCGACCTGGGTCAGGCCGAACCCGTTCGTCATCGGCGGCGGGGCGGTGCCGCCGCCGGCGGCCTGTGCCGCGCCCGCCGGCGCGACCACGGCCACGGCGGCGAACACCCACGCCACCGCCGTACGCCACCAGCTCGATCCGGTCGTCACAATGAGCCCCCTCGTGGGTCTTTCCGGCATTCTCAGTTCAGGACCTTGGTCCGCAGCCGCGGTGACGCCGCGATCTGTTCCTCGGTGAATCGCTCGGTCACCCACTGGCCGGCCGAGAAGAGCCTGGTCTGGTCGGCGTAGTGCGGTGACGTGGGGTCGGCCGACTGGGAGTAGGCCAGGACGGAGAGCGCCTGGGGCGGTCCGTCGGAGGTGAACCGCACCTGCTGGACGAAGCTGGACCCGTAGACGACGTCCGGCACCCCGCCGACCTGGCCGGGAGTGATCACGTTCAGTACGCCCAGTTCGGAGACCGTGCCGTGGATCGGGATCCGCTCGTCGCCACGGGTGACCTTCTGCACGTCCGACAGCGGCGCGTCCAGCGGGATGCCCGCCTTGCGCAGGGCGAGGACCGCCCGGGCCAGCGCGTCGCGGACCGCGGAGTTCCCGGAGTCGAGCGAGTTGGGCGTGTGCACCGGGTCCTTGGGGTCGAAAGCGACCCGCCACGGCAGTTTCTCGACCGGCTGTCCGCCGAGCAGGTAGACCCAGGAGTTCGCGAACAGCCAGGACCCCCGGCTGTCGGCCGTGTAAGCGTGGCTCTTCCAGGCGGCCAGGACCGAGCACGCCTCGCTGACGTTGACCAGGTTGCCGTCCACCAGGACGAGCCCGAAGGGAGCGCCCTGGCACGCCTTCACCGTGGCGTCGAGGCCCAGGTCGGCCGCCCTGCTGTGGTCGGCGAACAGCAACTTTCCCATGCTCTCCGGCGTGAAGCCCCTGCCCGGCAGGCCGTCGGTGCCGTTGATCCGGTTCTGCGCGGTCAGGATCAGCTCCTGCGTACGCAGCGAGCGGGGCGTCGCGGTGTCGCCCATCACCTTCGGAAAGGACAGCGGCTGCGCGGGGTTGGCCAGCCAGGCACTGTCGTTGCCGTTGGCCACGAAATCGGACCGGATCAGGCGTGGCTGCCGGTGCGGGTCCAGAAGTCCCGGCGCGGCCGCGTTCGGATCACTGGGCCAGTCGCAGGCGCCGCGCTTGCCGTCGAAGATGGAGACCGGCGGCACGTTCGACGGCCGCAGTCCCGGGTTGAACAGCAGCCGGCCGGTCATGGTGAGGCACGATTCCGCGTGCTCGTCCGTGATGTTCGGGGCGGCCTGGATGTCCGCGTACAGCGCGTCGCCCTTGCGGTCCGAGGCCACGGTGTTGAAGAAGGGAATGCCCTGCGTGGTCTCCAGGGTGTTCACCACGTCGTGGACGTCCTTGGCCTGATCGAGGCGGAACCACGTGTTCAGCGCCCGCAGGTTGTCCATGTTCGCATCGCGCACCGCGTGGGCGCTGACCACCCAGGGCAGCGGGACGCCCTGAAGCGACGTGGTGACCGGGCCGTACCGAGTGGACCACAACGTCCTGGTGACCCTGCCGACGGAACCGTCCGCCTTCCGGACGTCGACACCGACCTGCTGGGAGGTCATCTGCTCCCACTTGCCGTCGACCAGGTACGTGGTCGGCTTCAGCGGATCCACCTGCACGTCGAACAGCCCGAAGGGAGCCACCGTGGCGATCGTGTGGCTCCAGGCGACGTTCTCGTTGTGCCCGATGTTCACCGCGGGGAATCCGAGCAGGCTGGCCCCGGAGACGTTGAACTTCCCCGGGATCGTCAGGTGGCTCTGCCACATCCGGTTCTTGCCCTGCCACGGGAAGTGCGGGTTGGCCAGCAACATGCCGGTGCCGCCGGACACGCCCTGGGAACCGACCGCCAACGCGTTGCTGCCCATGCCCTGGCGGCGGCTCGCCGCCATCGCGTCACGGATCTTCTCCGCCGTCTTCGCGGGCGAGGAGGCCGGCGGCCCGGCGGCCGACGCCCCCGGGGGAGCGGCGTTCACCAGACCGTCCACCAGCGCGTCGGCGCTGCCCATGATGATCTCGGCATGCGCGTGCCGGTAGACGTCCAGATCCGTGATCGGCCGCACCCAGGCCGCGCCGCGGCAGGACGGATCGGAGATGCCGTTCACGCCCGTCTCGGCCAGGTAGCGGTTGTAGCCCTGGACGTAGCCGTGGATGGCCTCTCTGACCTCCGGTTCCGGCCCGTTGGGGGCCGGCTGGTCGAGCAGCCGCTCCACCACCCGGTTGTCCTTGATCCGCTGGAAGTACAGGTCGCTGTTGAGGTTGGTCGTGGTGTTCTGGTTCTGGCCGGGGCTCGCCCTGCCGTCGGGTCCCAGATACCGGGACCGCTGGGCGTTGACCATCAGATAGGTGTCGGCCAGGGTGCAGATGTTGTCCTTGGCCGCCGCGTATCCGTAGCCCGTTCCCAGGTCCTCCCAGTTCGAGGCGGTGATGTGCGGAATTCCGTACTCGGTGTACCGGATCGTCGGCTTGTCCGGCCCCGGCTCGGCGGCGGCCGTTCCCGTCGCGGCCGTCCCGGTGACCGCCAGCGCGCTCATCACCGCCATCACGACCGCGACCACCATCGGCGGCCTGGTTCTGTGTCTCCTCCGCGCCATCGAGCCGTCCCTCCCTGTCGACCGGTCTTCGCCCGGACGCGGCCACACCAAGGAGGCGCCCGGACGCGGCCACGCTAAGGAGGGTGCGATGAAATCCCGATGACGGCGCCGCACTCAGGGGAGGCCGGAGCCGACGGGTCCGCGGCGGCACGGCCGTCCGCCGGCGGGGAGGCGGCCGGCTCCGGTACGGCTCAGAAGCTGTGGGGCCGCTGGCCCTGCACCGAGTACATCAGACAGGAGGCGGCCAGGAAGTCCGGGTGGCCCATGGCCTCGCGGGCCGCCCGCAGCCCGTCGTCCGTCATGCCGACGGAGCGGAACCGGTCCCGTAGGTGGCGGGTGTTGTGGATCTGCAGGGCCGTGCCCGGGGAGTGGGCGCGCCACTGCTGGACGGCGGGTTCCGCGTCGATCCGGACGAGCCCGGCCCGGTGCATGGCGGTCGCCGCCCGGCGGCCCCACGCCAGGTCGACCCCGGCCGCCTCCAGCAGGCGCAGCTTGGCGTCGAGGTACGAGCGGTAGGCCGCCGCCGCGGCCTCGTCGCACCCGCCGACCGGAACCAGCGGGCCGTAGGTGGTCTCGTCGAACTCGTCGAGCTGGAGCCAGCCGCCGGGCCGGAGCGCGGCGACCAGCCGCCGCAGCACCGCCTCGCGCTCGGGCAGGTGCATCAGCACCAGCCGGGCGTGGACGATGTCGAACGCGCCCTCGGGCAGCGGGTCGGTCCGCGCGTCGTGGACGAGGACGCGCAGGCCGGGCGCGGCCGGGGCGTGCTGGGGCTTGACGTCCGTGGCCAGGACGGAACCGGTCGGCGCCACCCGGGCCGCCAGCCACCGCGCGACGCTGCCGCCGCCCGCGCCCACCTCCAGGCAGTGCGCCCCCGGGGCGACCGGGAGCCGGGCGAGCCGGTGGGTGCTGAAGCCGTCGTATGCCGCGGCGAGGCAACGGTGTTGCTCCGTGGCGTGTTCACTGTCGTTGTCGAACGCGTAACCGAGCGGGGGAGTCGTGGTCATACCGTCCTCGGAGTCGTCGCCATCCGGAGCCCCGGCGCTGCCGGAACCGACGGTACCGGTCCCGCTGCGCCCGTACGCCGAGGACGGCCGTCGACCACCCGGTACGGGGACGGCGGTCCCCGTACCGTCGCGCACGCGTGCGGCGGACCGGCGGGCGGGTCAGCCGGTGAACGTGCCGAGCACCTTGCTGTACTCGTACTCCTGCTGGCCGGGGATGCCGGAGCAGACGGGGCTGGCGGTCGGCTTGTCACACGGGTGGTCGCGGGTGGCCGACCACATGGACAGCCGGCCGATGTGCTTCTCCGCCGCCCACCGGGCGAGCCGGCGGGCGTCCTCCAGCCGGAAGGTCTCCCCGGGGCTGTCGTTGACGCCGATCATCGGGGTGATGCCGACCATCTTCCACACCGCCGCGTCCGGGGTCCCCGGGTAGACCGTGGCGAGCTGGTCGTGCAGGTTGGTGCCCGCGTCGACGGCCGCCTGGCCCATGTCCCGCACCGGGGGGCCGTAGTCCATCGCCATCACGTTCCACGTCTCGACGGCCAGTCCGTTGCGGACCGCGTCACGGACGACCTCCAGGCCGTCCGGGGTGAGCCCACCGGCCAGCACCGGCAGGGTGTAGGAGATGTGCAGCGGGGTGCCCTTGGCCGCGTACCGCTTCTGGAGCGCCGCGAGCGCCTTGGCCCGGCGGGTGTTGGCCGCCTTGTCGACCACGGCGGTTCCTTCGACGTCGAAGTCCAGCTTGTACGCCTTGAGCCGTTCGACGACGCCGCCGTACGCCTCGGTGAGGGCGCCGACGTCCGTGATGTCCTGGGCGAGCTCGTTGTTGTTGGCGCCGCCGAACGAGACGACCACGTCACCGCCCGCCCGCCGCAGCGCGTTGATCCGCGGGACCCCGTAGTTGCCGGAGACGGGGTGCGCGTGCTGGCCGCCCCATACCGGCGTCTTCCGGTCCTGGGCGTCCGAGACGACGAACGCCGTGGTGAACTGCCGCGCCCCGCTGACCTCCGCGATCTTCGGCAGGTCGGGTTCGGGGTAGAGACTGGTGTCCACGTAGGGGGCCCAGGTGGCGGGTGTGTCGGGTCTGCCGGGGACGGCCGCGATGGGGGAGGGGTCCTCCTTCCAGGCGATGATGATCTCCAGGCCGTTCTGCGGTACCTTCCTGCGCCAGTCCTGGGACGGCGCCACGGTCAGCGTCGAGCCGGCGACGGTGACCTGGTCCTGCTGGTACTCGCTGTCGAAGGCCTGCCCCTCGGGCAGGGTGAACCGCACCTTCCAGTCCACGTCGGGCGTGGCCTGCCCGCTGACGGGCCGTAAGACGTAGTGGTACGTGCCGCCGTTGCCCCAGTTCTGGTCCTTGCTGCCGGACTGGTCGCCCGTCCAGGACAGGCCGACCTTGTCGGCGGCGGACAGCAGTTCGGCCCCCAGGGGACCGACGGCGGCGGTGGGCGAGGCGGTGCCGGGGGACGGGGCGGGTGGTGCCGCGCCGGCCGGGAGGGCGGCGGCCGTCCCCGTCAGGAGACAGAGCGCGACTCCTGAGGCGACGACGGCACGGCGGACGGTGGGAGAGAGCGTCATGGTTCCTCCGCAGGCGTGGGGACTGCACCCCCCCTCGGCGGAACAGCGCGGACCTGTCGGACGTGGTCCCAACTCCCCATTGATTCCACGCCGATGGTCTGGACCGCAGTGTTCCCCGGGCAGCATAGGGGGGCCGACGCGCGAGGGGAAGGCGGGAGCCGTGACAAGCGCGGGGCGGAAGTGCGCTCGGCCGGGAGAGGCGAAGCGGCCTGGCTGCCAAGGGAGTTGTGGCCGACGAACGCTTACCTCCGGCGGGAGCCGCCGGACCGTCAGCCGTGTGTGCCGGACGCCGGGCCGGCCGCCGGGGAGGGAGCGTCCGCGCGGGCGGTCCCCGGCTCAGGGCTCAGGCGGGCTTGCGGGCCTCGAAAAGCACCCGGGAGGAGTGGGCGACGAACGCGCCCTCCGCCCGGATGAGCCCGTCCAGCTCGCGCAGTCGGTCCCGATGGCGGTCGACGGTGAAGCCGGGAACGGTCCAGACCACCTTCCGCAGGAAGTACACCACCGCGCCGACGTCGAAGAACTCCATCCGCAGCCGCTCCGAGCGGACGTCCACCACCTCAAGGCCCGCGGCCCGCGCCGCGGCGCTCTCGTCGTCCGGATGTCGCTTCCGGCGGGCCTCGGGCTGCGGACCGAGGAAGAACTCCACCAGCTCGAACACGCTGGCGGGCCCGACGTGCTGGGCGAAGTAGGTGCCACCGGGCCGGAGCACCCGGGCGAGCTCCGACCACCACACGGTGTTCGGGTGCCGGCTGGTCACCAGGTCGAACGCCGCGTCGGCGAAGGGCAGCGGCGGCTCGTCCTGCGCCGCCACCACCACGGCGCCGCGCGGGTGCAGCAGCGCGGTGGCCCTGGCGACGTTCGGCGGCCAGGATTCGGTGGCCACCATCGTCGGCGGCAGTACCGAGGCACCCGCCAGCACCTCACCGCCCCCGGTCTGGACGTCCAGCGCCGCGGACGCCCCGGCCAGCCGCCGCGCCATCCGCCGCTGGTAGCCCCACGACGGGCGCTCCTCGGTGGCCCGGCCGTCCAGCCAGGAGAAAACCCAGCCGTCCACCGAGACGGAGGCGGCCTCCGTCACCAGATCATCGAATCCACGGCTCATAACCCGAATCATCACCATAAATCGATGAAGACATCCAGCGATTTACCGTCACGAAGGCGGTGGTCCGCGACCGCCCGCCTCCCGCCCCCGCCGGTCCGGATGCGCCCGAAGGGCGTGCGGGCCGGACACCCGTCACTGTGGAAGGAGTCCCCGGCGCGAGCGCGGCCGGCCGGCCCCGCGCGGAAGGAGGCAGCCCATGGCGGACGGTGCCACGACGCCCGTCAGCGAGAGTCCGGACGACCCGTTCTCGCTCGCCCGCGCGGCCACGATGGTGCTCGACCACCGGGGGACGGTCGTCGGCTGGGGCGAGAACACCACGGCGCTGCTGGGCCACCGGCCCGAGGACGTGACCGGCAGGCCCGCCGCCGACGTCCTCCTCGCGCCCCGCGACCGCGCCGAGGTCACGGAGACGGCCCGGACCTGCGCCCGGGAAGGCGGCTGGTTCGGGGTGGTCCCGGTGGTGCGCGGCGACGGCGTCCGCATCCACGTCGGCGTCCGGGCCCGGCGCGTCGTCCGGCCGGACGCCCCGCCGGAATGGTTCCTGGTCGGCGCACCCGCCGAGGACGTCGTCCAGTGGGAGACCGACCGCTCGGTGCTCGACGGGCTGTTCCGGCGCTCGCCCATCGGGCTGGTCGTGCTCGCCCCCGACCTGAGCATCCTCCGCGTCAACCGGGCCGTCGCCCGCATCGGCGGCATCAGCACCGAACAGGCCGTCGGGCGCCGGACCGCCGACTTCCTCATCACCGACGACGCCGACACCGTCGAGGGCCGCCTGCGACAGGTGCTGAGGACCGGACGGCCCATGATCTTCACGGAACAGCCCTGCCGGCTCCGCTCCGCCCCGGCGGAGGAACGGTTCGTCTCGGTCTCCGCGTTCCGGACGACCGACTCCGCCGGACGGGTGCTCGGCGTCACCCAACTGGTCGAAGACGTCACCGAACGCCACCGCGCCCGGGTACGGCTCGCCCTGCTCGACGAGGCCGGCCGGCGCATCGGGACCTCCCTGGACGTCGACACCACCGCCCGCGAACTCGCCGACGTCCTCGTCCCCGAGCTCGCCGACTGGGTCTCCGTCGACCTCCTGGAGGACGTCAGCCGCGGCGAGGAACCCTCCCAGGACGGCACCGGCGCCGTCTGCCGCGCGGCGACCGTCTCCGTCGTCGCCGAGGTGGAGGAAGCCCTGCACCCGGTCGGCCACCGCATCGTCTTCCCCCCGGACAGCCCCCAGGCCCGCTGCCTCGCCGAGAAGAGCCCGGTGCTCGTCCAGGACGGCCGGGGGCCCGCCGGGCTGCGGGCCGTCGCCCAGGAGCGGGCCGAAGCCGCGGCCGAGCTGGGCGTGCACTCCGTCATGATGGTGCCGCTCGTCGCCCGCGGCCTCGTCCTCGGCCTCGTCGTCCTCTGGCGCGCCCGCCGCCCCGAACCGTTCGAGGACGACGACCTGACGCTCGCCGCCGAGTTCGCCGCCCGCGCCGCCGTCTGCATCGACAACGCCCGCCGCTACACCCGGCAGCACCAGGCCGCGCTCAACCTCCAGTGCCGGCTGCTCCCCGGCGAAGTGCCCGACCTGCCCGCCGTCGAGGTCGCCCACCGGTACATCCCGGCCGGCGCCGCGGAGGGCGTCGGCGGCGACTGGTTCGACATCATCCCGCTCTCCGGCGCCCGCGCCGCCCTCGTCGTCGGCGACGTCATCGGCCACGGCATCGACGCCGCCGCCACCATGGGCCGGCTGCGCACCGCCGTCCACACCCTCGCCGAACTCGACCTGGAACCCGAGGAGGTGCTGTCCCACCTGGACGACCTCGTGCACCGGCTGGCCGCCGAACAGGAGGTCAACACCCGCGACTTCCCCCACGACCAGGTCACCGGCGCCAGTTGCCTCTACGCCGTCTACGACCCGGTCTCCCGCCGCTGCTCCCTGGCCCGCGCCGGCCACCCGCCGCCCGCGGTGGTGACCCCGGACGGCCGGGTGAGCCTGCCCGACCTGCCCCCCGGGCCCCCGCTCGGCCTGGGCGGCCTGCCCTTCGAGGCGACGGAACTGGAGCTCCCCGAGGGAAGCCTGCTGGCCCTCTTCACCAACGGCCTCATCCAGTCGCCCGGCAGCGACGTCGACTCCGCCCTCGCCGAACTGGGCCGTCAACTGGCCGTCGCCGAGCGCCCGTTGCCCGACACGGCCAAGGCCGTGGTGGACGCGCTGCTCCCCGCCCGCCCGCACGACGACGTCGCCCTGCTGCTCGCCAGGACCCGTGTCCTGGGCCCGGAACGGGTCGCCACCTGGACCCTGCCCGGCGACGAGCAGGCGGCCGCGGCCGCCCGCCGGCTGATGACCGAACAACTGACCACATGGGGGCTGGAGGACCTGGTCTTCGCGACGGAGCTCGTCGTCAGCGAACTGGTCACCAACGCCTACCGGTACGCGAGCGGCCAGGTGACCCTGCGGCTCATCCGCGGCCACAGCCTGATCTGCGAGGTGACCGACACCAGCAACACCTCGCCCCACCTGCGCCGCGCCCGCAGCACCGACGAGGGCGGGCGGGGCCTGTTCCTGGTCGCCCAGCTCACCGAGCGGTGGGGGACGCGCTACGAGCGGGAGGGCAAGACCGTCTGGACGGAACAGCCACTGCCGCCCGACCACCGCCTGTGAGCCGGGCGGGGGCACGGGCTTGTGGGCGGGCGGCAGTGGCCGTCTCGCACCACTCGCGGGCCTCACCGGGTGTCGGCGTGCTCCACCGCGGGGGCCGCCCGCGCCGCACCGGCGGGCGCGGGCACCGACGGCGCCCCGGCCCGCCGCCGGGTCACCCGGCGCACCAGCGGTTCCGTCCACCGCGCCGCGAGGGGGCCCACCACCACCAGCACCAGAACGTAGGCCGTGGCCAGCGGGCCCACCCGCGGCTCGACGCCCACCGCGAGACCGGCGATGACGATGGAGAACTCGCCCCGGGCCACCAGCGTGCCACCGGCCCGCCAGCGCCCCGCGGGCGAGGCGCCCGCCCGGCGGGCCGCGTACCAGCCGGTGCCCACCTTGGTGAGGGCCGTGACCCCGGCGAGAGCCAGAGCCGGACCGAGAACCGGGGGCACGGACGCCGGATCGGTGCTCAGCCCGAAGAAGAGGAAGAAGACGGCCGCGAACAGGTCCCGCAGCGGGGACAGCAGCGCCCGGGCGTCCTCCGCCACCTCGTCGGACAGCGCGATGCCGATGAGGAAGGCCCCCACCGCCGCGGACACGTGCAGCTCCTGGGCGACCCCCGCGAAGGACAGCGTCAGGCCGAGCACCACCAGCAGCATCCGCTCCGGGTTGTCCGAGGACACGGCCCGGCTGATGACGTGCCCATGGCGCAGCGCCACGTAGAGCACGGCGGTGACCGTGCCCAGGGACGTCAGCAGGATCAGCCCGCCCGCCCCGACGCTCAGCCCCGCCTGGAGGGCGGTCAGCAGCGGGAGATAGACCGCCATCGCCAGGTCCTCGATGACGAGGACGCCGAGCACGGCGGGTGTCTCCGCGGATCCCAGACGGCCGAGGTCGGCGAGCACCTTGGCGATGACGCCCGAGGACGAGACCCAGGTGACGCCGGCCAGCGCCACGCAGGCGACCGCGCCCCAGCCCAGCAGCAGGCCGGCGGCGGCCCCCGGCAGGGCGTTGAGCAGGAAGTCCACCGCCCCCGAAGGGGATTGCGCCCGCAGGCTGCTCATCAGCTCGGACGCGCTGTACTCCAGCCCCAGCAGGAGCAGCAGCAGGACGACGCCGACCTCGGCCCCGGTGGCGACGAACCCCTCACTGGCGCCCAGCGGACGGATGCCCCCGCGGCCGAACGCGAGCCCCGCGAGCAGGTAGAGGGGTATGGGCGAGAAACCGATCCGGCCGGCGAGGCGGCTGAGGAGGCCGAGGGCGAGGATGACGAGGCCGAGTTCGATGAGCAGTGTGGTGGTCTGGTGCATGGGCGGCTGTCCTCCGGCGGTCGAGGGGCTGCGACGGCTGTGCCTGCGCGAATGCGGAGAGGTCCTGGAACGGCGACGGAAAACGGGTCGGACGACACAGGAAGTGCGGGGCGACAGGTGCGCGTGGGGGGCACGTGCCGCGGCCCGGCCGGTGAGCTGACGCACAGTCGGTCCGTGTCGAAACCCGCACGGCCGGGGGTGGCCGCTCATCGGATCGATGGCATCGCTCGAAGGAGCATCTTAGCGGAGAATGCAATAGTCCTATCGGGTTTCTTGGGAGTTGCGCCGTGCGCCCCCTTTCTCCCTCAGGGCGCGGGGCGAACGCCCTGGTGGGAAGGGGAGTTGACTGCTAGGGGGCGGGCGCGGGGGTGTGCTGTACAGAAGGTGAGGGGTGTGCTGAAGAGGGGCTCGGGGGGCGCTCCCCACCGGAAGGGCCCCGGTGCCGCGCCGGGACGGGGTGCCTCGGGCGCCGGAGACCGGCCGGCCGGTCGCGGGTGGTGAAGGCGCTTCCCGGGGGCGAGCGTGCGGTCGGACCGCATGCCCTCGCGTCACGACCAACCGGAGGCGCGGCGTACCGAAAGCCGTGGCGGGGCGGGATGGCGGTTCCGATCGGCGCGCGCGCCGGGGTCGCGCGGGCCGGGGGCGCCACTGCTGGGGGATCGGGCCCCTTGCGGGCCCCATCCCACCGTGCGGGTCACCGGGCCGGCCGCGCGACCGCTGCCCCGTGGAGGGCGGAAGGGGCGTGCCCGCGCCCGCCTGGGCCGACAACCCCGGCGCCCCGGCCGTGGGCCGGAACGCGTACCCGGCCGGCCGGCGCGGACCGGTTGCCCTCAGGCTTCGGGGTTGGCCTCGAGGCAGGTCAACTCGATCTCGTCGACGAGCGCCTCGTACGTCTTGCCGGTGAGCTGCGCGACGTTCTCCATGCCCACCGCCGCCCACCCGGCCAGACTCATGACGAGCGACCGGAGTCCGTCCGTGCCGAGCCGGGCCAGCACGTCGTCGGCCACGCCCAGGGCCGCCTCCGGCACCCGCTCGGCGGGCTCCAGCCCGACCACCGTCCGCAGCAGGCCGACCGTCACCCGGCTGATCTCGGGCGCGATCGCGTACAGGCGGCGGTCTTCTTCCTCGTCCATGCTTCCCTTTCCGTCGGGCGGCGGGGCGGCCGTCCTTGAGAGACGGGGAGCTGTCTACCAGAAGTAACGGACGCCCCACCAGGAAGAGTTGACGCGTAACGGCCCTGTTCTGGGCAAACGGCGAGGAGACCTCACCCGGGTGAGTGATGGCGTCGGACGGTGGGGGATGGGGCTTTCCGGGGGTGAGCGGGCGCTCCCCTGCCGACGGAAGGCGGTAAGGGTAGCCTAAGCTAAGCTTCGTCCGGCGGCCGGCCGACACCCACGAGCAAAGAACGGATCCGAGGACCAGACATGGTGCGCATAGCTGTGGCGGGCGCGAGTGGATACGCGGGCGGTGAACTGCTGCGTCTGCTCCTTCAGCACCCCCACGTCGAGATCGGCGCGCTGACCGCCGACTCGAACGCCGGACGGACGGTGGGCGAGGTACAGCCCCACCTCGCCCCGCTGGCGGAACGAGTATTGGAGAAGACGACCCCGGAGGTGCTCGCGGGGCACGACGTCGTGTTCCTCGCCCTGCCGCACGGCGCGTCCGCCGCGCTGGCTTGCGAACTGGACCCTGACGTCCTCCTCATCGATTGTGGTGCGGACTTTCGGTTGCGGGATGCGGGGGAGTGGGAGCGGTTTTACGGGTCGGCTTATGCGGGGGTGTGGCCGTATGGGTTGCCGGAGTTGCCGGGTGGGCGGGTGGGGTTGCGGGGGGTGCGGCGGGTGGCTGTGCCGGGGTGTTATCCGACGGCGGTGTCTTTGGCGTTGTGGCCGGTGTTCGCGGCGGGGTTGGTGGAGCCGGAGGCGGTGGTGGTCGCGGCGTCGGGGACCTCGGGTGCGGGGAGGGCGGTCCGGTCGCATTTGCTGGGCAGTGAGGTGATGGGGTCGATGAGTCCGTATGGGGTGGGGGGTGGTCATCGGCATACGCCGGAGATCGCGCAGAATCTCGCCGCGGTGGCCGGGGAGCCGGTGAGCGTGTCCTTCACGCCGACCCTGGCGCCGATGCCGCGCGGGATCCTGGCGACGTGTTCGGCGCGTGTCGTGGGCGGGGCATCGGAGGAGGCGGTGCGGGCCGCTTACGAGAAGGCGTATGCGGGGGAGCCGTTCGTGCGGCTGCTGCCGCCTGGGGTGTGGCCGTCGACCGGGGCCGTCCTGGGCTCCAACGCGGTCCAGGTGCAGGTGGCCGTGGACAGTGCGGCGGGGCGTGTGGTGGCGGTGAGTGCGATCGACAATCTGACCAAGGGCACGGCCGGTGGGGCGGTGCAGAGTATGAACATCGCTCTCGGGCTGGCCGAGGAGCTGGGACTTTCCACGACAGGGGTGGCTCCGTGAGTGTGACGGCGGCGAAGGGCTTCACGGCGGCCGGTGTGGCCGCGGGGCTGAAGGACAGTGGTGCGCCGGATGTGGCGTTGGTGGTCAATGGGGGGCCGTCGCGGGCGGTGGCGGGGGTGTTCACCTCCAACCGGGTCAAGGCCGCTCCGGTGCTGTGGTCGCAGCAGGTGGTGAAGGCGGGGGAGGTGAGGGCGGTGGTGCTCAACTCCGGTGGTGCCAACGCCTGCACCGGACCGGCAGGCTTCCAGGACACCCGGATCACCGCCGAGCGCGTGGCTCGGGTGCTGGACTGTGCGGCCGGCGAGGTGGCGGTGGCTTCCACCGGTCTCATCGGCGTGCGTCTGCCCATGGACCGGCTCCTGCCCGGCGTCGAGAAGGCCGCCGCCGAACTCTCCTCGGACGGTGGCGAGAAGGCCGCCATCGCGATCAAGACGACGGATACCGTGCACAAGACGGCGGTGGCGGAGCGGGACGGTTGGGTGGTCGGGGGGATGGCCAAGGGTGCGGGGATGCTCGCGCCGGGGCTGGCGACGATGCTGGTGGTGCTGACCACTGACGCCGACGTCGACGCCCCCGGCCTGGACGACGCCCTGCGGGCGGCCGTGCGCACCACCTTCGACCGGGTCGACTCCGACGGGTGCATGTCCACCAACGACACCGTGCTGCTCCTGGCCTCGGCCGCTTCCGGGATCGCTCCGGAGGCGGCGGAGTTCGCCGGTGCGGTGCGGGAGGTGTGTGACGATCTGGCGCGGCAGTTGATCGGGGACGCGGAGGGGGCGAGCAAGGACATCCGTATCGAGGTGATCAACGCGGCGTCGGAGGAGGACGCCGTGGAGGTCGGGCGGTCCATCGCGCGTAACAACCTCCTCAAGTGCGCCATTCATGGCGAGGACCCGAACTGGGGGCGGGTGCTCTCGGCCATCGGCACCACGTCCGCCGCCTTCGATCCCGACCGGCTCAACGTGGCGATCAACGGTGTGTGGGTCTGCCGCGACGGCTCCGTCGGCGACGACCGCGACCTCGTCGACATGTCACCGCGCGAGGTGCGCATCACCGCCGATCTGGCCGAGGGCGGCGAATCCGCCGTCATTTGGGCCAACGACCTCACCGCCGACTACGTCCACGAGAACAGCGCCTACTCCTCATGAACCACATACTTCCCTCGCGGCGCACCGCCGCCGCGCCCAAAGCCCGTACCGTCATCGAGGCGCTGCCGTGGCTGCGCCGTTTCCACGGCAAGACGGTCGTCGTCAAGTTCGGCGGGAACGCCATGGTGGACGAGGAGTTGAAGGCCGCGTTCGCCGAGGACATGGTGTCGCTCCGGTACGCCGGGGTGCGGCCGGTCGTCGTGCACGGCGGCGGGCCGCAGATCAGCGCGCTGCTCGACCGGCTCGGCATCGCTTCGGAGTTCAAGGCCGGGCTGCGGGTGACCACGCCCGAGGCGATGGACGTCGTCCGGATGGTGCTCGCCGGTCAGGTGCAGCGCGAACTCGTCGGGCTGATCAACCGGCACGGCCCGTTCGCCGTCGGTCTCACCGGCGAGGACGCGCACACCATGACCGCCGTGCGGCGGACGGCCGAGGTCGACGGTGAGCCGGTGGACATCGGGCTCGTCGGTGACGTCGTCGCCGTCGACCCGGCCACGGTGGAGGCACTGCTCGACCGCGGCCGGATCCCCGTCGTCTCCCCGGTCGCCCGGGGCGCCGACGGGGAGGTCTACAACGTCAACGCGGACTTGGCCGCCGCCGCCCTCGCCGGGGCGCTCGGCGCGGAGAAGCTGGTCGTCCTGACGGACGTCGAGGGGCTGTACGCGGACTGGCCGCACAGCGACGACGTCATCAGCCGCCTCACCGCGAGCGATCTGGAGGCGCTGCTCCCCGCCCTGTCGAGCGGCATGGTGCCCAAGATGGAGGGCTGTCTGCGGGCGGTCAGGGGCGGGGTGGGCGCGGCCCACGTGCTGGACGGGCGGGTGCCGCACTCGCTGCTGCTGGAGGTCTTCACGGACGAGGCGGTGGGGACGACCGTCGTGCCCGATCCTCTGCCGGACGCGCCGGGAACGCTCGTGGAGGTGACCGCGTGACCGGGGACGGCATCCGTACGCCGGGGGAGCGGCTGGCCGAGCGGTGGCGGGCCGCGCTGATGGACACCTACGGCACGCCCCCGCTGGCGCTGGTGAGCGGGGAGGGGGCGACGGTCCGGGACGCCGACGGCAGGACGTACGTCGACTTCGTCGGCGGCATCGCCGTCAACGCCCTCGGCCACGCCCACCCCGCCGTCGTCCGCGCGGTCTCCGAGCAGATCGCCACCCTCGGCCACGTCTCCAACCTTTATGTGGCCGAGCCTCCCGTGGCCCTGGCCGAGCGGCTGTTGAAGCTGGCCGGCCGGGACGGCAGGGTGTTCCTCTGCAATTCCGGGGCGGAGGCCGTCGAGGCCGCGTTCAAGATCGCTCGCCGGACCGGGCGCCCGCATCTGGTCGCCGCGCAGGGCGGTTTCCACGGCCGGACGATGGGTGCCCTCGCCCTCACCGGCCAGCCGGCCAAACAGGAACCGTTCCTGCCGCTCCCCGGCGACGTCACCCACGTCCCCTACGGCGACACCGACGCCCTCCGCGCCGCCGTGACCGAACGGACCGCCGCCGTGTTCCTGGAGCCGGTACAGGGCGAGAACGGCGTCGTCGTCCCGCCGCCCGGCTACCTCGCGGCGGCCCGGGACATCACCCGCGCCACGGGCACCCTGCTCGTCCTGGACGAGATCCAGACGGGTATCGGCCGCACCGGGCACTGGTTCGCCCACCAGGCGGACGGCGTGGTGCCCGACGTGATGACGCTCGCCAAGGGGCTCGGCGGCGGACTGCCGATCGGGGCAGCCGTGGCCTTCGGCGACGCGGCCGGGCTGCTGTCGGCGGGCCAGCACGGCTCGACGTTCGGAGGCAACCCGGTGTCCTGCGCCGCCGCCCTGGCGGTGCTCGACACTCTGGAGAAAGAGGACGTACTAACCCATGTCCGGCGCATGGGGGAGCGGTTGGCGGCCGGGGCCCGGGCAACGGGTCATCCGTTGCTGCGGGCCGTGCGGGGCTCCGGGCTGCTGCTCGGGCTCGTCCTGGAGCGGCCGGTGGCCGTACGGGTGCAGCGGGCGGCCCTGGAGGCGGGCTTCCTGGTGAACGCGACGGGCCCGGACCTCGTCCGGCTGGCGCCGCCGCTCGTGATCGGGGAGGGGCAAGTGGACGCCTTCGTCCGGGCGTTGCCCCGGATGCTGGACGTCTGAGGTCCGCACGGAAGCGGGCCGGGCGGGACGTGGTGACACGTGCCGCCCGGCCCGTTCGCCATGTCCGGGAGGCATTCGCGGCCCCTGGCGCCGGGAGGCTGTGACGAGAGGGCTTCAAGGGGCGTCAAGAGGTGCCTGAGGCGGCCGATCTGACGCCTGGACTTGACACCTGACCTGCCGAGAAAGTTAGGTTAGGCATACCTAATCAATAGTTGCGCGGGTTGCCCTTCCCGACTATGCCCGGCGGACACGGCCGGTAAAAGCCGGAACGGGGCGGTACGACGAGAGGATGAGCATGTCGGCACGGCGCGGGGACAGCGCGAACACGGCGGGTGCCCCCATCGAGGATCTGGTCGGCATAGGCTTCGGTCCCGCCAACCTGGCCCTCGCCATCGCGATCGACGACCACAACCGCCGGGCCCCGGACAGCGCGATCCGCGCGGGCTTCGTGGAGCGCCAGGAGCGCTTCGGCTGGCACCGGGGCATGCTCCTCGAAGGGGCCACCATGCAGGTGTCGTTCCTCAAGGACCTGGTCACCATGCGGGACCCGAGCAGCCGCTTCTCGTTCCTGTGCTACCTGCGGGACCGCGGCCGGCTCGCCGACTTCATCAACCAGAAGACGTTCTTCCCCACCCGGATCGAGTTCCACGACTACCTCGAGTGGTGCGCCGCCGAGTTCGGCTCCGCCGTCGACTACGGCCGGGTGGCGACCGCCGTGCACGCGGTGGAGGACGGCGGGACCGTGGAGGCCGTGGACGTCGTCTCGCGCTCCGTCGGCGACCCGTCCGACGAGACCGTGCGGCGCACCCGCAACCTCTCCGTGGGCACCGGCCTCACCCCCCGCCTCCCCGCCGGCGTCACCCTCGGGCCGCACGTCTGGCACAACCGTGACCTGTTGTTCCGTGCCGCCGAGCCGGCCGCCCGCCGGCACCGCCGGTTCGTGGTCGTGGGCGCGGGCCAGTCCGCCGCCGAGAGCGCCGAGTACCTGCACCGCACCTTCCCCGACGCCGAGGTCTGCGCGGTCTTCTCCCGCTACGGCTACAGCCCGGCCGACGACAGCCCCTTCGCCAACCGCATCTTCGACCCGGCCGCCGTGGACCACTTCTACGACGCCCCCGAGGACGTCAAGCGAACCCTGCTGGGCTACCACCGCAACACCAACTACTCCGTGGTCGACGGCGAGCTCATCGAACAGCTCTACCGCACCGCCTACCAGGAGAAGGTCCAGGGTCACGAGCGGCTGCGCATCCTCAACACCAGCCGGCTCACCGCCGTCGAGGACCTGCCGGACGGCGCCCGGGCGGTGGTTCGCTCCCTGACCACGGGGGAAACGTTCACGCTGGACTGCGACGCCGTGGTGTTCGCCACCGGCTACCACCCGGCCGACCCCCGCGAGCTCCTCGGCGACCTGGCCGCCGAATGCCTCACCGACGAGCAGGGCCGGCTCCGGGTCGACCGCGACCACCGCATCCTGACCACCGACCGGGTCCGCGTCGGCGTCTACCTCCAGGGTGGCACCGAGCACACCCACGGCATCACCTCCTCCCTGCTCTCCACCCTCGCCGTCCGCTCCGGCGAGATCTGCGACTCGCTGCTGCTGCGCCGCACCGAGCGGGACGTCCTCGCGGGCCGGACCGGCGGACAGGCCGGCACCGTCGCCGCGTCCGTCGGCTGAACCCGCCGCCCGCCCGCCCCTGCTCCGACGAAGACCCCGAAGGACACCGCATGCCCGCGATCACCGTCCCGATCGACACCCTCCGGCACGACGTGGCCGACGTCCTCGGCGAGGACCCCGCCGACCTGCCGGACGACGAGGACCTGCGCGACCTGGGCCTCGACTCCATCCGGCTGATGAGCCTGGTGGAACGCTGGCGGGCCCGCGGCCTGGCCGCCGACTTCACCGAACTCGCCGAGGCCGAACCCACGCTGCGCGGCTGGCACGCCCTGCTGACCGCCGGCGCCTGACCCCCTCCGCCCCCTCGCACCCCGTCGCCCGCCACCGCGTTCCCGGTCCGCCCGGGCCGCGGCCGCCGGCTCCGCACCACACCCGTCCAAGGAGAACCATGAACACCCGTCCCGTCCGTAGCCGCCGTACGGCCGGCCGCACCCGTGTCGCGGCCGTGCTCGCCACGGCCGCCCTGCTCACGGTGAGCGCCTGCGGCAGCGACGACTCGTCCGACGACGCCAAGTCCACGGGGGGCGACGGCGGGAAGCGAGTGATCCAGACCAGCGACGGCAAGGTGACGGTGCCCGCGAAGCCCCAGCGCATCGTCAGCATCTCCTACGCCACCGGAGCCCTCCTCGACCTCGGCGTCGAGCCCGTCGGCACCAGCGCCATCGACGAGAACAACCCGATGGAGCTGCTGCCCTCGCAGAAGGAACAGGGCAAGAAGATCACCTCGATCGGCTCCGGCATCGAGACCAACATCGAGAAGGTCGCGTCCCTCAAGCCCGACCTGATCATCGTCGAGGGCGCGTCCGCCTTCGACTGGAAGATCAACCGGCTCAAGGGCATCGCCCCCACGCTGTACTTCGGCATCAAGACCCCGGGCGACCTCTACAACGCCCAGGAGAAGATCGCCCAGGCCGTCGGCAAGGAGGACGCCCTCGACAAGCTCAAGGCGACCTACAAGGAGAAGGCCGACAAGATCAAGTCGACCTACGCCGGCAAGCTGAAGTCCGTGAAGTGGGCCCTCGCCTCCTCCTACGGCAACGGCGAGTTCCTCGTGGACACCCGCACCTCGTGGGTCGGCCGCATCCTCGCCGACGTCGGCGCCGGCTTCGCCAAGGCGTCCGACAACGGCAAGGAGCACGAGGTCACCTACTCCCAGGAGAAGATCGACGTCCTCGCCGACGCCGACGTCATCCTCGTCCCGCGCATGGCCGCCACCGACGAGGTCCCCAAGGAGACCAAGGAGCTCCAGGACAAGCCGTCCTGGAAGCTGCTCAAGGCCGCCAAGGACAACCACGTCCTGCCCGTCACCTACGCCACCAGCGACCGCTACGGCACCTCGATCGACGTCCTCGACCAGATCGAGAAGATCCTCAAGGGCCTGTAGGACGCCCGGGGCCGTCCCCACGGCCGTACACCGGGGTCCCCGCCCGCGGCCGTACACCGGGGCCCGCGCCCGCGGCCGTACGCACCGGGGCCCTCCCTCGCCGGAGGTCGGGCCGGTGGGCCCCGGAACGCCCCTCCCTCCCCTCTCCCCCCTTCTTCCCTCCCCAAGAACGACCCGGAAGGCGCCATGCCAGAGGTGACCAGCGACGCAGGACGGACCCTGGAGCTCACGCGAGCCCAGGAGGGTGTGCTCTCGGCGCAGCGGATCGACCCGGACAACCCCGGCTACAACGTCGGCCAGTACGTCGAACTCCGGGGCCCGCTGGACGCCGACGCCCTGGAGGAAGCCCTCCGCCGTACCCTCGCCGAGGCCGACGGCCTGCACATCCGGCTCGCCGAACGCGACGGGCGCACCGTCCAGGCCCCCGTCCCGTTCGACGCCGCCGCCTGGCACCTGCCCCGCCTCGACACCACCGGCGCCGCCTCCCCGGTCGACGCCGCCGTCGAACTGGTCCGCGCCCAGCTCTCCTGCCCGCCCCGCCTCGACGCCGCCGACGGCGCGCCTCCGGCGTTCACCGGCTCCCTGCTGGTCACCGTCGCCCCCGACCACCACCTGTGGTTCCAGTACTTCCACCACCTGGTCGTCGACGGCTACAGCGTCGCCCTGTTCACCCGCCGGGTCGCCGCCGTCTACACCGCCCTCGTGCACGGCGGGGCCGTCCCCGCCTCGCCCTTCGAGCCGATCGCCCGGCTCGTCGAGGCCGACCGCGCCTACCTCGCCTCCGACCGGCCCGCCGCCGACCGCGCGTACTGGACCGGCCGGCACGCCGGCCGCCCGGCCGCCACCGGCCTCACCGAGCAGACCGCCCAGGCGTCCCCCACCTTCCTGCGGCACCGCGTCGGCCTCGGCGCCGAGCGTTCCGCCGCCGTGCTGACCCTCGCCGAAAGCGTCCGGGCCACCTGGGCGGAGGCCGCCACCGCCGCCGTCGCCGCGTACCTGCACCGGATGACCGGCACCGCCGACGCCGTCCTCGGCATGCACTTCATGGCCCGCAGCGCCCCCGGCACGCTCCGCGTCCCCGGCATGGCCGTCAACGTGCTGCCCGTCCGCCTCTCCGTCGCCGGCACCGACACCTTCCCCGACCTCGTCCGGCGCGCCGCGGGAGAGCTGAAGGGCGCCCGCCGCCACCAGCACTACCGCGGCGAGGACATCCGCCGCGACCTCGGCCTCGTCGGCAGCGAGCAGCGGCTGTACGGGCCGATGCTCAACATCAAGCCCTTCGACCTCGACCTCGACTTCGCGGGCGTCCCCGGGCACACCGTCAACCTCGCCTCCGGCCCGGTCGAGGACCTGTCGGTGTCCGTCACCAAGAGCCCCGACGGCCTCCTGCACCTCGAATTCGACGCCAACCCCGCCCTGTACGACGCCGCCACGCTCGCCGGCCACGCCGAGCGCTGCGCCGACCTCATGGCCCGGCTCGCCGCCGACCCCGCCCTCACCCTCGACCGCGCCGAACTCCTCGCCGACGGCGAGCGCGAGGCGGTCCTGAGCACCTGGAACGCCACCGAGCGGCCCCTCGCCGCCACCACCCTCGTCGAGCGCATCGCCGAACGGACCGCCGCCACCCCCGACGCCACCGCCGTCGTCTTCGAGGACACCTTCCTCAGCTACCGCGAACTCGACGCGCGCGCCGAGGCGCTGGCCCGCCGGCTGGCCGCCGCCGGGGCCGGCCCGGACCGGATCGTCGCCGTCGCCGTACCGCGCTCCGCCGAACTGATGGTCGCCCTGCTCGGCGTCCTGAAGTCCGGTGCCGCGTACCTGCCGCTCGACACCGACTACCCGGCCGACCGGCTCGCCGCCATGGCCGAGGACGCCCGTCCGGTGCGCGTCGTCACCGTCCGCGCGGTCCTCGACCGGCTCCCGGCCACCGTCCGGGAGAACGCCATCCTGCTGGACGACGAGGCCGCGTCCGACGGTGCCGACGCCGTCACGCGCCCCGGCCCCGACGACGCCGCCTACGTCATCTACACCTCAGGCTCCACCGGCCGCCCCAAGGGCGTCGTCGTCACCCACCGCGCCATCGTCAACCGCCTCGCCTGGATGCAGCACGCCTACCGGCTGCGCGCGGACGACCGGGTGCTCCAGAAGACTCCGGCCAGCTTCGACGTCTCCGTCTGGGAGTTCTTCTGGGCCCTGTGCGAGGGCGCCACCGTCGTCCTCGCCCGCCCCGAGGGCCACAAGGACCCCGCCTACCTGGCCCGGCTCATCGCCGAACGGCACGTCACCACCCTGCACTTCGTGCCCTCCATGCTCCGCGCCTTCCTGGAGGAACCGACCGCCGCCCGCTCCTGCGCCGGACTGCGCCGCGCCTTCTGCTCCGGCGAGGCCCTCCCCGGCGACGTCGTCGAGCGCTGGTACGACGCGCTGCCCGACGTCCCACTGCACAACCTCTACGGGCCCACCGAGGCCGCCGTCGACGTCACCCACCACCGCACCCGCCCCGGCGCCGGCACCGTCCCGATCGGCCGGCCCGTGTGGAACACCCGCCTGTACGTGCTGGACGCCGGGCTGCGCCCGGTCCCCGTCGGCGTCCCCGGCGAGCTGTACCTCGCCGGCGTCCAGTTGGCCCGCGGCTACCTCGACCGGCCCGCCCTGACCGCGTCCCGCTTCGTCGCCGACCCGTTCCGGACGGACGGCGCGCGCATGTACCGCACCGGCGACCTCGTCCGGTGGGCCGTCGACGAGCACGGCAACGGCGTCGTCGAATACCTCGGCCGCACCGACGACCAGGTCAAGGTGCGCGGCTTCCGCATCGAACTCGGCGAGATCGAGGCCGCGTTGGAGGCACTGCCGGGCGTCGCCGCAGCCGCCGTCACCGCCCGCGCGGCCACCCCCGGCGGCACCCGCCGTCTCGTCGGCTACGCCGTGCCCGCCGCCGGCCGGGCCCTCGACCTCGAGGAGCTGCGGGCCGGGCTCGCCGCCACGCTCCCCGAACACATGGTCCCGCCGGTCGTCGTCCTCCTCGACACCCTGCCGCTCAGCCTCAACGGCAAACTCGACCGCAAGGCCCTGCCCGACCCGGCGCCCGCCGCCGCGCCCGCCTCCCGTGCCCCGCGCACCGAGGCCGAGCGGGTGCTCGCCGAGGTCGCCGCCGACGTCCTCGGCCTCGACACCGTCGGTGTCGACGACAACTTCTTCTCCCTCGGCGGCGACAGCATCTCCGCCATCCAGCTCGGCAGCCGCGCCCGCCAGGCCGGCTGGGGCATCACGCCCCGGACGGTCTTCGAGCGCAAGACGATCGCCGCCGTCGCGTCCGTCGCCGAGCGCCTGACCCGGCACGACGCCGCGGTCGAGGACCGGCGAGAGGACGCGGTCGGCTCCCTTCCTGCGACACCCATCACGGAGTGGCTGCGCGAACGCGGCGGCCCGGTACGGCGGTTCGCCCAGACGACCGTGGTCACCGTCCCTGCGGGGCTGGACCCGGAGCGGCTCACGGGGGCGCTGCACGAGCTGACGCGGCGTCACGATGCGCTGCGGATGCGGCTGGTGCCGGGCCGCGACGCGGACGACTCGTCGGGCGGCTACGGCGCGGTAGCGGACCGGCGGGACGGCCGCGCGGCACCGGTGCCGCGCGCCGGCACGCGGGCGGCCGGGGCGAAGCCCGGCCACGGCGACCCGGACGCGCCCGTGAGCATCGAGCCCGAGGCCGGTGCCGCCGGCTCCGGTGGCCCGGAGGCGACGGCGGCCGCCGCGCTCAAGGCCGACGTCCCCGGGCCGGTCGGGAACCCGTCGGCTGACGGCGGCGTCGCCCACCCGGCCGCCGGTCAGGGTGGCCTGGACGCGCTCGTGGGTACGGGGCCCGAGGCCGGTGCGTCCGAGCGGATCGTGAGTCCGGCGTCTGCCGGTGCCGCCGGCTCCGGCGACCTGGAGGCGACTCCGGCCGCCGCGTTCGAGGCCGGCACCCCCGGTCGGGAAACGTCCGTGAGCAGCACGCCCGAGGCCGGTGCCGCCACCTGGACCACCGAGATCCTCCCCGTCTCCGCCGCCCCCGGCGTCACCCTCCACCGCGTGGACCTCACCACGGAAGACGACCCCGACGCCGCCGTCGAGCGCGAGCGCGCCGCCGCCGTGGACCGGCTCGACCCCGCCGCCGGTACCGTGCTCGCCGCCACCTGGTGCGACCTCGGGCCCGACGTCCCCGGCCGGCTCGTGCTGGCCGTCCACCACCTCGCCGTGGACGGCGTCTCCTGGCGCGTCCTCCTGCCCGACCTGCGCGCCGCCTACGAAGGCGAGGCGCTCGCGCCCGCGAGCACCCCGCTGCGCCGCTGGGTGCACGGGCTGCACGCCGCAGCCGCCTCCGACGCGGTCCGGGCCCAACTGCCGCTGTGGCGCGAGGTCCTGGCGCCGGGCGCCGGGCCGCTGCTCGGGGAGCGGGCCGTGGACCCGGCCCGTGACACCGCCGCGACCAGCCGCACGCTGCGGCTGACCCTGTCCGCCGACCGGACCGCGCCGCTGCTCGCCGACGTGCCCGCCGCCCGCCGGGCCGGCGTCGACCACGTGCTGCTCACGGGTCTCGCCCTGGCCGTGCTCGGCCGGCGGCGGGAGCGGCAGGGCGCCGCGGCCCGCACGGACCTGCTGCTGCGCCTGGAGGGCCACGGCCGCCAGGACCACCTCGTCCCCGGCGCCGACACCTCCCGTACCGTCGGCTGGCTCACCAGCGAGTACCCGGTCCGTCTGGACCTGGAAGGTGCCGGCCCGTCCGACGCCGGGCGCGCCCTGACCCTCGTCAAGGAGCAGCTCCGGGCGCTGCCCGACGACGGCACCGGATACGGCCTGCTGCGGTACCTCGATCCCGAGGCGCGTACCGAGCTCGCCGCCGCGTCCGCGCCGCAGCTCCTTTTCAACTACCTCGGCCGGTTCACGGCCGGCGACGCCCTCTGGGCGCCGTCCGGCGACGCGTTCGCCGCGGCCTGCGACCCCGAACTGCCCGCCGCGCACGCCCTGGAGATCGGCGCGTTCGTCCACGACCGCGCCGGCGGCCCCGAGCTGACCGCCGTCCTGACCTGGCCGGAGGGCGTCCTCACCGAGGACGCCGTCCGCGACCTCGGCGACCGCTGGTTCCGCGCGCTGGACGCGCTCGCCGCCTGGGCCGCCCGGGCGGGCGAGCCCCGGCCGACGCCCTCCGACGTGCCGCTCGCCGGGCTCGGCCAGGCCGCGCTCGACCGCGTCCTCGACGCCCGGCCCGGCACCGAGGACGTCTGGCCGCTCTCCCCGCTCCAGGACGGCCTCCTCTTCCACGCCCTCTATGAGACCGGCACCGACGGCCTCTACACCTCCCTCACCGGCCTGGAACTCACCGGCCCGCTCGACGAGGACGCGCTCCGCCGCGCCGTCGACGCGGTGACGAACCGTCATCCCGCCCTGCGCGCCGCGTTCGACCACACCGCCGCCGACCGGCCGGTACAGACCGTCGCCGCCCGGGTGACCGTCCCGTGGACCGTCCACGACCTCACCGCCGCTCCGGCCGGCGCCGTGGAGGCCGTCGAGACCGCCGAGGCCACCACCCCCTTCGACCCCACCCGGCCGCCGCTGCTCCGCTGCGCCCTGCTGCGCCTGGGCCCCGAGCGTCACCGCCTGGTGCTGACGCGCCACCACCTCGTCATGGACGGCTGGTCCACCCCCGTCCTGCTGCGCGAGATCATCGCCGCCTACGCGGCCGGCGGCGACGCCTCCGCCCTCCCGCCCGCCGCCTCCTACGGCGACCACCTCGCCTGGCTCGCCCGCCAGGACGCCGCCGCGCACACCGCCGCCTGGCGCACCGCGCTCGACGGCCTGACGGCCCCGACCCTGCTCGCCGACACCCTGGCCGACGGCGACCCGGCGGCCGGCGCCACGGCCGGCGAGGTCGACCTGCCGCTGCCGCCGGAGACCGTCGCCGCCCTCACCGCGCTCGCCCGCGACCACGGCCTGACCCTCAACACCCTCGTCCAGGGTGCCTGGGCGGTGCTGCTGGGCCGGCTCACCGGCCGTACCGACGTCGTCTTCGGCGCCACGGTCTCCGGCCGCCCCGCCGACATCCCCGGCGTCGAGTCCATCGTCGGCCTCTTCAGCAACACCATTCCCGTCCGCTTCACGGTGGACGAGGACGAGACCGTCGCCGCCGCCCTGGGCCGCCTTCAGGACCAGCAGTCGCGACTGCTCGACCACCAGTACGCGGGGCTCGCCGACATCCAGGCACAGGCCGGGCTCGGCACCCTCTTCGACACACTGCTGGTCTTCGAGAACTACCCGGTGGACGCCGACGAGCTGACCGCCCCCGACCCCTCCGGCGGGCCCGGCCGTCTGCGCGTCACCGGCATCGGCAACCGCGGTGCCACCCACTACCCGCTGTCCGTCCTGGTCCTGCCGGGCGACGCCCCGCGCATCACCGTCGAGCACCGGCCCGACACCTTCACCGCCGCGCGCGCCGCCGACCTGGGCGCACGCCTGCTGCGGCTGCTCGACGCCATGGCCGCCTGCCCGGACGCGCCCGTCGGCTCCCTCGACGTCCTCGCCCCGGCCGAGCGCGACACCCTGCTGCGCACCTGGAACGCCACCGAGCGGGACGTCCCGGCCGGCACGGTCGTCGACGTCTTCGACGCGCAAGTGGCCGCCACGCCCGACGCCACCGCGGTCGTCTGCGGCACCGAGCGTCTCACCTACGCCGACCTCGGCGCCCGCGCCGACGCCGTGGCCCGCCGCCTCACCGCCCTCGGGGCGGGCCCCGACACCGTCGTGGCCCTGGCCCTGCCCCGCTCCGCCGACCTCGTCGCCGCCCTGTTCGGCACCCTCAAGGCGGGCGCCGCCTACCTGCCGGTGGACCTCGACCACCCGGCCGACCGCGTCGCGCTGATGCTGGAGGACGCGGCGCCGCACGCCGTCCTGACGGCCCGTCAGGTGGCCGAGCGGCTGCCCCTGGACGGCCGCACGGTCGTCCTCCTGGAGGACGTGCGCGACGACGGCGACCCGGACGCCGTCCCGTGCCGCCCCGGCCCCGACGACCTCGCGTACGTCATCCACACCTCCGGCTCCACCGGCCGCCCCAAGGGCGTCCAGGTGCCGCACCGCGGCCTGGTCAACATGCTCGACCACCACCGCTCCACCGTCTTCGCCCGCGCCGTGGAGGCCGCCGGCGGGCGCCGGCTGCGCGCCGCGCACACCGCCTCGTTCTCGTTCGACTCCTCCTGGGAACAGCTCCTCTGGCTGCTCTGCGGCCACGAACTGCACGTCTACACCGAGGAGGCGCGCCGCGACCCGCAAGCCCTGGCGGCCCGGCTGCGCGCCGACCGCATCGACACCCTCGACGTCACGCCGTCCTTCGGCCGCCAGCTCGTCGAGTGGGGCCTGCTGGACGGCGACGGCGACGGTGACGGTCACCGCCCGGTGCTGTTCCTGCTCGGCGGCGAGGCCGTGGACGACGCCCTGTGGACCCGGATTCGGGACACCGAAGGCGTCATCGGCCACAACTTCTACGGGCCCACCGAGTACACGGTCGACACCCTCGGCGCCGCCCTCGCCGACAGCCCCGCGCCGTCCGTCGGCCGGCCGATCGCCAACACCCGGGTGTACGTGCTCGATTCCCGGCTGCGCCCGGTGCCGGCCGGCGTTCCCGGCGAGCTGTACATCGCCGGTCCCGGCCTGGCCCGCGGCTACGGCAACCGGCCCGGCCTCACCGCGTCCCGCTTCGTCGCCGACCCGTACGGGCCGGCCGGCACCCGCATGTACCGCACCGGCGACGTCGTCCGGTGGCGCGCCGACGGCACCCTCGACTACCTCGGCCGCGACGACGACCAGGTGAAGATCCGCGGTTTCCGCGTCGAGACCGGCGAGGTCGAGGCCGCGCTCGCCGCCCTCCCGGAGGTCGCCCAGGCCGCCGTCCTCGCGCACGGCGCGGCCGGCGGCGTCAAGCGCCTCGTCGGCTACGCCGTTCCCGCGCCCGGCGCCACCGCCGACCCGGCCGGCCTGCGGGCCGCCCTCGCCGAGCGGCTGCCCGAGTACATGGTCCCGTCCGCGATCGTCCTCCTGGACGCGCTGCCCCTGAACGTCAACGGCAAGCTCGACCGGCAGGCGCTGCCCGAGCCCGGCGCCGACGCCTTCGCCGGCACCGCCGGCGGCGGCCGGGCGCCGCGCGACGAGCGCGAGACCCTGCTGTGCGGCGCCTTCGCCGACGTTCTCGGCCTGCCCGCGGTCGGCCCCGACGACGACTTCTTCGCCCTCGGCGGCCACTCCCTGCTCGCCACCCGCCTCGTCGGCCGGATCCGCGCGGCGCTCGGCACCCCCGTCACCATCCGCGACCTGTTCGACGCCCGCACCCCCGCCGCCCTCGCGCGCCGGCCGGACGGCACGGGCACGGACCGCCCCGGCCCCACCGCCGGGACGCGCCCGGCCGACATACCGTTGTCACCCGCGCAGGCCCGCCTCTGGTTCCTCCAGCAGCTTCAGGGCCCGAGCACCGCCTACACCATCCCCTGCTCGCTGCGGATCGAAGGACCGCTCGACGCCGACGCCCTGCGCGCCGCGTTCACCGACGTCGTCGCCCGCCACGAGGCGCTGCGCACCGCCTTCCCGGACACCGACGGACGCCCGTACCAGCGGGTGCTGACGCCGGAGGAGGCCCGGATCCCGTTCGAGGTCCGGCACGTCGCCGCCGAACGGCTGGACGAGGCCGTCGCCGAGGCCGGAGCCCGCGCCTTCGACCTGGCCGCCGCGCCCCCGGTCCACGCCACGCTGCTCTCGGCCGGACCGGAGACGCACGTGCTGTGCGTGGCCCTGCACCACATCGTCGGCGACGAGTGGTCCGAGGGCGTGCTCCTGCGCGACCTCGACGCCGCCTACGCCGCCCGCCGCCGGGGCGCCGCGCCCGCCTGGCAGCCGCTCCCGCTGCAGTTCGCCGACCACGCCCTGTGGCAGCGCGACCTGCCCGCCGACGAGCGCCTGACCGCCTACTGGACCGAGCGGCTCGCCGGTCTCCCCGACGAGCTGACGCTGCCCACCGACCGCCCCCGCCCGGCCGAGCCGAGCGGCCGCGGCGGCGCCGTCCGGCTGCGGCTGCCCGACGCCCTGCACCGGGCGCTGCGCACGTACGCCCACCGCGCCGGCGTCACCCCGTTCATGGTCACCCAGGCCGCCGCCGCCCTGCTGCTGGGCACCCTCGCCGGCAGCGACGACGTGGCCCTGGGCACCCCGGTCGCGGGCCGCGCGGACGAGGCCGTCGAGAACGTCGTCGGATTCTTCGTCAACACCCTCGTCCTGCGGCACGACCTGACGGCCCCTCAGGGTGCCGCGCTGACCTTCGACCGGCTCGTCGAGCGGGCCCGGGAGACCGTGCTGGGCGCGCTCGCCCACCAGGACCTGCCTTTCGACCGGCTGGTGGAGATCGTCAGCCCCGAGCGGTCGCTGGGCCGGCACCCGCTGTTCCAGGTGATGGTCCAGCACCGCAAGGAGGCCGCCGGCCTGGACGCCCTCTTCGGCGCCCGCACCGCGCTGCTCCCGGACCCGCTGCACGCGGCCCGTTTCGACCTCGCGTTCACCTTCGTGGAGTCCGCCGACGGCGCGCACACCGACCTCACCGTCATCCACGCCGCCGACCTCTACGACCACGGCACCGCCGAACTGCTCGCCGAGCGGCTGCTGCACGTCCTGGAGCAGACCCTCGCCGCTCCCGGCCGGCCCCTGGACCGGGTCGAGGTGACCAGCCCGCGCGAGCGCCGGGCGCTGGCGGGGGAGTGGAACGCCACCGGCCACCCGGTGCGCACGGGCACCCTCGTCACCCGGTTCGCCGAGCGGCTGGCCGTGACGCCCGACGCGACGGCCGTCGTGTACGAGGACTGTGACCTGACCTACCGTCAACTCGACGAGTGGGCAGGGAAGCTGGCCGGCAGGCTGGCCGCCCTCGGTGCCGGACCCGACCGGATCGTGGCCGTCGCCGTCCCGCGCTCGGCCGAGCTGATGGCCGCCCTGCTGGGCGTCCTGAAGGCCGGCGCCGCCTACCTGCCCCTGGACCTCGACCACCCGGCCGAGCGCCTCACGGACATGGTGGCCGACGCCGGGCCCGCGGCCGTGGTGACCGTCGGCACCGCCCGCGACCGGCTGCCGCGCCTCGACGGGACGCCCGTCGTCCTCGCCGACGAACCCGGTGAACCCGACGAGTCCGACGAGGCCGGTCCGGCTGCCGCCGTCCCGGTGGAGGCCGCGCCGCACCACGCCGCGTACGTCATCTACACCTCCGGCTCCACCGGCCGCCCCAAGGGCGTCGTGGTGACGCACGAGGCGATCGTCAACCGCCTGGACTGGATGCGCGAGACGTACGGCATCCGGCCCGCGGACCGGATCCTGCAGAAGACCCCGGCGAGCTTTGACGTCTCCGTCTGGGAGTTCTTCCTGCCGCTGGTCAGCGGCGCGGCCGTGGTCCTCGCCCGGCCCGGCGGCCACCGCGAACCGGACTACCTCGCCCGGCTCGTCGCCGACACCTCCGTCACCACCGCTCACTTCGTCCCCTCCATGCTCGCCGCCTTCACCCTGGCCGCCGAGCAGGACGATACGATCCGCACCGGTTTCAGCGGCGTCCGCCGCGTCTTCTGCTCCGGCGAGGCGCTGCCCGCCGCAGCCGTCGACCGCTTCGCCGCGCTCTGGCCGCACACCGAGCTGCACAACCTGTACGGGCCGACCGAGGCCGCCGTCGACGTCACCCACCACCGGGCCGAGCCCGGCGCCGGCGTCGTCCCCATCGGCCGCCCGGTGTGGAACACCCGCCTGCACGTCCTCGACGCGGCGCTGCGCCCGGCTCCGGCGGGCGTTCCCGGCGAGCTGTACCTCGCCGGTGTCCAGTTGGCCCGTGGCTACCTGAACCGCCCCGGGCTCACCGCGTCCCGTTTCGTCGCCGACCCGTACGGGCCGGCCGGCAGCCGCATGTACCGCACCGGCGACCTCGTCCGCCGCCGCGCCGACGGCTCCGTCGAGTACCTCGGCCGCACCGACGACCAGGTCAAAATCCGGGGGTTCCGCATCGAACTCGGCGAAGTCGAGGCCGCGTTGACCGCGCTGCCCGCCGTCGCCCAGGCCGCCGTCGTCGCCCGGCCGCTCGCCCCCGGCGGCGCCCCGCGGCTCGTCGGCTACGCCGTCCCGGCCGCCGGCGCCACACCCGACCCGGAGGACCTGCGCGCCGCCCTCGCCACGCGGCTCCCCGAGCACATGGTGCCCGCCGTCGTCGGCCTGCTGGACGCGCTGCCGCTGAGCGTCAACGGCAAGCTCGACCGCAAGGCCCTGCCCGAGCCCGGCCGCGCCCCCCGCCCGGCGGCCGTCGCGCCCGCCCGTGCCGAGCGCACTCCGGCCGCCGTCATGGCCGCGGTCTTCGCCGAAATCCTGGGCCTGCCCGAAGTCGGCGAGGACGAGAACTTCTTCGCCCTGGGCGGTGACAGCATCGTCTCCGTCCAGCTCGTCGGCGCCGCCCGCAAGGCCGGCTTCGCCGTCGCCGCGAAGGACGTCTTCCAGCACCCGACTCCGGCCGCCCTCGCCGCCGCGGGCGGCACGGCGGCCGTCGCCGAGCCCGTCACGGCGGCCGTCGCCGAGGACGGCGAGCTGCCCCTGCTGCCCGTCGTCCACTGGCTGCGCGAACGCGGCGGACCGATCGACCGGTTCAACCAGTCGGTGCTGCTCACCGTCCCCGCCGGGCTGCGCCCCGGTCCCCTGCGCGAGGCCCTCGCCGACCTCGCCCGCAACCACCCGGCCCTGCGCCTGCGCCTGGACCGCACGGACGGCCTGTGGACGCAGGAGATCCTGCCCGCCGACGCGGCCCCCGCCGTCACGGACCCGGCCACCCTGCGGCAGACCGGCATCACCGGCCTCGACGCGGAAGCCCTGCGGGACCTGCTCGTCAAGGAGGCCGACGCCGCCGCCGCCGCGCTCGACCCCGCCACCGGCACCGTCCTGCGCGCCGTCCACTGCGACGCCGGGCCCGACGCCGAGGGCCGGCTCCTGCTGACCGTCCACCACCTGTCCGTGGACGGCGTCTCCTGGCGCGTCCTGCTCCCCGAGCTGGCCGAGGCGTACGCCGCCCGCGCCGCAGGCCGTACCCCCGCCCTCGAACCCGAGGCGACCGGACCGCGCGCCTGGACGGCCCGGTTGCTGGAGCACGCCCACACCCGGGCCCGCACCGCCGAGGCCGTTCACTGGCGCACCGCGCTCGCCGGACCCCAGGCGCCGCTGACCCGTACCCCCGCCGACCCGCGCCGCGACACCACCGCCACCCTGCGGACGCTGCGCCGGACCCTGCCCGCCGACCGCACCGCGCCCCTGCTGACCGCCGTGCCGCAGGCGTTCTCCGCCGGCGTGGACGACGTCCTGCTGGCCGCCCTCGCCCTCGCCGCCGCCGACTGGCGCCGGGCCGCGAACCCGGCCCTGCCCGCCGCGTACACCGGCGCCCTCCAGGTCGACCTGGAGGGCCACGGCCGGGGCGGCAGCGACACGGCCGGGCTCACCCCCGACCTGTCGCGGACCGTCGGCTGGTTCACCACCGTCCACCCCGTCCGCCTGGACGTCTCCACCCTCGACGTCGCCGCCGCCCTGACCGGCGGCCCGGCGGCCGGCGACGCCCTCAAGCAGGTGAAGGAACAGCTCCGGGCGGCCCCCGACCGCGGCCTCGGCCACGGCCTGCTGCGCCACCTCAACGCCCAGACCGCGCCCCTGCTCGCCGCGCTCCCCGCCTCCCAGCTCCTCTTCAACTACCGGGGGCGCACCGACCACCAGGGCGGACCGCGCGACGGCCGCTGGCCCTTCGCCCCCGACGCGGAACGCGCGGCCGTCGCCGAGGGCGCCGCACCCGACCCGGCCATGCCGGCGGGCTACCCGCTGGAGCTCGACGCCGTCGTCACCACCGGCCCCGACGGCCGGCCGGAACTGGCCGTCGAATGGAGCTGGCCCCGGGCCCTGTTCACCGACGACCAGGTCACCGGCCTCGCCGACCGCTTCTTCACCGCGCTGGACGCCCTCGCCCGGCACACCGCCGACCCGCACGCCGGCGGCATCACCCCGTCCGACGTCCGCCTGGTCAGCCTCGACCAGAAGCGCATCGACCGCCTCGAAGCCCGCCTGCGCAGGCGCCGATGACCGACCACCGGCAGCACCCCGCCCCCGCCCCCTCCTCTTCCTGGACCGAGAACCCCACCATGAACGACGCCACCGCACCGACCCAGGCCGACTCCGCAGCGGGGTCCGCGCTGGAGGACGTCTACCCGCTGTCCTCCCTCCAGGAGGGCCTCCTCTTCCACGCCGTCTACGACGAGGACGCCCGCGACGTCTACGTCGTCCAGTCCCACCTCGACCTCGAAGGCCCGCTGTCCACCGCCGACGTGACGGCCGCCGCCGACGCCCTGCTGCGCCGCCACGCCAACCTGCGCGCCGGCTTCTGGTACGACGACGGCGAGGAGCCCGTCCAGTTCGTCCCGCGCCACGTCGACACCCCCGTGCGCGAACGCGACCTCACCTCCCTCGCCGCCGACCCGGCGGCCCGCGAGGAAGCGGTCCGCGCGGCCATGGCCGAGGACTGGAACCACCGCTTCGACCTCGCCGAGCCGCCCCTGCTGCGGCTCACCCTGCTGCGCCTGGCCGAGGACCGCGCCCGCCTCGTCCTCACCTGCCACCACCTGCTGCTGGACGGTTGGTCCATGCCGATCCTGATACGGGAGCTGCTCACCCTCGTCGGCTCGCGCGGCGACCTCGCCGTCCTGCCGCCCGTCCGCCCCTACCGCGACCACCTCGAACTGCTCGCCGCGCGCGACACCGAGGCCGCGCGCCGGGCCTGGGCCGCCGCCCTCGACGGGTTCACCGAACCGCACCCGGTGGCCCCCGGCGCCGCCCTCGGCGCGGCCCGGGAACCCGGCACCGTCGAGACCGAGGCGGGACCCGAACTGACCGCCGCCGTCACCGCCGTGGCCCGCGCCCGCGGCCTGACCCTCGGCAACGTCGCCCACACCCTCTGGGGCGTCCTCGTCGGCTCCCTCACCGGCTCCGCCGACGTCGTCAGCGGCACCACCGTGTCCGGCCGCCCGGCCGACCTGCCCGGCGCCGACACCATGGTCGGCCTGTTCATCAACACCCTGCCGGTCCGCGTCCGGCTCGCCCCCGACGCCACCCTCGCGAGCACCGCCGCCGCCGTCCAGGCCGACCAGGCCGCCCTCCTCGACCACCAGCACCTCGGCCTCGGCGGCATCCAGCGCCTCACCGCCGTGGACGGGCCGCTGTTCGACACCCTGCTCGTCGTCGAGAACTACAGCGGCAGCGACGACGTCTCCGACACCCTCGGCGCGGCCGCCGCCGCGAGCGGCCTGCGCGTCACCGGACTCGGCGCCCGCGACGCCACCCACTACCCGCTGACGATGTCCGTCCTGCCCGGCACCACCCTGCGACTCGAACTCGGCTACCGCACCGACGTGTTCGACGCCGCCGCGGCCCGCCGCGTCACCGACCGCTTCCTGCGCCTGTTCACCCTCTTCGCCGAGCGGCCCGACACCCCGCTGGCCCGCCTCGACACCCTGCTGCCCGGCGAGGGGGAGGAGCTCACGGCCGCCGCCGACGGCGGCGACCACCCCGTCCCGGTCGGCACCGTCACCGACCTGTTCACCGCGCAGGCCGCCCGCACCCCCGACGCCACCGCCCTCACCGGCCCGGCCCTCGGCGGCGGCACCGAACACCTCACCTTCGCCGCCCTCGACGCGCGCTCCGACCGGCTCGCCCGGCTGCTCCGCGACCGGGGCCTCGGCGCCGAGCGCGTCGCCGCCCTCGCCCTGCCCCGCACCACCGCGTCCGTCACCGCGATCCTCGCCGTCCTCAAGGCCGGCGGCGCCTACCTGCCGATGGACCTCGACCACCCCGACGAGCGCCTCGCCCTCCTCCTGGACGACGCCCGGCCCGCACTCCTGGTCGCCACCCGCGAGGTCGCCGCCCGGCTCCCCGACGTCCCCGGCACGACCGTCGTCCTCCTCGACGACCCGGACGTCCGCACGGCCCTCGACGCGCTGCCCGCGGGCCCGCTCACCGACGCCGAACGCGGCGGACCCATCGCCCCCGGCCACCCCGCGTACCTCATCCACACCTCCGGTTCCACCGGCCGCCCCAAGGGGGTCGTCATCGAGCACCGCGGTCTCACCGCGCTCGCCCACGACCACCTCGACACCGTCTTCGCCGACGCCGTGCGGGCCGGCGGCCGCGACCGGCTGCGCGCCCTGCACACCGCCTCGTTCTCCTTCGACTCCTCCTGGGAACAGCTCATCTGGCTGATCGGCGGCCACGAGCTCCACGTACTCGGCGAGCACGAGCGCCGCGACGCCGAGGCCGTCGTCGCGTACGCCCGGGAACAGCGCGTCGACACGCTCGACGTCACCCCCACCTATGCCCGGCAGCTCCTCGACAGCGGACTCCTGGACCCCGACGCCCCACACCGCCCGGCCGTCCTGCTGCTCGGCGGCGAGGCCGTGCCCGAGGCCCTGTGGGCGCGGCTGCACCGCGCGCCCGGACTCACCTGCGTCAACTACTACGGGCCCACCGAGTTCACCGTCGACGCCCTCGTCGCCGACCTCGCCGACAGCCCCACCCCCACCGTCGGCCGCCCGCTGCGCAACACCCGCGCCCACGTCCTCGACGGCATGCTCCGCCCGGTCCCGGCCGGCGTTCCCGGCGAGCTGTACCTCGCCGGCGTCCAGTTGGCCCGTGGCTACCTGAACCGTCCCGGGCTCACCGCGTCCCGTTTCGTCGCCGACCCGTACGGGCCGGCCGGCAGCCGCATGTACCGCACCGGCGACCTCGTCCGCCGCCGACCGGACGGCGGCCTGGACTTCCTCGGCCGCACCGACGACCAGGTGAAGATCCGGGGCTACCGCATCGAACCCGGCGAGATCGAGGCCGTCCTCGCGGGCCACCCGGCCGTCGGCCACGCCGCCGTCCTGGTCCGCACCACGGCGTCCGGCGTCAAACGCGTCGTCGCCTACGTCGTCCCCGCCCCCGGCGCCACCCCGGACCCCGCGGACCTGCGGGCCGCCTGCGCGGCACGGCTGCCCGAGTACATGGTCCCCTCCGCCTTCGCCGTCCTCGACGCGCTGCCCCTCAACGTCAACGGCAAGATCGACCGGACCGCGCTCCCGTCCGACGACGCCCTCGACTACGCCCGGGACGCCGACGACCGCGAACCGGCCGACGAGACCGAGGCCCTGCTCTGCCGCATCCTCGCCGACGTCCTCGACCTGCCCCGGGCCGGCGTCCACGACGACTTCTTCCGCCTCGGCGGCGACAGCATCACCTCCGTCCGCCTCGTCGGCGCCGCCCGCGCCGAGGGTCTCGCCCTCAGCCCCCGCGACGTCTTCGAGGCCCGCACCCCCGCCGGACTCGCCGAACGCGCCCGCGCGGAGACGGCCGCGGACCAGCCGTTCACCGCGCCCGAGCTGCCCCGGCCCGGCGACGAGGCCCGCGCCGCCGTGCCCGGCGACGCCGAGATCTGGCCGCTCTCCCCGCTCCAGCGCGGCCTCCTCTTCGAGGCCCTCTACGACGAGGACGCCCTCGACGTCTACACCTCCCGCGACGTCGTCACCCTCCGCCGGCCCGTCCCCCTCGACGCGCTGCGCACCGCCGTCACCGCCGTCCTCGACCGCCACCCCAATCTGCGCGCCGGCTTCCTGCACGACGGCCTCGACGAACCCGTCCAGTTCGTCCCGGACGTCGTGGACGTGCCCGTCACCGAGGCCGACCTGCGCGGCCTGGCCCCGGAGGCCGCCGCGGCCGAACTCGCCCGACTGCGGGACGCCGAGGCCCGCACCCGCTTCGACCTGACGAACCCGCCGCTGCTGCGCCTGGTCTCGGTGCTCACCCCCGACGGCCGCCAGCACCTCCTCGTCACCAACCACACGCTGCTCTGGGACGGCTGGTCGACCGGACTGTTCCTCCAGGAACTCCTGGCCCACTGCCACGCCCTCGTCACCACCGGTACCCTCGCCACCCCCGAAGGAGAACAGCCGCTTCCGTACCGGGACTTCCTCGCCTGGCTGCACGCCCAGGACACCGCCGTCGGCGAAGAGGCATGGCGCACCGCGCTGGCCGGTGTCGAGGAACCGACACTCGTCGCCCCGCACGCCCGCGAGCGCGCCTCGCTCCTCCCCGAAGAGCACACCACCGAGCTCACCGCCGAACTGAGCGCCCGCGTCACCGGCTGGGCCCAGGCCCACGGCCTGACCCTCAACACCCTGCTCTCCGGCATCTGGGGCCTGCTGCTCGCCGGCATCACCGGCCGCCAGGACGTGGTCTTCGGAACGACCGTCTCCGGCCGCCCCGCCGACCTGCCGGGCATCGAGCGGACCGTCGGCATGTTCCTCAACACCGTCCCCGTCCGCGTCCGTCTCGACCGCGACGAGACGGCGTCCGCCTTCCTCACCCGCCTCCAGCGGGAACAAGCGGCCCTCCTGCCCCACCACCAGCTCAGCCTGGGCGCCATCCAGCGCACCACCGGCCTCGGCCGCCTCTTCGACACCCTCCAGGTGCTCCGCAACACCCCCGTCGACCAGGACGAGCGCGACCGCGTCGGCGAGGCCCTGGGCGTCGACGGCGTCACGGACGTCGACGCCACGCACTTCCCGCTCATCTTCACCGCCAACCCCGGCGAGCGGCTGACCTTCGACTGGAAGTTCCGCCCCGACGCCTTCGACCTCGCCACCGTCGAGGAGCACGCCGGCCGGCTCGTCGCCCTGCTCGACCGCATCACCGCGAGGCCCGACGTCCCCGTGCGCGCGCTGGACGTGCTCACCGAGCGGGAGCGCGGCCTGATCCTGGGGGAGTGGGCCGCGACGCACCGGGACCTGCCGGACGCCTCGGTGGCCGACCTGCTGGCCGAGCGCGCCGCCGCCGTCCCGGACACGGTCGCCCTCGTCGCCGGGGACCGTGTCTGGACCTACGCCGAACTCGACGCCAGGGTCAACCGCCTCGCCCGGCTGTTCCTCGCCCGGGGCGCCGGCCCCGACCGCGTGGTGGCCCTCGGGCTGCCCCGCTCGCTGGAGATGGTGGCCGCGCTGTTCGCGGTCCTGCGGACCGGGGCGGCCTACCTGCCGCTGGAACTCGACTACCCGGTGGACCGGCTCGCCTACATGGTCGCCGAGACCCGCCCGGTCGTGCTGGTCACGGACACCACCGTCCGTGAGCGGATGCCGGAGGTGCACGGCGTCCCGGTGGTCGAGCTGGACGACCCGGCCGTGGTCCGCGAACTCGCCGCGCTGTCGGGTGAGTTCGTGGACGCGGATGTCGATCTCGATGCGGCGGCGTATGTCATTTTCACGTCGGGGTCGACGGGTCGTCCGAAGGGTGTGGTGACGCCGTACCGTGGTTTGACGAATATGCAGCTCAATCATCGTGAGGCGATTTTCGAGCCGGTGGTTGCGGCTGCGGGTGGGCGGCGGTTGCGGATCGCTCATACGGTGTCGTTCTCCTTCGACATGTCGTGGGAGGAGTTGCTGTGGCTGGTGGAGGGGCATGAGGTGCATGTCCTGGACGAGTCGCTGCGGCGTGACGCGGAAGGGCTGGCCGCCTACTGCGCCGAGCACGAGGTCGACGTCATCAACGTGACGCCCTCGTACGCCCAAGCACTCGTCGAGTGCGGCCTGTTGGACGACGTGCGGCACCGGCCCGTCCTCGTCCTCCTCGGCGGCGAGGCCGTGCCCGAGTCCTTGTGGACGCGCCTGCGCGAGACGCCCGGCGTGATGGGCTACAACCTCTACGGTCCGACCGAGTACACGATCAACACCCTCGGCGGGGGCACCCTCGACAGTGACACCGCCACTGTCGGCCGTCCGATCTGGAACACCCGCGCCCACGTCCTCGACGCCTGGCTGCGGCCCGTGCCGGTCGGCGTCCCCGGGGAGCTGTACGTGTCGGGTGTCGGCCTGGCGCGCGGGTACCTGGACCGTCCGGGGCTGACGGCGGGCCGTTTCGTGGCGGATCCGTTCGGGGAGCCGGGTGCGCGGATGTACCGCACGGGTGACGTGGTGCGGTGGCGTCAGGACGGGCTGCTGGACTTTCTCGGCCGGGTCGACGACCAGGTGAAGATCCGGGGTTACCGGGTCGAGCCCGGCGAGATCGAGGACGCCCTGGCCGGGCACGCCTCCGTCGCCCAGGCCGCCGTCGTCGTCCGCGAGGACACCCCCGGCGTCAAGCGCCTGGCCGCCTACCTGGTCGCGGCGGACCGGCGGGGCGTCGACACCGCCGACGTCCGCCGGACGCTCGCCGCGTCGCTGCCGGAGTACATGGTCCCGTCGGCGTTCGTCGTCCTCGACGCCCTGCCGCTGACCGTCAACGGCAAGCTCGACCGCAAGGCCCTCCCCGCCCCGGACCTCGGAGGCGCCGGCCGCGCCCCGCGGAACGAGCGCGAGGAACGGCTCTGCGCCCTCTTCGGCGAGGTGCTGGGCGTCCGGGCCGTCGGCCCCGACGACCACTTCCTCGACCTCGGCGGGCACTCCCTGCTGGCCACCCGCCTGGTCAGCCGGATCCGGAGCGAACTCGGCGCCGACCTGGCCGTCCGCGACCTCTTCGAGGCCCCGACCCCGGCCGCGCTCGCCGAGCGCACCACCCCGGGCGCCGACCGCCGTCCCGCCCTGACGCGCCGCGACCGCCCGGCCGAACTGCCGCTCTCACACGCCCAGCGGCGCATGTGGTACCTCCGGAACCTCGACGATTCCGGCGCCACGTACAACGTCCCGCTCGTCGTCCGCGTGACCGGCGCGCTGGACGAGGACGCGCTGCGGCACGCCGTGGCCGACGTGACCCGGCGCCACGAGAGCCTCCGCACGGTCGTCGAAGAGCACGAGGGCCGGCCCGTCCAGCGGATCCTGGACGCGCCCGACCCCGCCGACGCGCTGCACACCGCCGCGACGACGGAGGAGACCCTGTCCGCGGACGTCGAGGCGGCCGTCCGCCACGCCTTCGACCTCGCGTGCGAACTGCCGCTGCGGGTCACGGTGCTGGAGGTGGCGCCCGAGGACCACGTCCTCGTCCTCCTCTTCCACCACATCGCCGGTGACGAGTGGTCGATGCTGCCGTTCATCGACGACCTCACCGCCGCCTACACCGCCCGCGCGGCGGGCACGGCACCGGCCTGGGAGCCACTGCCCGTGCAGTACGCCGACTACACGCTCTGGCAGCGCGAGCTGCTCGGCGACCCCGCCGACGAGCGGAGCACGCACCACCGTCAGACGGCCTACTGGCGGCAGGCCCTGGACGGCCTGCCCGACGAGCTCGCCCTGCCCCGCGACCGGGCGCGCGGCCGCGACACCGGCCACCGCGGCGACACCGTGCGCGCCCAGGTCCCGCCGGCCGTCTACCGCGGCCTCCGGGACGCCGCGACGGCCACCGGCACCACGACGTTCATGGTGCTCCAGGCCGCCGTCGCCACCCTCCTGCACCGGCTGGGCGCCGGGGACGACATCCCCCTCGGCGCCCCCGTCGCGGGCCGCTCGGACGCGGCACTCGACGGGCTCGTCGGCTTCTTCGTCAACACCCTGGTGCTGCGCAACGACCTGTCCGGCGACCCGACGTTCACCGAACTGCTCGGCCGCGTCCGGGAGAACGACCTGGCCGCCTTCGCCCACCAGGACCTGCCCTTCGACAGCCTGGTCGAGGCGCTCAACCCGCCGCGCGTGGCCGGCCGGCACCCGCTGTTCCAGGTGATGCTCGGGTACCAGAACAACGACGGCCGTGGCGGGCGGCTCCTGGGCCTGGAAAGCCGCATCCTCCCCTTCGAACTCGGCGCCGCCAAGTTCGAACTCGACTTCAACTTCGAGGAGACGCCCTCCGACGAAGAGATCGACATCGCCTTCGAGTACGCGGTCGACCTCTACGACCGCACCACCGCCGAGGCCCTCGTCGAACGCCTCCTCTCCCTCCTCGCCCAGATCGCCGAGGACCCGGACCGCCGCGTCGGCACCCTGGACGTGCTGACCGGCCGGGAGCGGGATCTGGTCCTGGGGGAGTGGGCCGCGACCGACCGGGAACTGCCGGAGAAGTCGGTGGCGGAACTGCTGGCCGAGCGCGCGGCCACGGTTCCTGACGCGGTGGCGCTCGTCGCCGGCGAACGGGTCCGGACGTTCGCCGAACTGGACGCCGAGGTCGACCGCCTGGCACGGCTGCTGCTGGCGCGGGGCGCCGGCCCCGAGCGGGTGGTGGCCCTCGGGCTGCCCCGCTCGCTGGAGATGGTCGCCGCGCTGTTCGCGGTCCTGCGGACCGGGGCGGCCTACCTGCCGCTGGAACTCGACTACCCGGTGGACCGGCTCGCCTACATGGTCGCCGAGACCCGCCCGGTCGTCCTGCTGACCGACTCGACCGCCCGCGACCGGATGCCGGACGTGCGTGACGTGCCGGTCGTCGAGCTCGACGATCCGCTTGTCACCGAGGAGTTGGCCGGTTACCCGTCCGGCCCGGTGGATGCGGATGTGGATCTCGACGCGGCGGCGTATGTCATTTTCACGTCGGGTTCGACGGGTCGGCCGAAGGGTGTGGTGACGCCGTACCGTGGTTTGACGAATATGCAGCTCAATCATCGTGAGGCGATTTTCGAGCCGGTGGTTGCGGCTGCGGGTGGGCGGCGGTTGCGGATCGCTCATACGGTGTCGTTCTCCTTCGACATGTCGTGGGAGGAGTTGCTGTGGCTGGTGGAGGGGCATGAGGTGCATGTCCTGGACGAGTCGCTGCGGCGTGACGCGGAGGGGCTGGCGGCCTACTGCGCCGAGCACGAGGTCGACGTCATCAACGTCACCCCGTCCTACGCTCAGGCCCTCGTCGAGTGCGGCCTGCTGGAAGAGGACCGGCACCGGCCGGCGCTGGTCCTGCTGGGCGGTGAGGCCGTGCCCGAGTCGCTGTGGACGCGGTTGCGCGAGACGCCCGGTGTGATGGGCTACAACCTGTACGGTCCGACGGAGTACACGATCAACACCCTCGGCGGGGGCACCCTCGACAGTGACACGGCGACCGTCGGGCGGCCGATCTGGAACACCCGCGCCCACGTTCTCGACGCCCACCTGCGGCCCGTGCCGGTCGGCGTCCCCGGAGAGCTCTACGTCTCCGGTGTCGGTCTCGCCCGGGGATACCTGGACCGGCCCGGCCTCACCGCCGGCCGTTTCGTGGCGGATCCGTTCGGGGAGCCGGGTGCGCGGATGTACCGCACGGGTGACGTGGTGCGGTGGCGTCAGGACGGGCTGCTGGACTTCCTCGGCCGGGTCGACGACCAGGTGAAGATCCGGGGATACCGCGTCGAGCCCGGCGAGATCGAGGACGCGCTGACCGCCGACGACACGGTGGCGCAGGCCGCCGTGGTGGTCCGCGAGGACGTCCCGGGCGTCAAGCGCCTGGCCGCCTACCTCGTCCCCGCCACCGCCGGCGACGTGGACACGGCGCGTCTCCGCCGGGCGCTGGCCGCCCGGTTGCCGGAGTACATGGTCCCGTCGGCGTTCGTCGTCCTCGACGCGCTGCCGCTGACCGTCAACGGCAAGCTCGACCGCAAGGCCCTCCCCGCGCCCACCGCCGCCGACACCGCCGTGGGCGGCACCGGCCGGGCCCCGCGCGACGCGGTGGAGAAGACGCTGTGTAACGTCTTCGCCGAGGTGCTCGGACTGCCCGACGTCGGCGTCGACGACGGCTTCTTCGACCTCGGCGGCCACTCGCTGCTGCTGATGTCCCTGCTGCACGGCGTCCGCGACGCGTTCGGCACCCGGCTGACCGTCGCCGACCTGCTGGCCCGGCCCACCGTCGCCGAGCTCGCGGCCTTCCTCACCGCCCGGTCCGGCGAGGAGGCCCCCGAAAGCGCGGCGGCCCCTTCCTGAGCCCCACAAGATCATCGACAATCCACGACGTACCCCTCCACTTCACCAAGGAGCACCGCAGATGAGCGCCACCAACCCCTTCGAGGACAACGACGCCCGCTACTACGTCCTCGTCAACGCCGAGAACCAGCACTCGCTGTGGCCGGTGTTCGCCGAGGTCCCCGCCGGCTGGACCGTCGTCCACGGCGAGGACAGCCTCCAGGGCTGCACCGAGTACGTGGACGCGAACTGGACGGACATGCGCCCGGCCAGTCTCACCGCGCGGTCCTGACCCGGACCCCCGCCCCCGCCCCGCGCGGTCCGGACCGGTCGTCCCGGCCGGACCGCGCGGTCGAACCACCCCTCGGATCGGATACCTGACGTCGTGAGCACCCACCCCGCCAAGCCGGAGCACCATCCCGGCCACGCCGACCGGCCACCGGGCGACCGGCCGGCCGCCGAGCCCGCGAAGGACCGGGCCCCCACCGACGAACGGGCGCGTGCCGCCGACCAGTCGGGCACCGGCCCGTCGGCCACCGGACCGGCCACCGGAGTCGAGGCGGCCGGCGCCACGGAACCGGCCGAGGACACCGGCACGGCCGAGGCCACCGGCACGACCGAGAGCACCGGCACGGCGGCCGGCACCGCCGACGAGCCCGAGGACGACGACCCGAAGAGCCTCCCCGCCGAGCGGCGGCGGCGCGCCCGCCGTCTGCTGCGCGACTCGCTGCGCCCGCACCGGGCCACGCTCTTCGCCGGGATGATCTCCGCCTGCGTCCGCCAGATCGCGCTGCTCGCCATCCCGTGGTGCGTCCAGCGGGCGCTGGACCAGGGCGTCGAGAAGGGCGGGGACGCGGACGCGTTGCTGCTGTGGTCGGGTGCGACCGCGCTCGCCGCCTGTGTGCAGTTCGCCGGACTCTACGGCTGGCAGTACTGGGCGAGCACCACCGACGCCCGGGTCGGCGCCGACCTGCGGTCGCGGCTGCTCGGCCGGCTGGCCGGCCTCGACCGGGCCGCCCTCGCCGAACGCGGCCACGGCGATCTGGCCATGCGCGCCACCCGGGACACCGACATGGTCCGCGAGTGGGTGCACGGCCTCGCCGTGTGGGTCGTCCTCGCCACCACCTTCGTCGTCGTCCTGCCCGCTCTGGCGGCGCTCGACCCCATCCTGCTGCTGGTGACGCTGGGCATGCTGCCCTTCCTCACCTGGGTCAACCTGTACTTCCCGCGCCGTTTCGGCGCCGCCAGCGACGAGCTGTCCGCCGCCCACGGCGAACGCGCCGAGGCCGTCGCCGACCTGCTCCAGGTCGGCACCGGGCTGCGCGGCACCGGCGGCCACCGGCCGCTGCTCGACCGGCACGACTCCGCCAGCGCCGTGGTCACCGACAAGACCGTCAAAGCCGCCCGTATCGAGGCGAACTGGGCCGCCGTCGCGCCCTTCGTGCCCCGGCTGGCCGTCGCGGTCGGCGTGGGCGTCGGCGGTCTCGCCGTTCTGGACGACCGGCTGACCATCGGCGGACTCGTCGCCTTCACCTCGTGGATGGCCACCGTCACACTGGCCACCCGCGTCCTCGTCCAGCGGCTCCTCGAACGCGGGCAGGCCGACGTCGCGGCCGCCCGGATCGAGGAGGCCCTGGCCCTCACCTCCACCGTCACCGACCCGGCCGAGCCGGTCGCCCTGGCCTCCGGCGGGGACCTGGAGTTCAGTGGCGTGAGCGCGGTCCGCGACGGCGTCACCGTCCTCGCCCCGCTCGACCTGACCGTGCGGCGCGGCGAGTTCGTGGCCGTCCAGGGCGCCACCGGCTCCGGCAAGAGCACCCTGCTGCGGCTGCCCGCCCGGCTGGACGACCCGGCCACCGGGTCCGTCCGCTACGGCGGCACCGACCTGCGCGACGCCGCCCTCGACGACGTGCGCCGCCGCATCGGCTACGTGGCCCAGCGGCCCCTGCTGCTGTCCGGGACCGTCGCCGAGAACCTGCGGCTCGGCCGCGACCTGTCCGACGAGGCCCTGCGCGCCGCCTGCGAGACGGCCTGCGTCCACGACCAGATCGCCGCCATGCCCGACGGCTACGACACCCCGCTCGGCGAGAGCGGCACGGCCCTGTCCGGCGGCCAGATCCAGCGCCTGGCACTCGCCCGCGGGCTGCTCGGCGACCCCGAGGTGCTGGTGCTGGACGACTGCACCTCCGCCCTCGACACCACCACCGAGGCCCAGGTCCTGAAGCGGCTGCGGGCCTGGGCCGACGGGCGGACGGTCCTCTTCGCGACCCACCGCACGGCCGTTCTGGAGGCCGCCGACCGCGTCGTCACCCTGACGGCCCGTGACACCGGGGCCGTGGCGTGCGAGACCGCGGTCCCGTGCGAGACCGCCGTATCTCAGGGAACCGCTGCTCCCGAGGGGGCCGCTGCTCCCGAGGGGACTGCCGCCCCCGAGGAGACCGCCGTCTCCCGGGAAACCGGTGCGCCCGCCCTGTCCGCCGCTCACCAGGAGGCCGACCGTGGCTGAGCCCATCCTGCTCGACGAGCGGCCCGACGAGCGTCACATCCTGCGCCGGGCCGCCCCCCACCTGCGCCCGCACCGGCGGGCCCTGATCACCGCCGTCGCCGTCGGCCTCGCCGACTCCGCGGCCCTGGTCGCCGTCGCCCCGCTGGTCGGCCGCGCCACCGACGCGCTGGACCACCACGACCGCACCGGCCTGCTCGTCGCCGCGGGCGCGCTGGTGGCGCTGGCCGTCGTCCAGCTCGGCCTCGCCCGCTCCGGCGAGCTGCTGCTCGCCAAGGCCGGCGAGAACGTCGTGCGCAGCCTGCGCGAGCGGACCGTCGCCAACCTGGCCTCGGCGCCGTTGCGGTTCCTGGAGTCGCACCGCACCGGCGAACTGCTGCGCCGCACCACCGGCGAGGTGGCCGCGCTGGCCGCGTTCGTCCGGATGCACCTGCGGAACCTGGTGTCCGCCACGGCCACCCTGGTCTTCACCCTGTGCGTGCTGTTCGTCTACTCGTGGCAGCTCGCCCTGGTGCAGCTCGTCGTCTTCGTCCCGCCGGCGCTGCTGGCGATGCGCTGGTTCCAGCGGGACGCGTCCGCCGCGTTCGGCGGGAAGGCGACGGCCGAGGCCACCGTGGCCGCCACGTTCAGCGAGACCCTCACGGTCCGGGAGGCGCTGCAGACCGCCGGCGGACTGCCGGGCTGGATGCGCCGTTTCGGGCGGGAGAACGCGGTGGCGGTGACCGCCGCCCGGCGGGCGGTGCGGGTGGAGAACCGCATCGACCTGGTGAGCCTCATCGAGGGCGTCGCGCTCGTCGCCCTGCTCCTCTTCGGTGGCTGGCAGGCCTCGCGCGGTGACATCAGCATCGGCACCGTCGTCACCTTCGTGCTCGCCAGCCGCAACCTGTTCGACTCGTTCTCCGACCTCTCGCAGCTCGTCGGCCATGTGCAGACCGCGCGCACCGGGCTGGCCCGGCTGCTCGACCTGCTCGCCGCCACCGAACGCGTCAAGCCCGCCGAACCCGCCGCCCCGAGCCCGGCCGGCCTGCCGCTCCGCGGCGAACTCCGCTGCGAGAGCCTGGAGTACGGCTACCAGGACGGCACCCGGGTACTGAGCGACGTCACCCTGGCGTTCCCCGCCGGCGACCGCGTGGGCGTCGTCGGCGAGACGGGCTCCGGCAAGACCACCCTGTCCAAGCTCCTCTGCGGGCTCTACGCCCCCGACCGGGGAGCCGTCCGGTTCGCCGGGACGGACCTGCGGGAACTCTCCGAGGCCGAACTGCGGCGCCGCGTCGTCCTGGTCCCGCAGGAGGTCCGGATGGTCACCGGGACCATCGCCCGGAACCTGGAGCTGGTGCACAGCGCCCCGGACCGGGCCGCCATGGAACGGGCCGTCCGCGAGCTGGGCCTGGAGGACTGGCTGCGCGACCTGGGCGGCCTCGACGCGGAGGTGGGCGTTCGCGGCGAGCGGCTGTCGGCGGGGGAGCGGCAGATCGTCGGCCTGTTGCGGGCGGCGCTCGCCGACCCGGCGGTGCTCGTCCTCGACGAGGCCACCGCGGACATCGACCCGGTGACGGCGGCCCGTCTGGAGCACGCCCTGGACGGGATGAGCGCGGACCGCACCCTCATCGTCATCGCGCACCGGCCGGCCACCATCGCCCGGCTGCCGCGCGTCATCCGGCTCGAACAAGGCCGGGTGGCCGGGCGGATGGCGCAGAGGTCATGATCTGGGTTAGGGTAGCCTAACCTCGGTCGGGGAGGTTGGCCCGACCGACGAGCCGGCCCCCGTCGGCCCCCGGTGTGTCACGTGCCGGGGGCCGCGGCGGTCCCGGCTCCGGCCCCGCCGTACCCGACCGGATAGGGATGATCGATGACCACCGACACGCTGCTTCCGCGCATGCGCATCGTCCGCCACCCCCTCAAGTACCGCTTGCTGGAAGTGCGGAAGGTCGACCGGATCACCCCCTCCACCGTACGCGTCACCCTCGGCGGCCCCGACCTCGACGGGTTCTGCGAGCAGTCGCCCACCGACCACGTGAAGCTCTGCTTCGCCCACGACGGTGCCGAACTCCCCGTCGAGCCGGTCGTCGTGAACGACACCTGGATGGACGCCCCGGTCGAGCCGATCACCCGCGACTACACGGTCCGTCACTACCGCCGCGAGGCCCGCGAGCTGGACGTCGACATGGTCCTGCACGGCAGCGGCGTCGGCTCCGGTTGGGCCGAGCGGGCCCGGCCCGGCATGCGGCTCGGCGTCCTCGGCCCGCGCGGCTCCGAGGTGCTGCCCATGGTCCACGACTGGTACCTGCTGGCCGCCGAGGAGACCGCCCTGCCCGCCCTCGCCCGCTGGCTGGAGAAGCTGCCCGCCGGCGTCCGCGTCATCGCCTTCGCCGAGGTTCCCGGCCCGGCGGACGAGCAGACCTTCCGCACCGCCACCGACCTCTCGCTGACCTGGCTGCACCGCGGCGCCACCCCGGCCGGACACAGCGACCTCATCGAACGCGCCATCCGCGCCGCCGAACTGCCCACCGACGGACTCGGCTTCGCCTGGGTCGCCGGCGAGGCGACCTCCCTCAAGCCCATCCGCCGCTACCTGCGCCGCGAGCTCGGCCTGGCCAAGGAGCAGGTGGACGTGGACGGTTACTGGAAGCGCGGCGTGGAGAACCACGACCACCACGAGGACGAAGAGCACGAGCACGCGTGAGCACGACCGCCCCGGCCGTCACCGGGCCCCCCGCCTCAGCTCCTGCTCCTGCCCCCGCACGGCCCCGGGCCGGCCGCGCCTGGCACGCCCGGCGCGCCGCCGGGCTGCTCGCCTGCGCCGCGCTCGTGGTGGTGCTCGCCGTGCTGGGCCTCGGCATCGGCGCCAAGAGCATCCCGCCCGGCGACGTCGTGCACGCCCTGCTGCACCGCGACCCCGGCAGCGACGACTGGATCGTCGTCCGCACCTCCCGGCTGCCGCGCAGCCTGTTCGGCATCGTCATCGGCGCGTCGCTCGGCCTGGCCGGGGCCCTGATGCAGGCCCTCACCCGCAACCCGCTGGCCGACCCCGGCCTGCTGGGCGTCAACGCGGGCGCGGCCGCCGCGGTCGCGGGCTCCACCGCCCTGCTCGACCTCGGCGACTTCTCCGCCTACGTCTGGGCCGCCCTGCTCGGCGCGGCGCTGGCGGCGGCCGCCGTCTACCTGCTGGGCACCCGCGGCCGGTCGCGCGCCACGCCCGTGCGGCTGGCGCTCGCGGGCACGGCCGTCTCCGCCGTGCTGACCGCCGTCGTCAACGGACTGATCCTGCTGGACCCGCTCACCCTCAACCGGTTCCGGTTCTGGCAGATCGGCACGCTGGCGGGTCAGCCGGGCTCCGTCCTCGTCCACGTGCTGCCCTTCCTCGGTGCCGGCGCCGTGCTGGCCGCCCTGCTTGCCCGGCCGCTCAACGCCATCGCCCTCGGCGAGGACACGGCCCGCTCGCTGGGCGCCCACCCGGGCCGCACCCAGGTCGCCACCATCACGGCGATCACCCTGCTGTGCGGCGCGGCCACCGCCGCCGTCGGCCCGATCGCTTTCGTCGGCCTCGCCGTTCCGCACATCGCCCGGCTGATCACCGGCCCCGACCAGCGCTGGCTGCTGCCCTACAGCGCCGTCCTCGCCGCGGCCCTGCTGCTCGCCGCCGACATCGTCGGCCGCGTCGTGCTGAGCAACGAGGAACTGGAGGCCGGCGTGGTCACGGCGTTCCTCGGAGCGCCCCTGTTCATCGCCCTCGTCCGCCGCAAGAGGATCGCCCAACTGTGACCAGCAGCAGCATGCCCGCGCGCCCCGCCGCCGGCCCGGGCGCGCGGCACCAGCCGCGCGCCCTGCGCCTGCCGGGGCCCGGCAGGACCCTGTCGGTGCGCTGGGACCCGCGCGCCACCGCCGTCGGCGCCCTCCTCGCGCTGGCCGCCGCCGCCGTCGGCGTCTGGACGCTGACCACGGGCGACTTCCACGTCCCCGTCGGCGACGTGCTGAAGGTCCTGGCCGGCGGGAACGTGCCCGGCGCCGACTACATCGTGGGGGAGCTGCGGCTGCCCCGGCTGCTGACCGCGCTGCTGGTGGGCGGGGCCCTGGGGCTGTCCGGCGCCCTCTTCCAGACCGTCGCCCGCAACCCGCTGGGCAGCCCCGACGTCATCGGCTTCACGGTGGGCTCCGCCACCGGAGCCCTCGTCACCATCCTGGTGCTGGGCGCGGGCGCGGCCTCCGTCGCCGTCGGTTCGGTCGTCGGCTGCGCGGTCACCAGCGTGGCCGTCTACCTGCTCGCCTGGCGGGGCGGCGCGGCCGGCTACCGGCTGATCCTCGTGGGCATCGGCGTCAGCTCGCTGCTCACCGCCGCCAACGCCTACCTGATCGCCCGGGCCTCCTTCAACGACGCGCAGAGCGCCCAGGTCTGGCTCACCGGCAGCCTCAACGGCCGCGGCTGGGAGCACGTGTGGACGATGGTGGCGTCCCTGGCCGTCCTCGGTCCCGTGGCCGTCCTGCTCGGCCGGCCGCTGCGCATGCTGGAGATGGGCGACGACACGGCCGCCGCGCTGGGCGTGCCGGTGCGGCGCGTCACCTCCGGCGCCCTCGTCGCGGGCGTCGGCCTGACGGCGCTGTCGACGGCCGTCGCGGGGCCCGTCCCGTTCGTCGCCCTCGTCGCCCCGCAGGTCGTCCGCCGGCTCACCCGGGCCGCCGGCCCCAATCTGCTCCCGTCCACGGTGATGGGTGCCCTGCTGCTGTCGCTCAGCGACATCGCCGCCCAGCGGATGCTGGCACCCACGCAGTTGCCCGTCGGGGTGCTCACGGGCGTCGTCGGCGGCTGCTACCTGGTGTGGGTACTGGCCCGGCAGTGGCGGTCCGGGCAGGGCTGAACCCGGCGCGGCACGGGACGGGCGGGGCAGGGAACGGGCGGTGTCGGCGTACGTGCCGGCACCGCCCGTCGTCGTCGGTCAGGCCACCGGCCGGACGAAGATCCGTGAACCGCGGGCCGGGTCCAGCGCCGCCGCCCAGGAGCGCGGGGCCAGGGAGGCGTCCGTCTCCCGGAAGCCGCTCCGGACGAACGACCGTCCGTCCCCCGTCGTCGCCGCGAAGACCTCGGTCACCGAACGCGCGGTGGCCTCGGCCAGCAGGGCCGTCAGCAGCCGCGCCCCGACCCCGCGCCGCTGCCGGTCGGGTCGGACGCAGAAGTTGTGGAGGACGGCCGGGAGCGCGGTCCCCCCGTCGCTGGGACAGACGCGCAGGGCGACACAGCCCTCCAGCACGCCGTCGGCGCCCTCGACGACGAGGAACTGCCGCGCCGTCGCCGCGTACAGGGCGGGCGACCGGCGGCGCAGCGCGCCCGAGCGCATGAACGGCTCGGACAGGGCGTGGAGCGCGTCCGCGTCGGCGGGGCCGGCGGCCCGTACACGGGCGGGGCCGGCGGCCCGTACACGGGCGGGGGCGAGGGCCCGGGGACGGACCTCCGGGCGGGACGCCGTGGTCACGGTGGCACCTCTCCTGTTTCCTGTGCGGGGGCGAGTGTCGGAAGACGACTCTTGAACTTAGGGAAGCCTAACCTAAACTGACCTTGTGTTTCATCCGGCCTCGGGCGTCCCGCAACGCAGGGGCGAAGATCCGGCCGATCTCGCCAATCTCCCGTGACCGCAGGTGACTTGGCGGGCTAGCGTGTCGATCATGACCTCTCCGGAATTCCGCACGATCCCCGAGAAGGACCTGGACCGCGCCCTCGACCTCACCTACCTCGTCTTCCTGCTGGACGACCAGGAGGACCGGCGCGAACGCCACCGCGCCAGACTCCTCGGCTGCGAGCGCGTCGGCGCCTACGACGAGGACCGGCTGATCGGGATGGTCGCCGCCCACCCGATCACCCCGTCCGTACCCGGCGGCGAACTGCCCTGCGCCGGCGTGACGTTCGTCTCCGTCGCCCCCACGCACCGCCGGCGCGGCATCCTGCGCGGCATGCTCGCCGAACTGTGGCGCCGCTGCGCCGCGAACCGACAGCCGCTCGCCGCCCTCTGGGCCGCCGACGCGGGCCTCTACGGCCGCTTCGGCTTCGGCGCCGCCACCCACGTCCACGGCGTCGAGATCGACGCGACCAGGCCGCTGGAACTGCGCGTCGCCCCCGCCGACCTGCCGCTGCGCCTCGTCGCCCCCGAGGACGCCCCCGCCGTCGTCGGCCGCCTCCACGCCACCGCGCGGGCGTCCCGGGCCGGACGCCCGGCCCGGGACGATGCCTGGTGGCACACGCACGTCCTCCAGCGGACCGAGGAGGACGATCCCTCCCTGAGCCCGCCGCGCGTGGTGACCGTCGGCCACGACCCCCGCGACCCCGCCGGGTACGCCGTCTACCGCACCGGCGGCGACACGGTCGCCCTCGCGGAACTCGAGGCCGACGGCCCGGCCACCGCCGCCGCCCTCTGGCGCTACCTCGCCTCCATCGACCTCACCGACAAGGTACGGGCGTGGGGCCGCCCGCTCGACGACCCCCTGCTCCACCTCGCCGCCGACCGGGACCGGGTCCGCGTCGTCAAATCGGCCCCCGGCCTGTGGCTGCGCCTGCTCGACGTGCCCGCCGCGCTGGAAGGACGGGCCTGGGCCGCGCCCTGCGACACCGTCCTGGACCTCACCGACACCGACCTGCCCGCCAACGCCGGACGCCACCGCCTCACCGCCGGCCCGGCCGGCGCCACCGTAACGCGCACCGACGCCGCCCCCGACCTCTCACTCGACGTCAGGGACCTCGCCGCCTGCTACCTCGGCGGCACCGAAGTGCGCCACCTGGCAAGGGCGGGCCTCGTCACCGAGCACACCCCGGGAGCGGCCGGACGGCTCGACGCGGCGCTGCGTACCGCGTACCTCCCGCACACCACCGACGAGTTCTGACCGGGCGCGCCGGCCCTGACGAGGGCGCGCAGGACGGGGGGAGGCGGCGGCGCCCCGAACGTCCGAGGGCCGGGAGGCGCCCCCGGGCACCTTCCTGGCCGCCTCCCGGCCCTCGGCGTCTCCCTCCGCGGTATCGGGGCCGCCTTCCGGAGGCCGGCCCCGGGCGCGGACGGGCACCACGTACGGTGACGTACCGGCGGCGGGGCGCGGCCGCCTGAGGCGTGCGACGGGCCGGGCGGCCGGGGAACGGCGTCGACAACCGGGCCGCCCACCGGGCAAGATCATCTTTATGGTGAACCCGCATACCCCCGACACCTCCCTCGGCGACCGCGCCCGGCGCGCCGTGGACCTCGCGACCCGGGCCGGCCGCCGGCTCGGCCTCCGCGCGGACGAACCCCGCGTCCTGCACGACGTGTTCAACGTCCTGGTCCACCTGGCGCCGGACCCCGTCGTGGTACGCGTCCCCTCCCTGGCCCTGGCCCCGCTCGACGAACTGGTGGCCAAGCAGCGGCGCGAACTGGCCGTCACCGGCTGGCTGGCCGACCGCGGAGTCCCCGTCGTCGGACCCAGCCCGCTGGTGCCCCGCGAGCCCGTGGAGGCCGACGGGACGTCGCTCACCTTCTGGGAGTTCGTCACCGAGACCGACCGCCTCGCCGACCTCCCGCAGGACGACCCCGAGGCACTCCAGGCGCGCTTCGCCGAACAGACCGGCTGGGCCGCGGAACTCCACCGGCACCTCGCCGACTACCCCGGCGAGCTGCCCGTCCTCGCCCCGCTCATCCCGGCGATCGGGTCCGCGCTGGAGGCCCTGCGCAAGGACCCGCAGACGCTCACGACGGCCGACCTCGACCGCGCCGAGGGCGAGTACGCCGCCCTGGAAACCCTGGTCCGGGACCTGTCCGCCCGCTTCCCCGGCGCCCGCCTCCAGGCCCTGCACGGCGACTCCCCGGCCTACAACGTCCTGCGCACCGCCCGGGGTCACCGGTTCAGCGACTTCGAGGACGCGACGCGCGGACCCGTCGAGTGGGACCTCACCCTCGTCGGCCCCGCGGGCATCGAGGCGTACGAGCGCGCCGGCGGCGAACCCGTCGACCGCGCGCTGCTGGACGTCATGGAGGGGGCGCGGCTGCTCCAGACGGTGTCGGCACTCGCCGTCGTCCCGCGGATGCCCGAACTGGGCCCCATGCTGGAGCCGATGGTGACGATGTGGCGGGACCGCGCCCCGCTGACCGCCGGACTTCGCGCGGGTGGGACGTCAACGGCTCTGTAGGGCCTTGACGTTGTCGCCGAACGTCCACCCCTTCGATCCGTCCCAGTTGACGGACCAGGTCATCAGCCCCTTCAGCCGTCCGCCGTAGTTCCGCCATGCTTGGCCTACTTGATTGGGCGTCATGTAACCTCCGCCGGCGCCCGGCTGTGCCGGCAGGCCGGGGACCTGCTTGTCGTAAGGCACCTTGATAGTGGTGCCCTGCACGACCAGGCCCCGGTCGAGGCAGTCGGTCTGCGCGGTGAACCCCTGGACCGTCCCGGCGGAGTAGGAGTCACCGGAGCAGCCGTACATGTTCCCGTTGTAGTACTGCATGTTGAGCCACCACAGCCGGCCGTTGTCCGCGTACTTCTTCACGATCGGCAGGTAGGCGCCCCAGATGGAGCCGTACGTCACGCTGCCACCGGTCACGTACGCCGTCTCCGGCGCCATCGTCAGCCCGAACCCGTCGGGCATCCGGGCCAGCACCCCGTCGATGATCCGTATGAGGTTGGCCTGCGAGACGGACGGCCGGGTGATGTCACCGCTGCCGGTGAGGCCCGTCTCGATGTCGATGTCGATGCCGTCGAAGTTGTACTTCTTCAGGATCGGGACCACCGTGTCCACGAACCGGTCGGCCACGGCGGACGAGTTCAGGTCGATGCCGGCCGCCGCCCCGCCGATCGACATCAGGACCGTCGCCCCGGCCGCCTTCGCCCGGCACGTCTCCGCCGGCGTCGGAACCTTCACCGTGGCGTCCATCCCGTCCTCCCACAGCACCGTGCCGTCGGAGCGGATGACCGGGAACGCCGCGTTGAGCACGTTGTACCCATGGGCGCGGATCCGGTCGTCGGTCACCGGGATCCAGCCGAGGGGCGGATGGACGCCGTTCGCCGCGCCGTCCCAGTTCTCCCAGTACCCCTGGAGGACCTTGCCCGCGGGCTTCGGCCTGACGGCGCAGACGTCAGGGTCGGAGCCGCCGGCCGGGGACGCGGCGGCCGGGGGCGCGGCGGCCGGGAGTTGCAGGGCACAGGCCATGGCCAGGACGGTGGCCGACAGGCGTACCGTCGCAAGGGTTCGAGGGGTCACGTTCGCTCCCTGAGGTGGGGGTGGGAGTGGGGTGACTGGAAGGTAGGAGCGCCCGCCGCGCTCGTCAATAGGTCTGGACCAGAAGGGAGGCCGGTGTGCCGACCATACGACCGCCGGGACACACGGACGCGAGCGGCCGCGGCGTCCGGCACACACCACACGCGGCCACCGGACACCGCCCGCTGCCCGCCGGGGCGGGGATCGACGCCCACCGGCACGACGACCACCAGATCGTCTACGCCGGCCGCGGCGTCCTGTCCATCACCACGGACGCGGGCAGTTGGATCGCCCCCGGCAACCGCGCCATCTGGATCCCCGCCGGAACCGTCCACGAACACCGCGCCTACGGCGACACCGAACTGCACCTCGTCGGCCTGCCCGTGACCGACAACCCCCTGTCCCTGGACCGGCCGACGGTCATCGGCGTCGGTCCGCTGCTCCGCGAACTGATCATCGCCTACACCGGCCGCCCCGCCGCCCCCACCGCCGAACGCCTCCGCCTGCGGGCCGTCCTCCTCGACGAGCTCCAGCGCTCCGACGAACAGCCCCTGCACGTGCCCACCGCCCGCGACCCCCGGCTGGCCGCGGTCTGCGCGGCCCTCCACACCGACCCGGCCGACCCCCGCACCCTGGCCCAACTCGGCGCGGAAGCGGGCGTCAGCGACCGCACGCTCACCCGCCTCTGCCGGTCGGAACTCGGCATGAGCTTCCCCCAGTGGCGCACCCAGCTCCGGCTCCACCACGCCCTCCGCCTGCTGGCCGAGGGCGCCTCGGTCTCCGCCGTCGCCCACCGCTGCGGCTGGGCGTCGAGCAGCGCCTTCATCGACGTCTTCCGCCGCGCCTTCGGACACACACCCGGGGCGCACCGCACCCGCTTCCCGCTGTGACGGCGGACGCGGGGGCAGGCGGGGTACGACGGGAGGCGCCGGGCTCGGGCCTTCCCGGACGGGCCGGCGGATGGCTCGGGCCGGTCGGATGGCACGCGACGGACGCGGGGGAGGGCGGGGTCCGACGGGGCGCCGGGCTCGGGCCTCCTCGACCGACGAAACTGACGTCGTCGCCCTGGAGCAGCGGATCAGCGCGCTGGAGAAGGGCCGCCGGCCGCTCCCGTCGCCGGCCGCCCCCGCTGGCCTCGCCGCCCTACTCGTCAGCGTCTCTTCCGCCGTCACCCGCTGACGGTGTGGGGCGGTCGCTCCCACCCCGTAGGGGTTCGGTTGTCCCCCCTACCTTCCTTACGGGTGCGGCGGCGACCCGTGGGGGATGTGGTGCACCGCAAGGTTCCGGGGGGTCCCTCGGGGGCGGGGGAACGCCCTGGTCAGCGGGTCTTGAAGGATGTGCGCAGGGCCGCCCTGTCCTCCCAGGAGTCCGCTCCCGGGCCCTTGGTCATGTCGGCGAAGAAGCTGTCGTGCCGCACTAGGAACGCGGCCCGTTCCTCGTCGGTCATGGAGCCGAGGTGCTCAAGCCCCTCGAAGTACGCCTCGCGGGCGCCGCCGGGGGCGAAGAGCATGAGGAACTCGGCCGGTTCCCCGGAGATGTTGCCGAAGGAGTGGACGCCGCCCGGGGATATGTAGAGATAGTCGCCTTGGGAGGCGTCGAACCACCGGTCGCCGTCGAAGACGTGGATCTCGCCGGACAGTACGTAGAAGGCTTCGGACATCGTCTTGTGGAAGTGCGGGCTGGTTCCGCCGACGGCCGGCCCCATCCTGTTCTTGTACAGGCCGAACAGGCCGTCGGTGGACAGCCGGGTGGACAGGTAGTGGAAGGTGTTGCCGTTGGGCGCCGTGTACTCCGGAGGGGCGTCGGCGCGGCGGAAGGACGCGGAGATCTCGCCCTCGTCGCGGTCGTAGCGGATCTCGGGGTAGTCGGGGGACAGGAAAGACATCACGTGCTCCTTGAAGGTGGAGGATGGGGCAGAGGGTTCGGGGTTGCCCTAGGCAGTATCTTCAAAGGACCTTGCGTGATGGACCAAGGTCGGCGAGACAATGTCACGAACGGTCCGATGCCGGGAGCGGTCCGATGCCGAGTGGCACCCTAGGCGGATGATGGGCTCCAGGAAGCCGGTAGCCTGGTTGGCTTGATCGCACTCAATTGCGCTCGCATTACGGGTCGTTGCGTTCGCTGGTGACTGCGGGACGCTCTTCCCACGTTCCAAGCCGTCCGTGCCACAGCGCCGGGCACTCGCGCGCCACGCTGCCGCGCTGCCGCGCTCCGGCGAGGCAAGGGGTGGTGGACCGGTGTGTGTCCGGGGGCGAACGGAGCGCCGGCCACTGCGGAGATCCGGCGGGAGCGAGGGACCGACACCATCCCGTTCCAGGCAGCGCGCCGACGGCCGAAGCGACGCTGAGAAGTTACCGACGCCGTATGGCAGCGCCCCGCCCTGCCGAGTGCAGGGTGGAGCCTCGTTGAATATCTGGCGGCCAGGAGTCGTCCGGGTGCCGGACGGCCTTCTTCACCGCCTGCTCCGGCTCGTACCGGCTCACTCCGGCCTCGCGGACGTCACAGCCTCGGCGGCGGCCACCCGCGCGAGCACCGCCGGCCATCCGCGTCCTGCGGAGCTGCCCGCCGGGCCGACCGAACTCGCCGGACGCAGCAGCATCCTTCAGACGCTGGACGGCCTTAGGGCCCCGGTTCGTCCGCGAGTCGGTCGCCCAGTTCCCGGCCGCCCGGGTGGCGGTGGCGCCAGATCCAGAAGACGGCCGTGGAGACGGCCGCCCAGACGGCGAGGACGGCGAACGGGAAGAGCTGCTGGTGGCCGCGGAAGTACACGGCCGCGTGCTGGGCGTTGACGGAGGCGCCGGGAGGCAGCCAGCGGCCGATCTCGCCGAGGGGGGAGGGGAGCAGGGGCCAGGAGACGGCACCGCCGGAGGACGGGTTGCCGAGGAGGACCATGAGGCCCCAGGTCGGAATCATCGCCCAGCGGCCGAACAAGGTGTTGAACATCGTGAAGACCATGCCCGTGGTGAACATGGTCAGGCCCAGGATGAACCACGACTCCCCGAAGGGCAGGCGCAGCGCCCCCAGCCCCCAGTCGACGACGGCGGCGATGGCGAAGCTGCCGAGTGCCGAGTAGGCGATGGTGAAGGCGACGCGCTCGGCCGGGTTGAGGGAGCGGGCGTGGACGCTGAGCTGGATGGCCCCGACGAAGCCGAGGATCACCGCCGCGAGCGTGATGTAGAAGAGGGCCAGCCCGCGTGGGTCGCCGGGTTGCAGCGGGTTGACGTCGGTGACGGCCACCCGTACGCCGATGGCGTCCCCCGCCTTCGGCGCGGTCTCGCTCAACAGTTGGGCGACGGTGGCACCGGACGCGCCCGAGACGTCCAGCGCCGCGCCGTGCGGACGCGCGCGCAGGATCGCGTACACCTTCTGTTCGTCCACCGCCCGCCGGGCCTCGGCGTAGGTGTCGTAGTGGTGGAGTTCGAGCGACGCGTCCAGGGCGCGCTCCATGCCCTGGACGAACTCCACCCGCTTGACGTCCGAGGTGGGCACCCCCGTGACGGCGGTGGGGATGCGGTGCGGGGTGGGGTTGGCCATGGCGTAGGTGTACGAGCCGGCGAACAGTCCGGCCGCCGCCGCGATGATGAGGATGAGCACGGTGGCCGGCAGGAAGGGGGACCGCCGGAAGCGCTCCCGCGGGCCCGGCCGGGTATGCGGATTCCGATCTTCCGTTTCCATGATCGCCACCTTATGCGGCGGGCCGGGGGACGGCGCCGCGGGGCCCCGGGAGCTCGGCCGTCCGGGTGATTCCCCGGCGTCCGCTCATCCCCTCGCGTCCCACGGGTACCCGGAGCCCATGACAGCGAAGCCGAACCCCATTGAGCTCCAGAAGAGCCTCGGCGGCATGCACTACCCCGCCGACAAGGAAACCCTCGTCGAACACGCCAAGAAGAAGGGCGCGGACAAGACCACCCTGGACGCGCTCAGCTCCATGCCCAAGAAGGAGTACGACTCGCCGGCGGCCGTGACCGAGGCCGTCACCAAGAAGAAATAGCCCGCCCGGGACCGTTCGGCCCCACCCGGCGACGGCCGCGCGCCGCCACGACCGCCCGCCGTCACGAGGGAGCACACCGCTCCCTCGTGACGCGGCCCGGTCCGGCGGCGCGCGGGCGCGTTCCGGCGCCCGGGTGCCGCCGGGCGGGACCGCCGGCGGGTCAGGAGGCGGGCGCCCCGGTGGCCTCGGCCGACTTCCGGTCGGCCAGGATGCGGGGGAGCATGACCTCGGCGATGCCGCGGAGGGAGCCGTCGCTGTGCAGGACTTCCATGACGGGAGCCTCGTACTGGAAACTCCGACGCAGTTTGGCCATGACTTCCAGGGCCATCAGGGAGTCCATGCCGTACTCCTTGAGCGGCCGCGCCGGGTCGATCTGCTCGACGGGCATCTGCAGGACCTCGGCGACCAGCGCGGTGAAGCTCTCCTCGAGGAGCGACTGGGCTTCCTGGGGTGGGAGCCCGTGGAGGCGGGTGAGGAGCTCTTCGAGCCGGTAGCCGGTTCCGGCCAAGGGCGGTGGGACGACGGGTGAGAAACGGGGGCCGGTCACGGTGGGTGCGACGACCGGCAGGGCCGACCAGTCGCATCGGGCGTAGCAGGTGACGTCCAGGGCGTGGGCGTGGAAGTGGTCGAGGGCGGCGCAGGCGTCGTCCGGGGTTAGCGGGGCCATCCCGCTCCTGTCCAGGATCTCGGCCAGCCCCGCGCGGGCTACGTAGCCGGTGTCGGCGATGGGGCCCCAGGCGACGGCCAGGCCCGGTCGTCCTTCGTGGCGGCGTCGGCGGACGAGGGCTTCGGTGAAGAGGTTGCCGGCCGCGTAGTTGGCCTGATGGATGTTGCCGATCCAGGCGTTGAGCGAGGAGTACAGGGTCAAGGCGGCATCCCTGCCGGGGGCGAGGGCGGCCAGGACCAGGGCACCCGCCATCTTCGGTGCGAGGACGGCGCGGACACGCTCGTCGCTCAGGTCGGTCAGGGCGTCGTCGTCCAGATGCAGGGCCGAGTGGATGATGCCGCGCAGCGGATGTGCGGGGGTGTCGGTCTGCCGGACGACCTCGCGCATGGCGGCGGCGTCGGTGACGTCGACGGCGTGCACGCTCACCTCGGCACCGAGGACGTGGAGTTGTGCGAGGAGGTCCGGGGCTTCGGGGCTGTCGGCGCCCCGGCGGCCGGTCAGCGCCAGGCGGCGGGCGCCGCGGCGGGCGAGGTGCAGGGCGGTGCGCGCGCCGAGACCGCTGAGCCCGCCCACGATCAGGTAGCTGCCGTGGGGGTCGGGCGGCGGCGGGGTGGGGGAGGTGCGGACGGCGACGGGGTCGTCGAAGGTGAGGAGGACTTTGCCGATGTGCTGGGAGTGCTGGAGCAGACGGAACGCCTCTTGGGCGCGCGCGGCGGGGAAAGCCTGGTGGAGCAGCGGACGGTAGATCCCTTCGCGTACGCGTTCGGGGACGGCCGCCAGCTCCGGCAGCTCGCCCGGGGCGGCGGTGAGGAGGAGGCGGCCGAGGTCGACGACGTGCAGGGAGGCGTTGTGGGCCAGCGGCCGGACGAGCATGCGGCTGTTGGTGTACACGTCGCGTTTGCCGAGCTCGACGAAGCGCCCGCCCGGGGCGAGCACCTCCATGCTGCGCGCCATCCCCTCGCCGGCCAGGGAGTTGAGGACCACGTCCACGCCCCGGCCGCCGGTGAGCTCACGGACCTGATCGGCGAAGCGCAGGTCGCGCGAGTCCAGGACGTGTGCGGCACCGAGCTCGCCCAGCAGGTCGCGTTTGACGGGCGTGCCGGCGGTGGCGATCACGTGCGCGCCGATGTGGCGCGCGTACTGCAGGGCGGCCAGGCCGACGCCACCGGCGCCGCCGTGGACGAGCAGGGTTTCCCCGGGCCGCAAGTGGGCCAACGTCTCCAGGCTGTGGTGGACGGTGAGGAACGCGACGGGCAGGGTGGCGGCCTCGGTGAACGTCATGCCCTCGGGAATCGGCCGGAGGACGTGGGCCGGGGAACGCGTGTAGGCGGCACCGGAGTGCATGGGCCCGTAGACGCGGTCCCCGACGGCGAGCTCCGTGACGCGCGGTCCGACGGCGGTGACCACGCCCGCGCCCTCCATGCAGAGGTAGTCCTCGGAGGTGAGCCCCTCTTCGGCGACGGAGGGCAGCAGGCCGGTGACGACCATGACGTCACGGTAGTTGAGCGCGGCCGCACGGACGGCGACGGTCACTTCGCCGGGGCCCGGCCGGGGCATGGGCGCCTCGTCCCAGGCGAGCCGGTAGCCCAGGCCGAGGCGGTCGACCGTCAGCCGGTAGTTGGCCACGTGGGTGCTCGGCCGGGTGGGGCGGGGGGTGTGGATCACGCGGGGGACGAAGCGGCCGGCGCGGGTCAGGACGACCTCGTCCTCGCCCGTGTCATCGCCGGGGAGCAGTTCGGCCACCAGCCGGCGGGCGTCGGCGTCCGCGTCCTCGCCCCGTTCCAGTGACACGCGGACGACGGGCAACAAGGGCAGTTCATTGGCCAGGACCCGCGCGGCACCCCAGACGGCGGCCTGGCCGGGCACGGCCGGACGCTCGGGGGCGGGCAGGGCACCGGTGGGGTGGCTGACGAGCACCAGGCGACGCAGCCCCGGGAGAGCACCGCCGGCACAGGCACGGGCGACGGCGCGCAGGGTGGCCACCCTGGCGACGGCCGACTCCACGGCGGCGTCCGGCGCGTCACCGGTTTCCCGGTCCTGCGCGGCGCTGAGCAGGTACACGATCCCCAGGCCGTCCGTGCCCGCTTCCGCGAGGTGCGCTTCACCCTCCCGGACCTCGGCTGCCCTCAGCGTGCGGGTCCCGGGACTCCCCGCGGCGGTGAGCCGGCGGGCGAGGGCCTGGTGCAGATCCTGCTCCGTGTCGTCCTCGATGATCAGCAGCCAGGACAGTGGCGGGGCGCTCTCCCGTTCCTCCGGTGGGGATACGACCTCCGGAGGGTGCGGGGGCTCCTGCGCGCGCGGTACGGCCGGAAGGCCGCCGGTGCGTCGGGCGAGCAGGACCGAGAACTGCTCGCGGGCGGGCGACCCTTCGGCCCCGGTGCGCACGACGTCGTCGAATCCGCTCTCTTGAAGGAGGGGCGGCCACTGCTCTCGGGGCAGCAGCATCGAGTGCGGGCGCAGGTGCTTGTCCTCGTGCGCCCAGAACTCCTCCAGCGGGCCGAAGAGCAGCGCCAGGGGTACGGGGTCGTGGACTTCGATGGCGCACAGAAGGCCGTTCTCCGTCAGCAGGGACGCGACCCGCCGCAGGCAGGCGGCCAGGTCCTTGGCCGCGTGCAGGGAGTAGTCGGCCACGACGAGGTCGAAGCTCTCCGGCGTGAAGCCCTGCGCGAGCGGGTCGGCGTCGAGGTCCAGGGTGCGGTACTCGACGAAGTCGTAGCCCTCGAAACGGGCCTGGGCGGAGGGGAAGTACACCGAGGAGATGTCGGTGAACACGTAGTGCGTCCGTTCCGGGGGCAGCACGGGCAGGAGCCATGAGGTGAGCCCTCCGGTGCCGGCTCCCACCTCCAGGATGCGCAGCGGCCGGTCGTCCGGCCATGCCGCGATCACTTGCCGGAGCAGGGCGCGGGTGAGGCGGTTGTGCAGCTTGTTGACGGGATACAGGTCGTAGAACTGCTGCACCAGGTCGGCGCCTTCGACCAGCATCTCGCGGGCGTCCCGCACTCCTCGCAGCACGTTGAGGAAGTGGGGTCGTAGGCGGGTGCACAGAACGGCGAAGGAGAGCTGGTCCGCGCTTTCCGTCATCTGGGCACCCAGGAGGGAAGGATCGATTTGTGACGAAGGGAAGCGCCAGCTTCCCGCTTCCTCCACGGCCCATCCGCGCTGTACGGCCAGGTCGAGCAGGATGCGCAGGTAGTGTTCGTGGCGCGGCAGCAGGCCGGCTCGGAAGAGATCTTCGAGCGTGAAGCGGTCCTGTCCGGGCAGCAGTGTCCGCAGTTCCTTCGCGGACAGTCCGGCGGTCAGGCGCTCGTAGGCTTCGATGACCCGGGCGAACCGGGCGTCGGACCAGTCGGCCAGAAGCGCGTCGATCTCCTCCCGCGCCGCGGCCAGGATAGCCTCCGGGCCGGGTGCGGGGGCGGGGCCCGGAGTGGGGCCGGGCAGGGGCGCCGCGCGCAGGACCGTGGTGTACTGCGCCGGATCGTCGGCGGCGTGGGCCGGCATGGCGCGGGCCCGGCAGTCGTCCATGGCCGCCACCACGGAGCCCTGACCGTCGGTGATCGTGATGTCGAAGGCCACTTCGCGGGCCGTACGTGAGCGTTGGCGCACGAGGGTCCATCCGGTGGTGGGGAGCTCGCCCCAGACCCGGACCCGGCCGATCGCCGCCGGGAGGTACATGGTCCGCACCTCGGCCAGCAGCGGCGCGCAGGCGTGCCAGGCGGCGTCGAGCAGGGGCGGGTAGGCCAGGTAGCCGCCGTAGCCGTCATCGGGTGGTGTGCAGGCGTAGGAGGCGAGGACCTCACCGTCTCCCACGTGGATCTCGCGCAGGAGACGGAAGGCCGGTCCGTAGCGGAGTTCCCCCTTGCCGAGGAAAGCGTAGAGCCGGTCGGCGTCCCAGGTGTCGGGCATGCGAGCGCGGAGGGCGGTCGGGTCGATGCCGGCCGGCGGTGTGGGGGTGGCCAGGCGGCGGGCGCGGCCGCGGGCGTGCGGGCGCCAGGGGCCGTTCTCGCCGGTGCGGCTGGCGATGCGCCAGATGCCGTCTTCGTCGGAGAGGGTGGTCTGCAGGCGTACGTCCATGGTGGCGTCCCACGGCAGGGGCAGCCCGCGGGGGATGTCGATGCCGTCGAGCTCGGCGGGCTCGCCGTAGAGTTCCCGGCCGGCGGCCAGCGCCATCTCCACGTAGCCGGTGGCCGGCATGATGACGGACCCGCCGACGTTGTGATCGCCCAGCCACGCGGTGCGTGTGCGCTCGATGGTGGCGTACCAGACGGGTTCCAGGGCGGGCAGGCGCTCACCAAGGAGCGGGTGGACGAGGACACCGTCACCGCTGACGCGGGTCCAGTCCCCGGGTGTCCCGTGCCAGTGCGGCTCGCGTTGCCAGGGGTAGGCGGGCAGGTCGGTGACGCGTCCGGGGACGGGCAGCAGCTTGTCCGGGTCGGTGTCGCGGGTGGCGCAGGCCAGGACGCGGGCCGCGGCCCGGCGCACGGCGTCGGGGCCGGCGGTGTCCTCGTCCATGGCGGCCACCGTGGTGAAGCCGGGCCGCGGCTGCTCGGCCGCGAGCCGGGTCAGCGCGCCGCGCAGGGTGGGCCGCGGGCCGATCTCGACGGCCGCCGCCACGCCGATCGGCGCCAGAGCGCGCACGGCCTGTGCGAAGCGGACGGTGTGGCGCATGTTGCGCCACCAGTAGTCGGCGTCGAGCTCTCCGGGCTCGACCTGCTTCCCGGTGACGGTCGAGACCATGGGGATGCGCGGTGTTCCGGGCTTGAGGTCCTGCAGAGCGGTGCGCAACTGCTGCTCGACGCCGTCCATGGCCGCGGTGTGGAAGGCGTAGGGGCCCGGCAGTTCACGGAAGGCCACCTCCCGGGTGGCCAGCAGACTGCCCAGCACGGCCAGCGCGGCGGCATCCCCGGAGAGGGTGACGTCGCGGGCGCTGTTGACGGCGGCGATCTCCAGCAGCCCGTCGTAGGGAGCGATGGCCTCCCGCGCCTCATCGGGGCTCAGGGCGGCGACCGCCATCCGGCCGCTGCCGGCCGTCGCGGCCTGCACACGGCTGCGCTCGACGACCGCCCGGGCGGCCGAGGCGCCGTCGAGCGCCCCGCAGACGTAGGCGGCGGTCAGCTCCCCACCGCTGTGGCCGATCACGGCCCCCGGGCGGACCCCGTAGGAGTCCAGCAGTGTGACCAGTCCGGTCTGGAGGGCGAAGAGGGCGGGCTGGGCGTAGAGGGTGTCGGCCATCGGCCGTTCCACCGGCTCGCCTTCGCCGGGTCGAGGACGGGCTAGGAGCTCGGCGACGGACCAGCCGAGCAGCGGCCGCAGATGGGAGTCGGCCTCTTCGACGCCTTCCCGGAACGCCGGCTCGGCCGCCATCAGGTCGGCCGCCATACCGTCCCACTGACTGCCGTTGCCGGAGAAGACGAAGATTACGCCGCCACCGTCACCGGCTTCGACCGCGTGGCCGAGCGCGTCAGCGGCAGTCAGCCGACCGACGGCTTCCCCGCGGGTGTCGGCGAGGACGGCGAGGCGGTGCGGGTGGCGGCCGCGGCGGCGCGTCGCCGTCCAGCACAGGTCGTAGAACTCCTCGTCCGCCGCTTGCTCCAGCCGCTCGGCCATGGCCGCGGCAGCCTCGCCGAGGGCCTGCCGCGTCCGCGCGGAGACCACCAACGGGAGGGGCTTGTGCGGGAGTTCATCGAGGGTGGGGCGTTCGGGCGGCGGGGCCAGGACGACGTGGGCGTTCGCGCCGCCGAAGCCGAAGCTGTTGACCCCGACGACACCGGGCGACCGGCCGTCCACGGGACGCGGCTCGGTGACGCAAGTGAGGTTGAGTCCCCCGAAGTCGATGTCGGGGTTGGCCGGTGTGGCGTGCAGCGAGGCCGGGATCCGCCCGTGCCGCAGCACCAGCATGCTCTTGATCAGGCCGGTCACCCCGGACGCCGGCTCGCCGTGGCCGAGGTTGGACTTCACCGAACCGATCGGCAAGGGTCCTCGGGTACGCCGCATGCCCAGCGCCCGGCCCACCGCCTCGCACTCCACCGGGTCACCGATCGGCGTACCTGTGCCGTGGGCCTCGAAGTACCACAGCGCGTCCGCGTCGATGCCCGCCCGCCCGTACACCTCCTCCAGCAGCCGCCGCTGCATCTCCACACTGGGCGCCGCGAGCCCCGCCGTCCCGCCGTCGCTGTTGACACCACTGGCGGCGATCACCGCGTGCACCCGGTCCCCGTCCGCCAGGGCGTCGGACAGCCGTTTGAGCAGCACCATCCCCCCGCCCTCGGAGCGCACGTAGCCGTCCGCGCCCGCGGAGAACGACGCACACCGGCCCTTCGGCGAGAGCATGGTCGCCCGCGAGAAGCCCACGAACGACAACGGGTTGACGAGCGCGTTCACCCCGCCCGCCAGCGCCGCCCGGGAACGCCCGGACCGCAGGGTCTCGCACGCCTGGTGCACGGCCACCAACGACGAGGAACAGGCGGTGTCCACCGCCATGCTCGGGCCCCGCAGATCGAAGACGAGGGAGACGCGGTTGGCGGTGAGCGACAGCGCGCTGCCGCTCATGGTGTGCCCGCTGATCTGCTCAGGACGCGCCATCTGCATGCTGCAGTAGGACATGTCCGACACCCCGACGAACACCGCCGTGTCCGAACCGGCGAACACCCCCGGATCGACGGCCGCGTCGTCGAAGGCCTCCGCGGTCAGCTCCAGCAGCAACCGCTGCTGCGGATCCATCCGCTTCGCCTCGCTGGGCGAGATCCGGAAGTACGCCGGGTCGAATCCCGCGATGTCCGTGAGATAACCGCCGGCGAACGTGTAGCTCCGCCCGAGCCGTTCGGGGTCCGGGTCCCACAACCGCCGGGGATCGAAGCGCCCTTCCGGCGGCAGGGGGCTGATGAGGTCCCGCCCCTCGATCAGTGCGTCCCACAGACCGGCCGGCCCGTCGACGCCGCCCGGCAGCCGGCAGGCGGCCCCCACGACGGCGATCGCATTGTCGGACAGGGAAAACCGTGCGTCATTCTCCGCCACTTGCGCCCTCCCGGCAGCAATGGGATACGCCCGTGAAATTCCATTCCCATGAGATGACGGCCATACGCTCTGTCGCTTTACCTCACATGAGCTAATCGCGGTTCATTGGTTCAACTCGACGGAAACCGGCGGGAAAAGAGTAACGGTGAGGCGAAGGTGAGGAATTTCGGCGGCCGAGGCGTCGCGAGATGCAGGAGGGGGACGGGAATGGCGGGGCGATTACCGCTCCGGTTCACACGGCAATCGCGGCCCGACAGTGGTGGCGCCGCGGGCCGTTCAGCGCGTCGTCACCGCGCGGAACTCCGCCGCGTCGATACGGTCGCTCCGCACGAGGACCTGTTCGGCGCGCACGTCGTGGAGGGTCACCGAGAGCGGGAGAACCGGGGGTGGCGGCAACGCCTCGGGGCTGAACGTCAGGCAGACGAGCGGTCCCAGGCAGCCCCGGAAACGGCTGAGATACAGGGTGACATGACCCGTGAGCCGCAGTTCGTCGGAGGCGAGTGCCAACGGTGCCGAGGCCCCGCCCGGGTCGTGCATGCGGTAGTCGGTCAGGGCGGCCGACGCCATGCGGAGGGCGAGGACCTTCCGCGGTCCCTGAGCGGTCGGCAGGCGGGTGATCGTGCTGATCGTGAGGTGGCTGGTGGTGAAACGGGACGCCGTGACCGCCTGGGCGCGGGAGGCGGTCGCGGCGGGGAGGGACGCTTCCCCGGCGCGGGGCAGGAACGACGCCACGAGGACGGCCGGCAATGTCACCGCCAGCGCCGCGGGCGGGTTTCGCTTCCGGACGCGGCGCGCCGGCCGGCCGGTCGCTCGCCGTTCGGGACGCGGCGGGCGAGGCGCCCAGGCGAAGCCCATGGCCCCGCCGGTGGTGCCGAGGAGCGTGCCGACGAAATAGCCGCCGAGATTACAGGCGGGAAAGGAGGCGAGCGCCAGGAGAACGGCGTGCAGACCGATGTAATGGCGGGCCTGGGGAAGGAACCACAGAAAGAGACCGGCGACGCCGAGCGCACAGCCCAGGGCGAGGGCGGCGATCCCGCCGACCCCGAGCGTGACGAGAACGGGCAGCGGAACGCAGGTGACGCCGATCAGCTCGCCACCGGCCAGCAACAGGAGCACGCCGGCCCAGAAAGGGCGCGTACGGCGCCAGCCGCGCAACGCCGCACGCCGAGACCGGCCGGGATCGCGTACCGAAGGGAATTCGCCCTGCCGCACGGTCAGAAGCACCCGTGGTCCCCGAGCCGGACGCCCAGGCTCAGGCCGTCGAGGCGGAAATTGCCCCCGGTGGCGGAATGGGCATGGGTGCGGATGCCGCGCACATCCACGTCCGTCGCCTGGAGCCCGAACTCGCCCGGCTCGCCCCGGAGATGAGGCACCGCGTCCAAGGTGGAGGCATCCCGGCCGAGTTCCACCCGGCCGAACCGGGCGTCACCCCTCAGGTCGTCCGCGTCGATCACCAGATCGTCGGCCGTGACGGGACCGCCTCCACCGGCCGTGAGCCTGAACGTCACCGTGCCCACCGGCGTCTTGATCCGCGTCGACTCGCACAGTCCCTCAAGTGTGGCGCTCCCCAGACCGATCCTGGCCTCCGGCCGTCCCGTGCCGTCGGCGGTGCGGTCCACCGCCGTGAAAACGGTCAGGCCCTTGCCGGTCAACTTCCGTGTCGAGATTTGGAACGCCGTCCCCGAAACGGCGAAGGACGCCGCCAGCGCCCCCTGGGCCATCGCCACCGCCATCGCCGCCACCAGTACCAAGGCGGCCACCACCACGGGCATGGCACGCCGCCACACCGTCCGGCCCTCACCCGCCGTCATGTCCGCACCGCTGATGGCCCCTCCCTCCGGGTCGTGCTCTCACAGGAGCCGTCACGTCTCCCCCCTCCGGCACGTCCGCGAGAGGCTGCCCTCCGGCGTGTGCGCGTAGTCGCGGCGGGACGTCACCCGTGCGGAGGAAGAAGGGGCGCGCCGGGCGTCCACACGCCGATGCCGATGCCGATGCCGATGCCGATGCCGATGCCGGTACCGAGGTGTCGAGCGACACCGCCGGTTGCCGCCGCGTCGCGCGGACCGTGGCGGATCCCGGAGAACACGGCTGCCGGCAAAGCCCGTTCACGCGGCCCTCGCCGTGGCCGCGTCGGCGATCGTGCGCAGAGCCCGCGAGGCGGGCCGGGGGAGAGGCGCGTCGACGAGGACGTCGCATGCCCGCCTGTGACGGCGTCGGATCATGCGCTCGACTTCCGCTCGCGCGCCCGTCGCGGTGAGGATGCCGCGGACGCGGGCCGCGCCGGATTCGTCGAGACCGGGGCTTCCGACGAGGTCGCGCAGCGTCGCGTTCTGGGCGGCGTCGGCGCGTCGGAGGGCGAGCGCGAGGAGGACGGTGTGTTTGCCCTCGCGCAGGTCGTCCAGGCGGGACTTCCCCGTGTCGTCGGGGCGGCCGAAGACGCCGAGGAGGTCGTCACGGAGTTGGAAGGCCTCACCGAGCGGCAGGGCGTAGGCGGTGAGGGCGTCCAGGACGCCAGCGGGCGCGCCGGCGAGGGTGGCGCCGATGTGCAGGGGGCGTTCGACGGTGTATTTGGCGGTCTTGTAGCGGATCACGCGCAACGGGGTGTCGATGTCGCCGGTGAGCTCCCCGGTGGTCAGCAGGTCGAGGTACTGGCCGTGCATCACCTCGCTCCGCATGGTGTCGATGAGGGGCAGCAGTGCGCTCAGGCGTGCGGGCGGCAGGCCCGCGGTGTGCAGGAGCTCGTCGGACCAGGCCAGGGCGAGGTCGCCGATGAGGATGGCGGCGCTGTCGCCCCGTCGGGCGGACGCGGTGTGGCCGCGGGAGCGGTGGTGGCGGGCGAAGGCCCGGTGGACGGTGGGGTGACCACGGCGGGTGGTGGAGTGGTCCATGATGTCGTCGTGGATGAGCGCGAAGGCGTGGAACATCTCCAGCGCCGCCGCGGTGCGCACCATGGCGGTGGGGTGGGCGGTGTCGGGGCCGGTGTGCCAGCCGCAGAAGCACAGCAGGGGCCGTAGCCGTTTGCCGCCGGCGAAGAGGAAGCCGCGGAGGGTGTCGGCTATTTCGCCGGGCATGTGGTGGGCCCGGGCGGTGCGGGCCTTGCGGGCGAGGAAGTCGTCCAGGCAGGCGTCGACGGCACGGCGCGCGGCGTCGAAGTCGATGGCCGCGGAGAGGGACGTGGCGGGGGCGGTCATGGCGCCGGGGTCTTCGCGGCATGTGGGTCGTCTTCTTCGGTTGTGGTGAGGCGGAGGGCGTGTTCGAGGAGGGTGTCGACGATTTTGTTTTCGGGGACGGTGGCGACGACTTGGCC
>NZ_JBVJJR010000015.1:0-107338 GCF_055585605.1 Streptomyces sp. NPDC052910
GTCGTGGCGGGTGTCCCAGCCGGTGCAGTGGGTGGTCTCCTGGCCGTTGCTGTCGTAGCGGACGGTGATGTCCCAGACGGGCCAGGTGCCGAGGGGGCGCGGGCCGCGGGTGATGGCGAGGACCTCGTAGGCGCTGGTGTCGTCGCCGTGGTCGTAGCGGCCGCCGACGACGCGGGGGCCGATCTGGGTGGCGATCCACTTCTCGTGGGTCATCTCGAACCCCTCTTCGTCCCCGAGGGACTCGGCGGACATCGTGCTGCCGCACCAGTTGCAGTGGCTGCGGGTGGAGGGGTGGACGGTGCCGCAGGCCGCACAGGTCCAGGACGGACGCTGGCAGTCGTGGCAGGCGTCGTACGAAGGCGGGTTGTCGGCCCCGCAGATGCAGCCCCAGGCCCGGCCAGCCGCCTTCGCGCCCGCGAGGTCGGTCTCGTAGGTACCCATGGATCTCCTTCTCGTACGTACGGGCCCGGGGCCCGGGGTGGTGGTCTATCTGGCCAGATAAAACGCGGCTACACGGCCCGCAGGCGGCGCGGGGAGCGGGCCGCGGGCGGGTTGCCCGGGTCGGGCCAATCGTCGGCGGAGGGGCCGTAGGAGGGGGCTTCCAGCTCGCCGGGGCGTAGTGCCGGTAGACGTCCTCCCACGGCGCCTTGAAGTACGCCGGCAGCAGGCCGCCGCGGTTCGGGATCGGCTCGGGCGCCGCCGCGTTCTGCTCGCGGACCTGCTCGGCGACGCGCTCGGCGTGGTCGACGTGCCGCTTGCAGAACCAGTGCGGGATCGTCCAGCCGGTGCGCGGGTCCAGCTCCAGCACCTTGTGGTGGGAGTCGGCACCGCAGATCTGCCGTTCGTTGCGGACGTCGACCGGCGGGACGTAGCCCGGGTCGACGTGCACGACCGGCTCGGGCAGCGGCCGCAGCGGCACCGCGGCCACATCCTCCCCGCTTGTGGCGGGTCGGCGCGGCCGGTAGACGTGCGGCCGCAGACGCGGCGCCTCGCAGCCCGGCGCCTGCCCGGGGCCCCAGTCGGCGGCCGCGCGGGGTGGCTAATAGCGGGGCGCGTCGTCGCGACCAGGGCGTCGAACCGGGGGTGGCCGGTCGCCGGACTGCGGCCCAGGGCCCGAGCGGCGGTGTTCAGCACCCGTCCGGACTCGCCCGGGGCGACGAAGAGGGCGTACGCCACGGCGAGCAGCAGCTCCTGCGCCGGTGGGGTGGCCCGGCGGTCGCGGTAGATCCGGTGCACGGTCTTGACGTACGTCTCCGCCTGGTCCAGCCGGGGCAGTTCGTCCGGCGCGCTTACTGCGGCTTCCCGTCGGCGGGCCGGGCCACGAACGGCAGCCGGGCGGTCCGCTCCGCGTCGCTGTCCTCGGGCTCCGCGTCGATGACGACGACCTCCCGGGCGGCGGGCCGGGCGGCGAAGGGCAGGCGCGCGGCGCGCTCGGCTGCGAGGTCTTCCAGCTCCTTCAGGAGCCAGTCGAGCTGGATGACCGATTCGCGTGGTACGGGCTCGTGACGGCTCAGATGGCGGGCAGCGGTATCAACCAGCCGTTGTGCTCGTGTCAGCCCGCGGTAGATCCAATGCACCCGCAAGGACAACAACTCGGCGTCGGTGAAGGGTGCGGTGAGCGCGGTGAGTAGCGAGCCGTACCGGGCAGGTCGCCCATCCTCGACATACCTGCGCAGGTGGAACACGGTGTCGCGCGAGTCGGTGTAAAACGTCTGCACGTGCTGCCCGGTCACCCGCCCGTAGGCGTAGGCGACCAGAACGGCCGCCAATTCTCCGTCGACGACTTCTGGGGATCGCGGCATGGCCGCCACGCGCACGCTGTCCTCTTGGAGGCCCTCGCGGGAAGCCAGCACGAATGCCGCTGCTGAGCCGTCGTACTTGCGGGACTGGCCCCAGTCCGTCACCCACCCCCGCTCGCCGATATCCACCGCCGCGGGCAGAGTCGAGCGGGAGACGAGGCCCGTGGCGATGGTCTGGCTTGCTTCGTCCAAGCGGAGGAAGCTTTCCGCCGGCTTGCTCGCCGATACCGCGTGGCGCAGGTCGGTCATCACCCGCCGGTACCCCACTTCGATGGTGGCGGTGGCCAGGCGGGCGAGGTGCGGGGCGACGTGCGGGCGCAGCGAAGGCGCCAGCGACTCCACGCTGCGGGCCTCGACGAGGGACCGGATCAGTTCCCCCACGCTGAGGGGGGCGACGATGAACACCTGGTCATCGGGCTCGACGGCCGCCAGGCTGATACACAGCGCGGCCACTGCGCACTCGTCGGGGCCCACGTCCGGCTCGCTGATCCGTAAGGCGCGGCGACCGCTGCCGCCCGAATGTCCCCAGTTGTTGCCGATGGCCCGGTATCGCAGGCGCAGCACTGCGACTCGCGGCGCACCGCTTGATTCCGAGCGCCACACCTTCAGCACCTGCCGGATCGTGACGCGGCGTTCTGGCACGTCAAGGTTCTGACAGCCCTGGCTGGCACAGATCTCGGAAGCGCCGGGCGTCAGGTCGACGGACGGGACGGCGGGGTCCGTGGGCTCTTGTCCCTCCTCGGTGCCGGTGCTCACGGCTGCTGGTTCTCCTCGTCGTCGCCCCACAGCCGAGTGATGGCCTCTCGGAAAATGGGGACGTCCTCGTTGGCCATCTGGTAGGCGATGGCCTTCTGCCAGGAGGGGTTGTCCGGGTCGTACACCACCTCGATCGGTGTGCTGATCCCCTCCGGCCACCAGCCCTCGCGCACCCCACGCGGAACGGCGCGGGAGAGGGCGACGGTGGGGCCGTTGAGCTTGCCCAGCGCCTGGCGGAGCGTGTCGGCGTCGGCGTAGCCGTCGTTGTCGATGACGACGATCTCGGCGAAGCGGCGGGCGCCGGCGGGGAGGGAGCGGAGGTAGCGTTCGGCGCGTTCGACGGTCCAGGCGGTGTCGATGACGGTCAGCTCGGCGCGGTGCTGGGCGGCGAGCGTGACCACCTTCTCGGCGAATTCCTCGCTCGCGCCTTCAATGGTGATCTTCACAGAGGCCTTTCGACGGAAACTTACCCGGTTCTCCGGGATCTCCATGAGGAGTCTGCCCGCCCGGACCCCTCCGCGTACAGACCCCGGAGAAACTTGGCGGAATTCCGCACGCGATCGAGTGAACCGGTGGCACGGTGCGTCTCGGCTCGGATAATGTGCCATATCCGAGGTGATAAGCCGGTCCTGACGCCACGTCGGTCCGGCCCTCCCATCCCAAGCGGAAGGCGGACCTCCGTGTCCCAGCCCCAGGAGAACGGACAGCCCCTCTTCGACCCGGCGCACTTCGTGCGCGGCGGCGTGGAGAAGACCAGCATCGAGACGCCCGCCGTCCCGGCCGCCACCCTCCGCCGGTGGCAGGACCGCGCGCACCAGCAGCTCGCCGAGTTCCTCGCCCGCGGCGTGCGGGCCGACCTGCCGCCGCTGGTGTGGACGCTCGCCGCGAACGGCGCCCTCACCGGCGAGGCCGACAGCCTCACCTACACCCCCCACCAGCAGCGCGAGGCGATCCGCCGGTGGACCGACCTCCTGCGCATCCCGCTCGACACCCGCACCACCGCGGACGGCCGCGAGGAGCTGTTCGCCGGATGGAGCAAGCCGGTGAAGGGGGAGGCCGAAGTGCGCGGCTGCTTCCGCGCCACCATCTTCCTGGACAACGAGGACACCCCGCAGGAGATGCGGTGACCGCCCCGGCCGACCAGCCCGTCGCGGCCTCGATCCCCGCCGAGCACTTCGAGCACATCGCCGCCTTCGTCCTCGCGCGCCTGAAGAGCGCGCGCATGGAGTCCGCCGGCGGCGAGAGCGGGCGGGCCCTGGACGCCGTGCAGTACCTCGTCCACGCGGCCGACGACCGCCACCTCCACGTCACCCGGGGCGACGCCGACGCGGGGCCCTGGAGCATCCTCCACGCCCCGCCGGCGCCCATACGCCGCGCGGAGTTCAGCCAGATCAGCCTGCACACCGACCACCACCCGACCCCCGCCACCGAGAGGCCGACCCCCTCATGCCGCTGAGCGTCCCCCTGCTGCTGATCCCCGGCGAACCGGACCGCCACTACACCGTCCACACCCGCCGCGCCCGCTGGGACGCGGCCAAGCTCGCCGAACGGGGCGGTCGGGCCGCCCTGGAGGAGAGCGTGCGCGCGGGCCTGCGCCACGTCTCCGAGTGCCTGGCCGCCGAGCTCGCTGACGCGGACGTCGTCGTCACCGACCACCCCGACGGCTCCGTCGATGCGGTGGCCCGCGTCCTGTGCGACGAGGAGATCTGCGCCGCCGTCGCCGGGCGTACCCGCCGCGACGCCGACGAGGACATCGAGGCCGAGGCCGCCCGCGCCTGGGCAGCCACCAAACTCCAGAACCAGACCGTAGAACTCCTGCAACTACGTGGCGAGTTGGAGTGCAGCACGCCCGGCAAGACGCCCGCGGACATACTCGCCGCCGTGCTCGCCGCCCAGCAGGAGCGCACCGGCGGTTCGCCCGACCGCGTCGTGCTGATGCTGGACGAGGCCGCCCACCTGTTTCGGGAGAACGGCCTTTTCCACGACCGGTCCCCGGAGGGGGTGCGCAGGGAGATTGACCGGCTGGTCCGGCAGAACCGTGCGCCGTACCCGGGCGCCGACACCTGGGTGACGCCCCCGACCGACGCGGTAGCCGACCTGATCGCCATCCCGGACTGGGCGGCAGGGGTAAAAGCCCACCTGGACCTGCCGAACGCCTTCCACATGCAGCCCGAGCACCTCGTGCGCGAGACCGAGACGCTGGCCCGCTCCATCGCCGCGCGCGAGACCCGCAGCCTCGGCGTGAAGCGGCTCGCCGAGCTGTGCGGCGAGATCGCGCGGCGCTGCGACGCCGAACCGTATCCCCCGTGCCCCACCGACTGCGGGCAGTGCCGGCGAGAGGACCCGGACCCCGCACACGAGCTGATGCACCTCGTCGGCTACCGGACCCGCGCGGTCCCGGCCGGCGAGGTCCGCGCCGCGCTCGCGGGCGCCACCCGGGACTGGTCGCTGCGCACCCTGCCCGGCACCCTGCCGCAGGACGACGTGGACCTGGTCTTGGTGTACCGCGAACCCACCCCCGGCCTCGCCCTGCTGGAGCACCTGCGCACCGGGAACGACGCGGCCGTTCCGGGCGACATCACCGTCTTGCTGCGGTGGCTCACCGCGGACGGGAAGTGATGGCGTCATGATGCTCGCCCCCGTCACCCTCCCCGCCGGCGCCGCGACGGAGGACTCCTGATGAGCAGCTCCGCCGCCCTCGCCGCCCATCTGGGCTGGGCACCGTTCCGTCATCGGCAGGACTGTGCCAAGCCGGTGTGGGAGGTCGACCAGCAGAGCGAATCCGACACCCGACGCCCTCGCCGGGACGGCCCCGAGCACGCGTGCCCCAACGAGGACTGCGGCCACGGCGCCCACTACGACAAGGTCACCGTGCGGGTGCTGTGCCGCTCCTGCGGCGCGGTGCACCTGATCAGCGGTGAGGAGCACACCAGCCGGACGACCACCACGGCACGCACCGGCTACGGACAGCCGCCCAAGAAGGTGGGCGGCTTGTGGCTCTACCCCGGCCCGCCGCTGCTCGACCTACGGGACTACACCACGCCCGGCGCCTACCTCTGCTCCCGCGAGAAGGCCGACCGGCTGTCGGAGGACGACATCGTCGGCGTCGTCAGCGAGGGCCGGGGCAAGCGCGGCGGGACGGTCTGGCACGCGGCCATCGGGCCCGACTTCCACCCGCCCGCCCGTGGCCTCTCGGGCTACGCGACGTGGGCGAAGAACAGCGGCGAGAAGCCGTTCAGCACCGTCACCGCGGCGGCGAAGTGGGTGGCGGCGGAGCTGGAGGCGGCCGCCGCGACCGAGAGGAAGGAGGACCAGGACCGATGAGCACCGCCGAGCAGATCGACGGCACGGCCGTCGTCACTACGTACTTCGAGGACCGGATCGCCGAGGCGCAGAAGGAGGCCGAGCGGGACGCGTTCGTCCGGGACGGCTCCCTACACCCGGCCGCGTACAACGCCGAGACCGGTCAGCCGGAGTGGGAGCTGTGCCAGTGGGCGCAGGGTCGCATCGCCGACGTCGCCTTCACGGACATGACCGCCACGGGCACCACCGTCTACAACCGGCTGCGGGCCGAGGAGAAGGCGGCCCACGCGTGGCTGCGCGAGCACGGCCGCATCGTTCCCGAGCCGTTCGAGGGGAAGGCATGACCGAGGCACACGTCGGCGCGGACGTGACGTTCATGGCCGCCGAGACCCACCGCCCCGACGACGTTCCGGCCGGCACGCCGCTCACCTCCCTCGTGGAGAAGCGGGCCGCGGCTGGCCAGCGGCTGCTGAACAACCGGCTTCCCGACGACTTCCCGCACCCGGTCGACCGAGGCGACGTCGGGGACGCCCTGACGCAGCTCGCGCTGGGCGAGGTGATCCGCCGGACCATCAGTGGCCAGCGCGGCAGCGCGATCCGGGAGGCGCTGCTGCTCGGCGCGGACTGGAACCAGGTGGCGGCCGCGCTCGACACCACCGTCCTGGCGGCGGCGGACGAGCTGCGGGTGTGGGCCGAGGGGCAGCGCACCCTCTACCACCGCTTCCGGGCGGAGCACCCGCAGACGCAGATCGGGCTGGACGACGAGGCGCACGCCGCAATGATGGGCGCGGTCGACGCCGCCATGGGGCAAGCCGCCGCCGATGCCCGCGACACCTCCACGGAGCAGGCGCCCCGGCTGAGGGCGGCGGTCGCCGCGGCGCCGATGGTCGACACCGTGGGCGAGCTGCGCGCCCTGCTGGAACAGCTCCCCGGCGACATGCCGCTTTCCCTGGACGACCACCACCGGGCCCTGCCCGACGAGCCGAACCAGGTGCACACCGTGCACCCGAGCCTGGTGGCCACGGTCTCCGGGCTCGGCACCGAAGCCGAGAGCAAGCAGCCCGGACTGATGCTCACCCAGGTGTACGTGCCCTTCCCCGCCGAGCCGGAGGAACAGGCCGCCGTCGCCACCCGCGACGACCTGCCCGCCTACGGCGAACTCGCCCGCGCCGCGTACTACCTGGAGCGCGGGGAGCTTCGGGCGGGGCTGAAGGACGTCACCGAGGTGCTGGAGGAGCTGGCCCACCTGGTGGGCGAGGTCGCGGCGGACTTCACGAAGCACGACGAGGACGGCTCGACTCTCAGGGTCGAGGCGAAGCGGATCACCCATGCCTCCGAGCGGATCGGCAAGCTCGCCGACGAGGTGGAGGAGATCACTGAGTGACGATCACCAGGGAGGAGTACGGGGCCGCGCTGGAGCCGGTGGAGGTGGTCGACGCCGAACTGGTGGACGCCGATGCCCCCGGCGCCGGCGAGGTCGCCGTGCACGACCCGGTGGCCGCCGTGCTCGCCGCGCTGGACACGAAGGCCGCCGAGGACCTGCACGACTCCCGGCCCCGCAAGACGAAGACCGGGTACGCACGGGACTGGGCACTGTGGCGCGAGTTCCACGAGTGGCTCGGAGAACAGACCGGCACCCGCCTGCCGCTCAGCAAAATCACGGTCGGCACCTACGTCGCCTTCGTGAAGTGGCTGGACGAGGTCAAGGAAGCCGCTCCCAACTCGATCGAGCGCCGGGTGACCGGGGTGGCCTCCGAGGCCCGACGGCACGGCTACGACGTGCCCAAGGCCGCCCGGGCGGCCGCCACCCAGGCGCTCAAGCCGCTCAAGCTGGACAAGGAGCGGCAGAAGCGCGGCCGCGGGAAGGCCGCCGCGATCACCCCGGCCGACCTGCGGAAGATGAACACCGCCCCGCGCGAACGCGCTCCGCAGCCGGACGCCCGGCGCCGCCGGGTGCACGTCGTGCCGGAGCTGGCCCGGCTTCGAGACCGGTCACTGCACACCATGCGGTTCGCCGTCGCGGGCCGCAACGAGGAGATGAGCGAGCTGGACGACACCGGCATCCGGCTCGTGGCCGAGGGCCTGGAGGTCCACGTCCCCAGCGTGAAGGGCCGCCCCGAGCGCGACGTCGTCGTCTCCTACGGCGAGAACATCGACACCTGCGCCGTGCGCTGCTGGATCGCTTGGCAGGAGGCCAAACTCGCCGCCGGCGCGGCTCCCGACGGGCCCGCGTACCTGCCCGTCGACCAGTGGGGCAACCTCGGCACCGAGCGACTGTCGCCGGACGGCTGCGGCCGGGCGATGTCGCGTTCCGCGCAGTACGCGGGCATGACCGGGCGCCGGATCACCGGGCACTCCGGCCGCCGAGGACTCGTCACCACCGGCCGCCGTAAGGGCAAGCGACCCGAGAAGCTGCGCACCCAGGGCGGCTGGTCGAAGAACTCGCCGGTGTTCTGGGAGTACGTGGACGAGGGCGAGAAGTGGGAAGACAACGCGACCGAGGGGATCGGCCTGTGAACCGGCAGCAGCGGAACCGGGGCGGCACGGTGTATGAGGGCCTGCCGCCGGTGACGGCCGTGCCGACCGGCCTGCCGACGACCGACGGCTTGCTCGCCGCGCTGATCCTGGTCGTGGAGCCGGGCGTGGACCAGCAGGAGGTGAACGACTTCGTCACCCGCTACGGCCTGGTCCCCGGGGCAAGACCGCCCGGGCCGCCGACTCGCAGGCCCGGTGGACCTTGGAGACAGACGGCCGGGTGACGGTCCATCCGCTGTGCGACGAGAGCGCCGCCCGCATCGTTTTCCCCTCGGACCCCCGCATCCACCTGTGGGCGACCATGGCGCGGTCGGATGGCGGCAGCGTGTCCCTGATCGTGGCCCCCGCCCTACCCGACACCGACCTGACGACCATCGGCCGTCACCTCGGGCCGTACGGCGGACCGTACTGGCACATAAGCGTCGGCTGCATCCCCGCCTGACGCCCGCTCATGCGTACGGCGGTGGCCCTGAGGACTCCTCGGGGCCACGGCGTCGGCACCCGCGACCCGCTCAAGGCGGTGCCGCTGTACTGGCCTGTAGAACGCTCGATCGACGTGGCCGCTCGCTCTCCGGTGGTCACCGCCCGGCCGTCAACCGGGCAGTGACCACCGCATACCGGCGGCGAAGAGGCCGCCGAGCTGCACCTTGACGACAGGAGCATGCGATCGACGGCGGCGATGACCGTTCGCTACAGTTGGGTCTGCGGTCGTTGGACCGTGGGCCCGGCTCGTGGCCCGGTGCGTTCGGCCCAGACCGGACGCGCACCCCGAAGGTGCTCCGCGCCGAGCCGCCTTCGTTTTGCCTTCGCTGGTCTCGCTCTTGAGCGGCCGGTGAGTCTGGGATCACCGCAAGCCGCGGAGAAGAGCTTGAGATGCCGAAGGACCACGCGCGCAAGAAGGCCCTCGCTGCCCTCAAGGACGAGTTGGGCATCAAGCACGCCGACGCCATCGCGCTCCTGGACCACCCCGACCCCGACGAGCGGGAGATGCTGGAGCAGTACCTGGCGGAGTACATCGACATCAACACCTACCGCGAGGCGGTCGACTACCTGCGCCAGGAGCAGGCCGACCCGCGCAACCAGGTCATGTGCGAGCGGTGCGGGTGGACGTTCGGGATGGTATGCCCCGAGTGCTCCGAAGGGTGCGGCTGCTCGATCGGGTGCACGGGCTGGCGGCACGGCGAGTACCAGGAGGACGACTACGACCCGGACGCCGGCGCGGACTGCTTCGACTGCGGGGCCGGGTCCTCCAGCCCGTACGAGGAGTGCACCTGCTACGAGGACGACGACGAGGACCAGGAGCACCAGGCGGTCCCGGCGTGACGACCGCTGCCGCTGTCGGTCTCGCCGCCCGCGGCCTGGCCGTCTTCCCCCTCCCACCCGGCGGCCGGCGCCCCACCGGGCCCTGGCACACGCGGTGCCTCACCGACCCTCAGCACGTCCGGGAGCTCTGGCGCGACGGCGACAACATCGGCGTCGGCTGCCGGGCCTCCGGCGTCGTCGGCCTGGACCTCGATATCGAGGACGACGGCCCGGCCGTGCTCGCCGCGCTCGCCGCCCGCCTCGGCCGGCCGTGGCCCACCACGCTGACCGTCGCCACCCCGAGCGGCGGCCGGCACTTGTACTTCGCCGCGCCGCACGGCTGCACCATCGGCAGCTTCTCCGGCGCCCGCAGCCCCCTCGGGCCCGGAATCGACGTACGCGGCCCCGGCCTGCGCACCGGCGGCTACCTCATCGGGCCCGGCTCCGTCGTCGGCGGCATCCCCTACACGATCGCCCGCGACGAGCCCGTACGCCCCCTCCCTCGCTGGATCGCCGACCGGCTCCAGCACCACCCAGGAAGGACCAGCACGTGAACGCCTTCGACATGATGGCCGCCAACGGGCACCCGCTCGGCATCGGGATGCAGATCCCCGACGTCCTCCTCACCCTCCAGGACGTCCTGGAGCAGTACCGCGGGGACACCGAGCGGGCCGCCGGCAACAAGGACGCGCTGCGCACGTGGAGCGAGGCCGCCCCGGAGACGCGCTCCGCCCTCCTGCTCAGCACTGCCTGGGCCGCCCGCGCGGGCCGGCTCGACGCGGGTGAGGACACCGCCGGCCTGTACGCGGCCGACCTCCACGAGTACGCCCGGACTTTCGAGGGCGACGCCGAGGCCTTCCACGGCCCCCGCTTCCCCGCGATGCCCCTGCCCGCCCAGGCCGGGGCGCTCGCCTCCTCCCTCGGCTTCGACCGCGACGACGCCGAGACCTCGCTGAAGACCCTGTTCCTGCTGCTCGGCGTGGTCCGCGCGCTTCCCGCTCCGCCGCAGCCGCACTAGGAGGTGCCCGTGGCTTCCGAACCCGTCGAGCTTGGTACCAGAGAGGACGCGCACCAGGAGGTCGAGCTCGGCGACGGCCGTACGCTACTGGGCCGAGAAGGTCCAGCCGGACGGCATCAGCAGCACAGGCGTCCAGGCGTACGCCGAAGACCGCGTGAAGGCGTACATCAAGCAGGCCGCCCAGGAAGCCGAAGCCAACCACCCCGGCCTGCTCGCGGAGGTCGAGGAGGAGCTGTTCTCCCGCTACAGCAAGGCCGACCTGAAGACCGAGGCCGGCGCCAAGGCCGCGCTCGCCGCGTTCGAGTTCGACGGCTTCCGTTTCGACACCGCCGGCTGGGAGTTCACCGAGTACGACTACTGGTTCCTCTACACCTGCCAGGCCCTGGCCTGGACTGTGGCCCAGTACGATGCCCGCGTCCCGGTCGCCGCCTGACCCTGCCGTTCGGCAGGGTCAGGCCGTGCAGCGGCGCCACGGCTTGTCGTACGAGCCGCCGCAGGCACGGCAGGAGGCGGCGTAGACGGCGCTGGCGGGCGTCATCTGCTCCGAGGGCTCCGCCGGATACGGCTGGCCCATGATGATGGCGGTCAGCTCCGGCTGTGCGCAGGAGCACGGGCCGCCCGCATGTCCGGGGCGGCCCCTGCGCGGCGTGGGCACCGCGGCCGCGCCCGCCGCACCCACGATCTGTGCCGAGAGGTGTTCCATCCGCCAGCCGTCGATGGGCACCTTGCGGCGGCGACGGGCACGAGTGTTTCGGTCGAAACGCCGCTGCTCGGCGTCCGTCTCGAACAGCAGCAGCATCCCCGCCAGCAGCAGGAACGCCTCCCCGTTCACCATCCCGGACACCGGAGACAGAACGGCAACCGGGGTGCCGTCCGGGCCGATCAGAGGCGTCCCGCCGCCCCAGCGCCACTCGGCGGTGCTCATCCCGACTGTTACGTTGATGTGGTGCTCGCGGGCCAGGTAATCAACGGCTTCCCGCACACCCGGCCGGCGCATGAGCTTGTCGCGCCACCGGGCCCCGGCGGGCCCGAGGTTCGCCCGGCGCGCTTCCGCCTCGGCGGCGGTGGCCCGCTCCAGCGCGGCCCGGCGGGAGGCGGCGTTCCTCCGGTCGATCCCGGCCCGCTTGACCGCTGCCTTCTCCTTCAGCCGCGCCCGGCGCTCCTCCAGTTCACGCTGCCGCTTCTCCTCCTCGGCCAGGTAGGCGTCCTCGGCCGCCGCGTACTGCGGCGCCGTCCACACCTGCGCGAGCTGACGCTGCGGGTAGAACAGATGGCGGCGCGGAGCGTGCGGGGCGACCTTGCCGGCGAACACCCAGCGCAGGAAGTCGGCCACCGGCGCCTGTGGTGCCGCGACCCACCCGCCCTGGGCGAACTTCACCAGGCCCTCGGCGATGATCAGGCCGCCGCCGGTGGCGGTCAGCCGCAGGGACGGGACGCTGCCCAGCCAGGGCGGGCGGGCCCGGTCGCTGAACCAGCAGCAGGTCACGCCGTGCTCGCGCATCCGCTCAGTGCGGGCGGTGATGTCCGCGGCGGTGATCGGGGAGAGCTGGGCTTCCAGCGCCATCCGCCACTGCCCGGCCGGGTCACTGGCCAGCACGTCGGCCCGCCAGGAGCCGTCCGGCGCCCTCACCTCCAGCTCGGCGTCGGCGCCCGCGTCCCGGGCCGCGCTGGCGAGTTCGAGCTTGAGGAGGTGGTGGGCCTCGGACTCGCCCTGGCGGGCGATCTCGCAGTCCGGGGCGTGCGGAGCGTGGGCGAAGAACCGAAGGCCCCGCTCGGAGACCTTGGCGTACATCGGGTGCCGGCACTCCGCGCACGCGATCGGTGCGGGCGGCCGGATCTTCCAGACCGCCTCCCACGCCTGCCCGCACCCGAGATCCGGCAGGTGCGAGAACACGGTGCCCCACTCGGCGTGCACAGCCCGGAACGCCATCCGCCCCCCTCTGAACGACTTCTCGCTCAGAGTGTTGCGGCGGCCACTGACAGTCGATACCGCCGAATTCAGATGGACGGCCGGAAGTCGATCACCCACTCCCCGCGACGGCCGTGTGACGGCTACGCGATCCGGTGGCCCACCCCGCCGACGGGGCCAGACGGCCACCGAGGAACCTCCAGCTCAGGACCATGATCAATCTCAGCGCTACATCCTGTACCGCAACTACTCAGACCCGCACTCGACGGTCATTCGCACGCACATGCGAATTCGGGAGTAGAATCGCCGATTATGCGCGATTTCGACTTCCCCGCTCAACTCCTGGACGACCAGCGGGCGCTCGACCAGGCACGGGAGGAGCTCTCCGCGCTTGTGGCACGACTGCCATGGTCGGTCGAGCCCATGCAGAGCTGGAGCAGCGCGCGACCGGACAGCCCGGGGTGGACGCCCGAGGAGCTCCAGGCCGTCACCGCCCTGCGCGAGCGCGTCCTGGAGTTGAGCATCGCCGTGTCCACCCACCCGTACTGGACGACCGTCACCGAGGGTGTGGTCGAGGCCCGGATGGCCCTCAAGAGCGCGCACAAGAACACGGCGGAGGCGGCGTAGTGGACGCTGCTGCCTACGGCCCCCCGGGACCAGCGCCCCGGGTCTGGGTGGAGCTCCCCGGGGAGGTTGGCGTGCTCGCCGAGCTCCTCGCCCGAATCCGCCAGCGCTCGGGCGAGTGGTGGGTCGAGGTCCGCCTCGATCTGTGGGCGCAGGCCCAGCGCTCCGATGGCACCCCCACCGTCGAGCCCTCGCCGGTGATCTTCCGTGTGCCGGCCCGGCTGGTCACCCCGATCGAGGGCACCGACTACACGGCCGTGCCCACCCACCGCCCCGGCCCGGCCGGAGACGACCCGGCCGACGAGGCAGCGCCCCAGTGGAGCTTCCAGGAGCTGCCGACCGCTGTCGGCCGGCCCAAGCTCCGCGTCGTCCACCACGAGACCTGCTTCCTCGCCGACGCCGAACCCCACCTCACCCTCGATGAGACCCGCCGCGCCCTGGCCGAGGGCGCCGAGCCCTGCACCGTCTGCGGCGTACGGGAGAAGATCCGCGGCTGAGACAGCGTGCCCGACGTCCCGGCCGCTCGTTGGTCCGGTCGTGCGCCTCCCGGAGCCGATGCTCGCCGCCTCGCTGGACCGTCTACCCGACGACCTGACGGGCACCCAGGTGGAGGCCAAGTGGGACGGCGTCCGAGCGATCCTCGCGCGGGCGGGCGACGGGATCGTGCAGATGGCCTCCCGCCGCGGTACCGCCCTGGAGACGGCGTTCCCGGACGTCATGGCAGCGGCCGAACGCGACCTGCCGCCAGGGACGATGGTCGACGGCGAGCTCGTGATCCTCTCCGAAGGCCGGCTGGCCTTCGAGGCCCTTCAGCAGCGCCTGCGCAGCCGCCGCACCGCCCAACGCCAGGCCGACACGCTGCCGGCCCACATGGTGCTCTTCGACCTGCTGCACACCCCCGCCGACGGCGACATCATGGCCTGGCCCTACCACCGGCGCCGCGCCGCCCTCGAACGCCTCTTTGTCGACCGCGCGCTGGGCCCGCCGTGGACGCTCTGCCCGGCCACCGACGATCGATCGACCATGGAGGAATGGCTGAGCCCGGCCTGGGGTGCCGTCGGGATCGACGGAGTCCTGCTGAAGCCCAGGACGTCGCCGTACACGCCGGGGCGTCGCGGCGGGTGGCGCAAGATCCGCTCCCGCCAGACCACAGAGGCCATCGTCGGTGCCGCTTCCCCCTCCCGGACGGCGCCGCGGTCCGTGCTGCTGGGGCGCCTCGATGACCACGGGCGGCTGCGCTACGTCGGCCGGACCACGCCGCTGCCCGCCACGGCGGCCGCGCTCCTGGCCGACATGCTGACCCCCGCCGGTGCTGACCACCCGTGGTCAGGGCGCCGCTTCAGCTCCTCGTGGACAACCGCCGAGGCTCTGACCGTCGACCTCGTCGTCCCCGAGCTGGTGGCCGAGATCGCGGTCGACGCCGCCGTGGATGCCGGGCGCTTCCGCCACCTGACCCGCTGGGTGCGCGTCCGCCCGGACATGACCGCCGCTGATGTCCCTCCGTTCGGCGAGGGCGACCGGCCCGCAGACGGCTGACATACCCCGCCCGCCCCGGAAAACGAGCCCGCCGACGGCATGCCGCCGAGCGGTTCGTGAAGCCGTGACGCCGGGCCCAGGAGCATCGCGGGTCCACGAACCCCCTACCGGCCGCTGAGCTGCGCTGACCACCGGGGCTCTGCCGGTCCTGAACCTCCCCGACGTGCGGGGCGACGACGACGGCTGGTACTACAGCCGCCCCACACGTTGAGGAAAGCGCCGAGGACACCGGGCTTCGCCGGGCTAACCGGCACGCTCGCCGGCCGGTTACGCGGACGCACCCGAACGGCCCCTGGTCCGCGTCCACAGTCGTCGACATCGCCGGCACGCTCCTGCGCCCGCCCGAATCGATCCCGGCCCGACGCAGGGCAGAAGATCGCGGGCAACGAAGGGGCATGACCCAGATACGCCAGGAACCCGCCACGGAATGATCTTGGTTACCGTCCGAGGGCGCTGACGCGGTTCTCGTACTCGCGTCGGACCTTGCGCTGGGCGGGGACCACCGGGGCGCCCTGGCTGCCGTCGAGGGGCTGGCAGCGGGCGAGGAGCTGGCGGTGCACGGCGGGGACGGCGGTGACGCGCAGGGTGTAGCCCTGGCCGCGCCGTACGGTCACCCCCTGGTGTGCGACATCCCGCGAGTTCCTCTGAGCCCCGCTGAGCCCCTGGCCCCGTGGCCAGGGGGTTCTTCCTCCTTCGTGTGCTCTGCTGGCTTGTGACGTAACTTCGGGATTCCTGAAGCGTTCTCATCTCGCCCGACCGATCCGCAGTCGGGCTGAAGGTGAGGAGGCTCGGATTGGCGGCGCTGGCAGTCGTACGGGACCTGCGTGAGCACTGGGCGCCCGCGTCGGCGGAGGAGCTGGAGCGGTTCGAGACCGACGTGCTGTCCGGGTTCGTCCTCGCGCGGGCCTCGGCGGGCCTGGCGGACGGCACCATCCGCGGCGACGTCGGGCACCTGGACCAGATTCGTACGTGGTTCGGCCGGCCGCTGTGGGACATGGAGCCTGCTGATGCCGACGCGTACTTCGGGAAGGTGCTGCGGAACTCGCCGAGCGGGACCCGGCTGGCCCGGTCGCAGGCGCTGACGACGTACTTCATGGGGTACCGCCGAGGTGAAGGCGGAAGCCGCCAGTAGTTGATCTTGGATTCGGCGGCGTTCAGGGCCGGGCGGGCTCGGCTGTGGCTGCCGGGCGTGGGGCGGGGACTTCACCGGTCTGGAGGGCGCCGAAGTCGGCGTGGGCGGCCTCGATGGCTTCGGAGTGCGCCTCGCGCTTGGTGTGGTCGGCGAGCGCCCGGTAGATGCTGGCCACCGAGGGGTTGTGTCCCTTGCGCTTGCCCGTAGGGATGAACAGGTCGGGCTTGATCTGCTCGACGGACTCGGGGTGCCGCTTACGAACGGCGAACGAGGTGCCAAGTAACCCGCCAGTAGCCTTCGGTTCGAAGGCGCTGGGTGCGGCGTGGTCGTTGTTGGAGGCGTGGCGGTCGTCCCCGCCCTCGACCGCTACGGCCGCTCCCTCCAGACACCTCAGGCGAGTAACTCGTCAAGTTGGGGGCCTCGGATCACTGTGTAGCCTGTCGATCTGTTCGAACAGGATGAGAGTGGACGTGGAGACGCTGGTGGAAGCGGCTGTCGCGGAGGCGCTTCGTGACGGGCACGACGAAGCGGTCCGGCTGTTTGTCGCTGCCTGTGCCGAACGCATGGCGCCGCTCTTCGTGGGCGTCCGGGCGGGCGTGCCGGGCCGGGAAGCCGACCTCGACTTCTATGTGGAGTCCGTTCGCGATCTCTGGTACGCCGACCGGCCACTCGCTCACGCCGCCGAGCGCGTGCGCCTGCTGGAACGGTTCCCAGAGCTTCAGCCGAACGAGGAGGGGATCACCGATGTTGCCGACACCTACGCGTTCTTCGCTGTCCTCTGCCTGAGGTACGCCCTGCTGGCCCACGACTCGGGCAACGCTGATGACGCGGAGTCCTGCGGCCATGCGGTGCTTACCGCGATGGGGATGCTGGACCGGAATGTGGCGGGTGCCAGCCTCCTTGCCGACGAGCAACGGCTCCAGTCCCTCTCGCTGAGCGATGACATCTCAGGTCTGTGGGACGCGAGCGTCACGGCAGGGAGAGAGAGGCTCCGTGCCGTGCTGGGCCGCCTGCCCCGCAGGTAGGCACGCTCCTGATGGGGGATCGCCGAGGTAAACGCAAAAGGGGCCACAGGATGATCTTGAAGCCCTACCGGACGGGCTCCGGCTGGTCCGCCGGGCGCGGGCCGGGGAGGTCCTCGGCCTTCAGGGCGGCGAAGTCGGCGTGGGCCTGTTCGACGGCTTCGGGGTACGCCTCGCGCTTGGCGTGCTCGGCGAGCGCCCGGTAGATGCTCGCGACGGAGGGGCTGTGCCCCTTGCGTTTGCCGGTGGGGATGATCAGGTCGGGCTGGATCTGCTCGACGGACTCGCCGCCCGCGCGGCGCCGCAGGACGGTGTGGAGCATGTCGTCGGTGATGACCGGGGGCCGACCGCCGTGCTTGCCCTTGCGGGCCGCGGTGTCGAGCCCCTCCAGGGTGGACTCGCGGATGTTCTCCCGTTCGGTCTCCGCCATCGCGGCGAAGAACGCGAACAGCAGCTTCCCCGGCCCCGTGGGGTCGTAGAGCCCGGGCAGGGGGCCGGCGAGCATCTCCAGGATCAGGCCGTGGGCGGTGAGGTGGTCGGCGAGCGCGGTGAGCTCGGCGGCGTCGCGGCCGAGCCGCTTCATCTCGTAGACCGTGAAGATCACCCGGCAGTGCGGGGCGTGTGCCTTGACCTCCCGCGCCGTCCGCAGCGCCTCCTCGAAGGCGGGCCGGACCCGCACCCGGGTGCTGATCTTCTCGCTGAAGATCTTGTCCCTCGGGATGCCGTGCCCCGCGAGCGCGTCGAGCTGGGAGTCGAGTTCCTGCCCGAGCGTCGAGCAGCGCGCATAACCGATGCGGATGTCCGCGCTCGGCAGGTCCGCATCGATCGGCGCCGGAGGCGGGGTGCCCGGCCGCCAGGGCCGGCCCGGCCCGCGGTCGGCGGGGGTCGGCACGCGCAGTGCCTTCTTCAGTCGGGGCACCGTCGTGAAGCGGCGGGTGTGGTAGGCGGAGGCGACCGCGCCGCCGCGCGAGCGGCAGGGCGAGCCGGGCTGGGCGTCGCACGTCGGGCAGGCGTGCTGTTCGACGTCGTCGGCCTCCGACCGGCCGGCCGGGGAGGACTGCTGAGGTTCCGTCACGGCCCGGATTTTCGCACAATGCAAGTCTCAGAAGGGGATCCGTCCCGCTTTTGAGTGAGAACGGGTTGTGAGAGTGGATCCGGGGTCGGCGGGCGCCCGCCGACCCCGGATTGATCTTGCTCGGGCAAAGGATCGTTTGTGAGAACACGGCGGCGTGGTCCGGTCTGTGGTGCACGGGGTCGCCGTATCTCCGCCGAGGCCGCCAAGCGGCCTGACGGGTCACGGCGACCGCCGGCCCGTCGGGCCATGTGTCATGGCTGATGCGGGAGTGTGTCAGGAGCTGCGGGCGGGTTCGTTGTGGGTGGCCTGGGGTTGGGGCTTGTGGCTGGTTCGGTCGCGGGGGATGAGGAGGGTCGCGATGAGGCCGAGGGCGACGAAGCCGGCGGCCAGGTAGGCGCTGATGGTGACGGCGTGGCTCATCGCGGACTGGGCGGCGTTGGCGACGGGGGCGGTTGGCTGGTGGTGGGTGAAGGGGGTGATGACGGCGCCGGCGCTGTCGGTGACCGCGGTGGTGAACCGGTCGGCGGTGGTGCGGGGCATGCCGGAGGCGGTGAGCTTGTCGCGCAGGCTGGTGCCCAGGGTGGTGAAGAAGACCGTGGTCAGGACGGCGATGCCGAGGGCGGAGCCGAGCTGGCGGAAGGTGCTCTGCACCCCTGAGCCCTGTCCGGCGCGGTGGGCGGGTACGTCGGCGAGGACGACGTTGGTGACCTGGGCGGTGGCGAAGCCGACGCCGATGCCGTAGCCGAACAGCGGGAAGATGATCGCCCACCAGGGGGTGTCGGTGGCGGCGGTCAGTGCGAGGACGGCCAGTCCGACGCCTTCGAGGGCCAGGCCGATGCGGAGCATGGCCAGCGGGGTGGTGCGGGTCATCAGCCCGTAGCTGGCGCCGCTGGCGACGAAGCTGCCGACCGCGACGGCCAGCACGGTCAGGCCGGTCTGGACGGGGCTGTAGCCGAGAGTGAACTGCAGCCACAGCGGCAGCACGGCCATCAGGCCGAACTCGCCGAGCGCGATGATCGCGGTGGCCAGGTTGCCGTTGCGGAAGGACGCCAGGGAGAACAGTTTGATGTCCACCAAAGCGCGCTCCGGCGCGCTGCTGTGGGCCTGGCGCACCTGCCGCCAGGCGAACGCGGCCAGCGCCGCGGCGGCGACGACGAGCGCGACGAGGACGGGGGAGGGTCCGCCGTCCCAGACAGCGCCGAGCAGGTGGAACGGTGCGACGGTGGTGATCCAGCCGTAGGTGCGGCCTTCGACGAGGCCGAAGGCGAGCAGGCCCAGGCCCAACACCGACAGCACCGCACCGGGCAGGTCGACGCGCCCGTGGCGGCGCGGGGAGGGCGCCAGGAACGCCCAGGCGCCGGCGCACACCAGCAGGGTCAGCGGGATGTTGATGCCGAACGCCCACCGCCAGGAGGTGTGCTCGGCCAGCCAACTGCCCAGCAGCGGGCCGACGGCCGCGCCCGCGCCGATGGTCGAGCCCCAGATGGTGAACGCCTGGTCGCGTTCCTTGCCCGTGAAGGTGTGGTTGAGCAAGGACAGCGAGGTGGGCAGGATCATCGCCGCGGACGCGCCCTGCAAGAACCGGGCGGCCACCAGCACCTCGCCGCTGCCGGCCAGCCCCGCCAGCAGACTGGTCGCACCGAAGCACGCCACGCCGAGGACGAAGATCCGCCGGGCCCCGACGATGTCGGCGATACGCCCGGCCACCAGCAGCAACGCGGCGAACAATATCGCGTACGACTCCTGGATCCACTGCCCCTGGACCGACGTGACGTCCAGGTCCTTGATGACCGAGGGCAGGATCACGTTCACGATCGTGGTGTCCACCACGATCATCGCCACGCCCAACGAGATGGCCAGCAGCCCCAGCCACCGGCGGGCGGCCGAGGGGGCCTGTGACGCCGCCATGGCGGCACCTCCCATGAGTTACGGACCCCCGGGGGTCCTGCGGACATCACCGCACAGTGCTTTCACGGTGAAACAAACTCTGGCCACGGTAAGGTTGTTTCACCGTGAAAGCAAATGGCGTCCTGGGCAGACCCGGGACGCAGAAGGGGGGCACCGTGAGCGACGACAAGACGCGCGTGGACCGGCGCAGAGAACTGCTGAACCACCTGCGCCGTTACGGAACCGACTACGAGGACCTGCGCCGCGCCTTCGCCGCCTGGCTGCAACTGCACCCCACCGACGCGAGCGCCCTCACCGAGATCGCCAACCAGGAACTCGCCGGCCGCCCGCTGACCCCCGCCGCCCTCGCCCGCCGCATCCACCTCTCACCAGGCGCCACCTCCAACCTGCTCAACCGGCTCGAAAAGGACGGCTACATCCACCGCAGCCGCGACGACAGCGACGGCCGCAAAGTCATCCTGCGCACAGGCGGCCACGCCGCCGAACTCGCCCACACCTTCTTCGACCCCGTCGCCGCACGCCTCGCCGCCGTCATGGACCACTACAGCGACGACCAGCTCCGCACCCTCGCCCGCTTCCTCGACGAGGTCCACCAGACCATGCGCGAGCTGCTCACCACACCCCCGCCAGAGGCGGCACGCCCAGACACGGAACCACGCCACACCGCACCCTGACACCGCCAACCGGCTGTGGGCACGCCGCACACTGGAACAGCTTCGCGCTGCCGGTGGAATAGCGCACAGCGGGCCGGTCAGGCCGCCTGGCCGTAGCCGTCCGGCGCAGGTGGCCCGTCGCCGCGCAGCGGGCTGAAGTCGACGTCCAGGTGCGGGTCGTATGCCTCGGGTACGAGGCCGAGCTCATGGGTGGAGTACTCGCCGAAGCGGCGGATGTGCTCCGTCAGATACGGCGAGATGTGGGCCAGGTCCTCGGGGTCGATGACGTGGCCTTCCTCTTGGAGGCGGCGCACGGTCTCGGCGATGTCCAGGGCGTTGTGGAAGATCACCGCGTTGGTGAGCAGCGCGTTGAACTTCGCGGTCTTCTCCTGCTCGACGGGGTCGTTGTCGGTGAGGACGCCGCCGTTGCCGAAGCCGATCCACTGCGAGAAGCCGTTGAACGCCTCGACCTTGTTCGTGGCGGCGGTCACCCGCCGGCGCAGCGGGGCGTCGGAGAGGTAGCGCAGCAGTTGGACGGTGCGCATCACGCGGCCGACTTCGCGGAAGGCGGTGTAGGTGGCGTTCTTGCGGGAGCCGGCGCGCAGGCGCCGCAGCAGCAGCGTGGAGGAGATGGCGCCTTCGCGCACGGAGACGGCCACGCGCATCAGGTGCCGGAACTGGGACTCGATCAGGCCCCAGTCGATGACGTTGCGTCCGCTCTCGCCGAACAGGGCGTCGATGTGCACGTACTCGGCTGTCTTCGTGGGCCGGTAGAAGGTCAGGTCCTTCCAGTTCCTGATCCTGGGCATCAGGTCGAAGCCCAGCAGGTGGGCGAGCGCGAAGACCGGGAACGATTGGCCCTGCGTATCGGCGTGCACCGTGGTCGGCTTCACCTCGGCCGTGTTCTTCAGCAGGCCCTCGATGATGTAGACGGCCTCCCATACCCCGCACGGGATGAAGTGCGTGAACAGCGCGATGTAGGTGTCGGAGATGTGGTGGTAGGCGATGCCGCCCGGCTTGCCGTAGCGCACGGACGTCTCGGCGAGCAGGTTGTTGAGGTAGGTGTCCATGTGGGTGCCGTCCGCGGCGACCGTGGAGCCGTCGCCCCATGCCTGGGAGATGTCCAGGCGGGCGTGCGCGTTGACCAGGTCGGCGATGGCCTCGTTCAGCGTGGGGATGGAGAAGTGCCGGTTCGCGGCCAGTGACAGCTCGTGCCCCGAGACGCCGGGGATGTGGCGGGCGGCCTCGTAGGGGCCCATGTTCGTGCCCTTGACGAACGTGGTGATCACGTACCGGCCGAAGGGGTCCTTCAGCTTCGGCTCGTTGCCGGAGGGAGGGCCGAAGCGGCGCCACCACTCCACCCAGTACGCCGTGCGGGAGACGATCCCGAGCAGGGACCGCTCCGGCATCCGGGCCTTGATCGCCTGCTCCAGGGCCTTCGCCGAGGCCCGCTGGCCCTCACAGCGGTGGGCCTTCAGGGAGGGGATACCGCTCTCGGGGTCGATGACCAGGCCCTCGTTGTCCGGGTACCCGGCGTCCGCCGCCGCGGCGGCCGCACTCAGCTTGTCCTCCAACTGCCGGCGGAACGTCACCGCGTCGTACGGCGCCGCGTCGCCGGGCTCGGCGAGGCCGACCTCCACCAGGTAGTCGCCCAGCTTCGCCTCGACGTCCTCCCACTCCAGGAGCTGCTCGCTCCAGTCGGCGTACTCCTCGGAGCCGGCCACCGCGACGTCACCGGTGCGCAGCTCCTCGGCGAGCGCGGCGAAGACCATCGCCTCGAAGTGCTTGCGCACGAAGGCCCCGGGCCGGTTCTTGTCGCGGACGGCCTTCTGCCAGTTCAGTGTGGCGAACGAGATGTCGACCGGGCGGCCGTCCGCGTGCCGCTCAGGGATGCAGTCGCGCAGGTGCTTGTGCCGGCGGGCGTGCGCGAGCGCGTCCAGGACCCGGTTGTCCTCGGAGGTCGCGGTCAGTTCCAGGCGGCCGGTCAGGTCGTACAGGGTGGAGCGGTCCTTGAGCAGGTGCCCGTACAGCAACACCTCCCAGTAATTGCCGTGATGGGCGGCGACCTTCTCGATCCGCTCGTACTGCCCCTCGAACCCGCCGAAGCCGTCCACCGCAGCCGCGGGCACTCCCAAGGCGCCGGCCTGCACCCGCAGCGCCTTGGCCATCGTGTGCAGCGCGGGCGCGAGCCCCTCGCCGAGCCGGGCCGCGACGACGCCCGGCGCGGCGTCCTGGTCGAGCTCTGCGACCGCCGTCAGGATCCCGGCGGTCCACGCCGCCGCCTTCTCCCGCGCCGCCTGCACGGGAGAGTCGGCGTCGATGTGCTTCAGCACCGTGCGGTAGTTCCCGATCAGCGCCTCGACCAGGGCCTGCTGCTGCTCCCGGATCTGCTCCAGCTCCGCTTTGGCCCGCTTGACCTGCAACGCGATCCGCTTGCAGAACATCGTGGTCAGGTCGTCCCTCGCCCGCATCCGTGCCTTGTGGACCAGGCACACCAGCAGCGCGAGCCGCTTCACCAGGTTGTAGTCCCGCAGCCCCGGCGCGTCCGCGGCGTCCGCCTCACCGGCGAAGTCCGTGATCTTCCCCGAGGCGACGCCGGCCAGCCACACCCCGCTCTCACCCAGCCCGTCCACCCACCCCAGGTGCTCGGCCTGGGCGCGAAAGTGCGACCACGTCGGGGCCTTCGCCGACTGCTTCAGCCGGTTGTACTTCGTGGTGCCGCAGGTGTCCTTCTCCGACAGCAACGCCAGCAGCCGTTCGCGGTGGGCCTCGCTGAGCTGGTCGTGGATGCCGATGCAGATCGAGGCGTTCACCTCGGTGCGGACCTTCGCCGCGAGCGCGTCCAGCGTGGTGAAGCCCGGCAGCTCCAGCCCGGCCTCGACGACCTTCTCCAGCGCGAGTTGATCAGGTCCGCCGGACGGTTCTTCACCGCCGCCTCGCTCCGCATGACCGCCTCGGCGATCTTCCGGGCCTTCGCCTTGTCGTAGGTCAGGCCCGTCCGCCGGCGCACGGCGGTCCGCTGCCGCTCCGCCGTACGGTTCGCGGCCCTCGCCACCGTGCCCTGCGGCAGGTCCACCGCACGGCGGACGAAGTCGACCACCGTCTCCGGGATCTCGTCCAGCTTCGGGAAACACCCCATGCGCTGGTACGACTTCAGCGCCAGGAGCTGGGCCAGGAGGTGCTCGTCGCAGTCGGTCCGGGCGGCGGCCCACTCGACCTCGTCCCGACTCGGCGCGAAGAACAGATGCAGCTCATGCGCGGTGATCAGCCGCTTGAACCGCGGATACGCGGTCCTCTCGATCGAGGTCACAACCCACCCCGCCCCAGACGAAACCCAACATCACCAGCAACGACACCAGGCCGAACGGGTGACGGTGCGGGGCACTCATCACTTCAAGATCATTCCGTGGCGGGTTCCTGGCGTATCTGGGTCATGCCCCACGAAGGCGAGTTCCCCCGAGGTTGACGACAGCGGGGCTATGCTCGCCACCGGCGCACCGCGGTGCGCCCCCTCTCCGAGGACAGTTGTCCGGACGCTCGCCCAGGGCGCCCGGCACGGGCGTCCTCCGGAGCGCCACCGGCCATGGCGCGTCGAGAGGAGGGGGCGCGCCTATGGGGCGTCACTCGAAGGAGCGGCCGAAGCGGCTGTCCCGGGAAATCACCGGGCACGCAGTGCGGCGGGCTGGCTGGGCGGTGTTCACCGCCCTGGTCGGCTGCCTCGCGCGTGAGGGTCTGGATCAGGCCCTGAGCTGCGAGGACGGTCCTCTGTCCCACCACCAGCGTGGGGCAGAGGACCGGTAGCTCCTCAGGCCCCCGGTGTGCGGACTGGCCTCCGTCGCGCCGGGGGTTCGCCGTAACCGGTGGCCCGGTTCCGGTGTCACACTCCAACTTACCGCGGTGGAGGGATCTGCGCCCCGACCGTCACGTCACGACGTCCTCCTCGACGCCGGTTTGCTCGGGCAGGAGGTCGGTGACCCTTGCCGGGAGCGGGTCGCCGGAGGGTTGGTCCTAGCTCGGCTGGGCGGGCGCAGCAGCCTGTCGGAGCGCCATCGCGGCCGTCTCTTCGTCCTGGTCGTCGCCGTCGTTGACGAGGGGGGTGGGGGAGTGGGCGATGGCGTCGGCGGACAGGGTGGGGGCGATGTCCCGGAGGGCGGGGTGGAGGGCGGCGACGGTGCGGACGATGCGGAGGACGGCGTTGTCGGAGGAGGAGCGCCTGTCGCGGCGGGCGTCGGCGTCGCCGCCGAGGGCGCGGCCGGTGCGGCTGGTGAAGAGTGGGCCGTGGTCCTCGTAGGTGCCCCACTTCTCCTTCGTGACCCGGTGGGGGAGGTACTCGTCGATGGCCCAGACGAAGTCGGGGCACAGCGTCACGAACGCCTTCGCGGTGCGGCTGGCGTTCTTCTGGGGGACACCCCAGCGGGTGCGGTGCTGTTCGTCGTAGCGGTCTTCCAGGAGGAGGCCGGTGATCTGTCCGGGGCGGAGCTGGGTGGGGGCGTTCATCAGGGCGTAGATGATGGCGCGGTCACGCGGGGCGGCGTACCGGTCCGCGGCCTCCTTGAGGCGGAGCATGCCGGCGGCATCGAGGCCGCCGGGGCGCGGAGAGCGGTCGTCAGAGACGAAGCGCTGCCAGTTCTTGAGCAGCTCCTTGTACGTGCCGGCGGGGACGAGGTCGCGTCCTTCGAGGTAGCGGTAGAAGCTGCGGACGATGCCGACGGCCTGGTCGCGGCTGGCGGCGGCGCGGGCGTGGTGGACGGCGAAGTTCTGGATGTCCATCTGGCTCGGCTGCCACACCAGTTCGCCGGCCCAGTCGGCGTAGGCGACCAGGGTCTCGCGATACCGGTAGACGGATTCGTCGGAGAACACCCCGGAGGCGGTCGAGTGGGGGCCGGCCACGAACGCTTCGACCAGGTCGAGCACTGCATCATCGGTCACGACGCACGACTGTAAAGACCAGGACTGAATGTCGGGTAACAGACTCAGAGCCCCCACCCATCCCAGGTGAGCCGTGGTCGAGGTGGTGTTCCACGGGGACGGCGTGGGGCGGGGCGGGCGGCGCTGCCGGGTGGGTGGTGGGGGCGGGTCTGTTACCCGACATTGAGGCCACTGGTCGAGGCGGGCGTCCAAGGGCTGTGATCCCACGGCGGGCGGACCCGCTGTCAGTGGTGGATGCGATCCTGGGGAACCCGTAAACCCGCAGCTCAGCGGATGACCCACACCAGGAGCACGACCATGCACATCAACTACAAGGTGCACTGGACCCCCGCCGACGGCACCGCACGCCGCACCTCCGCCGTCTCCTACGACCTGCCCTCCGCGCAGCACCGGCAGGCAGACCTTGAGCGCCAGGGCGCCCTCGACGTGGAGATCGAGAAGATCACCCTCAGATGACCGACCCCGACGACCAGCCACCCCTCCCCCACGCCGACGAGTACCACGTCCTCCTCCGCTTCCACCCCGACGGACCCGCCGTCCAAGGAACCTGGACCAGCGGCGCCACGGCGCTGGAGAAGCACAACCGACTGGTCGGCACGTACGGCAGCATCCCCGACGTCACCATCACCATCGAAGCCGAGACCGCCGGCGTCCGGACGACGGTCAAGCAGTGGACCGTCGAGGACCCACAGCACTGACGCCGGGTCCGCCGGCTCCACTCCACGGCCGACCTCCCGGGGCAGATTCGTGGGTGTTTCTGAACTAGTGGCGGGTGGCGGTGTTCTCATAAAGGAATGTGGCCGGTGCCAGCCCGCCCAAGAGCCGCCAGCACCGTCCGGATACTCCCCAGCCCCCACTGGCCGGATGAGCCTCTAGCGTTCTGTCATGGTTTGGCCACTAGTCACCCTTGCAGGCGTATCAGTCGACTGTGACTCTTATGGAGGGGTTTGCGCGAGGCGTCCCCAGGGATGAGCTGAGGTGATCAGGTGTCCACCGCCGCTGACGAGAAGACCTGGCCTGACAGCAAGCAGCCTGACAACAAAGGGGTCGACAACAAGATCCGCGAGGGGGGTTTCGACCCCATCGGGAAAAAGCCGCTGAAAGAGGGCTACGTCCTTGGCCAAGTCGACTACCAGACCGAGGACGGCCGCAAGCTCCTGGAAGCTGGCCTTGGAGGGGGGCTGGGGCCGCCGATGCAGTACAAGGTGCTGATCCGCCCTGAGGTGATGACCTTCACCCCTGGTCCCTTCGCCGCGGTCGGCGACGCCTACATCAACTGCACTGACAACGCGGCGGGCCGCGGAGTCGGCTGGAAGCAAACCGTCTCGACCACGACGAGCTTCTCTGTCAGCGCTACCGTTTCGGCGACGCTCTATGAGGTCGTCAAGGTCTCAGTGACGGCATCGTTCGGGATGTCGTGGACTGTCTCCCAAGAGTTCAGCGACACCTACAACATGACGGTCTCACCGAAGCACATCGGGTGGCTCGAACGCAGCCCGGCTCTGCAGACCATCACCGGAGAAATCTGGATCTTCTTCATGAATTTTGCTTGGTGGGGGCGAGGCAGCATCACCGGGCTTGCCACTGACGGCCGCCCCGCCGGAGCACTGGTCGCCAAGCAACGACGACTCACCGCTCAAGAGGAAACGAGCTGGTGCCAGACGTGCAGGGATGGCGAAGGCGCAACCCCGGACACTATCCCCGCTGCCGTGGCAGCCATGCTGCCAACCGCCTCCACCGCCTTCCTCACCTGACATCGTGTACGGACCCGCGCGGCGCACTCGGTGCTCGACGTCCTGGTGACCGAGGACCCTCGTCCCTGGCGACAGCCGGCGCCGAGGCCCTCCTTCAGGCTCGGCCCTGGAGGAGGGCCTCGGCCTCTGCGGCGGGGCGGCCGTCCGTCGGACCGGCCCTCGTGACGTCGCGCGGGGACGGAACGCGTGATGATGGAGGTGCGGCAGGGACCGCGGCACCTTGCGCCTTCATCCGCGCGGCCGCTGTCGTCTCCGTGGTCTTCCGCGACCAGGGGATCCGTGGGCTCGTCCTGGTCAGGCGGCGGGTCATCAGCGTGATCGCCGCCCAGGTGATCAGCGTCTCCGAGTGCTGAACGAGCCGTTCGTAGTCGCGCGCGTGCCGGCGGGCGCGCATCATCCACGCCAGCGATCTCTCGACAATCCAACGACGGGGCAGGATCACGAAGCCGGAGGCGTCCCGGGGCCGGGAGACGGTCTTGACCGTCAGGTTCAGGTGCCGCTTCGCCCAGGTCACGAGCTTGCCCGCGTAGGCGGAATCCGCCCAGACGATCGTGATCTCCGGGTGCATCAGGCGGAGCCGGAACAGCACCTCCTTCGCCGCCGCCGAATCGTGCAGGTCCGCCGGCGTCACCATCACCAACAGGGGCAGGCCACGGGTATCGACGACCAGGTGCCGCTTCCTGCCATTGATCTTCTTGCCCGGGTCGTAGCCGCGACTCGCCCGGCTGACGGTCTCGGCGGCCTTCACCGACTGCGAGTCGATGATCGTGGCCACCGCCCGCGGGCTCTTACCCATCTGCCGACGGACCCGCCCGGCCAGCGCGTCACGGATCTGCCCGACGACCCCGCGCGCCGCCCACCGCGCCATAAACCCCCAAACCGTCCGCCATGGAGGGAAGTCGACGGGAAGGGCCCTCCACTTGCAGCCGGTATCCACCACATAACGGATCGCGTCCACGATCTCCCGGCGCGGGTGCTTCTCCGGCCTCCCACCGGCCTGCGTCTCGCAGGCCGGCACCGGCAAAAGCGGCTCGATCAGCGCCCACTCGGCGTCGGTGGTGTCCGAGGGATAACGGCGGCGACGCATCGGCGGCCTCCCTTCGGCGAGCCTGCGCGGGGGCCGACCGGCGAAGCCGGGCGGCCCCCGCGGGGAGGGGAAGGGGAGAGGTCAGGAGCTTTTGATCAGGTCGAGGGTGGCTTCGATGGAGTTGAGCTGGGCGACGAGGTGCCTCACCCACTTGTCGTTCGGGTGGACGGCGGCGTGAGGGCCGACCGTGCCGGTGATGAACCGGCGGAACTCCGTCAGCTTCTCGCTGACCATCGCCCGTTCGTACGCCTCCAGCGCGGCCCGCTCGGCCCCCAGTTGATAGCCGGTCGCCCGTGTCCAGATCAGCGGCGGCCAGCCCTTCTCTGCCGCCAGGTCGCGCAGGGCGGCCAGCCCGTCGCGGACCTGGTGCGGAGAAAGGTCGGCCGCCCGCACGAGCTGGTGGAAATCCAGGCCGGCCGGGCGAGCCTCGAAGAGGACGAACCGGATCGTGTCCGCGTGCCGCCTCGCTGCATCGCCCCGTCGCCGTGAGGCGCAGGGCACGGCTACTCGCCCTTCAGCAGCCGGGCCAGCGCCTCGTCCATGTCGACCTTGCCCGTGTCGACGGCCTGTTCGATCCAGTCGAGCGTCGCGCGCACCTTCGCGACGTTGGAGTGCACGATCGCGCGTTCGTCGTCGTTGAAGGTGCGGTCGCGCAGGCCCGGGACGGTGCGGCCGGCCGCGGCGACGAACGAGTGGCAGGCGGTGACCAGGTCCAGGAACTCCACCGACCGGTCGATGTGCCGCACGGCCGGCGCGACCGGGCTCGTGCGCTCGAAGTCCTCGCGGGCCTGCCGGTGCCGCTCGTTTTGCGCGTGGTTGACGTGGAAGCGGGCGGTGTCGTCGTTATCCGGACTACGGGCTGGCCGTGTGAGCTCAGATGTCGACGTGCGGCCGGGGGATCGAGGGCATGCCGAGTTCGGTGACCTGGTGGTCGTTGCCGTGGGCGCGTCGCAGGCTTCTGTCGAGAGCTGCGAGCTTCTCCTTGCCCTTGGTCAGGCTGACCTGAAGGCCCTGGACTTCGCCGAGCCAGCCGTTTATGCGGGCCTCGGCGATGCGGTCGTCGAGGTTGTGGATGATCTCGACGAGACGCGTGCGCTGGCGCGGTGAGACCTGCAGCATCGGGCATCTGATGCACGAGTGCTCGTGCCGACAAGGGGTTCCGTAGGGGCGGGCGCAATCGCCCAATTCGAGCTTGCGGGTGTGGAAGTGCTGCTGGAACTCGCGCCATTCGTCCTCGGTAGGCTCGCGGTACTCCTCGGCGGGCCGGACGGCCCGGCGCTGGTCGAGGAAGGCTCGGTAGGAGCGGATCAGGTCGTCCTGGAACACGGCGACGTAGGCTTCCGTGGTGGTCAGCGAGGCATGGCCGAGCACCCGGGCCGCGATGTGGACCGGCAGTCCGCCGGCAACGGCTTCGGTCGCGAAGATCCTTCGGAAGTCGTGGGGCGTGTAGTTCAGGGGCTGGCCGGTCGGGTCGGTCAGCGAGGCCCGGGACAGGGTGTCGTTGAGCAGTTGGTAGACCATGTTGGTGGTGATGACGTCGCGCTTCCAGCCGACGCGGCGCTGGAAGAGATGCGGCAGGGGCAGGCCGGTGACCAGCTCGTGGGGGTCGTAGCGGGCGACGAGCGGGACGGTGCCGTCGTTGTCCCCGCGGAGCCGGCTGATGACGGTGGCGAGGACGCTGGCCAGCTCGGGGCTGACGAGCAGGAGCCGTTCCTCGTTGCTCTTGGACGGGACGACCTGCAGCAGCGGGACGACCTCGCCGGTGTCGGCGAGTCGGTAGGACACCAGCGCCAGTTGGGTCAGCTCCAGGAGCTCTTCGAGGCGGATACCGGTGTGCCGCAGGGTCTCGATGACCGCCCAGGCCCAGAACGCCTCGTCCTCGCTGCGGGTGAGGTCCAGTTGCTCGCCGGTGGCGAGGTCCTGGGCGAGCACGATGGTGGGCCGGTAGTGGAGGCGCTTCCTGGTCTGGTCGTGCTTCCTGTCCATGCGCCGGTAGTGCCGGCCGTCGTGGGTGAAGGTGTCGCCGATCGCGGTGGCTTCGGCTGCTGAGAGCAATCGTCGCTGGTCGGCGTGGTGCTGTTCGGTGGCGGCGACGAGTTCGGGCAGGCGGGGAAGGCGTTCGCGCACGCGCTGGTGCATCTTGGCGCGGGCCTTCTTCTTGACCTTGGTGAAGCCACCCGTGTCGGAGCGGCGGACCGGGCTGGGGACGGCCCAGGCTGCCCAGCTCGGGTCCTCAAGCGCCCATTCGGCGATGTCGAGGTGGAAGGCGCGGACCGCGGCCAGGACGCTGACCCAGTTCTCTCGGGGGACGGGGGCCCTGCCCTCGCGGGCGATCACCTTCACCCGTTGTTTCCATGCCTCGGCGGCCTCCGGGGTCAGGTGCAGGCTGGAGATCCCGGGATGGTGCTTCTCGATGTCGGCCCAGAAGGCGCCCACGAGCTGGCTGGCGAGGCCGGACAGGGAGCTGTAGTCGAGGGAGGCACGGCGTTCGTCGAGGTAGCGCACGAGGAGGTCCCGGACAGGTCCCGGCCGGATGCCGTACCGGTCGACGAGTTCCGTCGTGGGCAGCGGCCCGCGTGCGAGCGTCCGGCGAAGGGACAGTCTCTCGGTCAGCACCCCGACGTCGCGCGCCAAATCCCAGGCGGCATGCAGCCCGGCGGGTGCCTTGGCGAAGGTCTCCCTGTGCCACTCGTGGTAGCTGATCAGGTCGTCGGCGGTGACCTGGGCGAGTTCACGGCCGGTGCGGAAACAGACCTTCACCAGGCTGTTCTCAGCCGTGGCCAGATGGCTGGGGATCACTCCGCGGGCCAGCCCGGCCTGCCGGAACTGCTCGAACAGCTCGGCGCCGAACTCCTGCTTGGCGTGACGGTAGAGCCCCGAGGAGCGGTAGCACTGGAGGAACTCGTAGCTCGGCCGCACCACCCTGGCCAGCAGAATGCAGGCCAGGCCCTCCGTCGTGGTCTCGCGCCGCGTCGCTTCGAGGCGCCCGTAGCCAGTCGTGACCTGGTCGATCCACCCGGTGCCGCGGTCAGCTCCCGAGTTGATCCAGCGTTCCTGCCACCCGCCGCCCGGGAAGGTCAGCAGCCAGTCCAGGACCCGGGTGGTCCCGCGCGAGCGGTCGGTACGTTTACTCCGGTTGCGTTTGCCGATCGGCGGCGGGAAGAAGGCCAGCGACGGCAGCAGCTCCAGCACTCCCTCGACGGGGAGGCTGTCGAACGGGCAATGCTCCGGAGCGGTCGTCCGCCGGGAGGCGAGCGGAGGAGCCGACGAAGTGGGACCGACCGGTCCGGCGGTCGTGGTCACGGTCATTGCGGGCGACCTCCGAAGAGCACGGCCAGGTCGGCAGCGTGGTAGCCGGCCGCGACCGGCGGTGCGGGCTGGCGAGCTCGTTCCTCCCGCTGAGCCAGGTGCTCGGCGACGCGGCGGATCACCACGGCCTCGTCCTCGATGAGGTAGACGTCCGCGGTGGTGCTGAGGTGGGCGTGGCCCAGGATCGTCTGCACGTCGAGCAGGGTCAGGTTCCTGTCCCGGCTCATCCGCAGCGCGGCGGTGTGCCGCAGGTCGTGCATCGTGTAGTTCGTGCCCAGCACCGCGTTGACCCGGCGGAACACCGCCCGCAGGGCCTCGTAGTTCATCGGCTGGCGCCGCAGCCCGTCGCCGCGGTCACGACGGCGAAGCGTCCACCAGACCGAGTCGTTCGGCCCCAAGGGGCCGAGGTCGGCCAGGTAGAGGCGGAGCCAGACGAACGCGTCCGGGCTGGCCGGCAGCCACTGCAGATCGTCGCAGCCCTTGCGGCTGACTCGGACCAGTTGGTCGCCCCAGTCCAGATCGACACCCCGGATGCCGAGGAGTTCACTGGCCCTGGCCGCGTTGCTGATGTCCAGGGAGAGGAGTGCCCGGTCGCGGTTGGAGCGCAGGGCGCCGAAGATCGCGTTCCACCGTTCGTCGGGGATCTCGCGCGGCCTGCTCTTGGGGACCTTGGGGTTGTAGCGGACCCGGCCCTCCGGCCGGAAGGGTTCGAGCGGGTTGTGGTGGGCGTTCGGCCGGCCGCCACGGCGGTCCAGCGGGACGGGGTTGACCAGGGGCCCGTGCCCGGTCTCGATCCAGAACTCGTAGAAGCTGCGGATGACCGCGTTGCTGTGCCGGATCGTCCGGGGCTGGTACTGGTCGTTCAGGTTGGGCTTGCGGGTGACCGGGTTGACCGTGCCCGCGGTCGCCGCCGATCTCGTGCGTGGTGAGTTGCGCGGCTTGGACGTCTGCCGCAGCCAGAGCACCAGGTCACGTACCTCCGCCGAGGTGGCTCTGTTCCATTCGACGTCGACGACGAGCAGCCATCGCCACCACCGCAGCAGCGCGTACGCGTAGCTGCGGACCGAGCCGGGCCGGTTCCGTGCCACGAAGTCGTGTAGGTAGCGGCGGACCGGGGCCACCGGCGTCCCGTCCGGGGCCACCACCAGCCAGGGCACGACGCCCTCGGCCGGGACTACCCTGCCCCACTTCGGCAGGCGGATGGCAACGAGATCCCGCTCCACCTCGTCCAGCGACCTCACCCGTTTCTCCTTCTCATCACGGGTGAGGTCTACCGGTCAGCCAGCACGTGCTCCGTCCAGCACCGCGGTGTGTCGCCTGGTAGTCCGGTCAACGGGCACTCATCACCCGGAACGCGACGTCCGGGCGCCGCAGCAGGCCCGTGACCGCCGTCGTGGCCACCGCCTCGTCCCGGGTGAACTCCTCCACCACCCGGACCTTCTCGCTCTCCGGCACCCGCGCCGCGACCGTGGGCCGCTTGAGGAAGTCCGAGGTCACCGCCGCGGCGACCTCCTCGTCCCGGGCCAGGGTGTGGATCGCGGTGATCTTCTCCTGCGGCGTCTCGGGGTGCTCGACCTGGCGCCCGACCAGCCGGTTGGCCTCGTCGACAGTCCAGCGACTCTTGCCCGCGGGCGGGTTCTTGATCGCGGCGAACCGCTCTTCCTCGTCAGGAATGCTGCCCAGGACCCGGTGAACGGTGAAGGACACCCCCGGCTGACGATGTTCCTTCGGCCACCGCGACGCCGTCCAGCGGGCGTTCTCCACCGTCGCGCGGCGCAGGCCGATGTCCTCCGCCAGCCGGCCCAGGGCCTGGCGGACGGTGAACAGCTCCCGGCCGGGAAGGGCCGCCCCCTCGTCGGCGACGCGCATCGGCTCGATCTCCAGAGCCCGGTCACCGATCGTGAACTGCCCTTGGGTCTGCTGTTCGACGACCTGCCGCAGCTCGGCCACGATCTCCTCGTAGCGCGACTGGCTGACGGCTCCGACCTTCTCGATCTCCTCGGACATGGCTTCCACCATCCCAAGTACGGGCCAGGGCACGGCACTTCGGGCCGCGACGGGACCAGGCCCGCATCCGGAAACCGAGACTCCGCCCGAAAATCCGAAGATCGCAACAAACGACTGAAAGAGCCCAAATGTGTTCGAAGGCGACCGGAGAGGTGTTCGCGCTGCGGTTACCGTGACCGTTCGCCGAACGGTTCGTTCCGGCTTCTCCAGGCCCTCACCTTGCACCGCGGCGAGCAGTACACCGCCGATGACCGCCGGTCCACACCCGCGATCCACCGGCCCCCGCACACCGGGCACACCGCCTCGCCGACGCCCTCCCGCACGGCCGCCAGCCGCCTGCGCAACCGCCGCTCCACCCGCCACTGCCTGGCCCGACACGCCGACGAGCAGAACACCGCCTCCGGCCGGACCCCCGGCCGCAGCCGCTCACCACACGCCCGGCAGACCCGCTCCCCAGCCCGCCCCGCGACCTCGGACACAGGGCCAGCGTAGGCCGCCTACCCGCTCTCGGACCGGGGATCGAAAACACGCACTCAGCGCAATGGTCACCCGGACCGCCGAAGACCTCGTCGACGCCCCCCTCGTTGAGAACAGCGATCCCCCTCGCTCTTCCCCGGGAGTCGAACATGCCCGAGCCCGTCGACATCTCCGCACTGGGGCTGAGAATCCTCCACCGCCCGGTGGTCAGTGCCACGGTCGAGCTGACCCGAGTACACGGGAGCATGGAGGAACTCGGCGAAACCCTCACGGAGAGCTTCGGCCCCGAAGGCCAGTGGTGCGTGGTGGGCACCGACCTGCACACGATCAGCACCGACGACGACCAAGAAATCCGCCTGCGCCCCGCCGGCACCGCCGCCTGGCACGCCGAGTACTTCGGGGCCGCCTGGGGCGGCGACAGCAGGTACGCGGAGGTACCGGCGACACGACGCGCCGACGTCGCCGCCTACATCGACCGGCGCCAAGAGGTGGACCTGGCGCTCCTCCAGGACTCCCATCTGCGCGCCGCAGCCGCCGAGGGCGGGCCCCCCGCAGTCGACGCCCTGATCCGCCGACACGTGGAACTACTCGACCAGTGGTACACCGCGCTGGGGGACCTCCACACCACCCTTCTCATCACCTGCGAACGGCGCCTGCCCGCGTGGGCCCTGCGGCTCATGCGCCACGAGCTCGCCGACTTCAACGGCGCTCGAGAGTGGCTCACCAGCGCGGTAACCACCTACCACCACGGCTCGGCCGGCCAGCGCCCGGACACGATCTGGGGGAGCCTTTGCTACCACTTCCCCCACGGATCGATCGAACTGTGCGACCACGACGACGCAGACGAGCTCAGCGAGGAAAACGCTCAGCCGCGCGCGGCGTCGGAGCACCTGACCGGGTCACCGAACGAGGCGGCCGTGCCGCTGCCGGGGTGAAGCGGCAGTGCTCCGGCGTCGTCGAGCGCGCCGGCCGGGTCAACCGTCGAGGTCCCGGCGAACGTCCTCGACCAGGAGCTCCTGGATCTCGGCACTGAGCTGGTCCTCGACGGCCCACAGCCCCACCAGTTGGGTCTGTGCGGCCCCCAGCCGGTGCAGGGCTTCGCGCAGGCCCGCGAGGCTCTGACGCGCCTGGCCGCCCGCGGCCGTGCAGCCGCTCGCACCGGCGACGTGAAGGACGTCCTCCGCTCGGCGGACCAGCCGGAACCTGCCCGTTGAGGCTTCAAGATCATCCCGTGGCCCCCCGGACCAGTGCCGCATCCCCTGCAACTCGCTCCAGGCGGTCGGCCTGAGCTCGGGCCAGGGCAAGCAGAATCCGAGCACTGTCCTGGTTCTTGTCCGCGTCGAAGAAGGTCAGCCTGACCCTGACGGTGCCCACCCGGAACACCATCTCCGTTTCCGGAGGACCATAGCGGGCGGCCGGGACGGCATAGGCGACGCTGTCCTCGCCGACCCGCGGCATGGCGATCTCCTGGGTGCCCTCCGGCGCCTTGCTCCTGCTCCTGGACACTTTCTCGGCGCTCTGCCGGTCCGGATACGCCAGCAGCCTCCAGTGCACGATGCCGGTGTCGCCCGGCGCCTTGTACTGCGCATCCGCAGTGGCGTGGAACTGGGAGCAATCTCCCTGCGCGTCATCCTTCGCGCACCACCGCTCGCGCGGGACCTCCCTGGCCTCCGGCCGTACGACGCCCACCCGCCAGCCGGGCGGCAGGCCCTGAAGATCCGGCAGAGCCTTCCGCAACGCCTCCGCGTCAAACGCCCGCTCAGGATCCGCAGCCGCCTCCCCACCACCGCCACAACCCGTCACGCCGAACAGCACCAACCCCGCCGCCAGCACCCCCGCACGCGAACGCGCCCCCCACCTCATGCCCCGCACGGTCCCCCCTCATCAATGATCACCTCGGACCGCGACCGAGCATAGGGCGCAAGCCGCAGGGGCCCGCTACGGGGCACCGCCGCCGAGGCACTGGCGACGGCCGCCGCCCAACCCCCCACGCCCGCCGGCCCGAACGTCATCCCGCTTCGCAGGACCCCCGTGATCCTCACCGAACCCCGAGGGATGCAGCGCAGATCCCGTGACCGCTTTTGGGCTCACCTCGGCGGGACCTCCAAGAGCTTTGAGCATCCACGGCCGTACCGGTACGGGCACCCTGGTCCTCGCCTGGTACCCGTCGCGGACGCGCTGGCCAGAGAAGTTCTGGCCGGACCGGCGGGGGAAGCGCAACTGGAGCTCTCCCGCGCGGCCGTCCGTGCTGGTCAGGGTGAGCACGCACTGATCTGCGTGATGCTGGTGGCAGGTGCACCAGCGGTCCTGGAGTCTCAGGGGCATCCCCCAGTGCGGAGCTGTCAGCAGTTGGGCGAAGCGGTCGTGCTCACTGGGCATGGTCCGGGGCTCGTGAATGTAGTCGATGATCCACTGCTCGCCGCGGTCGGCGGGGTTGACCCAGGAGGTGGTGGACAGAGGCACTCCGACCGTGCGCCAGAGCCCGACCCGTCGCAGGAGCCCACTGGCCAGCCAGGCGGTGCTGGCGGTCTGCTCCGAGCGGGCCCTCAGCAGGGCTCCCCTGCCGCGGACGTAGGCGCGCTCTTCATCGCTCCAATAGGTCGGCGACTTCCGGTGGCACGAGACCCACTCGTACCGTCGGGCTTCCTCCTCCTCCGCTTTGAGGGCGGCCCTCCAGGCGTCGGGACGGATCCCGGTGATCTGTAGCTTCGCCGACGTGCCGAGCAGGATCATGGTGATGCCCTGGTCGGTGGGGGGCGAGAACCGGGCCCCGGGGATGCCGTGGATCTCTCCGTACTCGTCCGCGCGGGGCGGAAGGTCCTTGGCGAGCTCGCCGGCCATGTTGTCGCCCTCGAAGCGGATGGTGAGCTGGTCGCGTTGCGGATGCACGTACACGATGCCCCAGGGGCGGACCGGGTCGTTGGAGGGCCAGGCGATTTCGCGCAGAAGCCCTCGCTCCAGCAGTTCCTGCTGTGGCGAGGGACGGGGGATCAGGGGCTCGCGCCGGCGGGTGTCGCCCGCGATGCCGAGGGCCTTCTGGTACGGGAGGCCGGTGTAGAGGGCGAGCAGTTCGGCGTCGCGGGTCAGGGCGGTCTTCGCCATCAGGGCTCCTTGGCCACGCAGCCGTCCCGACTCCGGCGCGCGACAGGATCCACAAGGCGGTGGGGGGACTGCTGGCGCGGGCGGTACCCACTTCTGCCCTGTCCGCGCTCCTGGAGTCGGGGAAGCACCCGGGCACGGTCTCCTCGGGACCGGCAACCGGTAGGGTCGCGGAGCCCGACGGCCGTACGCTCTGCGACACGCCGGATCACTACGGCCAGATCCCCCGATCGGCGAGACCCGGCCCTCCCGGACGGAAGACCGCGTCGTCGGCCTCCTCGCCACGCAGGCCGCCCCGACCACCTCGAAGCCCTCCGGCAAATCCCCCAACTCGTCCTCGCCGACGACCCCGACGAAGCGCGTCGGGCCGTCGCGGCCTTCGCCGAGGAGATGTCCCGCTACGGCGAGGAGAATCTGGGTGAGGCTCTACCGGCCGTGACGCGCCCGGCCCGGCCCGGGATCGTCACCGTCGGCCCCCGGGCGTGGGCAGGGGCAGGACAAGCTGGAGGTCGCGTAGGGCCAGCGGCAGGGGGTGGCGGCCGCGGTCGTCCGTCAGCCGGCAGCCGTCCAGCCGCGGGGCGGCCACGGTGACGTAGGAGGACATCCCGCTGCCCGTCCGGTACTCGACGCGCACGCGGGTCCCGGCTCGGATCGCCTGAGCGAGCGCCACGCAGTCCCCGCGCCCCAGCATCGGCGCGGACTTGCCGATGTGGGCGGCCAGCGGCGGGGCGGCGGGGTCGTCGGTGTCCGGCGGCAGGTCGGCGAGCCACCGGTCGAAGCCCCGCGGCAGCCCGGGGCTTTGGCCGCGCGTCTGCCGGGGCAGCAGCGGCGGACCGTCGACCGCCGTTTCCCGGCTCGCCGGCGGCGAGGGCGGGCAGCCAGCCGGGACCGGGCCGGTGGGGGCGTAGCCGTGCTCGCGGAGCCGGTGCAGCACGGTGGCGGTGTCGGCGTCGGCGAGGAGGACGGTGGGGGCGACCTGGCGCAGGCCGAGGTCGCGGAGTTGGCGGTGGTGGGTGAGCTCGGCGGCCAGGGCGGGGTCGCGGACGTCGAGGACGGCGCCGGGCCGGGCGACGGTGATGTGGCCGTGGCGCTGGTGGGTGTCGCGGATGAGGTAGGTGACGGTCTGGGGGATGGGGGTGCTGGAGGAGTCCGTCAGCCGCTGGAGGACGTCGTCGGCCGTGGCGGTGGGGTGGGTGTCGAAGTAGGTGCGCACGCTGGTGGGCGAGATGCGCCAGGTGGGGGCGTGGGCGTCGCGGCCGGCTGTGTCGCACAGCTCGTCGAGGAAGGCGGCGAGGGCGGGGGTGGGGACGCCGGTGACGAGGACGAGGTGGTCGGCCAGGACGGCCGCGGTGTGCCGGAGCGGTAGCAGGGCCGTCGCCGCCTGCACCACCTCATTGCCGCCGGCCCCCTGGTGCAGGGCGCGGCCCAGGTCGGTGAGGGCGCCGTCGGCGGCCAGGGCGAGCAGGGTGGTTTCGCGCATGACCGCGGTGGTGACGGTGTCGGCCTCCAGGGCGGAGGTGCACCAGATGCTCATGTAGGAGTGGAAGGAGTCATCCGCGAGCGGCGGGTGGTGTCCGTAGGGGGCGAAGAGCAGCGGGGCGCGATCGTAGACGGCGGCGGTCAGGCGCTCGTCGAGCACGGCGCCGCAGCCGTCCGGCACGTCGGCGAGGACGCAGAGCACGGTGCGGCGGATCGGTCCGGCGTCGCGCACCGCGCCGCCGGCACTCAACGCCGGGGCCGCGCCCGGGCGGGTGCCGTCCGGAATCGCCACCAGCGGCAGGGCGGGCAGAGCGAGCAGGGCGCGGCCGAGGTCCGCCAGCCGCGCCGCCGGCTCGGCGCGGGCCCAGGCGGTCGCCGTCTCCGTGGTCGTCCAGCGGCCGTGGGGGGCGGCGATCAGGTCGAGCTCGGCGGCGAGGTGCAGCCACAGCCGGGCCTCGTCCTCGGGGACGTGCAGCAGGCGGCCCAGGCGGCGGACCTCCGCCACCGCGATCCCGCCCCGCTTCAGCGCCGGCCACCCCTCGGTGAACGCCTCCAGCAGCCGGTCGAGGCGGGCCAGGGCGGTGGCGGCCGCCGCCTGCCCCGCCGCCGCGCCCTCGTGCGCCGACCGCAAGCCGGGGGGGCGGGGCAGCCGGGCTCCAGCGGAGCATGGCGGGGCGGCAGAGCGCCGGCAGCGCCGTGGGAACGCAGGCCCAGCGGGGCCCGGAACAGGTCGAGGGCGGCCGGGTGGATGCGCAGCACCCCCAGGTCGTCGTCGGCCAGAACCAGGGCGCGCGCCGCGAGCCGGCCGAGGACCTCCTCGATGCGGGCGGCACTCACCCGGCTGCCCACGCCCAGCATGCTCTCCAAGGCGCCGCGCACGACGACGGCCGGGCCATAGCGGCCGGAGCGCTGGCCGGACAGGGCGACCGCGGCCTCCAGGAGCTGTACCTCGCCGCGGGTCAACGCCGCGGCGTCGACGCGCAGGACGGCCAGCAGCCGCACGGCGAGCTGGTGGAGAGTCCGGGGGCGGGGAGCGGCGTACGCGTGGGGGAAACGCCCCACGAACTCCGTCCGCTCCGCCGGGGACAACTTGGTCAGGCGGTCCCGCAGCAGCTCCACCATCGCGCCCATCACCCGCCGAATCCTGCCACCCGCCGACACCCCGCGCGGGCCGAACCGTGGCCAAGAGGGGGTGCCGTTAACGAGCAGCCGGCCAAGTGACAAGTAGCTCGGCATGATGCTCGGGCCTGCACTCACGGTGCGGCGGGGCGCCCGGACGCCCGTCCTGCGGGCGCCGACGGTTGCCATGGGGGGGTCGGCGTACCGTCCGGGTCCAGGCCGTTCGGCCAGAACTTGGTCAGCACCCGCGTCCCCTCCGACACGTTGGTTGGGGCGGTGCCGTTGCCCTGGTCGGCGGCCTGCCGGAGGTGGGTTTCGGCGCCCTGCCGGTCCCCGGCCTCCATCCGTAACTGGGCCAGCTTGATCAGGGCGTGGGTGTTGCCGTGGTCGGCTGCCTGCTGGAGGAGGGTTTCGGCGCCCTGCCGGTCCCCGGCCTCCATCCGTAACTGGGCCAGCTCGATCAGGGCCTCGATCCGGACGTCGGTGTTGCCGTGGTCGGCAGCCTGCTGGAGGAGGGTTTCGGCACCCTGCCGGTCCCCGGCCGCCTCCCGCATCCGCGCCAGCTCGAACAGGACGTCGGTGTTGCCACGGTCGGCTGCCTGCCGGTAGAGGGTTTCGGCACCCTGCGGGTCTCCGGCCGCCTCCCGCATCCGCGCCATCGCGATCTGGGCATTGGTGTTGCCGTGGTCGGCCGCCTGTCGGTAGAGGGTTTCGGCACCCTCCAGGTCCCCGACCGCATCCCGCATCCGCGCCAGCTCGACCGTGACGTAGATGTCGCCATGGTAAGCGGCTGCCTGCCGGTAGAGGGTTTCGGCGCCTTCTCGGTCCCCGGCCGTCTCCCGCATCCGCACCAGGTCGATCAGGGCGTAGGTGTCGCCGCGATCGGCTGCCTGCCGGTAGAGGGTTTCAGCGCCCTCCCGATCCCCGGCCTCCTCCCGCATGGCCGCCAGCTCGTATGCCGCGTGGGTGTTGCCGTGGTCGACAACCTGCCGGAGGAGGGTTTCGGCGCCTTCTCGGTCCCCGGCCGCCTCCCGCACCTTCGCCAGCTCGAACAGGACATCGGTGTCGCCGTGGTCGACTGCCTGTCGGAGGAAGGTTTCGGCGCCTTCTCGGTCCCCGGCCGTCTCCCGCACCCTCGCCAGGTCGATCAGGGCGTGGGTGTTGCCGCGATCGGCTGCCTGCCGGTAGAGGGTTTCAGCGCCCTCCCGATCCCCGGCCTCCTCCCGCGCGCACGCCAGCTCGACTAGGGCGTCAGTGTTGCCGTGGTCGGCGGCGCGGAGTCGGAGATGGTAGGCCCACTGCTGGCGATGCCGGCTCGCGGCGGCGTGGGCAAGGTTGGCGAGGTCGTCGGGGCGGGTGAGGTGGGTGTGAGCGGCGTGCCAGAAGGAGGCGGGCGGGCACAGGTGGCTGCGGGTGGTATTGCCGTGCTGTTCGAGGTAGTCGGCCAGCCGGAATACCGGCCCCGTCGGGTGGGAGGGGGCGGCCGGTGGTGGGCTTCCGGGCGGGCGCCGTTTTGGGCGGGGGACAGCGCGGCGCAGGGGGGCCTGCTTGCCGTGCACGAGGTGGGCGAGTTCGGCGAACGCTTGTTCCGCCCAGTCGTCGGTCAACTGGTCGTAGTCGGCGTCGGTGAGGTAGTCGACCGCGGCGTCGGTGAGGAAGGCCTGCGCAAGGTGCAGGCCGACGCCGAGACGGCGCGCATCCATCGCCGCCTCCACAATGGCCCTGGCAGCCGGGGTGCCGTGCTGGTAGCGGTGCAGGAGTTCGGGGGCGCCGGCGAGATCCTGGGTGAGGCGTCCGTCGGCGCGGGTGCGGGTGAGGGCATCGGCCAGAAGCCGGTCACCACCCTCGGCGAGGGCGTCCGCGGCCGCCAGGGCACGAGCGTCGAAGGCGTCGGGGACGCTCACGGTGCGCCCGGTGAGCAGTTCCCTGACCTGGCTGTGCGGATCTGGTCCACCCGGGGCGGGCAAGGCGGTGTACCGGGTGGCGTACTCGGGCCACAGGGTGCCCAGCACCAGGACAGGTCCGCGCGCGGGCTGAATGAGCAGATGGTGCACGGCGGCCGCTATCCGTTCGCCGGCCCTGGGGTCGCCGAGGTAGTGCTGGGCCTCGTTCAGCCACACCACCGTGCGCGGGCCGACCCGGTGCAGAGCCTCCAGTGCGGCCTCTGCCCGGGTCGGGTCGAAAGGGTGCCATAGCCGCCACCCCTGCTTCGCCAGCGGCTGCACGGCCTCCCAGCACGCCCGCGTCTTTCCCGTCGAGGAGGTGCCGACCAGCACCACCATCCGGCTGCGGCCGCCCCCGGCCTCCCGTACCGCATCGGCCAGAACCCGGTCGTGCGCACGCAGCACATAGCCGGGCAGCACCCGCTGCTCCGGCGAGCCGGAACCGGGTCCGCCCGGGGCGGGACCGGCCGGGTGGACCTCCAAAATGTGCGGCTCCCACTCACCGATCGGCCTGCCCGGCCCTCCACCGGACTCCGCAGCCGAGATCGAAGTCGTCGCTGCGGACCGGCGCAGCTCCAGCAGTTCGTCTTCCGGCAGTTTCAGCGCGCGGGCCAACGCCGCCACCGTCCGGTCGGAGGGCACCGGCCCGTCGGCCTGGAACGCCTCTGACACGGTCGTCCGCCCCAGCCCCGCCCTGCGGGCGAGCTGCGTCTTGTCCAGCCCCCACCTGGCCAGCCCGCCCTCCAGCCTCCTGCGCAGCTCCGTCAGTGCCGGACTGGGGTCGTTCTGCTGGTCGTGCACGTGCTCCCCCCGGGGTCGTGATGTGTTCACCGGTGTTCATCTTCGACCCGGCACACCCCGGCGTACACCGATTCCGCGACCTTCGACCACGTCAACGTTCCACCCTCTGCAGGGAGTCTGCCGTGAACGTCACCGTCGCCCTCCTGACCACCGCCATAGTGATCGTCGTCGCTCTGATGGCTGCCGCCGGCGCGGCCAAGCTCGCCCGCCTGGACGGCGCCTCCTACCCCGCCGCTCTCACCCGCGCTGCCACTGCCTTCGCCGCGGTCATTACCCTCGCCACCGCCGTGACCACAGCCCTCGCTGCTGCGTTCACCTGAACCAACCCGCGCAGGCTACCGGCGGGTTACTTGTCACTTGGTCGGCTGCTCGTTAACGGCACCCCAAGAGAGCGGGTAGGGGCAAGCAGGTTGACGGGTACGCCGACCTCTCTAGAGTCACCTCTTAAGAGGTGACTTACTAAAACGGCCGTTTTGGTGAGTGGCCGGGAAATAGGAAAGCGGCCGGGCATCGCCCGGCCGCTGCCATCGCCTACCTGTGGTCGTCCGCGCGCGGACGAGGAGGCGGCTCACCGTCCGCAAGAGGCTGGCGTCCGGCTCCAGCGCATCAACCAGTTACTGAGGCTGCTCTCGTGGCGCCCGGTCAGGCCGAGCGCAGCGGGATGACCCGACGCTCGCCGGTGGCGCGCTCACCCAGGCGGTAGACCGAGATGTTGCCGTACCGCTCCACTTCTTCGAGCCATCCGGCCTCGACGAGGTCCTTGCGCACCCGGGAGAACAGCGTCGGAGTCCAGCCGAGCTCTCCGGCGAGGCGGGCGGCGGTCTGCTGGACTCCGCCGCTGGGGAGCTTGGGCGCCAGGGCGTAGAGCTGGAGCAGGAGCCGCTGGTTGGGCTTGAGCCCCTTGGACGTACGCAGCACCGTCAGTGCCGTCTGGTCGCTCATGCGAGGTCCCCCTTCACAGGCTGGGTCGAGTATCCCGCAAGCCCGGGGATGTCCGGCGGGTTGTAGGAGCGGATGGCGTTGCGCTGGCCCACCGCGTCTTCCTGGCTCGCGAAGTAGGGGCTGACCCGGTAAAAGCGCTGGCGGCCGAAGGTCTCGGCGACGAGCAGCAGGCGGCGCTTGTTCAACTTGCGGACGAACCGGCCAAGGGCGTCCGGGCTGGTGTGCAGCCTCTTGGCGATCTCCCCTGTGGACTTCATGATCGGCATACCCGGAGCCGGGGCCGCGCCGACGTACCACAGGAAGACCCGGAACTCGCGGTCCGTCAGGCCGCCTTTCTCCGGAGGGATCGCGGCGAGCGCTTCGAGCCGTTCGTTGTCCACGGTGCTGTAGCGGCCGATGTAGCCGAAGCGTGCGCGAGGCCGGGGGTCATCGCCATCGTGGAAGTCCGGCTGCCGTGCAGAGCGCGCCATGTCTCTCCGGTCCCTCGTCGACATGTCCCATGAGTACATGCGAACCGTACCGCGAAGCAGCATGCCTGAACTCCCGCGACATGTACTTCCAGTACATGCTTGCTGGTCCAGCGAGCCGTATATCCGGACTCCAGGAACCGGATAAGCGGACTCCTCGATCCCCATGTCCGATTCTGAGATCTGTATCCGATCACCCAAATTCGCAGGTCAGAGGCCAGTTCTGCTCGGCCCTCTCTTGTCGGTGTCCAGGAGGCGGAGATCAAGCTCACCCGGCATCAGCATCCGTCACGATCCAACCCCGGACCGGCGTGTCACCCAACACCTACTCCGCAACCCCGTCACGACCTCACGACCTTCGCCACAGAACGGAAGGCCCGACGTCGGGGGGCCGGAGTACTGCGTGCGGAGGTACGGAAGCCGTCCGGCCGGCCTCACCCCCCACCGGACACCAGCCCACGGTCCGGCCAGGCGACCCACCCACTGCCAGCAGCCACGCCTTGCGGGTTCCGCGTCACGGCCGGCCCCACCACTCCCAGCACCGTTGCCATCACCCATGCCCACCGGCGCCAGCCCGCCCAGACCACGCGAGCGCTAGCTACCAGCTCTGTGGTCATGCAGTGGCGGCTCGGATGCGCTGGCGTGTCTCCGTGGCCGTCCTGGCCCCGGTGGCGGCGAGTTCGGTGTCAAGCTCGCGCAGGCGGTCGGTGACGCGGGTGGAGTTCACCCGGCCCAGCAGGTGGAGGGCTGTGGCCGTGGTGTGGTCGGCTGCTTCGAGTTGTCCGGCCTGGACCTGGGCCCGGGCGAGCGCGATGTGGTCGAAGGCCCGGCTGCGCATCCGCTCGGCGGGGCGTTGCGCGGTGCCTGCCTCGATGAGTTCGATGGCCCGGGTGGCGTGGCGGTCGTCGTGGGTGGCGGCGATGGACTGGCAGACCCCGGCGGTGACTTGGTATTCGGCGTCGTCGAACCAGGCGGCCCAGCTAGGGGCGGGCTCGCCTCGGTCGGCGGCCAGCGCGTCGTCGGCGATGCCGAGGGCCCGGGCGGATTCGGGGAGGTGGCCGAGGACGGCGTGGCAGCGGGCTTCGAGTGTGCACAGGAAGGCGCGGAGGCGTCCGGGTGGGAGTTTGCGGGTGCCGTACTGCGCGGCTTGGACGAGTTCGAGGGCATCTTCGGCACGGCCGAGGTGGTTGGCTTGCCGGCTGAGGCAGTTGAGGAGATGTCCGGCGATTCCGGCGCCGGTGGGACCGGCTTGTTTGGCGGCTTGGAGGCCGAGGAGGAAGTAGTGCTGTGCCTCGGCGTGGCGGCCGACATCGTGGGTCATCCAGCCGGCGACGGAGGCGAGGTCGGCGATGGCGGCGAACAGGGCGCGTCCGACGTCGTCGGAGATGCGGCCGTTGGTGGCCAGGAGGGTGACGTCGTGGAGCTGGCCGACGACGGCGCGGCGGGAGAGGCCGCCGCCGTGGGTGCTGTCGAGGGTGCGGAAGGCGTCGGTGGCCGCCTCGATGGCCTTGACGTCGGTCATGCCGATGCGGCCGGGGCGGATCGGGTCGGGCAGGGGCTCGTCGGGCAGGTGGAGCCAGGGCTGGACGGCGCCGATCAGTTGGGAGCCGGTCAGCAGGGGGACGGCGGGCGGGGCACTGTCGTCGGTCAAGGTGTCGCTCCGGGCGGTGTCGATGATGGCTGCGACGACGGCGTCGGCCTTCCATGACGCGGTGGGGCCGAGAGCCGGCGTGCCGCGCAGTCCGATGTCGGCCAGGGTCAGGGGCCGGGCCAGGCGGCAGAGGCGGGTGAGGGCTTCGGCCAGGAATGCGGGGACGGGATCCCGGGGGTGCTCGCCTTTGGTGATCCACCTGCGGACGCGGGAACGGTCCGGCCGGACGTTGTGGTGGCCGTGAGCGCGGGCCACTTTGATGACTTCGGCGGCCACCGTCTCGTAGGTAGCGCCGCAGACGCGCACCCAGTGCTCCAGGGCTACGTTGCAGCGTTCCGGTCCGGTCACCAGGGGCCCCTTCGGTCAAGGGTGCATGGCTGTCGCAGGACGATGGCGCGTCCGTCAGCGTACCGCCGGGGGTACGGGCAGCCCGAGCCCTGCGGGCACTTCGCCACAGTTCGCCACAGCGCGCCCCACCCTGTACGCCCGGACTTCGCCCGCATCCGCTCCGCGGCGGGCCGTCGCTTCGCCCTGGGGGTTGGGTGTGTCCTCTCCCCGGGCCGCGTCACCGGCCCGTTCACATGGCCCGCCCTTACCGCCTCTGGGCGGTGGGCGCCGAGAGTTCGGAGGGTCCATGTCCATCCTGATCTTTGCTCCCCACCCGGACGATGAAGTGCTGGGCTGCGGCGGCAGCATCGCCGGCCACACGAGTGCCGGTCGCACCGTGCGGGTGGTGTTCCTCAGCTCCGGCGAGCACGGCGTTCCTGACCGGCAGGGCCAGGACGCGGCTGCGATCCGGGAGCAGGAGGCCGAGCAAGCCGCCGCCGTCCTGGGGGTGTCGCAGGAGAGCGTGCGCTTCCTGCGGCTGCCGGACGGCGGGTTCGCCCCCGCCCGGGCCGACCAGTTCCACGCCGTGCTGAAGGTACTCCGTGAGCTGCGGCCGGCGGTGGTCTACCTGCCGCACCGCGGCGACGGATCGTTCGATCACCGTCAGGCTCACCGGCTGGTGTGGCGGGGGCTGGAGATGTCCGCCAGCCGCAACTATCCCGAGCTGGGGGCGCCGCACTGGGTGCCGGTGGTGCTGGGTTACGAGGTGTGGCAGCCGCTCGCCCGCCCGTCCCTGCTGGTGGACATCGACGCGTTCGCGGAGCGCAAGGAACAGGCGCTGGCCTGCTACGGGTCACAGGACAAGGGTGCGGGGCAGGCCGATCACACGGTCGCCGGCGCGCTGGCGATGGCCCGGTGGCGGGGAGCTGCGACGGTCGGCGGCTGCCGGGAGGCGTTCGCGGTGGAGCGGATCTCGGCGTCGGCGGTGGCGTGGTGACCGCCGAGCGAGCACGCGTGGGCGCGGCCGTGGGCTGGGTCGGTGCCGCGGCGGTGACGGTTCGGGGCGTGGGCGGTGCCGTGCGGATGGCGGAGTCGCTGGCCTGGCTCTCCGCGGCCGAGCCCCGCCCGCAGACCGTCGTCGAGAATGTGTCCGCGGTGCGGTTCGCGCTCGTGCTCCCTCTGCTGCGGGAGCAGGCGGTCATCGAGGAGTCGGTGGCGTACTTCGAGAAGGTGCTCACCGCGTGGCCCGGGTCGGTGCTGCTGGTCGTGACCACCGCGCGGGAGGACGCCGAGCGGGCCGAAGCCGGGCGGCGCGTCGATGCGCTGGCACAGGCAGTCGCCGACGGGGCGGCGCCGGCTCAGGTGGCCGCGCGGTTCGCCGGGGTGTTGCCGCGCGAGCATCTCACGGCTCTGGCCGAGGAGCTCTCCGGGCAACCGTACGGCGCGTGCCGGGAGAAGGCGGGCCGGGCGTTCTCCGCATTGCCGATGACCGCTGAGCTGGCCGAGAAGCTGTGCGGTCAGGCGCGGGCGCGTGGCGCGGACGTGCGGCACCTGCACTACCCGCACCCCGAGGGGGCCATGGCTCACCAGGTCAACTACGCCGCCCAGCAGCTCCTGCACGGCGTGGCGCCGGGTGAGCGGGGGCGGTGGTGGATCGGGTTGTACAACGCCGACTCCCGCCCCCACCCCGACACGCTCGCCGCGGTCGCGGCCCGTGCCGCTGACCCGAAGGCGCGGATCGTGCAGCAGTCCGCCCTCTTCACCGGCTCCCTGGCGAGCCTGCCGCCAGGCCCCGGCGGGGCGGTGGCCGCGGGAGCGGCGTTGATGCAGTCGCGATGGACGCTCGCGCGGGAGATTCCTCGTCTGCGCCGCCAGGCCGCCGCCGCGCGCGCCGGGGCCCGGCCACACCTGGGGCACTGCGTCGGGCACGGTCTGTTCGTCCGCGGCGACCAGTGGGCGGCGTGGGACGGGCTGCCGGTCGAGACGATGAACGAGGACCTCGCGGCCGGCTTCCTCGCCTCCACGGCGGGGGTGCCGATCGACCCGCTACCGGTGCTGGAGGTCGGGGACTCCCCCACCAGCCCCCGAGCCCTGGTGGCCCAGCAGTCGCAATGGTTCTGGTCCTACGTCCAGTACCCCGCCATGGGCCGCCTCGCTGCCGAGCGGGGTCTGGGCACACGGTCAGTGCGGTGGCGGCTCGCGGCGGCCGGGGTGGGGCGGGGGGTGCTGTGGCTGGGGCAGTCCCCGGCGGTGGCCGCCACGCTCGCGTTGCCGCTGCTGCACCGCCGGGCCGGCGGCTCGGTCCGCTCCTGCGTCCTCGCCGCGCTCGTCTCCACCGCCGCCGTCGGCGCCTACGTGGTGCTCCCGGCCCGTCTGCTGGCCACCCGTGGCCAGGCCGAGGGAGAGGCTGACAGCAGCGCGTGGCGGCGGGCGACGGCCGGGGCCCTGCCGGCGGCGATGCTGTTCTCCGCCGGCCCCTGGCACTGCCTCGCCCGTGCCGCGTACTGCCGCCTGAGCGGACGCCAGGCCCGACACGGCAAGACCGAGCGGTGAACGCGGTGAGCGGCGACCTGGACGAGGTGGTGGCGGCACTGCGCGCGGAGGAACCGCTGCTGACGGACGTGCTGCGCGCAGCCCCGTCCGCGCTGGGCCCGGTGTCCGCGGTGCTGGCCACCTACAACCGGTGTCCCTTCGACCCCGACGGCTCCCAGGGCGGCGACAACCCGCTGGTGTGGGCGCTGGATTCACTGCGGACCCAGGCCGGGAGCGCGCTGGCGGAGATCGTCGTGGTGGACGACGGGTCCACCGACCACACCACCGCCATCCTCACCACGTACGAGCGGCGGCTCGACGGGGTGCCGGTGCGGGCGGTGTGGCTGGGCGGGCATGCCGGGTCGGCGGCCGCCCGGACGGCCGGGGCACGGGCGGCCCGGCACCGGTGGCTGCTGTACGCGGACGACGACTGCGTGATGCCGCCGCTGTGGGCCGCCGGTGCGAGCGCCACCCTGGCCGCCGTCCGCCGCCGGGACGAGAGGGCGGCGGCGCTGATGCTGCCGGTGTACTACCGCGCCCTCACCCCGGCCGAGACCGCACCGGCGCCTGCCGTCGGGCGACTGGACGTCGAGCGGGCACGGTTCTCGACCCGGTTCCATTGCTGGCCCGACACCCACCTGCCGCCCCGGCGCCTGCCCGGTACCGGCGGGCTGCTGGCCCCGCTGCGCGTGCACTTGGTCGGCGGCATGCTCCTGCTCGACCGCGACGCGCTCCTCGCGGTCGGCGGGTGGGCGGACCAGAGCGCCTGGGCCACCTCGTACGCGGACCAGATGACCCTCTCGGCCGACCTCACCGACGCCGGGCACTCCCTGTACTTCACCCCGGACGTGCGGCTGGGCTCTCCCCACCTGAAGTTCGGCGCCGTCGGCCGCTACCCGGACCGGGAGCGCGACCGGCCGGTGCCCGGCTGCGGCCGGCCCCTGGGGGAGCTGGTCGACATCTCCGCCGTCCCGCGGACCGCGACCGGCTGCCGCACCAGCCCGGCGGTGTTCTTCGAGGAGGAGACCGGCGCCCTGTTCGCCTTCTTCGCTTCCCGCAGCCCGCGCGGCGCCGCGGCGTGGGCCCGGCGCACGCACAACGAGTTCGTGGTGCAGGGCATCGTCCACTCCCGGTCGGTGGCCGCCCGGCCGCCGCTGGAGGAGCGGCGGCGGCTCTGGCGCCGGGGCATTGCCCGTGGCGCGGCCGCCGCCGGGGAAAGAGGCTGGGAGATCGCTGCCCGGGCAGTGGCCGCCGTCGGCGAGGAACCACTCAGCCCCGCGTGAGGGCTTCCGTGACTTCCTGACGGTTGCGGCACCACCAGCCGATCAGCGCCGAGGCAGCCGTGAACAGGTGGTCACAGCCGCTGTCGCCCTTGTCGTAGTGGACCTTGAGCTGCCACACGTCGCAGATGCGCTCCCACCGCAGCCGCTCGGCCGCCTCTGCCAACGCGGCCGCAGGCAGGCCGCTGGCCTTGCGGTAGCCGGCAGCGAACGCACTCACCAGCGGGAGGTCGAGCCCGTCCTCGCCCCCACTTCCGAACATCAGCGGAAGCGTCACGGTGCGCACGACCTCGTCGGCGTAGGCGCGGACGCCGAGGCGGTCCCAGTCCAGCACAGCGCTTACCGCGGACCCCTGCCAGAGGAGGTTCAGATCATGGAAGTCGCCATGGCACCAACCGGCCGGTCCCCGCTCGCCGCCATCCGGACACCGTCCGGCCCAAGCGGCCAGCAGCTTCTCGCGCTCGGCGAGCGCCTGCTCCACCACGCGATCGAAGGTGCCGTTTCCTGCGGCGGCCTTCCGGCGGTAGTCGGCGATCCGGACGGCCGCCTTCTGCGGGGCAGTGACGGTCACCGGCACGGTGTGAGGTGCGGGCGGCATGGTGGTGGCCAGCTCGGCGTGCAGCTCGGCCAGCAGGACCCCCACCGAGGCCGCCTGAAACACATCCCAGGAACGCGCGGGCACCATCTCCCCCGGAGCCCAGGGGGTGAGTGCGTACGGGCGGCCGCCGACGACCGCGAGGGTGTCTCCGTCGGGGGTGGACAGGGGGGCCGGCACCGGCAGGTCGGCGTCGGCCAGAGCCCGCGTCGCGGCGTGCTGCCGGCGAGCTGCGTCCGGGCCGACGTCCAGGACCTCCTTCAGCGCATACCGAGCCCCGTCGACAGTGCGGACATCCCAGTTGCGGTTCATCAGCCCCTCGGGGACCGCCCGTACCGCTTCCGGGGCGGGCAGGCCGAACGCAGCCAGCACCGTGCTGCACAGCCGCACATCCGCTTCGTCCGCGCTTTCCATGCCCGTTCCTCTCACGGCTTTCGCCCGTCCCGGTTCTCCCCGGAGTGCCCGAGGGTAGCGAGCGCACCCGAGATCACGGAGGCGTTCCGGTGAAGCATCCCCCGAACGCGCACACCGCCCTGATCGGGCAGATGCAGGTGGCGGTCGAGGGCCTGTGCGGGGCCGGGAAGACCAGCTTGGCCGGCCCGCTCGCGAGGGCCCTGGGCGCGCACGTGGTGCCCGAGTACGCCGATCTCGCCCCGCTGCCCCCGTGGCCACCATCTGATGCCGCGGCCGCCCGCGCCGGGCTGGATCATCTGGCCGCCGTCGAGCAGGCCCGGCAGGGCGCAGCCGCCACCCACTCGGTGGTGGTCTTCGACCGGTGCCCGCTCTCGCTGGCCGCGCACGAAGCCGCGATGCGCGCCATCGGCGTCCCCGCGGACCTCACCTACGCGGCTCGTCTGTTCGCCGGGCTGCGGCCGCCGGACGCCGTGCTGCACCTGTCCGTCCCCGAACCCCTCGCCCGGGCCCGGCTGCACGCCCGCGGCTCCCTCCCGGCTCACCTGGTCGCCCCGGCCGCACGAGCGGCGATGGCCCGCTACTACGCCCGGGCACTGGCCCACCTGCCCGGCCGGGTGCTGCACCTGGACGGCACCAGCGCGCCGTCCGTGCTCCTCGACCAAGCGCTCGACTTCCTTCGCTGTCTGCCGCCGGGTCCGCCCGGCGATTGGCCGCTGCCCGTACCCGCCACCGAAGGGAGCACCCCGTGACGAGCGTGTTCGTCGCCCCGGCCGTCGAGGAGGCCGTCGCCGCCGCCCGCGCCTGCCTCCCCCGCTTCACCCCCGCCGGCGCGCCGCTGGCCACCGAGACCTCCCTGCTGGTCCCCGGTACCGTCGACGACCGGCCCGCCTTCGCCAAGGTCCCGGTCGACCGCCGCCCGTTCTGGCTCAGCCGGGCCCGCCACGAGATCGCCGTCTACCGCGCCCTGCGATCGGCCCGGCCACCGGTGACGATGCCCGAGCTCCTCGGCGCCGACCACCAGGCCCCTGTCCTGGTGATCTCTCGCCTGCCCGGACAGCCTCTCGCCCCCGAGCGGTACCCGCGCGCACCGTTGCCGACGGGCGCCCTCGATGCCCTGCTGGCCTCGCTGGAAGCGGTGCATCACTGGCGGCCGCGCGGCGCGTGGGCGGACGACAGCGACTACCCCAGCCAGCTCGCCGCCCTCGGCCTGCTCACGTCCCAGCAGTTCGACACCGCACGGCGTGCCTTCGACCGCGCCCGCCGGCACCTGCCGCTGCGGCTCGAATTCGGGGACGGGCACCCCGCCAACGCCCTCACCCCACCCGGAGGCGGGCCGCTCTCTCTGGTCGATCTGGAGTTCCTCGCCCTGCGCCTGCCCGGCTACGACCACGCCGTGCTGTGGGTCCTCCTCGGCGAGCACCCGGCCAACCGGCAGGCCCTCACCACCGCCGTTCCCGCCAGGCCCTCGTATCAGGCGGCCTTCTGGCTCGCCGCCACCCTCACCAGCGCCCGCGAACTGCGCTCCCACCAACGCTGGGCCCCCACCCCCGCCCGCCGCGACCGCATCCCCCGCCTGCAAGCCGACCTCCACCGCGCCCTCGATCAGCTCACCACCCTCACCATGAACGGAGCACGGCGATGACACAGCCCGCCCTCTGCCTGCCCGCCGAGCCGGTCTCGGACTTCTACGGCTACGACCGCGGCACCCCCGTCGACCGCCACTTCATCGACCGCTTCCTCGCCCGCCACGCGCACCTCATCCGCGGCCACGCCGCCGAGGTCAAGGACGACACCTATCTGCGCACCTACGGCACCGGCGTGGCGACCACCACGGTCATCGACATCGACACCGCCAACACCCGCGCCACCCTGCACGCCGACCTCACCGTCCCCCACTCCCTGCCGCCCGCCGCCTTCGACGCGATCGTGCTCACCCACACCCTCCAGCTCCTCGCCTCACCGCAGGCCGCGCTGGACAACTGCCACCGTGCACTCGCCCCGGGCGGCACGCTGCTGCTGACCACCCCCACCGTCGGCCGACTCTCCAAGACCACCCCCGACAGCGACCTCTGGCGCCTTACCCCTCCCGGCCTCACCCGACTGCTCTCCCGCTGGAACGGCGAGGTCACCGTCACCGGCCACGGCAACCTCACCGCTTGCCAGGCCATGCTCCTCGGCCTGGCCGCCGAAGAGCTCCCCGCCGGGGCCCTCGAACGCGACGACCCCGCCTACCCGCTGCTCGCGTGCGCCGTCGCCACCAAACCCCGCTGAACACTCCTCGCCAGGAAGGACACAGCACCATGGCTCTCACCGGGTTATCCCGACCGCAGATCCGGCACGCGGCCGTCGTCTTCGACTGCGACGGACTCCTGGTCAACACCCAAGGCGCTTGGGACCGCGCCTACGAAACCCTCGCCGCCCGCTACGGTCAGCGCCTGAAGCCCGCCGACCGCCGCGGCCTCGTCGGCCTCCAGCTCATCCCCCTCGGCCACCGCCTCGCCGAGCTCCTCGATCACCCCGCCCAGCCGCACGTCCTGGGCCAGCATCTGTACGACCTCGTCCAGACCAACCTCGGCGACGGCCACGCCCCCATGCCCGGCGCCGTCGACCTCGTCCACACCCTCGCCGGCACCCGACCCCTCGCCGTCGCCTCCAACACCCCCGCCCCCATCGTCCGTGCCTACCTCGAACCACACTTCGACCTCGGCGCCTTCGACACGATCCTGGGCAGCGACACTGCCACCCACCCCAAACCCGCCCCCGACGTCTACCTCGACGCCTGCGCCACGCTCGACATCGACCCCAGGCAAGCCGTCGCACTGGAAGACTCACCGACCGGGGCCACCGCCGCCCTCGCCGCCGGCATGACCCTCATCGCCGTCCCCTCCGCACCCGACCTCAGCTTCGACGCCCACCTCCACGTCCCCAGCCTCACGGCCCAAGCGCTCTGGGAGTACCTGGGCATCCGCTCCACGAACGCCGAACCGGCCACACTGACCCCATGACCACCCCACCCCTCCGCCAGGCCGCCCGTGTCATCGCACTCGACGAGAAGGACCGCGTTCTTCTCCTCCGCTATGAGGAAGGCGGGGGGTTTTGGGCGACGCCCGGCGGATCGCTGGAGGAGGGCGAGGACCACGAGACCGCCCTCCGACGGGAGATGTACGAGGAGCTCGGCGTCGTCGACGCCGAGCTCGGCCCGCAGGTCGCCGAACGCAGCCAAGAGCATGATGTCGGAGGAGGGGCCGTCCGCCAGGTTGAGCGGTACTACCTCGCTCGCCTCGCTGCCAGCGCGGTGGACCTCACCCGGGCCGCCCAGCCCGACACCATCCGGGCCCTGTGCTGGTGGACCGTCGACGAGCTGCGCACGACCGGTGAGACCGTCTACCCCGGCCGGCTCGATGACCTGATCGCCGGGCTCTTGGCCGACGGCACCCCCCAAAAGCCCATCGCCCTCGCCAACTAACCAACCCAGTTCACCGGCTTATCCCCTGACCGGCGGAACGGCGTTCGGCGGGCGTAGCGGCTCTGTACGGGCCTGCCCGATGAGCCGCTCCCACTCGCGGAAGGCCTGCTCTCGCTGCTTCTCCTGCGCGATGGCCGCCCGGACCGCGCGCAGTACCTCGGCCGCATCCATGGCGTTCGTCGAGTCCATACCGAGGCAACGACCTCGGCCCTCCGGGGTTCCGCCGCTCTTCGTCATCCCTGTGGGGGCTGAGCGCCGTGTCCGAGGCGGCGCCGGCGGCCCCCAGGCAGTACCGCTTCGCCCGCGGAGGACGGCGGCTGCATGCGCTGGCGTAGGGCGGCGGTAGCGGCCGGGACGGGTGCGAGGAGGCGGGCGGCGGGAGGATCGACAGCGGCCAGCGCGGCCGCGAGGGTGTCGATGGCGTCGAGGACGTCCTCGACGGCGGCCGCGCTCCAGCCGGACGGAGCGACCGCGTCGGCAAGGGCGCACGCCGCTTCGGCGGCGGCGTCGGCGAGCTCGTCGACACCGGGCGCCGCGCGGTCCGCGAGCGGGAGGGCCGGGACGTCTGTCGCAGCCGTCAGAGGCTGGAACCCGCGGCCGAGGGCCCGCCCGCGAGGGTGTGCTGTGGTCACGGAAGCAGTCTGCCGCACCCCGACACGACAGAGAGCGCGTGGACCGCCTCCGGCCGAGCCCGGGCAGCCGGTGGGCGCCCGGGCTCAGGCGGGAGCGAGAGCGATCAGCGCTGGTTGGGCTTGCGGGCCTGCGGCTGCTCGGCAGCACCACGGCGGAGGTGCCCGGCCTGCTCGGTGCCGCCGGACGCCGCCTTCTTCCCTCCCCGCTTCGCGGTGGTGGTCGACCGGCCCCGGGCGGCCGCCGCGGAGACGCCGCGCTTCGCACCGGGCATCGGCCGGTTCAAGGCCTCGCCCATCTTGCGCATCGCGGGAACGTCGACCGTGCCCCCGCCGTTCGCGGCCGAGGGCGGGGTGCCGCCGCCCCCGCGCCGGGGACCGCGGTACTCGAGAGCCGCATCTCCCAGCCGCAGCAGTGCCTCCGCGCTCGGCAGGTCCTCGCGCTTGTCCGTACCGTGCTCGCTGGTGCGGCGCAGCCGGTCGGCGGCAGCTTGTGCCAACTCGGCGATCTTCTCGCACGCGCGGATCGAGACCCGGCGGACGAACTGGGTGACCCGGTTGTCGCCCATGAGCTTGCCGGCATGCTCGCCCGCCCGCTCCTTGATGACACTGATCAGGTGACCGATCGCGCCCTTCACGCTCTGGATGCGCTGCCACTCCGGCAGGTCTTGAAGGACGGGGGCGTGCGCTTCGGCCTCCCGCAGCGCCGCGTTCACCGCGTCCGCCGACTGCTGCGGGTCGCGGCCCTTCGCCGCTTCGGTCGGTTCGGCGGGCGACGGCGCGGTGGCGGGCTCGGCGGGCTGCACCACGGCGGTCGGCGGTGTCTGGGGAACCGGTGCCGCCTGGGCAACGGCCTGTGGCTGCACCGTGGCGACCGCCTCGGCGAACAGCTTCTCCAGCCGTCGCAGTTCGTCGATCACCGAGGCGGACAGGTCCGCGCTCGTGCCCTTGTCAGCAGGCACGTGGTCATCCCACGCCTCTTGGACGGCCGCGAAGTCGGCGACGACGTCGACGGGGCGGTCGTCCGCAGGGCCGGGGTCCGCCGGGCCGGTCCACAGCACCAGCTCCCCCGAGGGCTCCGCAGCCGCGGGCGACTCGGCCGTCGCCCCCTCGGCCTTGGGGGCCGGCCCGGTCGCCTCCGGAGTCTCGGGGGACGTGGAGCGGGCGGGTGTGGCCACGTCGGGGGCCTCCGGTGCTTCGGGATTCGGGGCAGGCTGGCCGGTCGACGCCACATCGGCGGCCCGCTCCGAGCCGGGTGCGTCGGCGGGCGCGGGCAGGGCGAGCAGTCGCTCGTAGACGCGCGGGGTGGCCAGGGCCAGCACCTGCTCACGACCGGCCGCCTCCCTCCCGAGGTAGGTCCATGCCAGGTGCTCGGAGACTCCGTCCCCGACCAGGGCGTCGGCGGCCCGGGCGAACAGGGGCCCGAACTCCTCCAGGTTGGCGGCGGCGTGCGCCGCGCGGAGCAGTCCCTCCTGCTCGGCAGCCGTGTTCACCAGCCAGGTGGCGACTTCATCCACGCTGGGCGCCATGCCGTCGCGCAGAGCGTCGCGGACCGCGGCGACGAGCGCCGCGCGCACCTTGGCGACGCTCCACGCCGGGGCCAGCGTGCCGGTTGGCAGGTGCGTGGCGAGCCATGCCTCCGTCTCCTCGTCCGACACCAAGTGTTCCGCGCGCTCGGCCGGGCGGAGCAGCATGGGTACCTCGACCGACGTCCGAAGGTTCTGCCACGGCATGTCAGCAACGCTGATCCCGGGCAGGGCCAGAGTGTTCGAGGCAGCGTCGGTCTGCACCCTGACGAACACCCGGCCCCGCCCTCTGGTGCGCAGCGCGAGAGAGACGGTGGGGCCGCGCACCGGCTCCACCGCCGGAGCAGGGTCGGACGCCGGGGGCGGAGCCGACTGTGCGCGCTCCTCGCGGACAGGTTCCGAAGTGAGGACGGTGGCCGTGGCTTCTTGTTCCTGGGCGGCCGCGCGCTCGGCCTGCACCGCCTCCTGGGTGGCCTGGAGGCGGCCTTGCAACCGCCGTGTGTCGTACAGCAGGTTCAGGAGCGGGAATCCGAGGTACTGGCGCACGTCGAGGAGGGGGTCCGCCGGCATAGTGCCGCCCCAGGCGCGAGCCGCCTGCTCGACTGCGGCGAGATTCGCGGCCATCTGCCGAGCGTTATGGCCTTCGGGTAGAGCCGCAGCCAGATCGTTGAGGCAGGTGGTCAGCGCCTGCAACTGCGGGTTGCGCATGTGGCTCCTGCCCGCCTGCGCGGCCGCCGAGGTGACGGCCTGCAGGTGCTGCTCGGCGGCGGAGCGCAGTTCGCCGCGCAGCACGTCCGCCCGGGACAGGCGTCCGTCGGCGGCGACCGCGGTCGGTGGTTCGCCGTAGGGCTCCCCGGTGAGCACCGAAAACATCCTCGCCGCCTGGTGCGCCGCTCCCTGCGGGGAGCTGTTCAGGGCCGTGACATCGGCAGGCACGCCGTCCGCCATCCGGGCGAACCAGCTCCCCACGGCCGACAGACGGACGGTAGCGACGGTGCTCTCGCCATACAACAGCTCACCCTCGCGGGGCCCCTCTCCTTCCACCATGGTCAGCCGGAGTCGGTAGCGGGCATCGGCGGGGAGCGGGAACGTCTCGGTGAAGGCCCGAGGGGCGGGCGGGTCTTCGACGTCCATGGCAGGCTCCGCTTCCTCCTGCGCGTCGACTTCCGCCGGGAGGCGTCCCACGGTCGGGGCGACGGCCGGGACGTCCATCGCGACGGAGCTGGGTTCCGGCTCGTCTGCCACTGCTTCCTCCTGGTCTGGCTGGTCGGGGTCCTCATCTGCGCCTTGCGACGCGGGGGCGTCGGCCGGCGACGCGTCGGGGACGGTCGGATCCTCTCCGGCCGCCGTGCCCGGGCCCGGGGCGGTGTCATCGGTCCCGAAAAGGGGAAGTTGCTCGTCCTCCAGGCCCAGACCGCCCTCGCGTGGCGCCTCGGTGTCAGACACCGAGGTGTTGACCGAGTCGACCGCCGGCGCCACCTCCTCCAGGGCGGCGGGTGGCTTCGGCCCCCCGGCCGCGAAGAGGTCCAGTTGCTCCTCGTCCAGGTCGGCGGGCGGACTTTCGGGCCGCGTCGGCGCCGGCGGCGTGGGGACGGGTTCGGGCACCGGCTGTGGCGGCATGCCGAGGAGGTCCCGCCGCTGCTGATCCGACGCTCTCGGCTCGCCGGGGGCGCGGGAGGGCTGTTCCTGCCAGGGCAGATCAGCGTGCGGCCCAAGGTCGGTGGGCTGCACGACGGCCTTGGCCTCGCCGGTCGAGCCGGACTCGACGTGAATGCCGTCGGCCCCGATCGTGGTGACCTTCATCCAGAAGCCCTCGGATTCGGGCACGAAACGGTGCCGGGCACGGACGTAGTCGCCCACCGCCGGCCGCCAGCCCGCGCCGCCCGGGTAGAGGACCTCGTCCACTGCGTCGTGGAACCGGCGCACGGCATCCATGAGCGGCCGGACGTCGGCGTGGCTGCTCTCCCGGTACCGAGTCAGGATCGCGTGACTGCGCGCCGTGGCGAGGTGACCGTCTCCCTCGGCGAGCTGACCGGCCTCGTAGTGGGCTTTGGCCCGGTCCCAGGCCTCGCGCGCCTGGGCCAGGTCGCTGGTGGTGTTACGGCGCGGGACGGCCTCGCGGATGCCCTCCGCCGCGGTGAGCGCTGCTTCGACCTCGGCCAGCGGCGCGGTTACCTGCTCCGGCTTGGGGGTGCCGCCGTGCGCGCGCGCCTCAGCAGGTCCGGCGCCCTCGGGCAACTGCTCTCCCGGCTCCGGCGGGGCACTCTCCTCGGCCGGGGTGTTGTCGGCGGGGCTCCGCATGGACGGCCGGGAGACCTCCGCGCCATCCGGAGGGAAGAGGCTGGTGTGCTGCTCCGGCTCAGGTGATGTCCCCTGCGGGGCGGACGCGCTCTCGTCGCTGCTGTCAAGCAGGTTGAGTTGTCCCTCCGGCTCGGCGTCGGCGTCCGCGGCAGACTCCGTTTCGAGGGCCTGCTGCACGGCTTCCGCAAGGCCTGGGACCGATGCCGAGGCCGGTTCCGCCTCTGTGCTGTGGAGCTGCGCGTAGAGCTGGCCCGCCAGTTCGGTGTGCAGGCCGTTGCGGTCCCGTACGGCGTCGTCGCCGCCGCGGAAGTAGGGGTGGACCCACTCAGGCCAGTCGCCCGTCGGGACGTCCGCCCACTCTTCGGTCACCCACCCTTCCGCCCAGCGGGCCAGCACGGAGATGAAGTTGTCCTGGTCGTTGACACGGGCCGCCTGTGTGACCCGCGGCGCGGCCAGTGCCGCGACGGTCATGGCCTCCAACGCAGGCCCGCGCAGGGCCGGGTCGGTCAGCGTGCCGGGGCTCTGGCGCAGCACGGCCACGCGGTACGCCTCGGCGGCCGCCTCCGGTTCCATGACGCCCGGCTGGACCGTGACGATGTAGAGGGGGGCGATGTCGACATCCCAGCCGTTCGGCCAGCCCTCCCGGTCGCAGACGACCTGCGCCTCGCGCCCGTACTCCTTGGCCGCGTAGCCGCCGACAATGCCCAACCGGCCGGTGGCGACGAACAGAACGCGGTCACCGACAGCGGGCTCCGGGCGGTCGGCTCGTTCCAGTTCGTTGATGCGCCGCCGTCCGGCCGGGGTGATGTTGATGTTCAGCGTCGCCCCGTATTCCAGGAGCCCCGCATTCATCAGCCGCTCGACCACGGCGCTGTCGACACGGACGCCGTCACCCATGACGATGCGGCTGATGTCCCAGGTGACGCCGTCGTCAGCGAAGCCGAGGGGCACCAGTTCCCGGAAGGCGGCGTAGAGGATGGCGAACTCGTCGGACACGACGGGCAGATCGCTGTCGGCGTCCGGCGCGGGCGCCGCCGACGCCGAGGGCGGTTGCGAGGTGACCGGACCGGGGTCGGCCGGGCGCTGCTCCTCGGCGGCGGCCGCGGGGGCGGCCTCCTCCGGGGCGGGCGCGGGTTCACCCGGCTGGCCCCCGGGGTCCGGCTCCTGCTGAGCGGCGGAGGACCCCTCCGCCGGGACGGGAGCGGCGGCCTCCTCGGCGGACGCGGCCCGTTCTGCGGTCAGGGCGGCGATGGTGGCCTGCGAGCGGGCGGCCAGGACGCGGGCCGCCGCGTACACCTCCTGGAGGGGGTCGAGGAGGTCCGCGTCGACGGCAGGTTCGAGCGCCCGGCACCAGGCGGTCACAGCGTAGAGCCTGCGGACGATCTCGCCCGGCCCCCCGGGGACGGGTTCGTGCAGCGCCACCCCGGCCCGATAGTAGGCGGCGTCCAGTTCGGCGATGGGGTTGTCCGGGGTGCCGTAGCCGTCCGGCCGGACATCGTAGTCCTGGTTGCGGTAGGCCACGACGGTGGGATGGAGACTCCACCGTTCGTAGGCGTTCTCCAGCCGCCGCTGGATGTCGCGCAGGTCGTCCTGGTCGGTGAAAGGGGCGGCCTTGAAGAACTGCGGCACCTCGTCGAGGTTCGGCGCCGTGACCTCCAGCTCCGGCAGCCGGGCGGGCCGCTGTGGAGGCTGCTGACGCTCCTCCCGGCTGGTGTGCACGGTGACCGTGCGCCCGGCGGCCGCGAGGACGCGCACAGCGTCGTCCACTCGCTGCCTGCGGGTCGGCTCCTTCCAGGTGCGCGGCAGGTACCAGCCGCCGACCTTGCGGGACTGCTTGAAGCCGCCGCCGGTCCACATCGCCGCCCGGGCGGTGTCGTCCTCCGGGCTCACACCGAAGACGAGGGTGTCGGAGCCGTTGTGCAGAATCCAGACCGGGTCACGGCCCTGGTCATCGAGCGGCGGCCGGTGCACCTGGTCGCCGTAGACGACCGCGTGGTGGTTGGCCATGCGCTTGGCCACAGTGGCGCCATCCTCGGTGCCGCGAACCGTGTCGCCGCGGACGTCGCCCTCGTAGCGGTACCTGCTGTAGCTCCACTTCGCCGTGCCGACCTCCTCGCCCGCCTCGGTGTAGAGGCGCACGGTGCGGCCTTCCTCGGTGTAGTGGTAACCCTCGGCACCCGGGATCGGCGAGGCGTCCTCGGGGAGTTGCGTGGACTCCTCTGGTGCACTCTTCCCGGCGGGAGCGTCCTCGGCGGCGGGCGCGGGCTTCGTGACTGTGCCGGGCGATGCGGCCGCCGGCGGGGCGTACCGGTCGCGTACTTCGGCAAGCTGTTCGTCGGTCGGGGGCACGGTCTCGCGCAACGCTTCGGCCAGGGCATCCATCGCGGTGCGGATGGCCTGGTTGCGTTCGTCGCGCCGGAAGTGGATCTCGGCGGCCAGGTTCCCGTACTGCCACCACGGCTTGAGCGGGTCGCGGTTGGCGGTGTTGTGCGCCACCGCGACGTCGATCCAGGCGGGGAGTTCCTCCCACAGGATGGTGGTGGTGACGTCGCCCTGTTCGATGGTCAGCCCGTCCGCGCGGGTGGACAGGCGGACGTCTCCGTCGCCCCGCAGGGCGGCAGGCAGCTCGCTGCTGGTGGAGGCATAGAAGGCGGTCGTCGGCGTCTGCTGCTGCTCGGCGATCCACTCCCGTACACGGTCGGTGGGCATGACGCCGGGCACCGTGCTGACCGGCTGGCCGTCGACCGCGACCGCGCTGACGAGCCCGCGTACCTGGTCGTCGCTGAGGACCGCCATGATGGCCCACCCGGCGGACTGGTGGGTGCGGGCGGGCTGCGGCCCGCCGATGTGGCCGACCATGACGCGGTCACCGAGGGCGTCGATCGCGTCCTGCCAGAGCGCCTGCCGGCCGGCGTCACCGGTCGACGTCTCCGCCGGGGCAGGGGCGGGCACGACCCCCTGTAGCCCGCTTTCGTTGGCCGGGGCGTCGTCGGCGCCGGTGGCGTTCGAGGCGGGCGTGGCCGTCGGCGGTGCGTACCGGTGACGGGCGTCAGCAAACTGCTCATCGGTGGGCGGCGTGGTCTCGCGCAGGGCCTCAATCAGCAGGCTCATCCGCGCCTCGTGGATCACGGTGCCCGGGGTGGCGGACAGTACGTCGAGGACGCCGCCTTGGCGCCCGGTGGCCCGGGCACGATCGTGAGCGTCGGCCGCGTCGATCCACGCAGGCACTTCCTCCCACAGGATCGTGGTGGACGCCTCCCCCTGCTCCACCCGGATGCCATCGTCGTTCGTGGCCACCCGGACCGTGCCGTTGCCGCGTAGGGCCGGGGAAAGTTGCTCGCCTCGGACCAGCTTGACCATCCCAAGTTGACGGCGGGCGACCCAGTCTCGGAACAGGAGTGGGTCTGGGCCGTCCGTGTCGGGTCCGACAGCCAGGCTGGTCAGAAGGTCCTGCATGTCCTGTGCGGTCAGGATCGCTGGGATCGCCCACCCGGCGGACTGGCGGGTAGGGGCGGGCTGCGCCTCTTCGGGTCCGGTGGCCCGGGCCTGCTGCCAGACGATCCAGGCGGCTTCGCCGATCAGCATCTGCCGGGTGTCGGCTGATTCGGGCTGTAGCCAGGCGCGCAGCCACGCCGGTCGGTCCTCCGGGAGGTTGGCGCGCTCCAAGGCCCAGTCCTGCGCCCACTCGGCGAGGGCCGCGCGGAAGCCGCTGGCGCCGTAGTCGGCGTCGGCGTTCTGCGCCCGGGCGGTCACGTCCTCGTCGGCGGCCGCGGCCACGATCAGGGCTCGCAAAGCTTCGCGGTACTGCCCGTCGTCGGCGAGGTCGGGCATCTGTGGTTCCGCGACCGTGGCATCGGCTCGGCGGGCGATGCCGATGGTCTGGCCCTCGCTGACCACGGCGGCTGTGCCGCCGAGCATCCCGGCCATGACGGTGGCGTCGTGCATCGCCATCTCCGCCTCGGTCATCTCGCGGCCGCCGTCAGCGGCGGCGCCGGGATCGAACTGCGGGCCCGACCCGCCCTCGCGGCCGGAGGCTATGGCGGCGCCCGAGATCTGCGCCTCCAAAGCGGCCTTGCGCTCGCGGACGGCTTCCAGTTCGGCGTGCTTCTCGAAGGGGCGCCCGATGTGGGATCGGGTGTCCTCCAGTGCCGCGCGCCACTTGGCGAGCTTCTGCTCGATCTCGACCGGGGCGGTCACCGCTTCGTCGGCGGCTTCCGTCAGCGCCTTGACGATGCGCCAGGACTGGCCCTTGCCGAACCAGCTCAGGCTCAGGGGGACATCGACCTGGTGGCCTCCGCCGACCAGGTGCGCCCACCCCTCGTAGGTCATCCCGCCGAACTGTTGGCGCCGGTGCCAGGTGAAGCCCATTTGCAGGCCTCGCCAGCGGTAGCCCGCGTTCAAGTCGAGGGTGGGCTTGGAGCCCTGTGCGGTCTGCGCGAGGACGCCGGCGACGTCATCGGGATCGATGAGGCGGCCGTCGGCGGTGCGCCAGGTGTCGTCGTCCCCGGCGGCGGTCACCGCGTCGGCCATGGCGCGGATGGCGGGCAAGATGCGCTCCGCGTCGCGGATCTGGTCGGAGAGAACCTCGACCTTGCGCTTAATGCGGGCCTGCGCCTGCCGGTGGCCGTCGGCCTCGTTGAGGAGCATGGTCAGCTCGCCGTTGACGTCGGCCAGCTCCAGCAGCATGGGGTTGCCGGTGGCGATGGCCTTGGCCTGCCCGAAGCTGGCCCCGACGGGGTCGATCTCCTGGATGACACGGCCGACCTTGCGGCCGGACATGATCTGGACGATGGGTCGCTGCTTGCGCTCCAGTTGCTGGAACATGTAGCTGTCGAAGCTGTTCAGCGCGATGTAGCGCAGGAACTCGACGGGCATGTCGAGGTCGATGAGAAGGTTGCCGGGGCGGTCGAGTCGGCCCTCGCGCTGCTCCCACTCGGCGGGCTTGTGCGGCGGGTCGACGTGGTGCAGCGCAATGCCGAGGGTCTGGACGTTGACGCCCGTCGCGCCTTTCTCTGAGGACATGAACAGGACGCTGACTTTGCCCGCGCGGGCATCGCTGAAGAGTTGTTCCTTGGCGAGGTCGCTGTTGTAGTCGTGGATGAAGCGGATGCGCTCGCGGGGGATGCCCGGCAGTCCTTCCTCCGGCAGGCCGTCGATCAGGCCCCGGCGGATCTTGCCGTAGACCTGACTGCCGCGGTCCCTGCTGGGGGTGCCCAGGTCGCAGAAGACGAGCTGGAGGCCGCCGGAGATGTCGTCCGGATAGCCGGGGAACTTCAGGTCCTTGGTGCGCTCGTGGATCTGAAGGACGTTCCTGACGACGGCCCCGACCTTGCCTGGGCCGTCCGGCTTCATCCCGACCAGCTCAAGGTCCAGGGCGGCTTTGCGGCCGTCCGTGATGACGTTGAGCATGTTGTCCTTGGACGGCTTGACCTTGCCGGACTGGATCTTGTCGATGCGGTCGGAGATCGAGCTGACGTACTGGACCAGGTTCGGGGTGGCCTCGATCTCCACGAAGCGGTCGATGCGCTTGGGCCGCTTGATCTTGAACGCTTCGCGTGGCCGCAGCTCCGCGACTTCCGCGAACAGGGCCAGGGCCTCGTCGGCGTTGGTGTACTCCACCGGGCGCCGCTTGAGGCGGAAGCTGACGCCGTCGACCCCGACCTCCGGCCGGGACTCGAACTGGATGAAGTTCGCCGCCCAGGCGTCGGGGCTGCCCAGCCCGAGCCTCTCCAGCCGCTTGGGCATCGTGTAGTGCTGGAAGACGTACATCTCGCGCACCGAGTTCGAGATGAACGTGCCGCTGTAGAGGGCGGTGACGTTGTCCCGGCCGGTGCGCTCGCGGGTGACGATGAGCTTCAGGTCGAGGTCGGTGGCCCGCTTGGACGGCTTGCCGAGCGACATGCCCTCGGTCGTGGCCGGCAGGGCGAGGTTCTTGAACAGGTGGGCTTCATCGACCTGGAGGAAGTCCACGCCCAGATTCTCGTACGTGACGCCGGCGTCGGTGGCCTTCGAGCGCAGGTCGGACGCGCGGGCGTCGAACCGATCGACCATCTTGGCGATCTCTTTGATCCGCCGGTGGTTGGCGTCGCCGCCGTCGATCGCGCTCAGCGCGTCGCGGTACTCATTCGCCAGCTCCTCCAGGTAGGTGGCCTCGGTGACGGGGTGGACCCCGAGCCGGCCGAAGGAGTTGTGCGTCATCACGATCGCGTCCCAGTCGCCGGTGGCGCACCGGGCCGCGAACAGCATGCGCGAGCGGGCGTCGGCGAGGTCCTTCTTGCCCGCCATGAGGATCTTGGCGTTCAGGAACAGCTTCTTGCCGTCCCGGGAGATCTGCTCCAGCAAGTGGTTGGGAACGACGATCATCGGTTTGTTGACCAGGCCGAGCTGTTTGAGCTTGATCGCCGTCATGAACATCGTGGCGGTCTTGCCGGCGCCGACCGGGTACGGGCACAGCGAGCCCTCTTCCGCGCTCAGCACGCGCTGGACGAAGTCCCACTGGTGCTCGTACGGCTTGAACTCCGGGTCCATGCCGTCGACCGTCAGGTGGGAGCCGTCGTGCTTGGGCAGGACCGTGCTGTTGAAGATGCGGTTGTAGTCGGCGGCCAGGCGGTCCGCCCGGTCGGGGTCCTCCCACACCCAGCTCGCGAAGCGGCGCATCAGCGCCGTCATCTTCGACTCCGCGAGCATCGTCTCCTTGTCGTTGCGCACCCGCCGCGAGGCACCCTCGGGCGTGCGGAAGGTGTCGTAGACCTTCGGGGCCTGACCGTTCAGCGCGAGGTCGAGCAGCTCGAAGGCATTGACGCAGGAGGTGCCCCACTCGCTGGTCGCGGCCTCCGGGATCGTCATCGGCATGTCGACGTTCCACGTCGCCGTCTTGGCCACGTGGATGATGTCGACCCCTACGCCCAGCACTTCCTCGGCGAACGCGATGACGTCCTCCACCGGAATCCACGGGGCGCCGAGCTTGGCCTTGATGTCCTCCGGCGGCAGCGGTTCGGGCTGCACCTCGCGCAGGGCGTCGACGTGCCGCTGGAGGTCGTCGCGGCCCTGCGACAGTAGGAACTCGGCGCGCTCCAGCTTGTCCACGACCGGCCCGGACAGGTACGCACCGCGGGTCAGCAGTTCACCGCTGTCCGGGTCGGGGAAGACCAGGTCCCCAAGCGCGCCGGCCACCTGATCCTTTTCGATCCCCAGAAGCTGCGCGATGGTGGGGACGTCGACCTTGTTCTTGAAGTTCAGGCAGAGCGACAGCGCCTCTTCCGGCGTCTCCGCCGACGTCGGCCGCTCGATGCGGCGGTTGACCCGACGCAGCAGCAGCGGGGCCTTGTCCGCCTTCTGCGTCTCGTCGTCAAAGTCCTCCAGTGCGAGGACGGACACGAAGTCCGGGTCACGGCGGAACCCACCCAGCCGCGGGTAGCGGCGGCTGACCGCCTTCTCTCCCGTCTCCTCGTCGACCGCGCCCTCGGCGAGGGTGAAGCGGTTGATCGGGCCGTGCGCCTTGACGTAGGCGTCGTACAGCCGGTTCACCTCGGCGCGCAGCGGGTCGAGCTGCACGTCGGGGATGTCGTGGTCAGTCTCCGCCTCGATCAGCGTCAGCGTGGCGTCGCGCAGCGCGATGAGCTTGGGCAGCTCCTTGCCCGCGCGCTCGACCGCGACCAGCTCGCCGTCGACCACCTCGTGCGGCTTGCCGTCCACGAGGTGGAAGGAACCTTCCTTCCGGCCGTCCTCGCGGACGGGGAAGGGCAGCGTGTCCTCGGTGAACGGCTGCGCGCCGACCGCGACCCGCCAGTCGCGTCCCGCATCCCGGGCCGCTGCGGTGATGCCACCGAAGGCCCGTCCCAGCGCGGCCCCGAGGTCCTGGCCCTCCGGCGCCTTCACGGCCAGGGTGTGCCCGTGCTGCGCAGCACGCCCCTGCTCAAACGTGCCGAGCACGTTCTCCGGGTGCTGGAGGAAGTAGTTGTTGGCGTACTGGCCGGGGACCGTCGGGACCTCGCTGACCTCCATCCAACTGTCCTCCAGCGGGCCGTCGGTGTCGCGCCGGCGGACGATGAGGATGTCGGCGAGGACGCCGGTGCCGCCCTCGGCGAGGGCGCCGTTGGGCAGCCGGATGGCGCCCAGCAGGTCGGCGTGCTTGGCGATGGCGCGGCGGGCGGTGTCGTCCGCGGAGTCCATCGTGTAGCGGGAGGTCAGCAGGATGGCGACGCCGCCGGGGCGCAGGGCCTGCACCGAGCGCCAGATGAAGTAGTTGTGGATCGAGCCGGTGACCGCCTTCGGCGCGGTCTTGTCGTGGACCTGGAAGTTGCCGTACGGCACGTTGCCCAGGACCGCGTCCACGCTGTTCGACTGGAGTCCGGCGTCCTGGAGCCGGGCGTTGACGATCTCGACATTCGGGTACCGCAGCGCGGCGATGCCCGCGGTAGTCGGGTCGCGCTCGATCCCGAACCAGTCGACATCAAGTCCGGGTGGAGTGCGCGCCGCGAACTTGCTCATACCGAAGCCGGGCTCGAAGAGGCGCCCACCTGTGAAGTTGAGGTCCTGCAGCGCCGACCAGCACGCGTCAACAATCAACGCGGGCGTGTAATAGGCGGTGGAGGTTCCCTGTTCGGCCTGCCGGTAGTCCCGCGGGGACAGCAGCCGTTGTAGCTGCTCACCGATCTCCGCCCAGGTTCCCTCTCGGTCATCCGCCAGTGCCGGGGCGAGCGGTCCCCAACCCGGCCAGCCGTCGAAGACTTCGAGGTCCTCGGACGTCGGATCGGTCTGATCCTCTCGCAGCCGGATCAGGGTCTCGACAGCCGCCAGGGCAGCACGGGCCCGACCGATCGGCCCCAGACGGCTTTCCGGATCAGGCTCGGGGGCAGGAGCAACCGGGGTTTCGACGGAGTTGGACATGTCGTTCTCCAAGCTGCAGGGCCCGGCGCAGCCTCAGCGCCGACGGTCCGGCGGGCGGTCGGAGGGCAGCGAGTGCGTCAGGCCGGCGCGGCGAAGGCCGACAGACGCATCTCGAACGCGTCGTCGTCGTTCTCCGGAAGTCGCTGCGGACCGCTCTCCCGGCTCGGAGTCAGGCCCGGGTGGGACAGGACCATGTCGGCCCAGCGCGCCACACGGTCGGGCGAGGGCACCAGGTCTTCCCCCATGAACCAGTCGCTCGTGCCAGCCTCGGCAGGCAGCCGGAGCACCCAGCCGAAGGCCTCGTCCCAGGCGAGTTCGACCTCCGCCTCTTCGTCGGCGTACGGGCCGCTCTCCGGCGCCGCGAGCGTCACCACAGCGGTCCGCACCGCCGGTGGGCGCCCGGTGATGGCGTGTCCCAGCACCGTCAGGCCGATGTCGTCGATCGCCGTGACCGCAGCCTGAACGTATGGCTGGTGGTCGGTGCGGATCGTCATGAGCACCCCTTTCCCGTCGCTTTCAACGGACGGACCCCCTGCCCGTCCCCCCAGCCGCTCACGCCGAGGCGACCGGCTGGCGGCAGACGTACATGATCCCAATCTGATGGTCCGAACGGCGCAGAAACAACCAGATTCAAGCCCCTGACTTCGACATACCCGCCGGGCGCGTCATCGGAATAGTGCGGGCCACCGGGGGCGGGGGTCTTCGCGACACCCACGGGCACTCGACGAAGGTGACCCGGCGTCTCCTCCGAGTGACCCGCGAACTCGCCGAAGCGGGGCGGCGTAACGAGTAAGGTGCGCTCGTACACACAACTGGGCGCCCGGCCACTACCTTTGGCCGGGCGCCCAGTTGGTATGTGATCGCTATCGGTTACGTCATCCGCTCAGAGACGATGTCGAAGACCCGGGAGTCCTTCTCGTCAACGAAAGCGGCCAGCAGGTGGGTCAGGACCTCAGCGCGAGGGATACGCCCACGGTTCAGCCGGTCTGCGAGCGCCAGGGACCGCCGATCGACGTCACGCTTGAGGCTCTCGGGCAACCCGCCCTTCGGCTTGGAGGGCGGCGGTGTCGCTCCCTCTATGGCAACGGCCAAGGACTGAGCGATGACCTGGGCATCGTCGTCATCACTGAGGGCCAGGTCCCCAGGAAACAGCTTCACGGTTTCCCTCAGCCGTTTGGCAGTGACTTTGGACGCCCCTACAGCCTGGACAACCATCTCATAGACCCCGACTGCCGCCTTGAGCCCATGCCGGTTCTGGAATGGCACGAGCTCACGGACCTGCCCTTCGGGGGCCTTGTAACCGCGGGCGTTGAGGACTTCACCTAGCTGCCAGCCATCACGAAGCTGGCTGCACCGGGAGCGGCTGATGCCGTACTCGTTCTCCGCCCACTCTTCGATGGTCTTGTAGCAGCGCTCGGGCTCCAGCTTGTGCGGGATCCTCCGGAACAGGCGCCCGGTGGCGATCGTGTCGAGAGACTTCCCCGCGATCCAGGTCGCGGTGGAGAGCAGGTCTATCCCGGCTACGCAGGCGTCGAGGTGTTGCTGCTCTTCAGGGGTGAGGTCTCCAGCGCCCGCGGGTTCTACCGGGTCGGGGATCTTGTCCAGTCCGGGGCGGACCGCCTCGACAGCGGCGGCGATGCGCTCGGCGAGGGCCTGTTCGTTTATCGCTTGGCGTTCAGCTTCAGCGCGCTCGGCGGTCCGGCTCAGGGAGCCAGCCGCGTCATCGGCGGCGTCTTCATCATCCCAGCCGTCCAGTTCGAACTCTTTCACGCGGCGGCCACCAGCCCGGCATTGGATGCGATGCTGCGGAAGAAGTTGGCAGTATCCGTCTTGGGCCGATGGTGCACAACCGGCAGCCCCTTGTTGCGGGATTCCTTGAGGTGGGAGGACCGGATGGGAATTTCACCCAGGAGGGGGATGCGCGGGTGGTTTTGAAGCTGCTTGTAGACGGCGGCGTCGAAGTCGCCCATCGGCTTCACGACACGACCGATGACCATGCCCAGGATGTCCAGAGGCTCGGTGCGCCCCAGCTTCGCCATGATCTTCTTGTGCTGGGCGACCTGCATCTTTACGGCCTTCATCGCCCACTCGTCTACGTCGACCATGATGATCGCGGCATTCGCCGCCGCGGTTTGAGCGTCTGTGTCCGTGTCCAGCGCGGGGCGCATGTCGAGCAGGATGTCGTCGTACTCCCCCTGGAAGTGCTCCAGCATTCGGGCATAGAGCTGAAGCGCGGCACCCGTCTCCCGTAGACGGGAGGGCAGGAGGTACATGTCCATACTGGCGGGCAGGACATCAATGTTGTCCACCCGGGTCTTGGCTACCAGATGGTGCGGGTCGACCATGTCAATGACGACGGTGGCCTGCGTGGGACCCTTGTCGTCGTCCAGCATGGGCACCTTGAACGCCATGGTGGCGTTGCCCTGTGGGTCACAGTCACAGACCAAGACGCGCCGGCCGCGCTCAGCGAGCGCGCCAGCGAGGTTGATGGTGGTGGTCGTCTTGCCGACACCACCCTTCTGGTTGCACATGGCGATGATTCGAGTCTGCCCGCCTTCGCTGATGCGCGGCGCGGGGAGCTCGACGGCGCCGACGATAGGCTCCGAGGCGATTTCAGTCATGACAGGGACGATATCCAGCGCGCACCCCTATCTCTGACCAGCACACCCAGATCCGCCCGGACAAGGGCGCACGAAGCACCTACACAGCCGCCGACCAAGATCGTTCTTCCACAATTGTAGAAAAATGATCTTGGTCGGCGCCGAAGCCTCTCCCGGACTCACATCGCGCGGTTGACCCACATGGAGTTCCCTGCCGCCTGCGACGGGACGGGCTGTCCGGCCCTGCTCAGTGCTCGCCAGCAGTCCGGCACCACGCGGGGCTGGCAGAACGGACCCGGGGTCAGACCGGCCGGGGGTGCTCCAGGCGTGCCGTGGGCTGGACGCGGTGGCGCGCGACGGGGAGGTGTCGGGCCCAGGTGCGCCAGCGGGGCGGGTGGACGTGGCGCCAGGCGCTGTTGGACAGGCCGTCCTCGGTGGGGAAGCGCTGGCTGATCCCGCAGGAGCACTCCCAGCCGTAGGGGAGCGGGGCGTCGTCGTCGCGGGTGGAGGTGACGACGGCCTTGGTGGCGCCGTGGGTTCCGTGGAAGGTTCCTACCGTCCAGCGCTCGGTGCGGCGGGTGGCGAGCTGCCGGCGCCGGGCGTCGCGGAGGATCTCGCCGTGGTCGAACGCCAGGGGGGCGCCGGGGTTGTCGAGGGGGACCCAGTGCACGGCGGCGGCGTCGTCCCCGGCCCGGGCCTCGGTGCCGTCCGGCACGGTGACCATGTAGGCGGCGCTGATGTACCTCCCGCGCGGGTCCCGGTCGGGGGCGTCGTAGACGCCGACGAGGATCAGCTCCTCCGGGTCGGCCTCGATACCGGTCTCCTCCAGCAGTTCGCGGGCGGCGGCGGCACGGGAGGCCTCGCCCGGGTCCACGTGTCCGCCGGGCAGTGCGAGACGGCCGGCGTAGGGGTCGTATCCCCGCTCGATGAGCAGGACGTCGTCGCCTCGCAGGCACACGATGTCGGCGGTGTAGCGCAGGGTCTCGATGGTCTCGGTGTCGGTCACGGTGGTCGTTCTCCTCTCCCTGGTTGGGGGTGTTGGGTCTAACCGGTCTGGTCGGTGCGGGCGCGGTCGTGGCGGGTGTCCCAGCCGGTGCAGTGGGTGGTCTCCTGGCCGTTGCTGTCGTAGCGGACGGTGATGTCCCAGACGGGCCAGGTGCCGAGGGGGCGCGGGCCGCGGGTGATGGCGAGGACCTCGTAGGCGCTGGTGTCGTCGCCGTGGTCGTAGCGGCCGCCGACGACGCGGGGGCCGATCTGGGTGGCGATCCACTCCGCGTAGGTCATCTCGAACCCCTCTTCGTCCCCGAGGGACTCGGCGGACATCGTGCTGCCGCACCAGCCGCAGTGACTGCGGGTGGAGGGGTGGACGGTGCCGCAGGCCGCACAGGTCCAGGACGGACGCTGGCAGTCGTGACAGGCGTCGTACGAAGGCGGGTTGTCGGCCCCGCAGATGCAGCCCCAGGCCCGGCCAGCCGCCTTCGCGGCCGCGAGCGCCCTTTCGTACGCCGACCCGGACTTCGGGCTGCCGGCGGCCGCCTCGTCGCGGTCGGGGGCCTGGGGGCGATGGGCTCCCATGCTCATCAGCTCTCCTTCGGTGGGTTGGCCCCGTGGGGTCCAACGGGTCTGAGCGGCGGGCCCGCAGGCCCTGAGGTGGTCAGTGGAGGGCGAGGACGGAGAGGTCGCCGGTGAGGGCGGTGATCAGGGCGGCTGCGAGGGCGATGAGCGCGCCGCCGGTGAGGTCTCCGGCCAGGCGCAGGGCCCGGTATTTGCGGCGGGCGATCTGTGCGAGGTGGATGAGGTCGGCGGCGCGGTCGTCGGGGCTGTGCAGGCTGCGCAGTAGTTCGTCGGGGGTGCATTGCGCCCAGCGCAGGAAGCCGCTGCGGGGGGCGCCGCCGAGGTGGGGGCGGACGACGAGCAGGACGGTCAGCAGGGCGGCGACCAGGCCGACGGCGCCGGTGGCGACGAGGACGGCGGCCGTGGGCGGTAAGGGGCGCCCGGGTGCGGTGGCGACGAGGGCGGCCAGTGGCAGGGAGATCGAGGTGAGCAGGACGCCGGCCTTGGCGTCGGTGCGGGTGACCTCGGTGAGGACGGCGGCGGTGGCTGCGTCCAGGCGGGCGTTGAGGGGGCCGGAGGGGGTCACCGGGGTCACTGGGTTTCCGCCGTGCTGGTGGTCCAGATCCAGGGCTGGGGGTCGGCGGCGGCGGTAGCGGCCGCGATGCCCAGCCGGGAGGCGAGCTCGCGGTGTGGCTTCTCCAGGTGCCGGTGGGCGGCGACGCGGCGCAGGAGCATGGCCAGTACGGCGGACTGGTCGGCGTCGAGGGCATGCTCGGCCTCGCCGGCGTCGTCCAGGAGGGTGGTGAGCGGCGGGTGGTCGTCGGCGGGCAGGATGCCGCGGACGTGCTGGCCGAGGTCGCGCAGATGGGGGGCGGGGAAGATGTCGAGGCCGAAGAAGTCGCTGCCGTGGCTGACGGTGACGTGCGTGCTCATGTGCAGAGGTCCCTTCGTCGGAGGGCTGACGGATCTTATTAGCCCTGTTGGCTCTAACTGATCTGATGGGGTGTGGCCTGCGGTTTTTGTGCCCGCCGGGTCAGTGGCGGTTGTCGTTGCGGGTGCGGGCGATCAGGCCGCGGGTGGCGGAGCTGTAGGTGGTGTGGTGCTGGTGGACGGTGCTCTCGTAGTGCTGGTGGATGACAGGCGGGGCGGCCCTGGCGACTTCCTTGGCCCCCTTGAAGACTCGGGAGAGGGCACCGAGGAACGCGATGGGCGCGACGCAGACGATGCCGACGACAACCGGGTTGACCTGTCCGACGGTCCACATCACGAGGGAGATGCCGCCGGAGATGGGCACGGAGGCGAGACCGGCGGAGAGCATGATGCCGCTGAGATCGGCGGCGCGCTGGCTCATCGGGGGCCGGCCGGGTTGGGCGACGGGCGGGGTGGGGCCGATGGCGGGCAGGGGGGTGGTGTCGCGGTAGGAGGTCGGCAGCGTGGGGGTGGGGTGGTAGGCGTCGGCGATGAGGCGGCGGGCCTCGGCGGCGGCCTGGATGTCGCTGAGCGGCTGCTGGTCGCGGTGCATGGCTCTCCTGGGGTCGGTGCCGGGTAGGGGCGGGCCCCGCGGCGGGAGGTCGCGGGGCCCCAGGGGGTGACGCGGAGATCAGGAGCGGGTGAGGTCGTCGAAGGCGGCGGCCGCCTCGTCGGCGGTGATGCCGTCGCCGGTGACGGCATCGATGACCATCTGCCGGTCGGCGCCGGGGAGCATCTGCAGAAACCGCCGGACGCGGTCGGCCGCTGACGGGCGCGAAGGCGCGGTCGTGGCCTTGGTCTTGGACTTGCGGGCCCTGGCGGGCGGGCCGACATCGTCGGGGTCGAAGTCCCCGTCGCCCTCGTCGCCCTCGTCGTCTTCGTCGTCGGGGGCGTTCCAGTCGCCGAGGAGACCGCGCTCGTCCAGGGCGCGTAGTTCGTAGCCGGTCAGGTGGCCGACGGTGTCGGGGAAGAGGGCGGCGAGGTTGGTCTCGGCGTCGAGGCCGGAGAGGTCGACGTAGAGGGTGCGCATCACCACGGGGCGGCCCTTGATGACGATCCAGCCGACGCCGCCGATGCCGGTGGCGTCTTCGGGGGATTCCTCTCCGGCGATGCGCTGTTCGATGGTGAGCTGGCTGCCGCCGTACTCGGCGGGCAGCGGGTCGGGGATGTACTCGCCGGGGACTAGGCCGTCGAAGGCGCGGCGGGTGGCGGCGGCGTCGCCCATGTTGAGGATGACCGGACGGCCGTTGGTCTTGAGTTGGTTGCGCATGGTGGTGGTGAAGCCGTCGTCCACCTTGATGTCCTGGCCGGCCAGCTTCAGGCCGACGCCGTATTTGCGGCCTTTGACGGAGAGGACTTCGGCGAGGTTGGCGATCCGCTCGCCGTACTTGGCGTCCTTGGTGGCGGCCAGGTACTCGTCGACGTATACGGTCAGCGCCGTGTAGGGGCAGCCGGGATCGTTCGGTTTCCAGTCGCGGACGGTGCCGTCGGCGCGTGGCATGGAGCCGCGGATGTCCATCAGGGCGACCGCCGCCCGCAGCATCCGGTAGATGAACAGCGGGCCGACGCCGTGGCGGTCGACGTGCGGGGCGAGGAGGGCGATCTTCCCGTCGGCGCCTTCGGTGGCGACCCAGGAGGTCATCTGGGCGTTGGCGTCGGCCGCGACGCACAGCACGATCAGTTGGGACTTGCCGGAGCCGGAGGCGCCGCCGATCAGGCCGAGGGCGATGCCCTCGGGGCGGTGGGCGCGGCCGCGGACGAAGGTGCCGTCGTAGGCGACGCCGAGCCGCCAGAACCCCTCGGCGTCGGGGGTCAGATCGTCGCGGGTGGCGGTGCGCACCGCGACGAGCGGGGGTTCGTCGTAGACCTGGACGTGGACGCGGTGACGTTCGACGTGGGCGAAGACGCGCAGTTCCTCGGGGCGGGCGCCGACGGCGGTGCAGAGCTTGGCGATGTCGGGCCGGGGTGCTTCGGTCTCGTCGTCCATGCGGGCCACCCAGTGGGTGACGCCGCGCGCGTTGTCGCGGACGGTGTACTCGAAGAGCGTGTCGGGGATCGCTTTGCCGGGGCGGGCGATGTTCTGCGCCCACCACGCGGCGTCCGCGTCCGCGCCGTCGCCCTGCCGGGTGGCCTGGGGGGTGAGGACGATTTCCTTCCAGCCCGGGCCGTAGGCGGTGCCGTCGGGGCCGTGGACGGTGTCGATGACCTTGACGGCCTCGGTCGGGACGCCGAAGGCGGCGGCGACGGCTCGTTCCTCCAGCGGCGGTACCGGGCAGCCGTCGGGTGCTTTGACGAGGGCGGAGAAGTCCACGGTGCAGCCCGGGTGGCGGGTGATGCCCAGGAGTTTGGTTGCGCCCGAGACCGGGGCCCGGTCCCACATGCCGCGGATTTGGCGGGTGAAGGCGTCGTCCTTGCTGTGGGGGCCGGCGGGTGCGGGGGAGTCGGCGGTGGTCAGGGCAGCGTGGGCCAGTCGCAGGCTGCGGCTGCGGGTGAGGGGGGCGAGCAGGCCCATGCCCAGGGCCCATCCGGCCGCGAGGGCGGCGTCCAGGCCCCAGCCGGGGGTGTGCAGGGCCGTGAGGTCGATGGCGGTGGCGGAGGCGAAGGGCAGCGCCCGCACCACGGTGGTCATCAGGTTCGCACCCGGCTGCTCCGCCCGGCGCCAGGCCCGCACGAGAGCGACCCCGGACGGCACGGCGGTGGCGGCGAGCACGGAGAGGTGGGCCGGGCCGGCGGGGTCGGTGTTGGGGGCGAGGGCCAGGCCGAGCGCGGCCGCTCCGTAGACGGCGCGCTCCAGGCGCAGACGTCGGGCGAGGAGGCGCCCGTAGACCGCGGTCGACATCGGAGTCGTCTTCCTTTCGACAAGGGGCCGGGGCGGGCCGCGAGTGCGGTGGCCCGCCCCGGAGTGGTGCCATGCGCTGGGGTCAGTCCTCGAGAAAGCCGGGCTTGGGGGTCTTGGTGGTGCGGGAGCGGCGGATGTCATCCAGCGCGCCGTACTTCGCCCGGTGCACGTCGGCGGCCTGCCGGGCGGCGTCCCCGGCGGCCTGGGTCACGGTCTCGGTCTTCTGGGCCTCGGCAGCCGCCCCGCCGAGCAGGACGGAGACGTTGGAGGTCAGCTCCACGTACCGCGGGTCGCCGTCGGCGTCCCGCAGTTGTTGCGCGGCGGTCAGGGCGAGGCCGGCATGGGCCTTCATCTGCTTCTTCACCTGCCTCAGGTCCTCAACCGCCACGTCGATGCCGCGGGCGAACACCCGGAGCGTGCGCTGGAGTCCGATGTAGTCGTTGCCGCCGGAGGTCTCGCTCATCTGGTCACCCTTCGTGGTGTGCGGCGGCCGACGCGTGGCGCAGGCCCGCGTCTGCCTTGGCGTTCTTGTCGCGGCGATAGTCGGCGTTGACGGCCCGTGCGGCCATCACGGCCGCTTCCGCCGCCGCCTTGCTCTGGCCGGCCATGCCCTCGGCGGACTTGGCCATGGCCCGGGCGGTCTCGGCGAGACGGTCCAGCGCGATCATCACGCCGGGGTCGACGACGTTGTGGCCGGTGGCCAGGTCGCTCTGCATCACGACGATGGCCGCGGCCGTGCGGCGCATCGTCTCGGCGACGTCGGCGGCCGCCTCGCCGGTGAGGCCAGCACCGAGCGCGATGCGGCCCATGGCGAAGATGTAGTCGTCCAGGGTCACATCGGTGCGGTGCTGCTGGGCCAGGCCGCCCTCGGGCGGCCGGCTGTGCGAAGTGCTCATGGGTTCCTCTCGCCAGGCTCCGGCCGCGCGTGGTGCGCGCCCGGAGTGCTCGGACGGACCGGCCGGACGCTGGGTCCCCGGCCGGCGGGTGTGGCGCTCGGGTGCCGGGCCGAGCCCGGCCTGCCCCCGGCCGACGGCCGACGGACGCTTGGGCCGCGCGGGCTGGTCGGCGCGCACGATGTAGAAGGGGTCCCACCGCGGACCGCCAGCGCGCTGCGCCGAGGTCCAGGCGTCCTCGCGCTCCTGCCGGAAGGCGCCCGGACCACCCGCCGACGACGCACCGTTCGACGACGCGTTGTTCGTCCGGCCACTGCCGGGCCCCGGCCCCGGCCCCGGCCCCGGCCCCGGCCCCGGCGCAGCGAAGCGCAGGCGCCACCAGGCGCCGAAATTCCTCGCCCGTTTCCTTCCGGGCGGCTTCTTCGCCCGGCGGGGCCGGGTGCGGCCGCTCTTCGCCTTCGCAGTCGGCGCCGGCCCAGGCGGCGAGCCGGTCGTCGGACGCGTCCTGGTGAACCAGACCTTCTTCGGCCGGACCTTCTTCGGCCGTCGCGGTGGCTTCGTCCCCGGGCCTGCCGTGCCCCCGGAGGGGGCCGTCGGTCCCCCGGGACCCGGCCCGGCGGCCGCGCCCGTCCCCGGTGCCGGGCCCGCCCCCGGGGACGGGCCGGTGCCGGGTGCCGCGCCCCTTCCGGGTGCCGGGCCGGTCGGCCGCCCGCCCTTCTTGCCCTTCTTGATCTTTCTGAGGACCGGGGTGATGTTCTTGCGACGCTTCTTCAGCCGACGCTCCGCGGCCTCCGCCACGGCCTCGCCCAGCGTCGTGCGGCCCCCGGTCTTGCCCCCGGCGGCGTCCGCCCGGCGGGCCTCCTTCGCCGCGCGGCGTTGCTGCCGGTCCTGTTGCCGGTTCTCGCGGGCCAGGTCACGGTCCTTGGCCCGGTCGGCCAGAGCAGCGGTCTGCTTCGCGGCCCGCCGCTCCTGGCGGCCCCGGGCCCGTTCCATCGCCGGGCTGGACGCGGACGAGCTCGGCGCCTTGCCGCCCTTGGGGGCCACGATGCCAGCGCCTCGTCCGGCGCCGCCCGGCGCCGACTTGCCTTTGGCACCCGCCCCACTGCTGCCCTTCGTTTCCGTCCCCTTCCCGGAGCCGGGGACACCCGAGCCGGGCCCCTTGCCGGCGGGGCTCTTGCCTGCGGGGCCCTTGGCGGCCGGGCCGGACGGGGCGGGGCGGGCAGGAGCGGAGCCGGAGCCCTTCCCCGAACGACCGTCCGAGGCCTTCGGCCCCGTCCCCTTGCCCGTCGCACCGGCGGCGGGCAAGGGCCGGGCCCCCGGACCCGGCGGCTTCGCGCCCGTAGCCGGGGCTGCGCCGCCGCTCTTCCCCCGGCTGCCGCCCGGCGAGCCGGCCACCCCGGCACCACGGGCCGATCCGCCACCGCTTCCGGCCACGCCTCGGCCCGCGCCGCCGCCGGCGGCCTTGCGGCCGTACTCCTGACTGGAGGGCACGGTGGCCTTCGCCCGTGCCTCGTGCCCCTGGTCGCGGAGCTTCTTCATCGCCAGGGCGTGCCCGGCGGCCTGTTCCAGCGCGGCGACCTTCGCTTTCATCCTGGCCTCGCGCAGCGGCCCGGCCTCGGCGTGCTCGGCCATGCGCCGCTGGCGCCAGTCCGAGACGAGCATCGCCATGCCGCGCAGCGCGACCAGGGCCGCGGCGAGCGGGGCGGCGATCAGCAAAGCGCCCGTCCCGCCGCCCGGCGGCGGCTGTCCGTCGTCCCCGCCGGCGGGCAGGCCCGGCATCGACAAGGTCGTCGCCGGGGCGGGGGAGACGGCGGCCGCGTCGTCGGCGGCACTGATCCTGTCCGGGATGGCCGGAGGCCGATCGGCCTCCGGCCCTGCCGCCGGGGGCGGCGGGTCGGACCGGCGGGGCGGGGGAAGCCCCGGCATCCCGCTCAGCCCCTCCTCTCGTTGAGGGAAGGGGATCAAGTCCCCGTCATCAGCCAATGGTCTTCTCCTTGTTGACAGAACGTGACGTTCTCGCGTACGCGCGCGCGTGTCCGCGCGTCCGCGTGTCCGTGCGTCCGGTTGGGGTGCGGTCAGGGCCGCTCTCCCGAGGAGAACGGCCCTGACTGCGCCGACCTGATGACTACCGTCCGTAGCGCTGGCAGAAGTTCTCCAGCGTCCGCGCCAGCTCCACCAGCGGGCCGGCGCTGCCCCGCCGTTGGTGCTCCTTGGCCACCGCCTTGGCCTCCTCGACCCAGGCGAGGATCACCCCCCACTCGCCCAGCCGGGCCGCATACTCAGCCCGCCGCTGCTCGTGGTGGGCCTCCTGGCGCAGGCGCCGGGCCTGCGCCCGCGTCATCGGCTCCGTGCTCACGCCGCCCCCCGCCTCTTCTCCATCTCCAGCAGTGACCCGGCGACCGGGAGGTCCTTCCCGTCTTCCGTCGCACCGTCCAGGCGCTGCTCGCTCTTGTGCAGCGCCTTCGCCAGCAACTCCCCGACCGTGGCGGAGCGCTTGGCCCGGGCCAACGCCTTCTGCTCGCGCTCTCCAGGCAGCTCCCGCACGGTCGCGGTGTGGTCGATGTGCGCCACGTGCAGGGCCTCCAGCGCCTCGTACTGAAGCCGGGCCCCGCGGACCAGCTTCCTGGCGTGCTTCTCCATCCGGCGCGAGCGCCGACGGGCGTCGAACCGGCCGTCGCCCTTGACCTCCTCGGCGCGGTACTTCGTCCGGATCGCCGTCAGCAGGTCGTCGTAGACCTCCCAGTCCAGGCGGTGCGAGCGCCGCCGGGCCTGGACGAACTCGGCGAAGGGGTCGGGTTGCAGCAGGTGGGACATGTCAGTCACGTGAGAACTCCTTGAGTCAGGGAAGGGCCCGCATCGTGCACAGCGGAACGCGGGCCCGGCCCGCGAAGTGCTCACCGCCCGGGCCGCCGGGCGGTGTCGAACCGTGGAGCGCCGACTGCCGCTCGAACGTCAGCCGGCGCTCGGGGTGGTGACTCCGTACTTCGCGGCGTCGGACGGCCGCAGCAGACCGGCCTCGGCAAGCAGCCGTACGGCCCGGTCCCGGTTGCAGCCGAGCGCCGTACGGGCGGCGTTGACGGTGACGAACCCGTCGTCCCCGCGCGGCAGCCCCCGCAGTGCCTCGATGCACGCGGCGTCCGTACGGGCCGTGGCCGCAGCGCCCGTACGGTCCTTCGCCATACGGGCCGTATCGGCCGTACGGGGCTTGGGCGTACGGCCCGTACCGGCGGGCTCCGTACGGTCGCCCGTACGCCCCGTACGGGACTGCCCCGTACGGTCTGCCGTACGGTCCGTACGGGGTGACTCCGTACGGCCCGTACGGGGTGGCCGTACGGGAGCCGTACGGGCCGAGGGCGTACGGGCGGTGCCGTACGTCTCGTCCGTACGCGGCTCGTCCGTACGGTGCCCGTCCGTACGGTGCCCGTCCGGCTGAGGGTGGTCGGGTTGGTGGCGGTCCTTCTCCAATTCGTGCACACGCCAGACGACCAGCGGGCCAACCGAGGAGACGGCCAGCAGCAGCCACCAGGGGGCGTGCCCGTCCGCACCGAGGGCGATCACGCCCTGCTCGGCGAGCCGGTCCAGGCCGTTGAAGAACAGCGCGAGCAGGACGGCCACGTGCTTCTCCTGGAAGCCCTGCGCGCCCTTCTTGGCGTTGCGGTACGCGGAGATCACGTACAGGTCCAAGGCCACGGGGACCAGGATGGCGAGGTAGGGGCCGAAGCCCGCGAGCATCGCGAGCCGGTACTCGCCCAACGCGGCGATCCCCAGACCGGCGATCTTGGCGAGGGTTTTGAGGAGCTTGCCGAACGCCCGGTCCGCCCGGGTCCGTATCGCCCGGGTCCGGCGGCCGGCGGCCGCCCACCACTTCGAGTGGCGCTCGGCCCGCCTCAGACGCTCCCTCGCCTCCTGGTCGATCACCTCGGCCTCGGCCCGCGCCCGGCTGAGGATCTCCTCCGCCGTGACAGCCGCCGCCTCGCGCGTCTTCTCCGCCGAGGCGATGACAGCCGCGGCCTTGCGCCGGGCCTCCTCCACGGTGGCCTCGGCCGTGCGGGCGGCCGTCGACCGAACCGTCTCGGCCTGGGACTCCGCCGACCGGGTCTGCTGCTCCAGCGCGCTGTGTGCCTGGTCCAGCACGGCGCGGGCCCGCGCGGTGATCTGATCCGCCTCATGCTTGGCTGCCGAACGCGCCGTCGCCGCCTCCGCCGCCGCGGCCGCGCGCAGTTCCTCCGCCTCACCGCGCGCGGCCTGCCGGTCCGCATCCGCTTCGGTGCGAACCTGCTCGGCCTCGGCTCGGTGCCGCTCCAGGTCCTCCTCCGCCTCACGGCGCCGCACCACCAGCTCCTCGTCGAGCTCCAGGTGGGCCCGCCGACGGATCAAGTCCGCCTCGGACTCGGCGGTCCTACGGATAACCTGCGCCTCAGCCGCCCGTTCCTGAGCCTCCCCCAGGATCCTCGCCGCGTCCGCCAGAGCGGTGCGGTACGCGGCCTCGGCGGAGGACCGGCGCAGGGCCGCGAGCTCGATCGCCTGCTGCTCGGCCTCGGCCAGCAGCGTGTGGGCCCGCTCCTCGGCGGCCTCGATGATCTCCTCGGCCACCCGCTGCGCGTCGGCCCGGGCGGTCTCAAGGAGCTGTCGGGCCTCCTTCCGGACCTTTTCCTCCGCGAGCGTGGCCCGGCGCAGCCGCTCGCCGGCTTCCTCGGCGGCCTCGACCAGCACCTGCCCGGCCTGTGCCCGGGCCCCGTCGAGGACGGCCTGCGCAGCGCGGGTAGCCTCGGCGCGCACCTGCTGGGCCTGCAGGCCGCCGTCCAAGCGGAGGGCATCCGCCTGAGCGTTCGCCTGCTCCAGCCGGCGCCCAGCCTCCGCGGCCGCCCGCTGCGCGTCGGCTTGGGCGGCGTCGAGAACCTGCTGGGCCTCCTCCCGGACGATGTCCTCGGCGAGTCGGGCCTGGCGCAGCCGCCCTCCGGCCTCCTCGGCCGCCTCGACCAGGACCTGCCGGGCGTCAGCGGCCGCCGCCCGGCGGATCGTCTCAGCCCGCTGCTCAGCAACGCGGATCAGGGCCGCCGCCTCCTCAGCGGCGGCCTGCCGGGCCCCCTCACGGATGTCGGCGGCCCGGTCCATCAGGTCGTGAGCCCTATCCCGCAGATCCGAGAGCCGGGCCTCGGCCTCCGCCCGCACCTCCTGGCTCGGCGGCACGGGCACCGCCGCGGGCGCCGGGCGGCGCGGCGGCGGGGGTGTCGTCGTCTTGACCGACGGCTGCTTGGCCGTCGTCTTCTTCCGGGTGCTGCGGGTGCCGCTACGGGCCGCCACACGAGCTCCTTCCTACGTGCGGGTGGCCGCCTCCCGGCGGCCACCTGAGTTGTGCGATGCGGTCCGTCAGCCCTGAGCCATGGCCGCGAGGTTCTGGTGCACCTCGAAGTCCACGGGGTTCCAGGCGACGGGGTCACCGTGGCGATCGACGAAGCTCTCGATCATCACAACCGCCCGCCTGCGGTAGTAGGCGGCGAGCTCGTCCTGACGCGGGAGAGACCCCGTCCTGGGCAGGAACGCCGGACGAGCGGGCCCACGAGGGCGAGCTCGGCCGTCTGGTGGTCGCGCTGCTTCTTCATCCGGGCCAGCCGCCCCTGCACCGCACGGGCACGGCCCAGTTGCGCGGCCAGCCGGCGCTTGGAGACGAACCAGATCACCGTCCCACCCCCGTCACTGCCCGGCCGTGGCGCTGCAGCTCGGCCTCCGCCTGCCGGCGGGCGGCCTCCGCGCGCTCGGCGGCCTCGGCCGCTTCCTTCGCCGCCTGTTCCTGAGCGGTCATCAGGCCACCGCCCCGAAACCGCGGTCGTCGGCGGCGTTGTCGAGGCCGGAGCACAGCGCCTCCAGCATCTCGACGCTCAGGTCCGCCCGGCGGACGATCAGGCGAGTGATGACCGAGCCCTCGCACATCGTGCCGACCACGCGGACGACGGACGGGCCGTAGGACACGCGGGCTTCCTCCAGCTCACGCATCAGGGCCGGCAGCAGGTGCATGGTCTCCGGCGTGACGCTGACGTCCGTGATGATCGCGCCCGGGGACACCGTCACCGAGACGGCCAGCCCGAGCCGGGCCAGGTCCTGCACCTCGCTGCGGACCGTCCGCGCCTGCAGGACGGCGTCGAACAACGCGCTGGCGGCCGCCCCCGGCCGTACCGGCGCGGTGGTCGTTGCTGCGATGATGGTCATGCGGATCAACTCCCAGTGAGATCGTGTTGGTCCGTACAGACCCCCGGCACACATGGCGTCACCAGCGCCGTGCCGGGGGTCGCGCCGTCTGAACGGCGCGGTGAGCGAGTAGGGATTCGAACCCCGGCTCCGCAGAGCCCTACCGAAGCTCGCCCGTGGATCTGCCTCCGCCTCGCCCCGCACCTCCTTTCGAAGGGCTCTCGGCGGGATCCCGTACAAGCACACTGTTGAGTTTTCAAGACCGCAGGCACTGGCCGGCCTATCCCCGCGATGAGGGCATCTTCCGGTCGCGCATTTCGGCTGGTCAGCCGGTTGATCAGACGACTTCACCGTCGGACGAGCATGCTCGTCCTCGATGAACCCTAGGGTTCCCTATGGTTCCTTAGGGTGTCAAGCAGTACAGTAGGGTCAGCGACGGACAGAGAAGGGAGTGAGAGGTGACCAAAGCGGCCGACAACAGGCCCCCGAACGCGAGGATTGCGGCCCATTACCGCGATCTGATCGGCTCCGGGAAGCTTCAGCCGGGCGCGCTGCTGCCGAGCATCAAGGCCCTGGCGGAGGAGTGGAACGTCAGTACCGCCACGGTCGAAAAGGCGCTCGGCAAGTTGCGGGGCGAGGGGTTGGTTCGTGGCATCCACGGCGTCGGAACCGAAGTTGTGGGCAGCCCCGTTGCCTTGTCCTCCGGGTCGCAGCGCCACGACCGCGGGACGCGTACCGGCTCGTCCTGGGGAGCAGGGGAGAGGTCGGACTCTCACAGCGCGGCATACGTCGCAGCTCCCGACTATGTAGCGGAGGCGCTTGGCATCCAGCCAGGTGATCGAGTGATCCAACGAACTCGCATCTACCGCGACGGGCACGGCGTCGTCGCTCACTCCACCTCGTGGATCCCCGAGCATTTCGGGCAGGCTGTGCCCGAGCTACTGAGCAGCTCACGGCTGAAGGGGGGCACGTCACTCGATCTCATCGCCCGATCAACCGGCCGGCGGGCCGTACGGCGCGAAGACGTCACCACCGCCCGAGTGGCCACAGACGAAGACATCGCCCTTCTGGAACTGGAACCCGGCACCGTTGCTGCGATTTTGGTCCTGGCATCACGCTTCCTCGACGCGAGCGGCCAGCCGGTGGAATATGGACTCGACTTGGGCGCGCCGGGGCGTACCCGCTACGACGCCTCGGACATCGCGCAGTGAAGGCCCCTGTGGAACAGCCGGCCTTGCATCCCAAGCGGACTCCGCGATGCGTCCTGATGAGTGGAATGCCTGGGTCAGGTAAGACCCACCTAGCGCTGGCTCTCGTTGATCATGGGCTGACCCGCCTCTGCCCAGACGAGCTCATGTTCGAGCGCTACGGGCGGTATGGCCACGACTTTCCGCGCGGGCAGTTCCGCGTCCGCGAAGCGCCGGTTCTCCGAGATCTCGCCGCGCGGCTTCAAGCGCTCCTCAGCGCCGGCCACGACGTCGTCTTCGACCACGGCTTCTGGACTCCGGAAGAGAGGTCCCAGTGGCGAAGGTTGGTCGTCGAAGCTGGAGCCAAACCGCTATTGGTCTACCTTCCGGTTGCACATGATGTGCGCTGGGCTCGCGTCCAGGCGCGCAACGAGCGCTCTCTCGCCGACGCCAACGCGATCGAGTTCTCTGAAGAGGACCTGCTCCGCTTCGCCACCCGCTTCCACCCGCCCGCTGATGAGCCACACCTCGTGTACGACGGCCGGCCGGAAACGGTACTGGCAGCACTCGGGAGTCAGGCGCGCCCCGCTGACTGCGGTTGGGACTGCGGATCCCACCCTCAGGGTTACGATACGGACCGTCACTCTTCGCAAACGGAGTGACAAAAAGCAGCAGGCCCGGACCAAAAGGCCCGGGCCCACTAGCCAGCTCCTCGTCTCTCTCGCCAAAGATTTGATCGAGTCGCTGGCCTAAGTCGCGGTGGCGGCTCAGGAGCGTTCCCCTTCGCTCGCGACGAACCGCGTGCGGGCCCTAGCCTAGCGGGCCTCACGCCAGTTCGTGGAGTAGGCGTGACGCCCTGTTCCGCTGATCGCGGGAAGGCGATCACGGTGCACGGCTTGAATGGCCCCTTTGACCAGGCGTTTCTTCGCCTGGAGGCGCCCTCCGACGGCGCTACACCCCTGGGTGAACCGTCAAGAGGTGGCGTCAGTCACATCAGCCCTCTTCAGTTCGGCTTGACTAACGGGGGGTGCTGGTGAGCATCCCGAAGCAGCAGAATTCCTCCGAAGGCGAGCAACTCGTCGAGCTCTACGGCCCCGAGGACGGTGGCTGGTACGAGACGCGAGTGAAGGACTGGATCGGGCTGTGCTCCGACCTCCGCGACGCCGACGTGCGGGGGTACGTGGTTCTGCGCGGTCTCGTGATCGAAAAGTTCGCGAACCACGTCCGAAAGCTCACGCTCAGCGAGATTTGCGAGCTGATCCCGGGCCCGAACGGGAAGACCTCCAGCCTCACGCGTGTCCGCGACATGCTGCGGGCGTTGACTGGCGTCGGTCTCGTGACCACCCCCGAGGGGGAGCCGCTGACGACGTCCTCCAGCAAAAAGGCCGCCGACAAGCCGTTGCGCATCCGCATCAACGACGCTCCGCCCAAGGGCTACCGAGGGTGGCGGAACGCCGAGGCGAAGCTCCAGTCCATCAAAGCCGCCGCCGGAGCCGAGGCCGAGGGGCCCGGAACCGAAGAGCCTGCCCCAGCGCTGGCGCCAGCGGTGAAGCCGAGCCGCAGGGCCGCCCTGAAGCCTGGTCGGAATTCCGACCAGGACAAGGGTCGTGGTCGGAATTCCGACCAGGCTGGTCGGGATTCCGACCATGGTGGTCGGGATTCCGACCAGGACTCTCGCGGTGACCTGCGGAAACGCGATCTTCCCGTGGTGTCTTCCAATGGATCTTCTCTCTCTGTCGACGCCGCAGGTCAGGGTGCTTCTCCGCTGCCCGCTGCGCGGGGAGAGAGAGACCAGGCTTCGCCGACCACCTCCCACGCAGTCCTGGCCGAAGCGGTCGCCGAGGCGTTCGCGGAGCAGTGGAAGGCCCAGCGCGGTACCCGCCCGGGACGCCGGCAGTTGCGCGTGGTGACCGAGGACGCCGCAGAAGCTCTGGAGGGCGGTGATACCGCTGAGTGGCTGCTGGGTGCCGTCGTGCCGTTCATGGTCCGCAACGGCTACCTCGACTTCGGCCGGGCGAAGACCCATCCGCAGTGCCCGGCTCCAAGGGGCGCCCGTGTGCTGGGCGACCGTGCCACGGTCCCCGACTGGTGCGGCGAGTGCAACGACGGCGTCCGCCCCGAGCTCGTCGCCGAGCGGTTCCGCAAGATCGGCGGCCGCTTGGTGAAGTGCGCGGCATGCCACCCCGGCGCGGCCAAGCACACCGCCGCTGTCTGACCTGCACCGATCCAGAAACAGCGCGGCGGCCGCTCCCGTCAAGAACCGGCCGCCGCGCGTGATCCCAACCCGATGGAGAAGAGATCCATGACCAGCATGACACCCCCGTCCCCGAAGACCGACGGCGGCAGCCTGTTCGACGGCGACCTGGACGTGGTGCCCGGCCCCCGCCGGTCCGCCGAGGGTTTCGACCGCGTGCCCCCGCAGGATCTTGAGGCCGAGCGGTCCGTCCTCGGCGGGATGGAGTTGTCGAGGGACGCCATCGCGGATGTCATCGAGATCCTCAAGGGGCACGAGTTCTACCTGCCAGCCCACGAGACGATCTACTCCGTCATCGTCGAGATGTACGGCAAGGGCCAGCCCGCCGACCCGATCACGGTCGCCGCCGAACTCACCCGCCGTGGTGAACTCGCCCGCATCGGTGGTGCCCCCTACCTGCACACCTTGGTGCAGTCGGTGCCGACCGCGGCGAACGCCGCGTACTACGCCGAGATCGTCCGAGAACGATGGAAGCTGCGCCAGGCCGTGGAGACTGGCACGCGCATCACGGCCATGGGCTACGCCCAGGAAGCCGATCCGGAGGACGTCGTTGAGTCGGCGGCCGCCGAGCTGCTCGCCCTGAAAGCGTCGTTCGACACCGGCAAGGACCCCGCTGGGTGGGACACCCCGCTCTCGGAGCTGCTGGAGGAGTGGGAGGAAGCCCAGGCGGAGGGCGAGAACCCGGGTCTGCCGATGCCGTACTCAGACCTGCAAAGCATGCTCGGCACCGTCCCCGGCCACCTCGTCGTCGTCGCCGGCCGCCCCGGCATGGGCAAGTCCGTCGTGCTCTTGGACTTCATGCGGCACCTGGCCGTCGTCCACGGCAAGCCCGCCGCGTTCGTCTCCCTGGAGATGGCCCGCCGCCAGATCATGAACCGGCTCATCGCCGCCGAAGCCGAGATCCCGCAGCACGCCGTACGGACCCGCTCCATGAACGCCGACCAGTGGAAGCGTTACGACAAGGTCAAGAACATCCTCATGCAGGCCCCGCTTCGGTTGATCGTCCCGCCCGGCGGCATCACCGTCGCGCAGATCCGCTCCAACCTGCGCCGCTGGGCCATCGAGGACCGCCTTCCGGCCGCCCTCGCTGTCGACTACCTTCAGATCGTCAAACCGGAGCCCGGCAAGGGCGCCAACCGCACCAACGAGGTCGACGGCATCGCCCGCGGCCTCAAGGAAGTCGCGCTCGAATTCGACCTCCCGATCTTCGCTGCCGCCCAGCTCTCTCGGCTTACCACGGCCACCTCGGACCGCGTTCCGCAATTGTCCCACCTGCGCGAGTCCGGCGAGATCGAGCAGGCCGCCGACGCCGTCGTTCTCCTCCACCGGGAGGACTACTACGAACCGGAGAACATCCGAGCCGGTGAGATCGACCTGATCGTCGCCAAGAACCGCGAGGGCAGCACCGGCATCGTGACTTGCGCCTTCAGGGGAAGGTACAGCCGTGTCGACGACATGGATCAAGGCTGACCAGCCGTTTCCTCGAACCGGTCCACCCGGTGCCGGAATCCAGCACACTGGGCTCAGACAGCAGGAGGAGGCTCTCGATGAGTGCACAGCCGACGGAGGCGTACCCGACCCGCTCGCCGTACCGGATCGAGGCCGACGAAGGCCCGCAGACAATCGCGGGACTCAAAGCGGCGTTGGCTCCGTGGCCTGAGCACTTGATGGCGTTCACCGCGCGCCTGGAGGCCGCCGAGTTCGCGAAGCTGCGTGACCTGATCGCGGAGTACCGGATGGTGTGGCTGTCCCTCGTACACCCTGTGCTTCGCGCAGCGGCCGCGGATCCGCAAGAGCGGGAGGGTGCGGCCGTTTCCTGGGACGAGGTCATGGCCGATTACGACCCTGAGACATTCGAAGCGCTCCCGGGGGCGCGTTCGTGACCTACAAGGTCGTCATCGCCCCTGACGCCCGGCGCGGCATGGCAAGCCTGGCCCCGGAACAGCGGCGAGCCGTCAACGAAGCGGTGCGCGGCCCGCTCGCGCAGCGGCCGCTCGGCGTCGGACGGGTGCACGAAGGACGTGGGCCGACCGCGCTGAGGATGCTGGTCCTGGAGGCGGCGCGAGTATCCGTCGGCTACCGCGTTTACCCCGACCGCGTCGAGGTCGAGATCGTCTGGCTGATCGGGCACCCCTGAGCCGTGATGAAGCCCCGGGCGCTGGTTACGAAGGAGCGCGCCCGGGGCTTCGTGCCGTTCGCGGCCCGAGAGGGCGGGCCGCGAACGGGGTCAGGGGGTGCGGATGACGGTCAGGCGGGTGATGGCCGGAACCCGCAGGAGGGGCCCGCCGTCGTCGAAGACGATGACGACCCGGGGCGCCATCGGGGTGGAGCGGTCGGTGCGCACCGTACGGACACAGCGCCGCCGGCCGTCGACGGCGAGGACGTCGGCGGGGCGGACGGCCTGGGCGGGGCGGAGTACGGCCGACACCGGGTCACTCGCTGAGCAGGTTCAGGGCATGCCGGGCGGTGCGGGCCAGCTCTTGCAGGTGCATCACGGCCGACCGTCGTCCGGTGCCGGGGGCGGGTGTGAGGTCGCCGTCGATGCGGACGATCACCGCCTGCCACTCGTACCACCTCTCGCAGTGCCGGGGGTGCGCATCGCGGCGCAGCACCATCTCCTCGGCCAGCACGGCGAGGTGGCCGCGCAGGGCGAGGGTGAGCTCGTGCACCTCCGTCGGGCGGGGGAGCGCGCGCCGGTCCACCAGGGCCCTGTCGATGGTGGCGCGGATGGTCACCGCGTCGAGGGGCACGGTGTCGCCGTCGAGCAGGGTGGTGAGGCGCGTGGTGGCGGGGGGAAGGGTCTCGGACTTGGCCATGCCCTGACGGTAAGAGCGGTATACCAGAGGTGACCCACACACTCCGTGTGGGTCACCAACTTCGTCTCCAGGGCGGCCTGATGGAGAAGTTCCAGTTCGGCCGGAGGGTTCGGTACTGGCGCACCCGGCGCGGCATGGACCAGCAGACGCTCGCGACGCTGATGGGCCGGTCCCTGCGGTGGGTCGAGGAGCTGGAGGGCGGCCGCCGGCAGGCCGACCCCCAGTTGTCGGTGGTGCGACAACTGGCACTCCGACTGGGGGTCACCGTGGAGCGGCTGCTGGCCGACCCGGCGGTCGTCGAGTGCCCGACCGAGCCGGAAGTCGCGGCGGTGCGGGCCGCCTTGCACCGCCACGACGTGCTCACCGGCTGGAGCGAAGACACGCGCGGCGAGCCGATGCCGGTGGAGACGCTTCGGCGCGGCCTGGAGCACGCGCGCGCCGGCTTCCAGACCGGCCACTTCGCGCAACTGGGTACCGTCCTCCCGGCGCTGCTGGTGGACGCGACCGGCGCCGCCGACCGCCACCGGGGGACGGCGCGGCTACAGGCGTGCGCGGTGCTGTCGCTGACCCTGGAGCTGGCTGAGGCCGCCGCCATCAAGTGGGGCGAGCCTGAGCTGGCCGTGCTCGCCGGGCACCGGGCGGTGGCGGCGGCCGAGCGCAGCGAAGACCCGGTCATCATGGCCTCCGCCGCGCGGCACCTGGCCGACGCGATGACGCACCACGGCCAGGCCGCCGCCGCGGTCGACTTCGCCACCGCCGCCGCCCGCCGGCTTCAAGAGGACCTGCTGCGGCGCGGCGCGGACGGGCTGTCGGTCTTGGGCATGTTGTGGCTGAAGGCGGCGATGGCGCAGGCCGCCGCGGCGGAGGCCGACGACGAGCAGCCGGACGTTCTCGCCCGGCGTGTACCGGGCCTCCTTGACCAGGCCGACGGCCACGCCGCTCGCCTCGGTGCCGACGGCAACGCGTTGTGGACCGCTTTCGGCCCGACCAACTGCGTCCTGTACCGGGTCGCGGCGAGCGTCTACCTGTCGGAGGGGGCCGACGCTCTCGCGGCCGCCGCGGGCATCCCCAGGCAGGCGCTGGCCGCTCTGCCGCGCGAGCGCCGAGCCCACCTGCTGACCGACCGCGCCCGCGCCGAGACCCAGACCGGACAGCGCGAGGAGGCGGTGGCGACCCTGCTGGAAGCCGAACGCCTCGCGCCCGAAGAGGTCCTCTGTCGACCGCGCAGCCGCCAAATCGTCGAAGACCTGCGGCTGCTGGGCGCCGGGCGGGCCGAGGGGCGGTTGCACGCCTTGGCGGACCGTTGTGGACTGCCCCGGTGACCACACGAACGCTCTACCTGATCGCGTGCGCGGCCCCGCCGGCCCGCCGTCTCGACATCCCAGTCCGCGCCGCTCAGACCGCCGGGTGGGAGGTCTGCGTCATCCTGACGCCATCCGCCTACCGATGGGCGAGCGAAGACACCGACGACGAGGTCGCGGCCCTGGAGGAGCTGACCGGGCACCCGGTCCGCCACCAGTACAAACTCCCCAGCCAACCCGACGTCCTGCCGCCCCCGGCAGCGCTCCTTGTGGCCCCCCTCACCTCGAACACCTTGAACAAGTGGGCGGCCGGCATCAGCGACACCCTGGCGCTCGGCCTGATGACCGAAGCCATCGGCCTCGGCCTGCCGATCGTCGCCCTACCGCACTGGAACGCCGCCCAACACCAGCACCCCGCGGTCGACACGAGTGTCACCCGGCTCCGCGACGCCGGCGTGCGGGTACTCCTCGGCGACGGCGGGTTCGTCCCGCACCCGCCCCGGAGCGGAGACCTCGACGCGTACCCCTGGCAGGCCGCTATCGACGCGCTACCCGTGTAGAAGCATCGGGAGCTGGGCCGGACGCACGACGAGCCGGCGTTGACCCGCATCAGTTACTCACCTCTTAAGAGGTGTGTTTGTGGCTGGGGGGGGGGCGAGGTGTGTGTGGGTTCGAGCGGCTGGGGGTTCCATCCCCAGGCCCCTGGGCCCTCCACAGAGGGGAGGGGGCTCCGTTGCCGTCTGGCGGTCCGTGGGTGGTGCTGGGTGGGTGGGGTCGGGGGGCCCTCCGCGACCGGGCACCCGGAGGGGACCACAGCCCGCGCCGGGCCACCAGGCCACGCCGCCTTCCGCGGTTGCGCGGTGACCCGGCGTCAGCGGGACGGGGAACGGCTGTGGTTCAAGCCCCAGGGCCGCAAGCGGCCCTGCCTCCGGCGGCCCTCCGGGGGGCCGGCGCTCGCAGAGAGGGGAGGGGGCACCGTCGCCGTCTGCGGGCCCGTGGAGGGACCGGTGGACCACCGGGGGTCTCTCCGCACGACCGGCGCCAGAGGCAAGCGCACCGCCCGCCGGGGCGTCCAGGCCAAGCCGCGCAAGCGCGGTCGCCGCAAGCGGCGAGCCCGGACACCCCGACGACCGGCGCGCTCGGGCGATGCCCGCCGGCCGAGCGGAGAGACCCCCGACGCCCCACCTCTGCAAAGACGACGGCAACCCGCCATCACCCGCCCGCCGCATCCCGACCGCCCCGCCAACCAGCATCACCCCCGGGCCGACTCCGCGGCCCGCATCAGCCGCACCGCGGCCCCCGATACCAGGCCGCTCCGCGGCCCCGCGCCGCAAAACGCGAGCCGCGCCCCCCGACGCGGCCCGTGGTCGGCTGCGTCTGCCCAGCCGGAGCTCCCGCGCCGGCCCGTTGTGCGACGTCCGCCGGAGGGGTTTCCCCGGGGGTTGGTCGAGACGTCGGAATTCTCCGCAAGAATGCCTCTGACCTGCGGCTTTTCGGAGGGCGGGTTGACTTAGACCCAAAAACTTGAGAGTATTGTCTACGTCGGAAGGGGGCGGGAATCCCCTCCCGACTACCGGGCCCCAGGCCCACACCGAGAAACCTCAACAGGAGACGACATGCCGAACTCCCAGGCCGCACACCACCGCGGCGGAGCGGAGCCCGAAACCCGCTACACCCCCCACGCCGTCCAGCGCCTCGTCCGCCGCGCCGTCGAAGCGGTTGCCGAGGCCGCCGGGCAGAGCCCGGCCGTGGGCCGCTTCCGCCACGCCGCCGACGCCATCCCGCTCGTGCTGGCCGACTTCCCGGTGTGGTGGGACGAGCCCGTGCTGAGCTCCTCCACCACCTTCACTCGAAGCGACATCCTCGTCGCTGCCTGCGAGGGGCTCGACCAGGCCGCCGAGCACTGGCGCGAGAGTCTGCCCGACGACATCGACGACCTCATCGTGAAGACCCTCAGCACCCTGTTGGCCGACCCGGACGCGTGCTTCGCGGACGTGGTGCGCAAGCACTACCCCCACAGCGCGGAGCGCGTCCGCGTGTGGCTGGTCGCCCCGAAGCTCCGCGACCGCCTGACCTTGCCGCAGGACTGACCACACGACCGGCCGGACCCACCGGACGACGCGGACCGGCCGGACGCCCGGCGGGGGAGCGGGGCGGGAATCCCGCTCCCCTACCCGGGCCCCGGCCTGAGCACATCGAAAACCCTCAACTGGAGACGACGTGACGAAAAACCCCCTCACCCCGCCGCGCGGCACCGGATGCGCCGGGGCCCAGGCCGGGCAGATGGAACTGTTCCCCGCGCCGGCCGCCGCGCCGGCTGAGCCCCCCGCCGACTTCGACTGGGACGCCCACGACTTCGTGGTCGTCGGCGACAGCGGTGGCAAGGACTCCGGTGTCACCGTGCACGAGGTGTGCACCCAGGCCGACAAGGCGGGCCAGCTCCACAAAGTCCGGGTGCTGCACTGCGACCTCGGGCGTACCGCCAAGGGGCACCTGGTTGAGTGGCCGGGCGCGCTCGACGTCGCCCGCGCGCACGCTGCCCAGTACGGCGTCCCGTTCGCCGTCCGCCGCAGCACGCGGTGGCCGTCGCTGTGGGACCGGATCCGGGCGCACGGCAACTGGCCCGGGCACTTCGCACGCTTTTGTACGAGTGATACGAAGACCACCGTCGGGCGCGACTACATCGACGAGATCGGTGCCGAGCTGCGACTCGGGCGCCCGCCCCGGGTCGGGTACGCGATGGGCATGCGTGCCGAGGAGTCCACGGCCCGTGCGAAGAAGCCGGTCGTCGAGCGGCACCGCATGAGCGGCAAGGGCACGCTGCGCGTGGTGACGACCTGGCTGCCGATTCATCACCTCACCACCGAGCAGGTGTGGAAGATCCACCGCGACCACGGCGTCGCGCACCACGAGGCGTACGACCAGGGCATGCGCCGCCTGAGCTGCCGCGCCTGCCCGCTGGCCCATACCGACGACCTGGTGCGCTCCGCCCAGCTCAACCCCGAGCTGTTCGCCGAGTACGCCGAGGCCGAGGCCGAGATGGGCCGCCCGTTCAAGACGTCGATCACCCTGCGGGCCATCATCGAGCGCGCCCGGAGCTGACCGGCCGTGCCCGGCGGGGGAGCGGGGCGGGAATCCCGCTCCCCCGCCGAGGGCCGTGCACCACACCGAAACCCTCACCGACCGAAGGACCGCAGCATGAACCGGATCATCCGCCGCCCCCAGCGCACGCTCACGCCGCAGGAACGCGAGACCGTACGGGGCACCGCTGCCCTGAACCTCCAGGGCGGCCTGCTCCTGGGCATCGTCGACCCGGTGCCCAACCCGTCGCCGATGAGCGAGGACGAGGGCGCGTGGGTGCGTGAGCAGGTGTGGCCTGCGTTCCTCACGGAGATCGAGCGCAAGTACCCGTTCGGGTACTGGCGGTGGACGGCGTGCGAGCGGGGCACATGCTGGAACTGTCTCGGCGGCCGGTGCGAGCTGTGCGTCCACCGGCAGAGGGGCGGCCCGCACGTGGACGACAACGTCGACTGGGTGCACAACGCTCGGGGGCAGGTCGTGGCGAAGGTAGTCGTCCGGCCGGACGGCGCGCCGTGCGTGTGGTGGTGCCGGTGCCCCTGCCCCAAGGACGGCCCGGCCCCCGCCGCGCCCGCAGCGCCCGCCGAGGAGCCGGCGGAGCCGGACCCCGACCGTCGAACGGAGCGTGCCGTCCGTGGGGGACGCCGCACGCGAGGATGCGAGCCTGCCGACGAGGCGGAGTACACCCTGTTTTGAGGCAGTCCCGGGGCCGTCCGGCGCTGGACGTCGAGCGGCCCGGCGGGGCGCAAAAGCGTGGGAATCCCGCCGGGCCGTGCGTTCGGCCACCGAGGGCCCTCAACAGACCCATAACCGAACCCGTCACCATGGTATCCACGACCGACACCACCAGGAGCACCCCCTTGAGAACCGTCGATGGCCGCCGGTGGGCGACCCGCGAGGACCTGATCGAGCACAGCGGCTACAGCGCGATGACCCTGAAACGGCTGTGGCGCGACCGCGGGGCCAACGGGCACCCCGAGGCCCGCGAGATCGACGGCGTTCTGCACTGGGACGTGGAGCTGTGGGACGAGTGGTTCGCGGAGCAGCGGCAGCGGCCCCGTGACCTCTCCGGCGTCGACCGCAGCGGCGACCCGGACGAGGAACTGCCGCCGGCGGGGCAGGCCCGCGTGCTCGGCGTCGACCCCGCCCGCATCACCCAGTACACCAGGAACCCTCCGCCTGGGTGGCCCGACCCGGTTCGCGTCGAGGAGCTGAAGACCCGCAACCGCGAGTACCGCACCCGAGCCCAGCTCTGGGCATGGGCCGACGATCCGGTCAGCGGGTACGGGACCAAGGGCGGACGTCGGCCCGGCCCCAACGCCAAGGCCCGTGCCCTCGGGGCGAAGGTGCGTGAGGAGCGCGTCCGGCTGGCCGCCGAGGCGCTGTCCGCGATGCCCGGCAAGAAGCCCGGCGAAGTAGCCGTCACCCTGGCCGAGCGTCACGGCCACTCGGTGGACACGTGGAAGCGAGTCATCACCCAGGCCCGCAAGCTGGCACAGCAGTAGCAAGACCCCTGGCAGAACGATGGCCAGCGCGACCCGGACCGGACGCGCTGGCCATCGTCGTACCGGCAGCCGACTCTCCCGCAATAGCACCTCTTAAGAGGTGTGTTTGTGGCTGGGGGGGGGCGAGGTGTGTGTGGGTTCGAGCGGCTGGGGGTTCCATCCCCAGGCCCCTGGGCCCTCCACAGAGGGGAGGGGGCTCCGTTGCCGTCTGGCGGTCCGTGGGTGGTGCTGGGTGGGTGGGGTCGGGGGGCCCTCCGCGACTGGGCCCCCGGAGGGGACCACCGCCCGCCGGGCCGCCAGGCCACGCCGCTTCGCGGTCGCCTTCGGCGAGCCTGGCCCCTCGGCACGGCCTGTGGTCGGCTGCGCCTGCCCAGCCGCGGAGGGAACCCCCCGACCGGCCCGTCCTTCGGCATTCGCCGGCGAGGGTTCCCGGGTGAGGGTGGCGCGTCGGACAGCCCCGAAGAAGTGCCATTGCGCTTATTCGACGGGCAGGGGTTGACTCGCACCCCAAAACTTGAGAGTATGGTCTACGTCGGAAGGGGGCGGGAATCCCCTCCCGACACCGGTCCCCAGGGGCCACCACCGAAAACCTCAACCAGGAGTACGACCACCATGACCATGCAGACCACCACCGTGCCCGCGCTCGCGCAACTCCCGCTCTTCGAGAAGCTGAAGGCCGCTGGGCTGTCTCCCGAGATGCAGAACGAGAGCGCGGGGACCTACGTCCTGCTGACTCTCGCGGACTCCTCGCAGATCACCATCAGCGCCACCATCATCGACGGGACGGAGATGCGGGCGGACCACGAAGTGGGCGAACACCGTAGCTGGCAGGCGTGCTGGAACGCCGAGCCGTTCTCCGAGATCTACGACTCCGAAGGGGACGACATGGAGTGCGCGGCAGACACGGCCGCCCTCGCCGATGCCGTCATCACCTGCGTCCGTCAGTACGAGTCCACGCTCACCGAGGCGGACGTCCTGCGCGGCGCGCTGTCCAATCGCGGCCTCACCGCCTACGACGGCGGTGAGAGCGGATTCACCTGGCTCGTCGTGCCGATCAACCCGCACACCCCCGAGGAATCTGCCCGGCTCGCCCCGCATTTCCTCATCTCCTCCGGCGAGGAAGCGCACCGTCTGATGGCCCAGCACGACGAGCCGTGGAGCGCCACGCTCTACGACGGTCTCGGCGACTACGTCGACATCCTGGATGCCGCGCCGGAGGGCTCGTCCTTGGCGGAGGACTCCGAGCACTGCGCCCGTGCCATCGCGGAGTACATCGCTACCCACCGGCGTGACTGGATCGTCCCGGCGAGCACCGGTCTGCGCACCGTCCCCGACGAGGGCAACCCGATCCAGCATTGCGTGTATAAGGGCGCCGAGCGCCTCGGCGTCATCTTCGACGAGACTCCCGCCCGCCTCGCCCGGGGCGGCTGGGCGGCATGGTCCCCGAAGGCGTCCGGCCCCGACGGTAACGTCGGCTTCTTCCCCACGAAGGAGGCGGCTGCACTCGCCATCGCCCGCACCTGGGGCCTGTGCCTCGCCGAGGCGGCGCAGTGGCGGACCCTCAAGGGCATCACGACCCCGTTCTTCACGTTCGGCGACGTGCAGGACGACGGCCGCGTCCGCCTCGCCCGTGACCGCAAGCGACTGTCCGGCTCGCCGATCAAGGTCGTCCGGCTGGTGACGGAAGCCGGACGCCGGTACGGGTACACCGTCAGCGGTCAGCGCATCTCCTTCGGCGGCACCGCTACGAAGGTCTGGGCCGCGTAACGAACACCGGGGCGAGCAGGGCCCCTGCTCGCCCCGGCATGGCATTCCGCGATGATCAGGAAGAAGTGAAGCGGCCGACGAGTTTCCCCGTCGGCCGCTTCGGCGTTCGGTCACCGAGGGCCCGGCCGGACCCCGTGCGCACCGAGGGCCTGCCCAAGGGCGGCGTGCGCGAGTACCGCACCCGTCAGCAGATGTGGGACTACCACGACAACGTCGAGAACACCGACCGGGCCGGAGTCGCCGGGCGCCCCGCCAGGCCCCAACCCGACCCCCGCGTGCAGGTCGCCGCCGACGCGTTGGTCGCGCACCCGACCGCACCGCCGGCGACATCGCGGCCGACCTTGCGAACGAGCACGGCCAGTTCGTCCACACCTGGAAGCAGTGCGGCCGGCGGTCCGGGCGACAGGTCGGTGGAGTGCCGGGGGCGCTGCCCCCAGACCCCCGCCAGCGCCCCGGCGGCGCTGGACCCGCCATGGTCATTCACAGTCCCTCGGCATGGTGTGGTCGTACCGCGCGCCGTGCTGCCCGGCGGTCGGGCGCGGGCATCGTCCCCGCGCGCGGCCGCTGGCCGGTGGCACGCTCATCGCACCTTCGGCGCGATCCGGCAGTGCGCCCCTTATCGGGGCCCGAGTGCGCAAGCGCCCTCGGGCTGCGGGCGCCAGGGCGCCCTTGCGCATTCCCGCGGGGGGCTCCTCCGGACCCCGCCCCCCGCGGACCGGTATCGGCGGGTGCTCACCGCCGTGGTGGAGGTAAACGACGAGGGGGCACCGTCGGCTGACTCACCGTCGTGGTGGCGTCCTCGTGGTGGAGGGTGGCAGTGGTGTCGAGAGGAATCGGCGCTAGCAGATTGCCGCTTCGCGGTGGCCGAGGACGGCGTCCGCGGTGCAGTCGAGCGGTGCGCGGCCGGAGCGGTCCAGCCGACCGTGGTGGACGCGGCGTGCGCTGCGTCGGGTCGGCTGCGCCTGCCCAGCCGCGGAGGCCTCCGACCGGCCCGTCATACGGCGGCCGCCGGATGGGGGGAACCGCGCCTGAAGTGCCATCAAAAGTGCCGCTGACCTGCGGTTTCGTGGCGTGAAGGGGTTGACTCGGGCCTTAAAACTTGAGAGTATTGTCTACGTCGAAAGGGGGCGGGAATCCCCTCCCGGCCACCGGGCCCCGGGCCCACACCGAGAACCCTCAACGAGACCAAGGACGGTCACGGTGAGCACCCTTGCGAGCAGCACCGCCCCCGTCGCGGCGGCGGACTCGTTCGGCCGCCCGTACGCGAACGGCTTCCAGCCGGCGGTGCTGGAGTGGGACGGCTGGACGTGCGCCGACTGCATCGTCTGCGGCCTCGGCGCGCAGTGCGCCGACTGCCGGGCCTGCACCGAGTTCGCCTTCCCCTACCCGCCGCACTGGGCCCGGCCGTGGGTGAAGGGGATGCCCGAGCGCGGCATCGAGGCGTTCGGCGGCCCGGGCGGCATGTCCGCCGGACGGCGCCTGGTGGACGACGGCGGCGACTGGGTGCTGATCGAGTACAACCGCGACGCCGCAGCCACCGCCCGGGCGGCCGGGCACTGGGTGATCGAGGCGGACATCCGCACGCTCGACCCCCGCCACCCCGTCCTGCGGGGCGTACGCCGCTTCCACGGCTCCCCGCCCTGCCAGACCCTCTCAGGCGCGGGCAAGCGCGCCGGGTGGAACGCCGACGAGATCGCCGAACTCCAGTCGATCATGTGGCAGGCGAGCGAGGCCTTCGGCTTCCTGGAAGTCGACGACCTGTGCAGCCTCTACGGCGGTCCCCACCACTACTTCGGCGACATCATCGACGGCATGGAGGACCACCCCGACGCCGACGGGGGCGAGCTGTGCGGCGGCGGGCACCTGCCCCCCTGCATGACCCCCGCGGAGTTCCGGGAGTGGGCGGCCTCGGTGGTCTCCGACGACCGTACGGCGCTCATGGCCGAGATGCTGATCTGGCCGATGTGCCTGGTCCAGATCGGCGCCCCGCTGGTGTCCATCACCATGGAGCAGAGCGCGAACCTGCTCCGCCAGTCCCCGGCCCTCGCCGAGGCCATCCAGTCCGAGATCACCAGCGTGGAAGGCCTCGGCTGGGCATGGTGCTCCTGGCAGGTCGCGGACGCCGCCGACTACGGCGCGGCCACCCACCGCGAGCGCGCCTGGATGGTCGCCACCCGCTACGAGGAACCCCGCTACGCGGACCACGTGGACGGCGACAAGGCGGCCCGCGCGATGTGGGCGCACATCCTCAAGCGCACCGGCCGACTGCCGGACTGGGCGCCGGAACTCGACCGGCGGATCGAGCCCTACCAGGGGCGCCCCGCCCTGCCGAAGGTGACCGTTGCGGCCGCGCTCGACCTCCCGGCGGACTGGTGGGCCGACACCCGCGGCAAGCGCGGGCTGAACGCCGACGGCAAGCCCCTGGGCGGCGGATCCTTCCGGCTCGACACCGTCGGGCAGTGCGTCACCGCCCCCTGGTACGCCATCAAGTTCCGCCCCGCTCACGTCCCCCAGGGTGAGGGCACCAACACGATCACTGCCCCCGAACTCGGCGCCCTGGTCGGCTTCCGCCGGGACTACCCGTGGACCTACATTCCCGCCCGCGTGGGCGCCCGGGGCGTGCGGAACATCGCGCAGATGATCGCCGACGCCGTGTCGCCGTTCATGGGCGCAGCCGTCTCCTCCGCCGTCCAGGGCGAGGACTGGTACCAGCCGACGGCCACCTATCAGGCAGAGGTCTACCGGCTGGACGCGCCGGACCCGGAATGGGCCGACATCCCCGCCGACACTAACCACCCGGTTCTGCCCGGTCAGCGCGCCGAGCGCCAGTCGATCGAGCAACTGGAGCTGTTCCCCGCAGCCTGATCGGCATCCACGACGAAGCCCCGGCGGGCCGCTGGAGATGCGGCTCGCCGGAGTAGTGTGCGAAGACGCGGACGCCGATGTCGATGGCAGGTTCACGATGTGGGTGAGGTGCCCGGTGTGATCGGGCGGGGGCAGCGAGATCCTCTGGATCGGTCGTCCACTCCGACCTCCGCCCGACGGGAACCGTCACGTCGGCGGACACGGTTTGTTGCCCGTAAAGGCATTCCCTAGGCCGGGAGATGGAGTGTCAAGGTGGAGCGCCCGCACCGCCGGCGCGTCGGGAGGAACGAGCGACGCGGCGAGGAGCGGACGTACGACCTTGGCGCGGAGGAGACCGGCCGGACACTGGATAGGCCGGGGAGGGATGCGTGCACAACGCGAAGGGCCCCGCGAAGCGGGGCCCTTCCTCTGCGCTCCTGCGTCGTTAGCCGGAGGCGGCTGCGGCGGTCGCCGCTTCATCCGCACCAGCACCTTCCTGCGCGGGCAGCGTAGCCACCGACGGGGCGGTCGAGGAGCCCGAAGAGGGCGCCTCCGGTCCCGTCCTCTTGGCCGCGGCGCGCCGACGCGGACGACCCTTCGGACGCTTCTCTGGTTCCTCGCAGCCGATGGCCGTCAGCTCCTCCGAGGTCCACCCTGCCGCTTCCGCATTTGCGTAGGCCTTGCCGTACGGCTCGTCCAGCAGGGCCAACTGCCGCTGGAGTTCCTGACGCTGGCCCAGGATCTCCGCCAGCGGCTCGAACGCCGCCTCACGGGCTGCCTGGATCTCCCTCATCCGCTGAATGATCTCGTGTGCGTTCGCCATGCCCGGGATCGTACTTGCACGCCGCCGGCCGCAGCTTCGCGGGACGTCTCGTCACCGCAGTCCATAGGGGTTTTTTGATGGTCAGCCATGTGCACCGGGTGCGTTTCTGGTGGCAGTAGCCACCGGAAGCAAGGCGCAGCACACCGTCGCGTTGGTCAACGACCTCGTCGCCAGCCACTTCGGTTCGCCCCCCGAACGCCTGCCGCTGACCCCCTACTCGTACACCCTCACCACGCAGGCTGCGCGGGACTACCTCATCGTGCGCATGGCCGACCTGGTCCACCAGAGCAGCCGCGTTCTCCTCCCGCTCGCCATCGGCGAGATCCACCCGGGCGTCACCGCGGCGATCGACGACGCACGCACCCACCTCACCCGCGCCTCCATCCTCGGACGCAGCCGGTCCCGCCTCGCCGACGCCTCCGTCGGTGCGCTCCCCGTCGCCCTGCCGGTCGAGGCGGTACGGGCCCTGCCCAGCGATTCCACTACCACGGTGACCAGCCAGCTCACCGCCGACTGCGACCGCCTGATCCGCGCGGCCTTCGAGGCCCGCACCGGGGCCAGCGACCACCGGCTCAGCGGCTCGGACCTGCAATACATCGGCCGCGCTGCGGCCCTGGGCCGGCTCTTGGCCGGACGGATGATCCTCCACACCACTGCACACCACCCCGACACTGCCCTCGCCGCCCTGGCACGGGACGCAGCGGACCGGCTCCGAGACGCCGCCCGGGCCTGGCACGAGACGGCTACCGCCTGGCACCACATCGTCGACCTCGCCGATCCGCGCGCCTACCCCGGTCTGCCGCAGCCCGCCTACCGGGTCGGTGAGCACATCCGGCTCCCCCAGATCCTGCCGCACCCGGCAGCCGTCATCGCCGAGACGGCCACCATCCGCCTCGGCCAGATGCTCTACGGGCCCCAGTGGAAGCCCGACGCCACCACGCTTGAACAGCGGCTCGCCGCCGCCGTGGTCGCCGACGCCCGAGGCGAGGGACTGCTCCTCGCGGCCGTCTACCGTCTGCCCGCCGCCGGCCGCCTCCTCGCCGACGCCGCACCCGCCATCGTCGAGCGGCTGAGCGACCGCCTGGTCACCGATTCTCCCCACTACCGACCCACCGGTGCCCGAGTCCGCTTCTACCCCGCCCAGCTCCGGCAGATCGAGCACCTGAACACCGTCTACGGTCAGGCCGCCACCGCGGACGCCGCTGCGGCGGACGTCCTGGTGACCGCGTGCCGACGTACCGGAACCGACCTGACGCGAGCCGCCCTCGATGCCACCGTCCAGCAATTGATGCCTACCGCCGCCGCAGAGCAGGCCCGCCGCGTGTCCGCTGCGGCGGCCCGTGCCCGCTCCACTACCCGGCAGACCGGCCCCCGCTCCCCGTCCGGTCTGCCGGGAAACCGCGCCTTGCCGCCGCAGTGGAGGCAGCGCCTCGGTCATCTGCCCCGGGACGGCCGGTCCCGTTGATCAGGACCATATCGCCGGGAAGGCCAGCCGGGCAGTGCCGACGGTTTCCCGGAGCTGCTGGCGACCGGCCTCGGGGAACATCGGTACAGCGGTTATCCGTGAGAACGATCATGGTGAGGGGGCGAGGGCGCTGACCCTGTTCTCGTACTCGCGGCGGGCCTTGCGCTGGGCTGGCACTGCGGGGAGGCCCTGGCCGCCGCGACCGCGCCGCCCGCGAGGGCGGGGCGGCGCTTGGTGTAGCGGTCGGCGAGGGTGGGGGCCTGGGCTCCGAAGGCGGCAAGGTCGGCGGTGAAGACGTCCTGGAGGACCTGGTAGTCCTCGACGCCGGGGGCGCTGACGGTCTCGCCGAGTTCGAGGCCGCGCAAGGCGCCGGTGACGAGGTCGTCGGCGCTCATGCGGGGCACGGCGCTCATGGCCCGCCGCTTCACCGGCGAGAACACCATCTCCTGGCGCGACCCGACACCACGGCATCAAGCTCACATTCCAGGATGAAACACCGAGAGAAAACGACCTCTGAGAAGTCCGCACCGCGGCAGGAAACGCCCCTGGGCGGCCGGCGGGTTCGTGAGATCCTGAGCGGGTTGTGGCCCGTGTGGGAGACAGGCCGAAGTACCAGGAGGAGACATGGAAAGCGGCGTCAAGGGGCTTGCCCGGCGCACGGCCGTCGCGTTTGCCGGCGGTCCGGCGTTCGGTCTGGTCATGTGGGGTGTGACCGGTGTCCAGGGGTGGCTGATGTGGGGGGTGTGGGCCGGGATGGTGTTCGCCCTGGTCGTCCTGGGCGCCGGGGCGATCGTGCTGCGGCACGGTCGTGCGTAGCTGGGCCGCACCCACCCCGCCGCCGGCGGGACTACCTTCCGGGAGACCCCGATGGACGACACCACCGCCCCGCGCCGCGTGCTCACCGAGGACGAGTACGCCGAGGCCGCCGCCGGTCTGCGCTGGGCCGCCCGGCACGGCGGCGTCACCTTCTCCGAGGCCCAGGCCGAGGACTTCGCCGCCGCCGCCCTGGCCGCCGTCGGCGTGCTCACCCCGCCGCCCGCCGTCGAGCCGGACACCTGCACCGCCCTGTGCGCCGACGAGGACGGCGCCTGGCTCCAGTGCGGCCAGACCCCCGGACACACCGGCGACCACGAGGACGAGGGCGGGGAATGGACCTGGACCGACGGCGATCCCGACGCCATCCCCCCGCAGGGCTGAGCCCTCGATGAGCGAGACGGACACCACGCCGCCGGCGGCGGAAAACTCCGTCGGCGGCGCCACCCTGGACGTCGAACCCGTCGGCGGCCAGGCGCTGCCCGCCGCCCGCTCCGGCCTCTCCGACGCCGCCCGCCGCACCCACACCCCGCCGCCGGCGGGACCACTCCGGGAGACCCCGATGGACACCACCACCGCACGCCGCATCATCACCGAGGCGGAGTACCAAGACGCGTGCAACCGGGTGCACAAGGCCACCGGTCTGACCGGTGACAGCGTCGCCCACGCCGTGACCGTCGCCCTCGCCGCCGTCGGCGTCCTCACCCCGCCGCCCGGACCGGACGAGCTGGAGCCCGATACCTGCACCGCGCTGTACCCGGACAACTATGGCCACTGGGCCCAGTGCAAGGAGGAGCCGGGGCACAGCAAGCCGTACCACCATGACGGTGACTTGATGTGGCTTGACGAGCACCGTGATGCCCGGGCCGCACAGGCATGACCCCGCCTTGCCGATGAGCACACCGAGCACCACGCCGCCGACGGAGGAACACCCCGCCGGCGGCGCTCTGGACGTTGCGCCCCCCGGCGGCCAAGCGGTGCCCGCCGCCCGCTCCGGCCTCTCCGACGCCGCCCGCCAGGCCGCCGCCGACGGCATCCCCGACGAGACCCGGCGCGGATATGCGGGCGACTGGCGCCGGTTGACGGCGTGGGCGCTCGCCAACCGCCGCAACCCGCTGCCGTGCACCGGCGACACACTCACCGAGTACGTCACGTGGCTGACCCTCACCCCGCGGCCACGGACCGGCCAGCCCTACAAGCCGGCGTCCATCGACCGCGCCATGGCATCCGTCGTCGTCGCGCACCAGGCCGCCGAACTCCCGCCGCACCAGAAGGGGGCCCGGTTGGTCCTGCGCGGCTACGAGCGCTGGCTGAAGGAGAGCAAAGACCCGCGCGGCCGCCGGAATGCAGCCACCGCCGCCACCCCGGCCGTCCTGCGGAAAATGGTCGGCGCGCTGGACCGCACCATCCCCATCGGCCTCCGCGACGCCGCCGTCCTGCTCAACGGGTTCGCGCTCGCCGCCCGCCGCCGCGATGTGCTAGACGCCCATGATCGTTCTCACCGATAACCGATGTGCCGATATTCCCCGAGGCCGGCTACCGACTGCGGCGCCGCTGTTGGTCGGTACCAGGAGCGCTACCGGTGTGCGGAGCCCCGCTGTGCGGGTGAGCGGGCTCAGCCGGCCCACGCGTGACGGTGGTGGAACGGCTGCGGGCCGCGGAGACGCGGACGGCCGGTAGCGTCGTCGGCGCTGCAGGCCACAGGGGGCCCAGCGCACGATGCACGGCGCTGTCGGCTGCGGGGTGCGCGAGAGGGCGGGCGAGTTTGGCGATTGCCCCCAGCTCCCGAAGGGGTGCAGCACGATCCGACACCGGGAGTTCGTTGATCCGTCCGTGGGTGCGCGCGACGATCGCGGCGAACCGGCGGGACTCCTGTTCGGTCCAGGGACGGTCGCGCTCCCCGATCACTGCCTGCGGTGTGCCCGGATCTCGCGCCCACCGGCCGGTGCTGTCGAGGTGGTTGCTGTAGACGACGGACGCGTCCCTGCGTACGACGAAGACCCAGTTGGCGAGCCGGCCCTCGTCGATTCCTGCGGCTGCCCGAACCACGCCGCGGTAGCAGGCGTCGTGAATGGCCCGGTCGATCATCCGCCCCTGCCCGAAGGCCTCAACCTGCTGGAGGTAGCGGTCCAGCGCCCCCAGGCGGCTCATCGACTCGTGCACCGCGACCACGGGCACTTCGACGCGGTATCCGGCCGCCCTCAGCCGGGCGGCGGGCTCCTCGAAGTCGCGAGGATCCCGCATGGCGGACTCCAGCACAATATCGAAGCGTTCACGGATGGCGTAGGCCTCCGCTGCTTCCATCCATTTGTGCCCGTCGATGCTGGTGTAGGCACCTGCGGTGGTGTCATCCGCGCGCATCAGCTCATCGAACTTCGGGTGGTACGGCTTGTAGGTGTCCAGGTTGATGTTGACGGCGTTCCCCCGGCCGGCGAGCGCTTGGGTGGCCAGCGCGGTGATGGAGGTCTTTCCAGCACCGGTCTGTCCCGACACGATGATGGCCAGAGGCTGCTCCTGGGACGTTCCGACAAGCTCGTTGGGTACGATCCGCTCGCGGAAGATGCGGTCGTTGTCCGCCTCGGACAGGGCGTACAGGGTGCGGTCCACCTCGGTCACTCAGCACCCCGCAGCTCTGTCAGGAGCTGGACGCACTCAGCGGTGACCGCGTCGACCTCGGCCCGATCGGCCGGCGTGAGGCTCCGGCGACGAGCGGCCCACTGGCGCTGTGCGACGGACAGAGATTCGGCTCGCGCCGTGGCGAAGGCGGCTTCCGCTGCCTCGATCAGCCGCGAGTAGGCGCCGATGACGTGATTGATGCCTTCCAGGGCGACTTCGTAGGCTGTTCCGTCCTCGGCCGACCACGGGGCCGAGCTCAAGTTCCGAAGGACCGATCCGGGTTCCGACATGATCCCCTCCTTACTCCTCATCGTGGTGCGGTAACTCCGACGCTGGATACACATCTTGACTCTGGCAGACGCGGGCCACTGCGGTCTCGGGATATTGCTCCTCGCCTGCGAGTCGGTGTGAGGGGACCTTCCAGGTTCTGCGAGGGCGTCAGCGGGGCGCGGGTGCATCTTCCCTCTGTGTGCACCCCGAGAAGCGCGAACTCGCCCCCAAATCTCACCTCTTAAGAGGTGAGATTTGGCTAAGGTGGAGCCATGACCACCGAAGCCGTCGCAGCCATCCCCGAACCCGCGCCTGCTCCGTCCCTGGAACTCGTGCCCGACCCGCCCGCCGAGGTGACGGTCGCCGAGATCGCCGCCGGAGTCACCTCCGCCCTGGTCGAGGCCTGGAACGCGGTCCGCGCCCGCCACCCGGACGTCCCCGAGGCCGTCATCAGCATGGCCACCGGCGGCCGCGCGAGCTCCGTCGAACTGGCCCACTTCGCCCCCCGCCGGTGGCGCCTGCGCGAAGGCGACGGCCCGCTCCACCACGAAGTCTTCGTCACCGCCGAGTCGCTCGCCGACGGCCCGGCGAAGGTCTTCGGGTACCTGCTGCACGAGGCCACGCACGCGGCGAACGAGGCCCGCGGCGTCAACGACTGCTCGGCCAGCCAGTACCACAACAAGCACTTCCGCAAGACCGCCGAGGAGCTGGGACTCATCCAGCGCGACGTCACCGAGAAGTGGAAGAAGAAGTACGGGTTCGCCGGTACGGAGCTGGGCGAGGAGGCCGCCAGGACGTACGCCGACCAGATCGCCGCCCTGGACAAGGCAATGCACGCCACCCGCACCCCCGACAACTTCCCCACCCGCACTCGCGGGGACAGCGGCAGCACAGGCGGAACGAGCGACGCGGAAGCCGGTGCCGACGCCGGCGAGGACGGCGGGGACGGCGAGGTGCCCACCGGCAAGAAGGAGAAGGAAGACCGCAACTACCTCAAGGCCGTGTGCCAATGCGAGCCGCCAGCGGTCATCCGGGTGTCCCCGAAGACCCTGGAGCGCCGCAACATCATGTGCGGCGACTGCATGGAGAACTTCGCGCCGGAGCGGTCCGGCTGAGAGAGGCCGCGGGCCCCGGCGGTCCCCTGCGAGGGGGAGCCGGGGCCCGCGTCGTTATGCGTCCGCGCCCCCGTGGTGCACCAGGTGCAACACCTACGGCGCGGGGTCAGGCGAAGTGCCGGGAGGCCGCCGCGACGAACCTGTCCGCCGCGGCGATGGCATTCTCGCGCAGTGCGTCCAGCACCGCCTTGTCGGTGGCGCCGCGCAGCGCGAGCACGGCCCGCGTCGCCTCCTCAGCGGCCGGGGTGAGCGAGGGAACGAGGATCGAGACCAGCACCTTGGGCGCCTCGATGACGGACCGGGTGGCGTGCGAGGCGGCCCGCGCCTCGGCGAAAACCTCCGTGGTGGCCCCATCGAGCCGGAGGCCTTCCCGTACGACCATGGTGCGGCGGTGGTCGGCGACCGCTGCGGCGAACGCCGTGACGGCCTCCAGCTCCTTGTCGCGCCGGTGGTCGTCTCGGGCCTCGGCGCGGGTGGTGTGGGCGGTGCGGTGCTGGATGACCCCGGCCACGATCGCGCCGAGCAGCGTGCCGACGACCGCGATCACGGTGCTCAACACGAGCCCTGGCCGTCCGGGGCGACCGCCACCACGTCCGCCGTGAAGCGCCACGCGTCCTTCCCGCCGGCGGGCGGCTGTGCCACCACCGTGTCGTGGCGGGTGTCCCAGCCGGTGCAGTGGGTGGTCTCCTGGCCGTTGCTGTCGTAGCGGACGGTGATGTCCCAGACGGGCCAGGTGCCGAGGGGGCGCGGGCCGCGGGTGATGGCGAGGACCTCGTAGGCGCTGGTGTCGTCGCCGTGGTCGTAGCGGCCGCCGACGACGCGGGGGCCGATCTGGGTGGCGATCCACT
>NZ_JBVJJR010000016.1:0-90629 GCF_055585605.1 Streptomyces sp. NPDC052910
TCCAACCATCCCCGGGGCGGACTGATCGCCCGCGCCGTGAAGGGAATGAAGATGTGGAACGCTGAGGACGTGGCGCGGGACTCGGTCCGGCGCCACGGTGAGCGTCTGAATGCTGCTCAGGTTGAGCAGCGGGTCGTGGAAGCGGCTGTCCGTGAGCGGGAGACTCGGAGGCAAGTGCGCCAGGGTGGATACTCGTCGGAGTTCGCGTCGGATCCTGAGCGGCTGGCTGCTATCTGGGCCGCTAAGCATGTGGAGTGGCGCCGCGTCAGGGACCTGATGCTGCGGTCCGGGTGGGACGTCTATGAGCCAGAGCAGGATGCCCATGGCTCGGAGTGGGCGCGGGAGCGCGATTCCCGGCGCCAGGCCGCGTTGGACGCGCACGCGGGGTTCGCGGCACGGCGGCGGGAAGCAGCGGATGAGCTGCGTACCGAGTTGTGGCTGACCGCCGGGTCCAGCCGACTCATCCGGGCCGCTGCCGCCCGGGCTGGCGTCCGGCCGGCCGAGGCCCTCGCGCAGCTCACCGAGCGAATCGTGGTGCACGAGGACGGTACGGTTTCCGTACCACCGTTCACACCGACTCGGTGAATTCCCGAAACGGTAGAAATCTTGGGTGGAGGAGTTTTCGTAATGCCGGTTATCAACCTTCGGGAACACCAGGTAGACCAGAAGTCAGCGTTCCGAAAGTGGGTTGGATTCCCTGCAAGATCGCCTGTGTCTGCTCGGGGGGCGCGGGGCACCATCGTGTCCGCAACCGGCTCGGGTAAGACGATCACGGCCGCCGCGTGCGCGCTGGAGTGCTTCCCGGACGGCCGGATCCTCGTCACCGTCCCGACCCTGGATCTCCTTGTGCAGACCGCCCAGGCGTGGCGCCTGGTGGGTCACCGGGCCCCGATGGTGGCGGTGTGCTCGTTGGAGAACGACCCGGTGCTGAACGAGCTCGGGGTGCGCACCACCACCAACCCCATCCAGCTCGCCCTGTGGGCCGCGACGGGACCGGTCGTCGTGTTCGCCACGTACGCCTCCCTGGTGGACCGCGAGGACATCGACGCCCCCGAGGGTCAGCGGAAGGTCCGCGGGCCGCTGGAGGCCGCTCTGGCAGGCGGGGACCGGCTGTACGGGCAGCAGCTGGCGGGCTTCGACCTCGCGATCGTGGACGAGGCGCACGGGACGGCCGGGGACCTGGGGCGGCCGTGGGCCGCGATCCACGACAACCAGCGGATCCCCGCCGACTTCCGGCTCTACCTGACCGCGACCCCGCGGATCCTGGCGGCGCCCCAGCCGCGCAGGGGCGCCGGCGGCCAGGAGCTTGAGATCGCCTCGATGGGCCAGGACTCGGAGACCTACGGACCGTGGCTGGCCGAGCTCGGTCTCTCGGAAGCGATCGAGCGCGCGATCCTCGCCCCGTTCGAGATCGACGTGCTGGAAATCCGCGACCCCTCCCCCGTCTACGGGGAATCGGACGAGGCCCTGCGGGGCCGACGCATGGCGCTCCTGCAGACCGCGCTCCTCGAGCACGCCGCGAGGTGGAACCTGCGCACCGTGATGACGTTCCACCAGCGGGTAGAGGAGGCCATGGCGTTCGCGGAGAAGCTGCCGGAGACCGCGGCCGAGCTGTACGTCAACGATGTCTCCGACGAGGACCTGGCGAAGGCGGAGGCCCTGCCGGCGTCGTCGATCGACGCGGAGTTCTACGAGCTGGAGGCCGGCCGGCACGTCCCACCGGACCGGGTCTGGTCGGCGTGGCTGTGCGGCGACCACCTCGTCTCCGAGCGGCGCGAGGTCCTGCGGCAGTTCGCCAACGGCATCGACGCGAACAACCGGCGCGTGCACCGGGCGTTCCTCGCCTCGGTGCGGGTCCTCGGGGAGGGCGTAGACATCACCGGCGAGCGCGGTGTCGAGGCGATCTGCTTCGCCGACACCCGCGGCTCCCAGGTCGAGATCGTCCAGAACATCGGCCGGGCCCTGCGGCCCAACCGGGACGGCAGCACGAAGATCGCCCGCATCATCGTGCCGGTCTTCCTCCAGCCCGGCGAGGACCCGACCGACATGGTGGCCAGCGCCTCGTTCCGCCCTCTCGTAGCCGTCCTCCAGGGCCTGCGCTCGCATGATGAGCGCCTGGTCGAGCAGCTCGCCTCGCGTGCCCTCACCAGCGGCAAGCGCAAGGTGCACGTCCGGCGCGACGAAGAGGGGCGCATCGTCGGGACTGACGGCGAGAGCGGCGGCGAGGCCCAGGAGCAGGACGGCACCGACGCCGCCGCCGAATCGGCCCTGCTGCATTTCTCCACCCCCCGGGACGCGGCGACGATCGCGGCCTTCCTGCGCACCCGGGTCTACCGGCCGGAATCGCTGGTCTGGCTGGAGGGCTACCAAGCCCGACAGCGCTGGCGTCAAGAAAATGGCATCACCGGCCCTTACGCCATCCCCTACGACACCGAAGTGGACCTCGGCGTCACCGTCTTCCCCCTGGGCAGATGGGAGCACCAACAGCGACGCGCATACCGCGCCGGCGAACTCGACGAACACCGCTACGAACTCCTGGACGACGCCGGGATGGTCTGGGAACCCGGCGAGGAAGCATGGGAGAAGAAACGCGCCGTACTACGCTCCTACCGACGCGCCCACGGCCACCTCGCACCCCGCCAGGACGCGGTATGGACCGACCCCGCCGACGGAACCGAAGTGCCCATCGGGCAGCACATGGCCAACCTGCGGCGCAAGGGCGCGAAGAACGGCCTGGGCAAGGACCCGAAGCGGGCCGCCGTCCGCGCGGCGCAGCTGACGGAGATCGACCCTGACTGGGCCTGCCCCTGGCCGCTGGACTGGCAGCGGCACTACCGCGTCCTGGCGGACCTGGTCGACGCCGACGGCCACCTGCCCGACATCGCACCCGGCGTGCTCATGGACGGCGACGACCTCGGCAAATGGCTCCAGCAGCAAAAGCAGCCGGCCACCTGGGCACAGCTCCTGCCCGAACAGCAGAAACGGCTGACCCTGCTGGGCATCAAACCGCTCGAGGAACCGTCTCCCGCCCCGGCGGCCAGGCGTACAGCAAAGGGACCGAGCAAGGCGCAGCAGGCGTTCCAACGGGGCCTGGCCGCCCTCGCCCAGTGGGTGGAGCGCGAAGGCCCCGATCGCCCGGTGCCGCGCGGCCACATCGAAGAGATCACGGTCGACGGCCAGGACGAGCCAGTCGCCGTGAAGCTGGGCGTGTGGGTCTCGAACACCAAGAGCCGGCGGGACAAGCTCACCCAGGAACAGCGGAACGCCCTCGCCGCGCTGGGCATGAAATGGGCGGGCGCGGTACCGGCCGTCGAGGCTGCCCCAGAGCCGCCCGCTCCGCAGTCCGCGCCGTCGACGGCCCCGACGAAGCGGTCGGTGCGGGAGCACCACGAAGAGTGCGACAAGGAGCTGTACGAGGGCGGGAACTGCACCTGCTGGTCCATCAAGCGGTTCGGGCCGCCCTCCGAGCGGGAGGGCTACGGGGACGACTTCTGACCGCTCCTCCGCCGCCGTGAGACCCCGGGCCCGCCGAACAGGGCCCGGGGTCTCGCATGTCACGGCACCGGCGGGCTGCTACCGGCGGCGCGGGATGGTGACCCGAACCTCCGCCAGGACGACGCCGGTCACCGGGTCGCGGTGCACCGGGACATACAGGCCCCAGTCGGCGTCACCGGCCGTGAGCCAGTCCCCGGCCCACGGGGCATCGGTGGTCTCCAACACGCGACCGGCGAGCGGGCCACCCAGGAGTCGGACGATCACAGCGGTACCTCCATCCGGCGGGACTCTCCCGCCCCATCTCTTGGTGGCCCTCAGCATCGGCAGGACAACATCGGGTCGCTGGCGACTTCCGTCCCCGCTCCGGCGCCGGGCTGACGGCGAAGCGCGGCTGCCCCAGCCGGCTGAGCGCGTCCCGGCCCCCCGGCCGCGGCCGCGCCGCCTATCCCGCCCGTCTCTCTCCAGCCAAGGGGCATTGGCAGAGCAGCCGCACCAGGGATGTCAGCAAGTCGACCAAGGCAAAGCGCATGGTGACCTGCGCGGACGGAGACGGTTCTGCGGGCCGCGCAATACCTAGTGCCATCCTTGGCCACCTTCGTGCTCCTGGTCGACCGGGGCGACCGGTCACGCGGCCCGGACGGCTCCGTGGGCGCGGGCGAGGTGGCGCAGCTCGGACCGTGCCGCCGGCACCGAGGGGACGGTCTCCCAGTAGGGGTGCCACCACAGCTGTACGGACAGGAGCAGCAGGCGGCGGCGCGAAGCGGTGGTGTCGCGGGGCCCGGCATGGTCGGGCCTACGGCCGCCCCTCGCCACGGCGGTCCGGCCGGTCTGGGGCGGCACCCGGACGGGTGATTTTCCTTCGCGCACGCGGGCGCAGCCCTATCGACGCGCGGTTAACTTGCCTATTTCCAGGAGGTATTGACAGCTTTTCGTGTGTTCTGTCATGTTCTGTCCCGCCGCTTCCGGCGAACGAGCGAGAGGTGATCTCATGCGACGAACCGAGTACGACGCGAGCCAGGCCGCCAAGCGACTCAAGGTCCCCGCAGCCGCCTTCCGGTGGGCCCGGCACACCGGCCTCATCCCCGACCCGGACGCGTCGTCCTACCAGTGGTCCCGGGCCGCTGTGGAGGCACTGGACGCCGACGCCATCCGGGCCTCGATGCCGTCCCCGCCGATCGGCGGCGGCGCGGCGGCGGACCGGATCGCCGACGCGCTCGGCACACCGAACCCGACGGCGTACGGCGAGAAGGCGAACGTCACGGCCTTCGTGGTGCGGCGGTTCGTCGACCGCGGCCTCCTGGTCGACTTGAGCACGAATCCGGACGGGTCCCTGCACCACCCCGGTCAGGTCACGGAGGTCTGCCGCCGCGAGGACCTGGCGGACCTGGTCGCCGCCGACACCCCGCTCGGACCCGAGCAAGCCGCCGCCCGCTCCGAGTACGGCGTGCCGACTTCGACCACATGGTCCGGCTCGGCTGGATCCGCTCACCGCAGTCCATCGAGGTCCGCTTCGGCACGAGCCGGGCCGGGGCCGTCGACGTCGCGCTCTACACCACGGCGTCCGTCGACGCGATCGTCCCCGCCCACCCCGAGGTCGACTGGGAGCAGCTGCGCGCGGTGGAGAAAGGCCGGCGCTCCCCGCTCGCGGCGCTGCGCCCGGCACCGGCACCCGCCTGAGCGCCCCCCGCGCCGGAACAGCACTACGAGGGTGCTCTCCCGCCCGCCGCGTCCCAGCCGTCCAGAAAGGCGGCCAGGGCGCGGCGTTGTTCTTCCTCGCGGGTGATCTGCCGGGCGAGGATGTCACGGTCGACGTACGGGTCGACGGCGGCGAGGACCAGGCGCCGGAGTTCGGCCGGCTCCAGCGCCTCCACCTCCCACTGCACCGGGCGGCGGGGGTCGAAGCCGTAGCGGCGGGCGAAGGCCGGCCACCTCGGATCACCGCGCTTGCCCTCGGTCGCGGGCAGCCCGTAGGCGCGCACCTGCTCGTAGGTCAGCAGCACCCGCTCGGTGTGGCTCCAGCAGCCCGTGCGCGCCACCCAGTCCCGTTCGATGTCCTCGCCGGAGCAGTCGAAGTCGCCGACCACCAGGAGCACGGCGGCGCGCGGGTCGGCGGTGACGCGGTCGTGGACGACGTCGGCGTACGACTGCGAGCCGAAGCCGCGGACCACCAGGACCGGGATACCCGCGTCGGCGAGCCAGCCGGTCAGCTGCTGGCGCAGGGTGTCCTTCTCCGCCGCGACGTACAGGGCGTGCTCCTGGCCCTCGGTGCGGTCGAGGCGGAACCAGTCGGGCATCTCCGCGAGGAACGCGTCCGCGCCCGTCCAGGCCGGCAGGACGTGGACTTCCCGGACGGTGTCGATCAAGTCGGGGAACCGGCCCTCCCGGCGGGCCTTGGCCAGCTGCGCGGACAACCGGCGGTACATCGGCGCCGTGTGCGGCAGCGTCCCCTCGGAGGCCAGGCGGTACATGACCTGGCGCAACGTGACCTTCATTGGTGCGTACCCGTTCACGATCTCCCGCGCCCGGTCCACCACGGCCGGCCACCGCACCCGCTCACGCGCCATACCGGTACTTGTACCCTTCCTCCCGACCGGACGGCGAGAGGGGCCCGGGGGTGTCCGGGCCGGAGCCGAGGCGTTGAGCAGGCATGGACCTTCATGCTCTCGGCCGTGTCGGCACACTGCTGCACCGCGCCCACGCCTCGCTCAACGCCACGGACGCCGTCCAGGAGCCGGGCCCTGACGGCGCGCACGAAGCAGCAGGCGGCGCACTCGGAGAGGCGCGCGAGCTGATCGGGCAGGCCCGCGACCACGTCCTGGTCGTCTACGCCCTCGCACCTGCCCGGATCGGTCTGCCGCAGGACCGGCCGGCGCGCCTCACCGACGCGTACACGGCGCTGGCAGGCGCGGCGGACGAACTCGGGGTGACCACCGACGCCTGGCCGCCCGGTCCCACCGCGAGGGTGGGGGATGCGTGCCGGGACATGAGCAAGGCCGTGATGCTCCTGGCACCCGCCCTCGGCCCCAAGAGCACGGCCGGGGCCGATCCTCACACACCGGTGCGGCTGGCCACCCACCTGATGCTGTTCGCCGAATCGGCCGCCGCCGAGCCCGCGCCCCACTCCGTCCCCTGGAGCTGACTACCCGCCCGCTCGCCGACAGCCTCGGTCTGCCCGGGCGTCCGCGCGGCCGCCGGCTGGAGCGATCTCTCCCCTTGGCTATCGCGCGCGGGGAAGAGGAGTCGCCGCCGTCGGTGGGCTTGCCCAGGGGAGCTGGTCTGCGAGAACACCCGGTGTCCGCTCTGGGCATCCCCCACCTCCGATCACACCTTCGGCCCCCGCTGGGAGGCCCTCCTCCAGCCACTGTGGAGCCTGCCTTCGCTTGGTGAGCGGGCCACCGGACGGGAAGCGGCGGAACCTGTGGGGCCGAGGCGTGGCTGGTCGACGGCGGCTGACGAGGGTCTCGCGGCCCTGCCAGCCTCGAGGTAGGTGACCAGCGCGACGTCCCCGACCCCCGACATAGAATCGAACGCGTGAACGAGAAAATGTCGGATCTGTACCCCCCGGACCTTGACCGCCTCCGGGTGCTGCAGACCTACCTGCGCTATCAGCTCGCGGAGGTGGACGTCAGGATCCGGAAACTGGAACAGCGCCGCGCGGCGCCGAGCAGCGCAGCCGACCGGACGCCTGCCGGCCATGAGCTGAAGTGGTGGCGGTTCGTCCTAGGCCGGCCCGGCACCGGCGGCGGCGTGCTGCACCGCGGGGACTGCCCGCAGGCCAGCGGCAGTGGCTCCCTGCTGTCCACCAAGGAGGCGCGCCTGATTCTCGTGGAAGAGGGAGTCCGGCCATGCCCGCGGTGCCAACCGCACCTGCGGCTACAGCAGGCGGAAGCGACGGGCTCGTAGACCTCTCGGCCGCGACGACGGGCAGTCCGGCCTGGATGAGGGCGGCGTCCCTCGTCGCGGGCGACGGTATCCAGGAGCCTGTGAACGGCGAGCGGCTGCTGCTGGCAGGAGGACGTCGGCGAGGGGCCGCGCAGGCGGCCTGCACTCGGCGCGGCCGGTGACTCAGCGCACGGTGTGCAGGCTCTCCCGCAGATAGTCGTGCACCGCCTCTTCCGGCACCCTGAAAGAGCGCCCTACGCGGAGGGCCGGGAGGTACCCGCCGTGTACCAGCCTGTACACGGTCATCTTCGACACGCGCATGATGGAGGCGACTTCCGCGACGGTCAGCAGCTGCCCCTTGTACCCCGGCAACAACGGTCCGGGCCCGGGCCGGTCCTCCGGATCGCGCTGCCCCGTGCCAGGCTCGGGTTGGGCCGCAGGGGAACCGTCGGGGCGGGGCGGCTGCGCGGTGACCGGTGCGCTGTGGAAGGCAGGGGTGACCCGTGCCAGGGCGTCGGCGAGCTGGTGGAGGAAGCCCGGACGGGCAGGGCGGGGGGCCTCCCGGAAAGCCGGAGTGGTGCGCGCCAGGGCGGCGCACAGCTGAGAGCCGAAGGAGTCAGGCCGCACCAGACCCTCCTTGTGTGGAAGCGTTGGCCGCGGGCGGGCTGGGGGCTGGTTGTGGCAGGGGTTCCACTGCCTGGTGGGCCAAGCCCTGCCGGAGGAACTGCTCAACGATCTTCGGAGCGGCGATCCCGACCGCGAGGGCACCGAGCGGGCCGGCGACTTGCGCCGACGCGCCGAAGGCGGCCGCGAGGCCACCGCCCAGCACGACCCGGATGACCACGGAGGCCAGGTAGGCGGCGAAGACGACTTCGCCCTCCATGCGCCAGGGGAAGTCCTTGACCCGGTGGATCGCGCGGTACAGGACTAGCCCCTCCACCGCAGCCGCGCCGGACAACCCCCATAAGGCCGCCACCCACCACAGCACCAGACCACTCCCCTCCCGTACGGGCCGAGCCGGTATCCGACCGAGAATGCCGTACCTCTCCGAACACCGCGAGAGGGGCAGCGGCCATATCTCTCCAGGAGCCACCGGGATCGGGACAGCTGAACACCACGGCCGGACCCCGGGAGCACCAATCCCGGCCCGCCGCCATCAGGCCGCTGACTGCGACTCCGGGACCCTGGCCCGGGCGCGGTCGAACGTGCTGCTGGCGGGGGCGTGCCGGGATACGAGCGCGGGGCGCAGGCGGCCCATCCGGTCGGTAACCGCGCGACCCGACCGGCAGTCGCTACAGTCCACCCTTATGACTGTTTTGCCCGAATCGCGGCCGGATCCGACCGTCGTGCCCGGCACCATGGACCTCGCCAAGACACTGAAGACCCTCGGCGGGACACCGCGTCACTACCTCCCCGACGGAGCGAACGAGACCCTCTCGAAAGCCGCCCTGGCCACCGCGATCTACGCCCGCGCCACCAAGATCGCCAACAAAGCCAAGGCCGACCTCATCGCCGACGGCGCGACGATGCAGTTGCCCGCGCTCAACCGCCTGCATGTCCAAGCCGTCGAAGAGGGCGACGACCGCCCCGAAGCCCTCGCACTCGTCTGGTACGGACGCGCCTCCGACATCGCCGTCGACCTCCGCACCATCCGTGACCAGCTCCCCGACACCGACCCCCTCATCAAAGCCGCCGCCGACACCGCCCGCGCCCTGATGATCCTCCTCGAAGCCCGCCTCAACCTCTCCCCCGACCACCTCGGCCGCCTCACCACCACCGTCGGCGAAGCCGAAGAAATGCTCACCAGCGCCCGCTCCCACACCAGCCGCATCCCCAACTGGCTCCGCACCTACTTCCGCTAACCCGGCAACGCGACCCCGAGGACCCCTGGAGTACGCCCCCAGGGGCCGGACGTCGGACGGGCGGCACGAGGAAGGGCACTCGCCGGGCGGCCAGATATCGGTGCGCGGTCTCCCGCCCAGCACCGAGCGGTGACTCTGGACAATCCCCCGCCGGGGGAAGCTTGCCCAGAGTCGCCTTCGGCTTACAGGTCAGGTCCGCCGACGGAACAGGCCGCGGCGGGGCTTGCCCGGCTCCTGGCCGCGGTCCTCCTCCGGCACCGGGCGCAAGGCTGCCTGCTCGCGGACGGCTTCGGCGGCGGCTTCCTCCCGGGCGACATCGTCGGCGTGGCACGTCCCGCACACGGACAGGTCGCCGGCCTTCCACGCACCGCTCCGCGCGGTGGTCTCCTCCCAGCGCTGGTCGGTGAACTTCGCCCCGCACCGCGAGCACACCGGCCGTCGCGCTTCCCGTTCCGCGACCCGGCGCCGCTTCTCCTCCGCGTCGGCGCGGGCGACCTGGCGGCGGTAGAGGACGTCGCCGTCGGGGTTGTCGAGCGCGGCCGTCAGCGTCTGCTCGCCTCTCCGTCCCAGCCGCCGCCACACCGCCGCACCTGCGCCGTGCTCCTTCAGCTGCTCCAGGGTCGTGACGATGACGGGCACCGCCTGGCCGTAGTCCCGGGCGGTGATCCCGTCGTGATAGGTCTCGTACCGGCGCGGCGCCCAGTAACGGCGACCGGCTTCTTCCAGCACGGCGACGGTGTTGGCAACCTTCGCGGCGGTGGTGTCGGCGAACACGAAGGCGAGCGGCACCAGGCCCTCGCGGCCGGTCGGCGGGTAGACCCGGCGCCACAGCCGCTTCTCGTGGTCGACGTTCTCGATCGCGTCCGGCCGGGACCGGACCAGGCGCACCGTCTTCTCGTCCGCGTCCGGCGACAGCAGCCGGCCCCACTCCCAGTACCGGCGCAGCTTGTTTACGAGGTCGTGGGCGTCCTCGGTGCGGCGGTCGATCTCCATCAGCATCACCGGCACCCCGGCCGCCGGCGCCCGCACCATCAGGTCCGCCCGCTGGACGTAGCCGTTGCCGAGCCGGTGCGGGATCTCGGTGGCGAAGCCGAGCCGGTGGCCGATCCCGGCGCGGTGCAGTTCGGCGGCCGTCGAGGTGACCGCCGCGGCGTGGTCGTCGTAGCCGGTCCCCAGCAGCTCCCCCGTGACCAGGTCGTACTCTTCCTTGCGCAGCGCGGAGATCCGTATGCCCTTCGGCTCCAGCAGCTTCTTCGCCTCGCGGTGTCCTCGGGCGGTGAGCACCCAGACCTGTCGCTGGTCGTCCTGGACCGACTCGATCCTCACCAGGTGGTGGTCCTCCAGATCCAGGAGGTTGTCCCGCGTGAGCCGGTCGTGCCGGTTCTCCGGGCGAGTCAGCTTCCACAGCTGATCGGGCGTCGCCCGCTGAAAGATCCCCAGCGCTTGCAGCAGTTCCCTGCGTCGAGGTTCGGTCGAAGTCCTCCTGTGCTGAGGACTCCTTTGAACATGAGGGTTGTCGGACCTGCGGCGCCCCCCTGACCGCCGGGCCTGACCTGCGGAAACGTCCAGTTCCCGGGAAGGGGGCGCGGAGGGGGCGATGGAGGGGTCTGCGGAGGGGTCGGGAACATCGGCGGCAGGCGGCTCGGCGGGGTTGTCCGCGGAGGATGGGCGGAGCTGCTCGGGCGGGTTGATGGCGGTCATCGGATCCTCGGTTCTCCGGCCGGCGGCCGGTTCGATCAGCTGGACCGGCCCGCACGCCGTGACGCACGGACCGGCGGCCACCGTGACGAGGCACCCCTTGACCAACGTCTGGTCCAAGTCGCTACCCCAGCCCCAACACCGCCCCGCTACACCCCCTTTCACCCCTTGCACGGCCGATTTGTCCGTGACCAGCAACACAACCCACCACAGGCCGCCATCGGATGAAACCGGAAGGTAGAGAACTCTCCCTTCCCGAGCACTTCCCCTGTCCCCAGGCGCGGCCCCGCCGGGCTCGGATTTGAGGCCGCCGGGATCAGCGCGGCGCCCGCCCACCCGGAGCTGCCATGCCCCAGACCGAGGACGTCGCCGACATCCACCACCAGCTGGAGGCCGTCGGCGTGGGCCAGGCCCTCGATGCGCACCCCGCACCGGCCGGTGCGCACCCGGTGCGCCTGCCCCCTCATGTAGTGCGGCGGGCGAGCGTATGCGGTGCGCACCGGGCGGTGCGGTGCGCGGGTGTGCCCGGTGCGCAGTACAGCCAGCGCGCATCGCGGTGCATACGATGCGGCGCATCCCCGGCCGCACCGGATCACGCATCGTGACGATGCGGCGCACCGCCTCCCGGAACCGGGTGCGCACCGCACCACGGCGCGCATCGTGAACGCATACCCGGACATACAGGCCCTCTAGCGGGCGCTGTCAAGGGGAAACGCGCGTACCGCAGGACCTGGTCAAGGGGTACGGCACCGCGCGGACAAGGGGTTGGTCAAGGGGGCGGCCAGCCGCCGAGCGCACCGCGCCGCCTCACTCTTCGTGACCTCGTGCCGCATCGGTGCGGACGATGCGGCGCACTCGGTGCGGTGCACCCGATGCACACCCGGGCGGGACGCGGGGTGCGGTGCACCGCCGGTGCGCATCGCGGTGCACTCGATGCACCGCACCGCCCGCACCGAGTGCGCGCCGGACACCACGGCCGTGCACTGGATGCCGCGGCCCGGGCGGAGAGCGGTGGTGAAGGCCGTCATCATGGGATCTTGGGTGCGCGCGTGGGCGCGGTCATCTCTCGTGGGGAGAACATGAAACTGACGCCCGGCCAGCAGGCGAGCGGGCTCGAATCGTTGGCCGATCGGGCCGTCGTCGCGGCGTGCGCGCTCGCCGATGCCGCCGCCCCGGAGAGCTGGAGCGCGGGCGCGGTGGAGGACGCGGCCGCCGCCCTGGAGGTGCTCGCCGGCGCCCTCGCGCAGCTCGACCCGGAGTGCGCGGAGATCCTGTCCGTCGTGCCCGTCGCCGCGGCCGCCGTCCTGGAGCGCGTCGAGCACGCCCGGAACGGCGACGGCCCGCAGGACGACGGCCGGGGCTCCGCCGGGACGAGCACGGCGCTGCGCCAGGCGCTGACCGGGCACGGCATCGCCCGGCATCGCGTCCACCAGCTCGGAGCGGCGCTGGTCACCGTGACCCTCGACCCGGCCGACGCGCAGGCCCTGGCCGCGCTGCTCGTACAACGCAATGAGGTCCCGGACCAGGCACGGAACGCCGAAGAAGGGTGGGGTGAAGGGCCGGCCGAGACTGCGGCCGCCGCCCTGGCCGAGGTGCTCGTCGTCCACGGACCCAGCGCGTACGCGCGCGTCCTCGCCTCCGGACAGGTCAGCGCGGGGCTCACGCCCGGCGCTGCGCGCAGCGTCGTCGCCGCGCTCGGCCGCCGCCCCTCCGCCAGCGCGCGCACCGGCCGGCGCCGCGGCCTCGGGCCCGGATACAAGGGGCTCACCGGCTGAAGGCGACCGGCCGCCCGGCGGAAAAGGTCTGTTCGGATACGCGGAGTACCGGCATGATCACTGATATGGGGAAGTGTGCTTGGGATGTCGTCACGGACCGGCTGATATGGGTCGAGGACGGGGTAGCGGGGCTGCCGGGCGGCCTCGCGGACGACCGCTACGCCTGCCTGGGTTGCTGGGAACCCGTGATGCTCAAGGGATACAAGCCGGACGCGAAGGTCTCGCCGTACTTCGCGCACAAGGACGGCGCCGACTGCGCCAACCCTGAGCGGGAGCAGCAGGTCGATGCGGAGATCGAGGTGGTTATCCAGCTCCGTGACTGGGTCCGCGCGATCCCGGGGTTCACCGGCACGGTCGACATCGTCGGCGAGGAGAAGGGCGGGCCGTCGGGACTGCAGCCGGTCGTCATCGCGCGCTGCGGTGACACCACCATCGCCATCGAACGACCGCAAGGCCCTCTGCCCGGCCCCGACGTAGTGCGTCGCCGCGTCCGGGCCGTCCGTGAACATCACGGTGTCGAGCGGCACGTGTGGTTCCTGAAGAAGGACCGAGACCAGTTCGGCAAGCTCGGCACCCACACTGTGCGGCTCGGCGGTAAGGACACCGCCCACGACACTCTGGCACCCAACGAACAGCAGCAGGCCATCATCAGCGCCGGCGGACACGTGTACTGGCTCGACGGCAAACTCGTCCTCGTCCCCTACGGCATCCACCCCTTCCAGCACACCGCCAGAGCCAGGGAAGACTGGACCAACTGGCCACGATGGCCCCGGCGGCGCGACCCGCGGGACGACTGGCGGATCAGCAAGCCCGCGCCTTCACCGGACGCCGACTACTGGGGTCTGGTGCCGATACCGCTGGCCTCGATGACCAGGACCCGGGCCGTCTTCCACCCCGCCCAGGCGCACCAGGTCATGGACGAGCTCTACAACGGCCAGGAGGGCCGGTACCGCTGGCGCAGGAAGAACGCCCGGGAGCTGTACTTCGCCCGCCACACGTCCGCTTCCCCATCCATCGGCACGGAGGCCGCCGACGCCGGACGGCTCACAGAACCGACGCCACCGGAGCAGCAGGACACCGTCCAGGGTCCGCCCGCGGCGTCCGTCCCGATGGAAGGTCAGGTGCCGGACGCGCCCAGCGACCGGCACGACTCCCCTGTGGCGTCTGCGGCACCCCCGGCCCGTACAGAGCCCGCTCCGACGCCCGAACCGGCCTCGTCCCCATCCGCTCCTCCGAGCGCGTCGCCGACCGCGCCCCCGCCGCCGGCCGTACCGGCCCTTCCGCCGTACCCACCGCCCGCACCACCTGCGCCGCTCCCCGAACAACGCCCGCATGGGCTGCGCGGCGTGCTGCGTCACCTGTTCGGCGGCCGGTAAGAGAGCCTCTCGCGAGCTGGGAGCACTGGTTGGCAGGGTGGCCGAAGCAACCTCTGGGTTCCGCTCTCGGCCTATGAGCCCTGATGGAGCTGGATGGCCTCTCGGCACCACGGGGGGAGACGGAGGCGCGGCAACACGGTGGTGGGGAAGAAGTGCAGCATGATGCCTTCGGTGAGCGGGAGTGCGTGGGCGTCGCCGTCCCACTGTCCGGTGTAGATGGCGATGGGGCCTTTGCCGAGATGGTCGGCGTTCTTCTGGTCGACGGTGGTGAAGGCCGTGAGCGGGATGGTCAGGCCGGTCTCTTCCTGGAGCTCGCGGGCGATGGCCGCGTCGAGTGCCTCGTCGGGGTCGGGTCGGCCGCCGACGGGGGCCCAGTATCCGGGCCAGCAGATGCCGGGGATGTCGTCGCGAAGGTGGAGCAGGTACTCGCCCCGCCGGTTGGTGATCAGTGCGGAGACCCCGGTGCGGAGGGCGGCGGCCTGTGCCGGGGGCTGGGTGTCGGTCATTTCTTCCCCTTTCCGGTGTCATCGTCCCGTCGTGGTGGCGGGGACGGGAGCGTGACACGGGCCGGCGGCCGTGCCTCGTGGGCACGGCCGCCGGTGGGGGTGCTGCGAGTCAGGCGGCTGCGGCTTCGCGGCCGCGGCGGGTGCGCCGGTGGAAGATCTCGTTGAAGGTCGTGCTGGCACCGTCGGGGTCGATGTAGTGCATGGCGAGCAGGGCGGCGATGACGGCGCCGACGAGGTCGTTCTGGACCTCCGTCCAGCCGTGGTCGTCGCCGCAGGTGGTCAGGCCCTTCAGGCCGTGCAGGGCGTGCATGGCCTCGCCGGCTTCCTCGGCGACCTTGCCGACCTGGAGGCTGGTCAGCTCGGCTTCGGGCAGGTGCTCACCGGCCTTGCGGCAGACGGCGGAGAGCTTGGTGATGTTGTCCCACAGGTTGTCCATGACGGTCCTCCCGATCACATGGTCCGGCCCTGCGGCGGGGGCCGGCGGAACTAGGGGTGGGTGGCGGGTCGGCCGAGTTGGCGTACGGTCCAGCCGGCGGCGCGCCAGGTGTCGGCGTCGACGAGGTTGCGCAGGTCGACCAGGACGGGCCGGGCGACGAGGGCAGCAAGGTGCTGGGGGTCGGCGTCGCGGAAGTGCGTCCATTCGGTGGCCAGCACGACGAGCTCGGTGTCCTTGACGGAGGTCTCCAGGTCCGGGTCGTACTCGAGGTGGGGGTGGCGGGCGAGGGCGGCGGGCACCGCGTGGGGGTCGTGGACGGTGACAACGGCGCCACGCTGGTGCATGAGGGTGGCCAGGGCGAGGGCCGGGGATTCGCGGACGTCGGCGGTGCCGGCCTTGAACGACGCGCCCCACACCGTGACCCGCTTCCCGGCGACGGGCCGGCCGAGGGTCTCCTCGATGAGCCTCAGGGCGGCTGCGGGCCTCGATTCGTTGAGGTGCTCGGCGGCGCGCAGGAGGGCTGCGGCGTCGAGGGCGCCGAGGGATTCTGCGGAGGCAGTGAAGGCGCGGACGTCCTTGGGCAGGCAGCCGCCGCCGTAGCCGGGGCCGGCGTTCAGGCCGCCGCGGCCGATGCGCGGGTCGAGGCCGATGGCTTCGGTGAGCTGGGTGATGTCGGCTCCGGCGGCGGCGCACATGTCGGCGACACCGTTGATGAAGGAGATCTTCATGCCGAGGTAGGCGTTGGCGGCGCCCTTGATGAGCTCGGCGGTGGCCGGGTCCGTGACGTACAGCGGGACCCCGTTGTCCAACAGCGGGGCGTAGACCTGGCGGACGACGTCCTCGGCGTGCTGCGAGGAGACGCCGACGACGATGCGGTCGGGACGCAGGGTGTCCTCGATGGCGTGGCCCTCGCGCAGGAACTCGGGGTTCCAGACGACCTCGGCGTCGCTGCCCGCGGGGGCGATGCGGGCGACGAGGGCGGCGAGGGTGCGGGTGGTGCCGACGGTGACGGTGGACTTGCCGAGGATGACGCAGGGCCGCCGCAGGTGCGGGGCGAGGGCCCGGGCGGCGCCGAAGACCTGGCCGGTGTCGTAGCTGCGGCCGTCGGCGTCGATGGGGGTGCCGACGGCGAGGAAGTGCGCGTCGGCGAAGGCGGCCGCCTCGGCGATGTCGGTGGTGAAGCGCAGGCGGCCCGATGCGGTGTGGGTGGCCAGGAGCTCGGGCAGACCGTCCTCGTAGAGGGGGCAGTGACCGGCGTTGAGGCGGTCGATCTTGATGTGGTCGAGGTCCACGCCGAGGACTTCGTGGCCGATCTCGGCCATCGCGGCGGCGTGCGGGATGCCCAGGTGGCCGCAGCCGATGACGGATACGCGCATGGTGCCGGCGTTCCTTTCCCTTGGTCTGGCCTGCCCGGCGGTCCCGGGCCGGTCGCGGGGCGCCACGCTAGCGCTCGCGTCCGGCCGGGAGCGGTCGGTGCAGGTAGGTCAGTTGGTGTTCTTCGCGAGGAGGTTGACGAGCTCGGGCAAGCCCTCCTCGGCGCTCTTGCGGCACACCAGGTCGCCGTCCTGCGGCCCTTCCAGCGGGTAGGGCAGGAACCGGCCGCCGTGCCAGAAGCCCTCCGGGTCGAGGAAGACGACCTTCATGCCGCGCTCGCGGGCGCGGGCCTGGACCTTGCGGCGGTCGGCGTGCAGCCCGACGACCAGCAGCGCCTTCGCATCCTCGGCCCATGCCACGTCCGGGACGGCCTGGTCGTAGCGGCGCATGAAGCACTCCCCCAACCCCGCCCGCGCGGCGAGCACGTCGAAGTTGTGTGTGATGACCGGGCCGGCCAGGTGCCCGGCGTCCTGGAGGTCCTTCAGGGCGTGCAGCGCCGGTGTCGGCTCGGCCAGGAAGCACGCCTTGAACATCTCGACGAACTCCGCGGTCTTCTCCTCCGGTCGCTCGAGGACTTCGCGCAGCAGCGGGTCGGCGGCCGGGGAGAGGGTGAAGCGGTGCTCGCGCGGCTCGTCGTCCTGCCGGTCGGTGACCCGGTAGATCTCGTGCAGCCGGTGCAGCGGCGGGATGCCGGCCTCCACCGAGGTACCGCAGCCGATCTCCACCTGGAACGGCAGGAAGTCCGCCAGCACTCCCAAGTCCTCGACCGTGGTCGGCGTACCGGGCCGGTCCTTGACGCGGATCCCCGAGGCGAGGACGTCCCAGGGCAGTTGCCGTACGGCAGGCGGCGGCGTGTAGCCGGCGGAGGTGATGCGCACGTCCAAGCTCCGGTAGCCCGCGGGCAGGATGCGGCGCGCTGCGGCGTCCTGGGGGTGGACGAGGTGCGCGGTGATCCGGCACCGCAGGTCGCGGCGCGCCCACATCGTGTGCCCCGGCTGTTGTTTCCAGCCGCCGGCCGCGAGCGCCTCGTGGACGCCGTCCTCGTGGGCGGCGATCTCGGCGGCGGGGGCGGTCGCCGAGTGGTAGAGGTAGAGGTCCTGCAGGGCGATCGCGGGCGCGGCGGGGGTCGGCACCAGGCCGTACCGGTAGCGGTAGTGGATCACCCGGCGTCGGGCGTCGTCCTCGCCGCTCCAGCCGGAAGGGCCTGCCGTGGCCTTCTCCTGGGTACGGCGCCAGATCCCTTCCTCGATGTAGCGCGGGCGGTCGGCGTCGCCGAAGTAGGTTTTCCACTTTCGCAGTTGGTCGGGGGTGAGTTGGTCCACGACGGTGTACGGGATGTCCACGGAGTCCTCCCCTGCTGCCCACGGCCGCTCGCGGCCAGGGCAGGGCTATCGATGGTCACGCCCGCCGGGGTTCACCCGTTGGGGCGGCGTGCCTTGTTCGTGCCGGGAGTGTGCGCGGCGCCGGATGAGCGGAGGCAGGGGGCGCGTGCGCGGCGCTTTGGGCCAGCGTCGGGCGGGCGGGCCGGGGGGAGCGAAGGGGGGCGGACCACCGGGGGCGCTACCGAGGGCGGGCTGCCGTGCCCTACTGTCGCCGGTGAGGGTTCCAGCGCAGCCATTTCCTCGGAGGCCGCCATGCCGTCCGGTGTTCCCCAGCCTGAGCCGCGGCCGGGCGAGAGTGCGTTCGCCTACTGGTTCCGCATCTGCGACTTCACCAAGAAGGGCCTGGCCGCCGCCGTCACCCGGGAAGCAGGACGGGCCGGCTACCCGCACGTCCGCCCCGACGGGTCGCGGGTGCGGCGCTGGCTGGGCGGCGAGAGGCCGCGCCCGCCCGTCCCCGAGCTGCTCGCGGCCGTCTTCTCAGCCAAGTGCGGCCGGCGGCTGACAGCAGCCGACCTCGGTCTCGCCGACGCCGACCCCGAGGACCTCACCCGCTTCCGCGGGCCCGCCGCCCTCCTCACCGACCTGGCCCACATGACCTCCGCCGCCCTCCTGCACAGCACCCAGCCCACCGCCGTGCCCACCCCGCACACCGACGAGCAGGAGCGTCCTGGAATCCCCTACGAGCCCGAACGGCTCCTGCCGGCGCTGGACACCTGGGCCTACGCCCCCTCCCACGCCCTCCCCCGGGTCCACCAGCCGCGAGGGCCCCGGCTCGGCGCCGGGGACGCCGCACGGATCGCCGACTACACCCGCACCTTCCGGTTGCTGGACAACCGCCACGGCGGCGGCAGCACCCTGCACTCCGCCACCGGCCAACTGGCTTGGGCCACCGGCCTCATCCGCGACGGCCACTACACCGAAGCAACCGGCCGGCTCCTCTTCCGCGAACTCGCCGACCTCGCCGGCTGTGTCGGCTGGATGTCCCACGACGTCGCCCAGTGGCCGGCGGCCATCCGCTACCTCACCATGGCCGTCCACGCCGCCCGCGAGAGCGGCGACCGCAATGTCATAGCCCACCTCCTGCAGTGCCTCGCCCGGATCTGGGGCTACCTCGGCCGGCCCGACCTCGCCTCCGACTGCATCGCCCTGGCCCTGTACGGCACCCGCAACGACGCCCACCCCGTCCTGCGTGCCGGCCTCTACGCCTTGGGCGCCCGCTTCGCCGCCCTCCAAGGCGACAGCCCCGAGGCCCTGCGCAGCATCCGCCACGCCCAGGAGATCTTCCACGAGCACTCCGTCGAGGAACGGCCCGAGTACATCGCCTACCTCGACCACGCCGAGCTGTGCTCCACCCTCGGCGAAGTCCTGCTCTTCCTCTCCCGCACCAGCGGCCAACCCCAACATGCCGGCAGCGCCCTGGAACTGCTGAGCACCGCCGCCGCCGAGCGCGACTCCGCGCGCGCCCGCTCCAGCGCCTTCGACGCCATCGCCGCCGCCCGTGCGCTCCTGGTCGTCGACGACCTCGAGGCCGCCTGCACGACCGGCCTGCGCGCCCTGGCCATCGGCTCGCATGTCGAATCCGCCCGCGTCCGCCGCCGCTTCCTCGACCTCGCCCGCGAAGCCCAGCCGCGTGAGGCGGTACCGGCCGTACGAGATCTCCGCGAGCAGTTACTCGCTGCGGCCCGGCCCTGACCTCGGCTCCCGGCGGGGCCCTACGGCAAGCCGTCAATGTGCCTCGTCAGGGTCCATGTTCATGTCGAAGCACAGCGCTGACAGGCTGGTGACCATGGTCTCGAGCGCGCGGACGTGCTCGCGTATGGCGACCGGAAAGTGGGCCCGCTCCCATGCCGCGACGCCGACGTTGTCGTCGCGGCGGCCCCACAGCTCCTCTAGCTCGCGGACGGTGGTCGTGATCTCCCGCAGCGCCATCATGGCGGCGGCGAGCGCGGATCCGAAGGGGTAGCGAGGGTGGGCGGACATCTCCCCGGACGCGCCATGGTGGTCTACCACCACCCCGATTGTGGCGTGCAGGTGGGCCAGGCGGACCGCTCGCTGGATCCAGGTCGCCCCCGTCACCCCGGCCGGCAGAGGCGGGGCATCCGGCTCGGCCGTGAGACTGGGGTGCAGAACCGCCGCGGCGTGCCGAGCGGCCGGCCCCGGCGGCCACAGCCCGGCTCGTAGCTCCTCCGACGCCCAGTCCAGGGCCTCCACGGCGAAGTCGACGCTGCTGGCCCACCGGGGCCGGTGACCATCCCGGTACGGGCCGGAGGCCAGCGCCCGGCAGCGGTCGCCGAGCAGCAGGACCGCCGGGGGCGTGCCATCGTCCGGGGGCATGCCGTCGTCGCTCTCGGCGAGCGCTTCGTTCTCCCGGAGGTCCTGCATCAGGTGCCACGTCGCGACCCACCGCGCCGACTCCAGCAACTGTTCCTCGCGCTGCTGCACTCTGGCCCACCCCCCGGGCAGCGAGGACTTCCAGCAGGGGAGCGGGTCCGCGTATAGCTCCCCGTGGCGAGCGCCGCCCAGCCACCCCAGTGGCTCTTCGAGCGGCACGTCGTCAACCAGGACCCCCGAGTCCCGCGCGGCACGCCACACCGCCAGCGCCAGCAGCCGCGCCGCCGGCATCCACCGTGTCAGCCGCTCCCGTCGTGCCTCCGGCGGGTCGAGGATGACCCCGCCGTCTTCATCGATCCGCTCTATGTCCTCGGGGTCCCAGCCGATGGCCCTTCGCGTCAGCGCCCACGTCAGCCGCTGCACCCGGGTCCAGGGGTCTTCTCCATATGCCTGCCGGTGCCGGGCCTCCCAGCCCTCCGGATGCTCCATCAGCCCCGCCCGCCGTTCGATCGGATCAACGGTGTCACGCTATCTCCGCACCGGCCTGTCCACCGCCCCCCTTCACGCAGTCGACCGGCGGCATGCCGGGTGAATCGCTCTTCGCAGGGAATGGATGATCGCAGCGTCAGGGTGTGGCACGAAGAACAAAGCAAAGGGGGGCCAATGGAATTGACGGTAGTGGTGCAGAACTTGGGCCGTGGGGGTCTGCTCAGTGGGGCCGGCGCGGCCGAGGACCGCTGGCCGCTGCTCGCCGAGCGGATCCGGCAGCACCGCCCGGACCTGGTGCTCCTGCAGGAGACGGAGCAGTGGGAGCGCGACGGCCACCTCCAGATGGTGCGCGCCGAGCAGGACCTGGACATGGACGGGCTCCTCGCCCCCTCCGGCTCCGGCCGCGGGCCGGGCCTTCTCTACCGACGCGAGACCCTGGGCCGACGCATCGCCTGGAAACACGACGACAACGCCAGGGAGACCCACCACGGATTCGGCGTCGCCGCCTTCGACGTCGGCCTCCCCCAGCCACTAGCCGTCGCCTCCGTCCACCTCACACCCTGGGGCGCGGACCAGGCCCTCATCGAGGCGCAGTACGTCTGCTCCCGGTCGTTCCGGTATGGGCCTTTTGTGATCGTTGGCGGTGATATTAACTACCCGCCAGCAGAGGGGCCGCAGCCGGACTTCTCGCGCCAGTTGCCGTTCAATCGGGGAGCCCGGACCGTGTTGACCGACCCGGAGCTCAAGGAAGCCCCGCGGCCGGACCGGCGGATCGGCTGGAAGCTGAGACAAAACGGCCTCCGCGACGCCGCCCGGCTCGTCTACGACCGCGATAAGGACGAGGCCGTGCTCGCCCGGACCGGCACGGACGACAGGATCGACCAGATGTGGGTGTCCGCCCCGCTGGCCCCAGCCGTCCTCTCCTACCAACTCCTCGACACCCCCGCCGGCGCGAGCGACCACCACGGTCTGGTCGTCACCCTCGACCTCGACCTCGTTTCCCGTGGGTTCGCGAATACTGACGGCACCTCGGGCGAGAACTTGGGGTCTGCTTGGTACAGGTAGGCGTTTCGAGCGCCCGGTTCGCCAGCACCCACCAGGCCGTTGCAGGATCCAGCCAGGAACCAGACGATTGTCTTCGGCAGGTCGAACAGGACGAGCCTGTGACGGCCTCGTTCTCGTGCAGATGCCGCTACCCGGTCACCGTGGAGCCCCGCCCCCATTTGAGGGCGGGGCTGTGGTTCTACCTGTGCTGGCCGTGTGTCAGCGGCGGCGGTACATCACATACAGCTTGTTGTTGTAGGAGGCGGCCGAGGCTTCGTCCATCAGAGTCAGGCTGCTGCCGCCGATGCGGGAGGTCGAGGTACTCCAGTTCGACTCGTAGGTTGCGGCCCACAAGCCGCCGTCCGTGCCGCGCAGGAAGATCCACATTTTGTCGTCGTGAACGGCCAGGGCCGGGCCGTGCGTGGTCAGCCAGGGGGCGACGTGCTGCTGGGTCCAGTGAGGCCTGGCCTCGTTGCCCACGACCCTCGTGCCCAAAGAGCTGATGTATACCTTGCTGTCCGTCCCGCGAGCCAGCCGCCAGGTGGTGTCCCTGTAGCGGGCCATTCCCACGGCATTGGTCGTCCGCCAGTTGAGGTTGTCCTGTGTTTCCGTCGCCCAGCCCGTCATCAAGAAGGTGCTGTAGGGCCTTTCATCCGGGGCGGTCTGGCTCAGGACCAGGGGAACTCCCCATCTGGCGAGGGTCGGGCCCTTGGCTGCCACCCCGGCCACCTGCTGTGGCGCGCTCCATGCAGTGCCGTCGGATGAGAACGACGACCACAGTTTGCCGTCCAAGCCGACATGCACGCAGTGCAGATCGTGTGCGCTCTCGCACAGGGCGGGCGGGAACAGGGAACCCCAGTAGCTGACCGCCCGCGGCTCGCTCCACACCTGTCCGTCCAGGACGGTCTGCATCACCCGGTTGTCACCGGGGCGGATGAACATGGCGTGCAGCTTGCCCCGGTACGAGACCAGCGCCGGCGGGGACTGGCTTTCCCAGGGCAGCGTGATCGGCTTGCCCCACGTGCTGCCGGTGCGCACCGCGTACTCCAGGGTGCCTGCGGGGAAGGGCACCGGGTCGCCGGCGTACTTCACCTTCAGGCTGTGGTGGCCGATGCCGTCGAAGTGCCAGGTGCTGGTCTGGTTGCGGGCCAGCAGGGCGAGGTCGAACTGGTCAAGGAGGATGACCCGGGTGGCCGACAAGTCGTCGTGGTTCTGGGCGTGGTAAGCGACGAAGGCGAACATCGAGGCGACTTCGGCCGCGAGGCCGATGAGCATCTCTGTGTATCCGCCGGGCAGCAGGCCGACCAGAGACCAGCCCCAGTGGTTGAAGAGCTGGTGGCTCAGTCCGGTGAGCATTTCCTGGAGGGCCTTGGCCCAGGCCGGGGGGCTCTGGTCGGCCTCCCACACCGAGATGGCCAGCATGACCCCCTCGCTCGCCGCGTCGTCGAAGACCGTGCGGTTGTCGGTGTCGAAGGTGCGGGTCTGCCCCTTCTTCAGCTTTCCGAACTCCTGCGAGATGAAGCCCGGACCGGCCGTGGTGTCACTGCCGACCGAGGAGGCCCAGTAGATCTCGTCCCGGCCGCCCCACTGGTCCCCCACCGCCCGGATACAGGAGAAGCTCTCCAGCTCCAGCTTCACCCGGAACGCCGCCGCCGACGGCGTGGCGGCGGTTTCCGCCTGCTGCTCCCCGGCCTCGGTCTCAGCTCCGGCTCCGGCAGCGCCCCGTGCGGGCAGCGCCGCCCCGGGCCGCTGGAAGACGGTGGCGCCGAACCCGTACGCGTGCAGACCCTCGATGAAGGACGGGCTGTCGAGGGTTCCTCCTGCCGCGAGGGTCTCACGGCTGACGGCCGCCGTGTTCGGCCGCGCCGCATGCTCCCGCCCCAGGTCCGGCAGCATGCGCGTCAGGTCGTCGAGCTCGAAACCGGTGGTCACCGCCAGATTGGAAATGGCCGGGGGCACCATGGCGACCCGGCTGCCCAGCTCCTGCACCGCCTCCCGGTACACACCACCCCAGTCCTTCACCTCCTGCTGAGGCACAACTGTCCTCAGAGCGAGCACCAGAAGGCCCTCCAGGTTGGTCAGTCTCTGGCCCTGCCGCAGCCGGTCCGCCGCATGCAGGGATGCACCGAACAGCACATTCGCAAATCCCTGCGACGTCATGCCCGCTGCCCGCGGATGCTTCGACACCCCCCGCAGCGAGGCGCGTAGACGCTCCAGACGCTCCGCCGACAGCGCATCCACATGCTCCGACACCCACACCACTCCACACACAAAAGAAGCCCGGCACCCAACCGGCCGGACCAGCAACGCCGCATGGTCCCACCCCCGGGCCTCCACCGAACAGACCAAAAATGATCAATCTGTTCACGAACGCCCCGCCAGTGCAGACCTGGCGGCACCCCCCACCCCGGCCCACCAGCAGGCCGGACAGACCATGCCCTACAAGGGGTCCGGCCAAGCCGACCCCAGCGGGCACGGCAGACTGCTGTGCGCGTCCTTCGCGGCGATGGCCGAAACCGAGCGGGAAAACATCCGCGGGTCCACGCTCAAAGGCCTCGACACCACGGCCCGTAAGGGCAAGCACGGCGGCCGGCCGCCCGCCATCACCGAGGACATGCTGCACACCGCGCTGCGACGCCGGGCGCTTGGAGAAGCCGTCGATCAGATCCAGCCGGACCTGATCATCCCCACCGGCAAGTGCAAGGACCAGGCCCCCTCCGTCACCGGCATCTACCGCGCGCTCGCCGAGCACGCCTCGCGATCCGGGCTACGGCCCGGCAGCCGTCGCTCCCTGCCGCCCGACACGGCCGGGCTCCCGGGCCGCCGAGGCCGTGCCGAAGCCGACAGCGGCCAAGAACCTGCTCACGCAGAGGGGCGAAGTCGACGTGCATGCTTCTGACCTGCGAGAAGCACGCCGACTATGTACACCCGGTTGTCTCGGAGCACCCCAACAGCAACCCGAGGGGTTCGCAAGCGCGCTGTCACGCCTTCTCGGTGTCCGCCTTGGGCTCGCCGTCGAGAAGCGTCTGTTGCTCTGCGGCTTCCAGGTAGCGGCGAGCCCCGGCGGGGGTCATGCCGAACAGGTCCCACAGTCGCCGGATGTCACCGCCTGTGGCGATGACTTCGTCGAGGATGCGGTCTTCGCGGATGGCCTGGGCGGAGACGCCCAGGACGCCGGTGGCCCAGACGTTGCTGGTCGGTTCGGTGCGGTAGGCCGTGGACGGCGTGATGAACAGGTGCGGATTCATGGTGGTGGGCCACTGTCTCGCCCGGTGGTCGAGCCAGGCTGCCAGCCGTTCGCGGACGGGCGGGGCCAGGAGGATGACGCGTTCTTTGAGGTGCAGGCGGCCGTCGCGTACATCGGTCAGCACTAGGTGGCGGAGGTCCGCGACCGTGAGTGCGTGGAAGGCGATCAGTGCCCCGAGGGCGGCGCGAGCGGGGTGCGGGTCGCGGAGCCGCTGTTCCAGAGAGGCGGAGTCCAGCGGGTGTGGCAGTGTGCAGATGTCGGTAGCGCCGAGTCTGCGGGCGGGGTTGTGGAAGATGAGCCGGTGAGCTTTGAGGACCCGGAACAGGGAGCCGGCGGCCGTGATGGCGCTTGACCGAGCGGCGCCCTGGAGCGGCAGGGCATCGAGGACCTCCTGCCGGGTGACCTCGCGCAGGGAGTCGTGGGCGGCGGCCCAGGATCGGGCCATCGGCAGGATTGAGCGCACGTAGTTGCGAAGGCACGGGCCGCTCAAGGGCTTGAACCGCGGAGGTGTGGTCCGGCCGTGGTGCAAGGTCTCGAACCAGGTGCGGATTTCGTCGCGCATGCCGGCCGGCAGGGCGGAGGTCTCGCGGGTGACCCACTCCTCCAGGGTGTTCTTGGGAAGGTCGTCGGTGAGGAAACCGGCGTCGGCGAGGACCGCCAGGGCGTGCTTGATGGTGAGCTGGGGCTTCGCCAACTTCCGCAGGGTGCTGGCGTTGACCGCGGCTCCGGGGGTTTCCTGGATGGCCAGGGCGGTGCGGAGTGTGGAGTACACCTTTCTCACCAGGTGCTTTGGCCAGCCGAGTCGGGCTCCGCGCTCGTAGGCGAAGTATTCGAGTGCGGCGGCCAGTTCGATATCGACAGGGTCGGGAAGGCGTCCTGGCCGGGCTCGTTTCCAGTCGCGTTGCGGCTCGAAGAGCAGCATCTGGCGATGGTCGGCGGGGGTGAGCGGCCAGCGGAACGCGGGGGCCTGCGCCTTGGGCCGGCGCATCCGCTCACGGACCGGGAGCGGGACTGAGAGCCGGACGCGCCGGTCGAAGTCGCCGAAGAACAGCTGCTGCCCGAACCGGTTCGAGCCCTCCAGGTCCAGCGTGTTGGATCCGCTCCTGGCTGCCTGGACCATCCGGGCCTGGCGCCGGCAGAGTCGGCACACCTCGGCCATCAGCGGGGCTGTGGCGCCGCAAATCCTGCACGGACGCCGGTCCGGATGACGTTTGCGGAACATCCGGCAGGCGAGGCAGAAGCCACGGCTCTGGTCGTAGACACCCCATGCCAGGCAGTCCGGGCACGAGGAGGCCGCCAGCGGCCGCCCGGGGTGGCACCACAGGCACAGGCCGGCGCTGTAGTAGTTCTCGGTGGTGCCGCAGCGCCGGCACGGCGGCGGGGTCTGCGGCCCGTCGGGATGGCACTGATGGCAGTGGCCGACGTCCCAGGCGATGACCGGGCGTTCCCCGCAGTGGGGGCACGGACGTGGTTTCCTCATGCTGGTGGAACCGTCCGGTTCCGGCCGAGCCGCGGCTCGGGAAGGGCCCCTACTGCCGTGTCCGTCTCCGGCTTGGCCGGGCGGAGGGCAGCGACCTTCTCGGGCTCGCGGATGAGAAGGTCGGTGGGCTCGCAGTTCAAGACCTCACAGATCACGTCGAGGTCGTCCAGGCGGATGGTGGTGGGCGTCCCCGCCCACCAGCCGGACATCTTCCCGGCGCTGATGTCGAGCCCGGCGTCGGCCAGGCGCCGCCGGAATTCCGACGACTTCCAGATGCCCCGTTCGGCCGCCTTGAGGCGCAGATTCCAGCGCATCCGCTCACTTCCCTCCGCTCAGGAGACGCGCCGAGACCCGGTCGTTGGCCGCTGCCCAGGATGTCTCAATGTGATCGCTATGTACGTGGATGTACCGGGTCGTGGTGGAGAGCCAGTCGTGACCGAGAACTTCCTGGATCGCCTTGAGATCCATGCCGTTCAGGTAGAAGGACGAGGCGCAGTAGTGCCGCAGTACGTGGGGCGTGAGGTGGGTGTGCCAGCGGGGAAGCCACAGGTGCACGGCGGTGGCGAGGCCGGTGCGGAGCGCGTCGTCGCCCACCCGGGTGCACAACCCGGTGTGTGGATCCCGGCGCTCGCTGGGCAGGAGCGGCGCGTCGGGGTCGCGCCAGTCATCGCCGAACTGGTGCCGGATGTCGCTGAACCACCAGTTCATTAGGTCGTCGACCGAGTTGATGGCGGGGACGACGCGCGGCTTGGGGCCCCGGCGTCGGCTGCCCTTGCCGAACCGGATGTGCAGTTTGCCGTGATCGCCGAGATCGGGGCGCCAGTCCCTGATGTCGAGCATCCGGGACTCGTTGATCCTCAGTCCGACCCGGCGCCACAGCGAGGCCGCCATGTAGTTCCGGGCCGCGGGCAGGTACTTGCGGGCGTGGGGCAAGGAGGCGCCCCAGGCGTTGAAGAGGTGCGAGACCTCCGTGTCGCCGGGAGGTACGCGCTCGGCGCCGTAGCCGGGCCTGGCCGGTCGGTTGAAATCGTCGATCGGCTGCTGCACCGCGTGTCCGGTCAGGGTGAGGATGTCGCCCTGGTAGCGGACTTGCATGAAGTCGAAGAAGCGGCCGATCCGGCCCGCCTTCCCGTAGACGGTGCTGGGCGCCCGCGTCAGTTCCTTGCGCTGGTTGCCCAGAAACCGGTCAGCGTCCTCGGGCCCCGCAGTCCACAGCGGGCGCCCGATCGCCCGGGCGAACTCGAAGATCGTGAACCGGTCACCTTCGATGACGCTGTCGGCGAGCCCGGCACCGAGGCCGGCGAGGAGGTACTGATCAACGATCTCCTGCTCGAAGTCCTCGGCGTCCTGCGCCGTCTCCAGCCGCCGTGGGGCGCCGAGCGAGCGAACCGCTGCCAGAGCCATCCACACCACCGAGTTCCGGAGTACCGACCATGGGTCGACAATGCAGCCAAGCACTCAGGAATCCCGACGACTGGTCAGGTTCTCCGCTCCATCGAGTGACCGCATCCCCACCGGGCCTGCGGACCCGTCATGCTGTCTGCTACCGCGATGAACTCGCGGGAGTTCAGACAGCAACGACGGACGACGTCTGGGCTTACCGGTAACTGCGGGTGGTGGTCGGCCCGCTGATAGCGTCGGGCCGACCTACTCGGAGGGGGCGTTGTGATGAGGGAGCACATGGACGCGTTGATGGGGGCCATGCCGCCACCGATGGTGGAGCGGATGGGCCGCATGACCGGCATGGCCCAGCGGGCGGTGATCGCCTACATCGATGGTGAGCCCGATACCCTCGCCGCTCTCGTGGACCGGATCGGCACGTGGGACGACGACCCCGGCCGTGTCCGCTACCCAAGGCCACGCTACGAGTTCGCCCTCAAGCAGGTCTTCGACCTCGTCAACGCCTACCTCAGCGTCGCCGAGAGGGCGGGCGGCATGACGATCTCCAACGAGGCCGTCGCTGCCGGCGCTCGAGACCTGGTCGAGCGGTACGTGCCCGACGGGCATCGCGACGCCGCACTCGCGGTGTTGCGCAAGGTGCCGGGCGGGTCTGCTCCGATGGACCTGTCGGGTGGCAGCGCGGGCGAGCCCGGGCCCGCCGAGCTCTATGTCGCCGCAGCGGCCGCGGCCTGGCTCGCCACCGACGCGGGGATCTTTCCGGCCCGGCAAGACGTGCGGCTCAGGCTCGTCCGGCAGGTCCGGGAGGCTGAGAGCATGGCGATCGGCGCGCCGGCGCGAGAACGCATCAACGACGTCGCCGACCAGGACGCGCTCGGCTTCCTCGCTCAGCTCTACGACGAGTCCTACGCGCGGCTGATCCCCCGCTCCCCCGCCCAGCGGTCTCCCTGGGACTGGGACATGATCGCCATCCTCAAGGCTCACCTCCTGGAGACGCCCGCGAGCGCGACGACACCGGAGCAGGCCGCGGCCTTGAAGGAGCGGATCCTCGCGTGCCTGCAGGCCGCCGCTGCGACGCCGCGGCAGGTCGTGCCGCCGGCCGCGCCCGCGAAGGCCCAGCGCGCCCAGCCGAAGCGGAAGAAGCCGAAGGGTAAGCGCTGATCACGCGCACGACAAGGATCTCGCCACTAGGAGTCGAGGCCGGGTCCGTCCGTCGTGTTTCCCGCGGGAAACACGACGGCGACTGCCCCTCAATCCTCCGGAGCGAACATCAGCGCCCAAACGCGTACGGGCTGTGGGCGACCGCTAGGGTTCCCTCCGTTACCACCACAGCACCATCCCGGAGGACTCATGACCGCGCCACGCAAGCCCATGCGGAACAAGGGCGGCGGCAAGCTCAACCAAGAGCGGGCGAAGGCGGGGGTTGATGTGCCCAGCCCGGGTCCGATCTCTGGGATTCACACGCTCGATCCCGAAGACGGGGAGCTGTTCGAGCACGACCCGGCCGACATCAGCCCGAACCCCATGAACCAGCGTCTCGGTCTGGGGAACATTGAGGAACTGGTCGACAGCATTCGGCGTCAGGGCGTCCACACGCCAGGTGCCGTTATGCATACCGATCTGTTCATGGAGATGTACCCGGAGTGGGCGGATCAGGTACCGCATCCGGATCGGACCTACATCCTCGGCCCCGGCCACCGCCGGCGCGAGGCTGCGCTTCAGGCCGGAAAGCCGATGCTGGTGATCCTGCGCGACCGATGGGCCAAGGAGCGCACGGTCGAGGAGAACCTGATCAGTGAGAACAAGGATCGGGAAAACCTCACGCCTATCGAACAGGCTCTGCAGCTGGATCTGTTGCGGCGTCGCGGCCTGACTGGCGAGGAAATCGCCGAGCGAGTTGGCTACAGCAGCCGGGGAAGCGTCACGCGCATTCTCAACCTGCTGGTTCTTCCGCAGCAGATCCAGGATTCGATTCACGCGGGCAGCACCTCACCCAAGGCCGGCTACACGCTGTCGACCATCAAGGACGAACAGGACAGCAACTCTTCCGAGGCCGCGCGCGCTCTGCATCTGAAGGCCTTCGGCTGGATGCAGGACGAGAAGATCACGGCGGAGGCGGCGAAGAACCGCCTCAAGCTCGAAGCTGTGATTCCCGCGGGAAGCAGGAAGCGAGACGGTTCCACTCCGACCGGAGACACCTCGAAGACGTCGGGGGGCGACGAGGACGTTTCCCGCGAGAAACATGGTCAGGAGCAGGGAACGGAGCGGGCACCCTCTGGCCAGCAGAGTGAGACTCCAATTCCGCACCAGGCGACGGGTGACAGCTCCACCGACGGCAAGCCGTCCGGTGAAGCTGAGCCCGAGGAGCCGGTTGAGGAGCGGGACAGGCTCCTTGCGGCTGCCGAGTCGGCCGAGCAGCGCGATCTCGCATGTCGCCTGGTTCTCTCCGAAGAGCGGTACGCAGGCGCCTCCGTCGTCGACGGACTTCTGGTCAACGCTGTGCTGAACCCGAAGGAGTGGAAAGAGGCGGCCGTCCGCGCTCATGAGTGGCTGCGGAGCCTGGGGAAGGGGCCCAAGGTCGGGCGGGCGCCCGCCTACTTCGATGCGGTCGCTGCTGGTAGTGATGCCAACCTGCGGCGCCGGGCCGCGTTCGCCATCGCTCTGGCCGCCAACGAGGTACGTGCCGCAAGGACTGACCGTGAATGGGATGACCGCGACCGCGCGCACTTGAAGTTCCTCATGACCAGCAAGGTCGCCTACCAGCCGACCGAGTACGAGCAGGAGTTGCTTGGCCTCTCCCCTCAGGAGGCGCAGTGAACACCGTCCTTCCCGGCTCTCCGGAGACTTCCATGGCCACCACCACCGCAGCGCTCGCCAGAGCGCGCGTCCTCGACAAAACCCGCGTTCTCGTCTTCGCCCTCAAGGCCGGCGGCACCGCTAAAACCAGCTCCTGCACCAGCCTCGCCGCGATCATCGCGCAGCGCGGGTACCGGGTCCTCGTCATCGACCTGGACCCGCAGTGCAACAGCACCCAGGTCCTGGGCCACAGCACGTTCCGGGAGGGGCAGCTCGGGATCACGGACGTCATGAAGGAGCAGGCCGAGCTGAAGGACGTCGTCGTCCAGGCCCGGTATCAGGTCGATGAGATCGATCCAGAGGATCCGGACGCCGCGTACGAGCCGATCGAGAACCTGTACCTCGTCCCCGGCAACATCGACGACCCGGACATCGACGAAGCCGAGCGGCTCCTCAACGACCACCGCAACGCCGACGCGTACTGGATCCGCGACGGCTTGGCGGCGATGGACGGCGAGTGGGACGCCGTCCTCATCGACTGCCCCGCCACCTATGGCCGCACCACCGTCACCGCGTTCATCGCCTTGGACAAGGATGTCGACGGCGAAGTCCTCCCTCCGGTGCTGTGTACCTTCAAGGAGGCCGGAGCCCTCGTGCGTCTGGAGAAAAAGCTCCACGAGATCCGCACCCAGCGGAAGTACATCACCAAGGGCATCTCTCCCGAGGTGAAGCGGATCCTCGCCTGTGCCGCGCCGAACTCCTCGTACGGCACCAAGGAGCACTTCAAGACACTTGAAGAGCTTCAGGACGCCTACGGCGAGTTCCTGCTGCCTCTCGTTCACTGGTCCGGCGAGATGCCGAAGATTTACCGCGACGACTGCCCCGTCCCGATCTTCGCACCGAACAGCATGCCCGCACGGGAGTACAACAAGGTCGCCACTGCACTCGGTTTCGAGCGCCGAGTCTGACGTTTCCCGCGGGAAACAAATTCCCGAAACACACGAAGGCCCGTACCCCGAGCTAACGCTTCACGGGGTACGGGCCTTCGTGTCAGCGAAGTTCTCAGCCGGCCGACACGCCGCCGGTGACCGGCTTCCCGAGGCGGCGGCGCAGTCCCAGGACCTCTTACTTCTTCCGGGGGTAGGCCGGGCGGTCTGTCCAGCCCTCCGCACCGCTCCAGCCCCGGTGAGGGTTGGAGCGGCACGGGGAGCCGTCAGCGCGAGGTCCGGGAGACGGTGCCGCTGCTGTCCTGGTCGATGAGCGTCAGGAGTTGGGCGGAGAGGTCGACGTCGGTCAGGAGCACGCGGAGAATCGAGCCATCCCGTCGCGTTCGATCGAGGTCAGCCGGTCGGCGGCGGCGTGCGCGTCCTGGTGGGCGCTGACGATCCGGAGGTAGTCGGCCTCGGTGGTGGCGGTGCGGTGGGTGCCGCACCGGCCGCAGCGGAAGGTGGCCTGGTCCCAGCCAACCAGAGCGTGCGACTGGCTGAGGTGCGGTTCGGGTCGGGTGGTCATGAGGCGAGGGGCTCCACGGCCTGGCGCTGCACGACCGGCCGGTGCAAGTCGCGGTGGTGGACGGTGACCTGGTGGCCGCGGCGGCGCAGGCGCGTCGGGCCAGGAGGTGGGCCGTGACGCAAGCACGGGCCCCGCCTGGCGGGGCCCGTGCTTGCGCGGTTGTGAGACGAGAGGCGCCAGCCCAGCCGGGGCTAGCCCGGGTCCGGGTCAGATGGCGCGGTACTCCTGCGTCATGTCCCAGACGATCGGGTAGAGGAGGGCGTCGGCGCGGTGCAGGAAGACATTGCGGGCGATCTCGTCGCCGCTGTGGTGGGCCTCGTTGAGGTGGATCGCGGCGGTCTCCAAGTCCTCGTGCCCGAGGATGCCGGCCATGCTGAAGCGCGGGGCAGCGGTGTCGAGCTGGGCGATGAAGGTGCCGAGGTCGGCGGCCGGGCTCTCCTCTGCGACGTAGGCGATGTCGTCGGCGTAGCGGCGGATGATGTCTTCGGCAGTGATCGCGGTGGCGGACATGGGTTCTCCTATCGGTAGGCGGGGCCGTCGTACTCGACGGCGAAGAGTTGGGCGGCGGGGTGCTCCTGCTGGGTGCGGAGCACGTCGGTGACGAGCGAGTTGATGCTGTTCGTCGAGTTGAAGCTGAGCAGTTGGCCGGTGCGGCCGTCGTACAGCCGGTAGTGGATATGGGTGTAGGTCCTGCCACGCTCGGGCAGCGGCTTGCCGCTCCACATGTCGGGCATCGGTTCTCCTCATTCGGTGCGATCGGGTCGTGGCTGCCGGAGACCGCTGTCAGCGGTTTTCGGCGGCCCGGGAGGCGCACTTCCGCGTGTACTCGGATTCGTTCTGGCCGGCAGCGGTGCGCTCACCGCTGGCTGCCGCCTTGTCCGCGCGGGGCGGCGGTGTGCTCCCAGTAGGCGGCGTCGCTGTTCATGCGGCTCGGGTGATTCGAGCCATGGCGGTCTCCTCACTGTCGGCCGATCCAGCCGGAGCGGCTGGCTACTGCCAGTTTCTGTTAAACAGAAAACACCCCTCCCACCCAGCTTGTCAACCCACTTGCGCAGGCGGAGACTAGATTCTGTTAAACAGAAAAGGAGTGGTTAATGGGACGCCCGGCAACAGGAAAGACCAAGGTCATGGGGTTCCGCCCCCCGAAGGCGCTGCGGGACGAGTTCGAGAAACTCGCTGCCAGCGAGGGGCGAACACCGTCCGACGCGCTCATCGAAGCGATGCATGACTGGATCGACAAGCGGCGCAGAGCAGCCGGCGCCAAGACACGCGCGGCGGCTCCGCGCACCGACTCATGAAGGGCGAAGTCCCTCCGCGCCCGGGCGGCCCTGCCCAGTGGTAGCCATCAGGCGTCGCCGCCGTTCACGCGCTCGTGGATGTCGATGAGGGTGGCAATGGCGTCGGGATTGTCCGCCAGGCCGACCCACTTCCCGTGCACGGTGAAGACGGGCACCGTGTCGGTGTCGGCGTCGAAGACGACGACGTAGTCGCCATACCTGTCGAGCACCATCTCCCGCAGGACCGGGACCAGCGCGGTGTCCAGGACCTCCAGGGCGTCGACGGTGAGCCGGGCGGGCTCGCCGGGCACCGGGGGCTGGACCAGGATGCCGGTCACACGGAGCAGGTCGCCGGGCTGTACGCCGTTCAGCAGCTCGTGGGTGATCCGAGGGTCGCCGCTGGTGCAGGTGATGACCGTGTCGGGGACGTCGTCGTCGACGGTGTCGATGTCGGTGGGCCGGACGACCAGGTCGAAGGTGGCAGTCCCGATGCGCGGGCCGGGGACGGGGATCGCGTCGACCCAGCCGTCGACAGCGCAGTGCGTGGTGTCCATTAGCTGGCCTCCGCCAGGGTCTCGATGGGGCGAGGGGAGCGGGGTGTGGTGCGTTGGGCGATGTCCAGCAGCTCGCGGTTGCGCCGCTGCTGGTCGGGGGTGAGTGGGCGGGCCTTGGCGCCGTGGCGGTGCCAGAGCAGGGAGGCCGGCGGCTCGGGGTAGGCGAGAACGTGGTCGACGTCGCGGTCGGTGCTGCTCATGGGACCTCCGAGAGGAGGGGATCAGACGTGGGTCGCGCGCAGGGTGCTCTTGGGCTGGATGTCGGAGGCGAACAGGCCCTCACGGCGGGCCTCAACGGGGTTCGCGGCGATCCAGCCCTCGGCACACGCCTTGTGGATGGGCTCCCCGGCGTGGGAGCGCATCGGCGTGGGCTTGTCGCACAGCACGCAGGGGCGGTCCTGCCAGCCGTCGAAGTGCTGGCTGTCGCGCCATTCAAGGAGCGCGCCGGGAGCCGGGACCAGGACGTCGACCTCGAAGTAGGGCAGGGTCATGACGTCCATCTCCTCTCGTGATCGCGGCGGTTGAGGGACCACCCCGACCGCCCCGGCCCGGCGGCGAGCCGGGGCCGGGGCAGCACGGAGAGTCCGTCAGCCGCGGATCGCTTCGAGGTCGGCGCGGCCTTCGGGGTCGTCGTCCTGGTCGTCGCCGTTGTTCGGGCCGTGGACGGTGCAGGCGATGTCCTCGTCGTCGTCCAGGTCGCCGTTGAGCGCCCGGAACAGGCAGGTGACGCTGTAGGCGGGCACCCAGGCATAGCCGGTGCACTCGTCGTCGTGCGGGCACGGCACCATCACGTCGAACCCGACGGCCCCCTCCCCGTCCACGTCAGTGCGCAGGGCAAGGGTCAGGTACTGCTGACCGAGGCGGATCTCCGCGACCCGGTCGCCGCCGGCGACGTTCGAGCCGTCCTTCCATCGCCACAACGGCACGATTTCCTCGCTGAACACCCGGGACACGAGGTTCAGGTCACCGAGGCCGTCGCCGCCGTCCAGCCCGAGATCGGCTTGCCGGGCTCCGCTCAGGCGTTCCAGGAACGGCAGCAGCCGGCAGAGGCTGTCGGAGAAGACGACCTCGGGGAAGCCCTCCGCCTTGAGGGTTCGGTGCGAAGCCACCATGTCCCGACGCTGCTTAATGACCGTGGCCTCCGGCACCGTGCGGTTGGCCGGCCGCGGTTCCTGCCGCTCGATGCAGACGCTGCCGAGGGTGGCGACCATGACCGCGATGGGCAGCATGTCGTGTCGCTTCGCGGCGGCGACCAGCGGCTCCCTGGCGGACCGGCTGACGTTGGTGGCGTCGACGACCGTGAACAGCCGACGGCGCATCCTCGCCTCCAGGAGCAGGTGCAGGGCGGCGGCCGCGTCGCCGGTCGCGTCCTGATCGCCTGCGTCGTCGCTGACGACCTCGCGCAGCGCGTCCAGGGACAGGACCTGTGAGGCAGGCCAGGTGCGCGCGATCGTGGACTTCCCGGCCCCGGACGGGCCGATGAGGACCACCAGGCTGTGCTCAGGCATCTGCGGGTAGATCAGCTCGGTCATGCCGGTCTCCTTGCGGGTGACGCGCCGGGCAGCCCGGGAAAGGGCTGCCCGGCGTGGGCGGGGTGAGGGCTGCGCGCAGCACCGTCAGCGGACGATCATGTGGGCGGGGTGGCCGTTCTTCATGTGGTCCACGCACTGCGGGCAGTCCTCGCGCGGACCGAGCCCGGCGTGGGCCTCGCGGCTGGCGTCGCGTGGTACCAGCACTGGGTGCACTGCCCCCGGGGCGGGTTCGTCGCCTTCTTGCTCGCCATCTCAGTTGCCTCCCTGCGGGTGGAGGGCTCGGGCAGCCCAGATGAGGCGCATCCCGGCGTTGTCGGTGATCAGGGCGGCGACGGTGAGCATCTGCGCCAGGGCCGCGATGAAGCCGCCGGGCGGGTCGGTGTCCTCGATGAGCTCGCGCAGGATCGCGGCGAGCTCCTCCTGGTCGACGTCGTCGGCGCTGAGGTCGTCCTCGATCTGCTGGGGGCCAGCGAGGCGATCCCGACCGAGGCGCGGACGCGTTCCAGGCGGGTGCGGCTCACCGGCGGCCGCCGGGGCGGGTGGTGAGCCAGGTGGTGACGGCGGCGGCGCCGACGCCGATGGCGCGGTGGAGCGCCGCGTCCAACTCCATCCACGCACTGCCCGGCCCGGTGATCTCCTTGGTGACCGCGCCTTCGTCGTCGAGCCGGACCGCCTGGCAGTGCTCGATGTAGCCCGTCTTCTTGGTCTTCTTTGCCAGCCACAGCAGAAGGGCGCCGCGGTCGATCGCGGCGTGCGTTCCGGCGTTGATAGCCGCGCCGGCGAGCAGCGCGCCGGGGGTGACGCGGTAGCCGAACGCCCGGGTGATCGCGACGGTCGCCCCGAGCTGCGCGGCCGTGTACGACGCGACGTGGCAGGCCACCGCGCGCCTGCCGAGCGTGCTGGTGGTCATGGTCGGGCGGGTGGAGTCCGGCGTGGCGGGGGAGCCGTCGGCGTGGACCAGGTCCTTGCCGTACAGGCGCTTCCGCGAAGCCGTCTTCGACCCCTGGACCCAGTGGTCACATGCGGGATGCAGCTCGCCGAAGGTGGCCAGCAGGGTGCCGAACAGGGCGAGGCGCTCGGCGGTGAGGTGACGGGGCATGCTGGAGGTCTCCTGATCTCGGATCTGGGTGAGGGAGCAGGTGGCCGGCCCTTTGCCGATGCGCGGCCGCCCGAGGTCCGACCCCGGCCGCACCGGCCGGGGTCGGGTCGTTCAGACGGCGGTCCGTCTGGCCGGGCCGGGACGGGCAGGAGCCGGATGCGCAGCTCGCGCCGGTCGGACCAGCATCTGCACGCCTCCATCTCCGGGTTCGCACCGCCGACCCACCAGCCGCCCGCGCCCCGGCAGCCGGGACAGGAGGGGTGGGGCCGGGGCGTCAGCTCGATGCGGTGCCGGTCGGCGTGCAGCCGCCAGTGGCCGGCCTTGAGGACGGCGGCGGCCGCCGTGCCAGCCAAGGCCGGGACGACGGCCGCCAGGAGCACCGCCGTGCGGGGGCGGACCGCGTCACTTCCGCAGCGGGGGCGGCTGGAGCAGGAACCGGGTGCCGGTGCTGCCGCTGTACGCGGGTTCGGCCTTGAGGAAGCCGCGGTCGGTCCGGGCGATCTCGAACATCACCTGCTTGACGAAGTCGTCGTCGCGCTGGAGGTCGACGCGGTCCTCGAGGAGGTCAGTCAGGTGCACCGGGTATGCGGAGGGGCCGTGCGGGCGCAACTTCCCCAGGCGGTTGCGCACGATCTGCGCGGCGGTGTCGTCGTCGGGGATCTGCGGAAGGCCCCGGTTGATCGCCCGGCAGTGGGCGGCGTGCGTGTTGGCGAGGTCGGCGGCTTCCGCCTCTCCCAGCCGGGCGCGGCGGTCGTTGCGGGCCGCGCGGTAGGTGCAGCCCAGGCACGCGGCGGCGTAGGAGGAGCTGCGGTCGCTGGCGGAGGTGTAGACGAGGACGACCGCGCCCTCCAGCGGTCCGAGGGTGTTGCGGTAGCGCTGGACGACGGTCGTGCCCGGCGGCGTCCAGGTCGCGGGGTCCTGCACGGCGGGGCGGCGGGTGAAAAGGCTCATGGGCGACTTCTCCTTCGGGAGACTCGGTGATCAGGCGGCCAGCCGGTGGACGACCGGCGCCGTGGACGGCAAGTAGGTGTCGGGGCTGGGCTCGTAGCCCCTGGCGCACGGGTCGCAGCAGCCCTGGGTGCGCAGCGGGAGGCAGAAGTGGTAGCAGCGGCCGCACTGGGGGCAGGTCTGGCGCGCGGCCATCGCCCGGTCCAGCGCCCATTCCTGCGCGAGCGTCGGCGTCCGCTTCGGCCTGGCGAGGTCCACGTCGTAGAGCCAGCCCCGGGTGGGGTGGTTGCACGACTGGTCGGGCCGGTAGGCGCAACCCTTGCAGCGCAGGACCGCGACCGGTCCGTGCCCGCCGGGGCTGAGGGCCTTGTCCCGTAACTGGCGGCGCGCGACCAGGCCCTCGGGACAGGTGCGCCGGTCGTACTCCGGCAAGGTCGCGGTGCTGCGCGGCACCTTCTTGACCTCGCGGTGGTGCCCCTTCTTCCGGGGGCGGGGCATCACCGGTTCCAGGTGCCGGGGAGCCGGGCGGGACGCTGCGGGTAGCGGGGGCCGGGGCGCTGCGGGCGGGGCTGGCCGATCCGGCGGCGTGGGCGGGGGATGAGCACGGCCTGTCCTCCAACAGGGTTGATGGCGGGCAGTGCTGCGCCCCGCCGGGGGGGAAAGCCGCTGCGGGCGTTGGGGGTGGCGGGCGCCGGTCGGCCGTCCGGTCCTCGTCGATTCCAGAACGGGATGGGCGAGGATCAGACGGGGCGTCAGGTGAGCGCTGAGTGAGCCGGAGCGGGCGGGGGTGCCGATGGCCCGTGGCACGACTGTTCAGGTGGCAGATGCGTGGGCGGCGGCACGGGCCCGGTGGACGTCGTGCCGCCGTAGGCGAGTACCGCCGTGGGAAGTGCACAGGGCGCCTGGCTGCGAGCTGCAGGCTGGGCAGGCGACCGTCAAGGCCGGAGAGTTCAGGGCAGGGGCGTCGGCGGGGGTCAGGGGCTGGTCGGGGATGTAGGGCACGGAGGTCTCCTTGGGGCGGGCGACCAGGCCGCGGCCTGGCGCGGGCCTGGTCGTCGGGGCGCGGGGTCGTGTCGGGCTCCAGTGGGGGAGTGGGGGTCGATATGTCTGCCCCCCTGCTCCTGTTGGGGCGGGAGGGGAGGGCCCGGGGCGGCCGGCGAACCTTGGCCGGGATGGCGGCCGCCCCGGGGGGAAGTCACCGGCGGCGGTGGCGGCCGGTGACGGTGCGGATGCGTTCGTGAAGCCGGCCGGTGCCGCGCGTGGTGATGTCACCGGAGACCGTGTTGGCGTCGATCGATCCGGTGGCGCCCGAGGTGGTGTGGACGTCGACGTCCCCGGAGACGGTGTTGGCCCGGAACTCGACGCCGCTGTAGGCGCCGATCGTGATGTCGCCGGAGACGGAGGTGACATCGACACGGGCGCCGACCCGTTCCGCCTCGAAGTCGCCGCTGGTGGTGTTGCCGCGCAGGGTGTGCACGCCGCGGACCCATACGTCGCCGGAGACCGAGTGGACGTCCAGGACCTGGAGGTCACCGTTCACGGTCAGGTCGGCGCTGGTGGTGCTCAGTCGGAGCGACGACTGGTCGCTGGGCAGCTTCACGTCGACAGTGATGGAGCCCATGCCGCCGCCGGAGACGACAGTGCCCTGCTCGGCGACGACGCGTCCGTTGGAGACGACCTTGCGGCCGCCGATGATGACGTCGCCGCCTGCGATGGTCATGCCGGTCACGGAGCCGGAGATGACGCCGAAGTTCTGGCCGACGACCATGTTCCCGCCGGAGAAGCGGAAGGTGGAGGCGCCCATCATCATTGTGCTGCCCTCGGCCTCCGGTACGCGGACGGTGATGCAGTCGAGGTTCTGGTAACGGCTCTCGCTCTTGGTCGCGCCCCGTACCGCGTCGGCGAGCGGGCCGTCGTCGTCGCCCGTGCTCACCGTGATCTCGGCGTGCTTGAGGGTCGGGTCGACGGTGACGGTGACGGTGCCGACGTGGCTGATGACGTCGGTCCAGACGGCGCCGGCGACGTCAGCGGTGAAGGTCTGGGAGGTGCTCAACGTGGACTCCTCTGGTCGGAGCGTGCGGAGGCTGGGCGGCCCCCGCGTCTCATGGGCCGCGCCCGCCGGCTGTTCGTCGGCGGGCGCGGCGCGAGGTGGCCGGTCGGTCTGTCCAGCCCTCGCCCGCCCATGAGCGGGCGGCGAGGACCAGGCGGAGCGACCGGAGGTCAGTCCCGGGAGGAACAGTTGCTGTGCAGGGTCTGCTCGGTGGCCGGGGCCGAGGGCAGGGAGGGGACGTGGATCTCCGGGCGGATCTCGATGCCGGGGGCCGGGTAGTGGATGAGCAGCGATGGACGCAGGGTCAGGCCGCGCAGGGCGAAGGCGGAGGCGGCGGTCCAAGCGAGGATGGCGAGGCCGGTGGCGATGGGGCGGCCGTCGGCGGGGGCCGCGTCCCAGACCATGGCGATGCTGGCCGCGCCCCACGCGGTCCAGGTCAGGCGCGCGCCGCTGCTGCGGAAGAACCCGCCGACCAGGCCGAAGAGCCCGGCGAACTGCCAGACGGTGTAGACGGTGGAGGCGCTGATCGGCAGCGCGGCGGAGTGCGCCGCGATGTAGGTGCGGATCGGCTGATCGACCACGGCGAGGACTCCGTTGGAGGTGTCGGCGCCGATCTGGACGCGCGGCACGGCGGTCAGCAGGTGGTGCAGCGCGTCGGCCAAGACGTCGGTCGCGCCGTCCAGCAGGATCAGGACTGCGCAGATCCCGGCGAGTCCGAGCGCCGCCTTCGCCCAGGTCGCCATGCCGTGCCAGCCGAGTTCGGGGGCGCGGCGCAGGTCTTCCCAGCGGGCGTGCAGGAAGCCGCCGTCGTCCCAGGCGTCGGTCCACCGCTCGCGCAGGGCCTCCAGCCGCGGCTCCTTGTCGAGCGAGGGCACGGGTGGGGCCTCGGGGGAGTCGAGGGCCTGGCTGTCGTCGGCGGTCGGGGACTCCCGGCGCTGGCCGGGGATGTTCGGGGTGCGGTCGTTGTGGTCAGCCACGGTCGGCATCTCCTTCGGGGGCGGTGACGCTGCGTACGGGATGGGCATGTCTCTGTCGCCGGGGCCTGGTGGTGCGCCAGGCTGGGGCGGGGCCAGGAGCAGCAAGGGGGCGCGATGGCAGTGGAGTTCGATGCGGTGATCGCCGACGGGGTGATATATCCGGCGTTCACGGACGACGACGGTGTGCTGTGGATCGACGACGAAGATGACTTCGAGGTCGTCGTCGACCATGCGGTCGTCGGCGGCGTGATCTACGAGGCGGAGGTCGATGAGTACGGCCGCCTGCTGATCTACCTGGACGGCGACTGATCGCGCGGGCTGCCCGGGGCGGCCTGCGCCGCACTCGACTCCCGGCTGTGCTGGCGGGGTTCGAGTACGGCGCAGGGTGCCGGGATCAGATGTGGATGTCGGTGCGGGTGCGGGCGAAGAACATGCCGCGCGTGGTGCTGTGGTTGTTGATCTCGGTCTTCTGGATGACCGGGCCCTCGTAGATGTGTTTGGTGACGACGGAGCGGGCGCGGCTGATCGCGCCGCCGATCGCGGTGGCAGCCATGGCGAGACCGGCGAACGGCAGGGTGATCATCAGGACGCCGGTCAGGGTGACCGAGGCGAGGCCCTGGAGGACCAGCCAGGCACCGCAGCCGATGCCGGTGACCCCGGCGCCGACCCCGATGGAGGCCACCGCGATCCCGGCCGCCCAGGCGGGCACGATCCGGCGGTCGTCCTGAGGGGCAGGCGGGGCGTCGCCGTAGGCGGGCAGGGGGGAGTGGTCGCGGAACGACGTCGGGAAGTGGACCGGCGGCTCGGGCCGGAAGTTCTCCTCGATGATCCGCTTGGCTTCGGCGGCGGCCTCGGAGTCGGACATCGGGCGGCCGCCGGCGGAATGGAAGTCCATCGTGGTGTCTCCGTTCAGGTACGCGCGCGCCCTCCCTGCCGTGTGGCGGGGAGGGCGCGAGGGGCGGGGGAGCGGCAGTGGGTTGGGTTATCCGAGGGTGCTGATCCATCCGGCGACGCTGCTGATCGCGTTGTTGATGGCGGGCGCGATGCCGGTGGAGGCGAGGGTGAAGCCGAACAGGACGGCGGCGAGCGCGGGCCACAGCCGCAGGTAGCCGGTGCGCAGCAGGACCACGACGATGATTCCGGCGAAGACGACCAGGGAGACGGTCAGCGCCACAGTGGAGAACTCCTTCAGGGAAGGCCGGCGGCCGGGCGGGGCGCGAGGCCCGGCCCGGCCGGGCGAGGGGTAAGGGTCAGTTCCTGATCGCGGTCAGGGTGTTGCGGACGCTGCCGAGCTTGACCTCGCGGCCGCCGTCGGCGTTGACCAGCTCCAGGATCTGGAGTGCGTCCAGCGGGTCGTCGTGCGCGTCCAGGACGGCCTCGATGCGGTCGCGCAGCGTGCGGGCGCGGGGCCTGGGCTGGGAGGCCGGGACCGGGGAGACGGCGGCCTTGGCGCCGCCCTTCTTCTTGCCCCCGCCACCGCCTTCTCCGTCCTCGTCTTCCTCCGGTTCGGGGAAGACGGCCTGGTAGGCCTCCATGCCGTCCAGGCGCTGGCCGTAGGCGTCCCCGATGAGGTCCCAGGCGGCTTCCTCGATCTCGGGCGGGGCGCCGGGGCCGTACAGGTCGAGGACCATCGGGTCCAGGCCCTCGGTGGGGATGGCCGAGCCGATGTTCCAGAACCGCATCTTGGACGTCGGGTAGCGGCCGTTGACGTTGTAGGCGGTGCCCTGGGTGCCGGGCCGGTCGTCGTCGGTGTGTTCCTCGTCGAACTGCGAGACGAGGTCGACTTCGCCCGCGTATTTCGGGATCGGGGCGAGGATCTGTCCGGCGGGCAGCAGGCCGTCGGTCACCAACTGCTTCATCATCGAGCTGGTCCAGCGCAGCAGGATGACCTCGCCCTCCTTGAGCATCGCCCGGAGGGTGTCGCTGCCGCCCATCTCCTCGAGGTGGCCGGCCTGCGCGAACAGGCCGATGCCGACCCCCAGGGAGCGGCCGGTGCGGCCGATGTCCTTGATGTAGAAGGTGGCTTCGTCCCGGTAGGGCGCGCCTCTCTCCAGGAGGCGGTTGGCCTCGTCCACGATTTGGTAGATCAGCGGGTCGGGCCGGCCTCGCAGGAACTTGGAGCGGCCCAGGCGGGCGTAGCGCTCCTGGCGGTCCATCATGGTCAGCCACGTCGTGCGTAGCTGCGCCATCGTGCCTTCCTGTGTGGTGACCCGCCAGGCGACGTTGCCGTCCGTACCGGGACCGGTCTGCCCGTACGCCTCGGGGGCGGACTGGCCGCCCTTGAGGTCGGCGTACAGCACGGCGATCCCGGACCGCTTCATCGCGGCGAGGATGATCTGCCCGGCGGTGGACTTGCCCGCGCCGGTGGTGCCGAACAGCAGCAGGCGCTGTGCGGAGCCGGATGCCGGGTCGTACAGGCGCAGCATGGAGGGCCGGCCGTTGTGGTAGCGGCCGATCCACACCCGCCCGCGGTCGTCCATGACCAGCAGTTGCGGGTCGGCGAGGATGACGCGGGCGAGCGGGTCGTGCGGGTAGATGGTGACCAGCGCCTTGTCGCCCATGACGCTGGTCTCTACCGCGAGCCGGTTGACGTCCGTGATGCGCAGGGCAGCGGCGAGCTTCATCGGGTGATACGTGATGATGTCGCCGGCCTCCGCCGCTTCCACGGTCAGCTCGTAGATCTTGCTCATGCGGGGAGCTCCTTGGTCTCCTCGTCGGGGATGTCGACGGTGCGGATCGCGGTGATGACGGTGGAGGGCATGCCCTTGGGGGCGATGAGCTTCTCCCAGGCCGTATAGATGTCCAGGGCTTCCTCGGGGGCCTGGCCGACGGTCAGCCGCCGGACTCCGGCGCCCTGTCGGGGGACGGGGGTGATGGCGATGTCGTCCTCGGGCCAGTTGATGGCCGCGGACAGCTCCAGCAGGTCGATTTTCGGGACCGGCTTGCCGGGGAGGGTGGAGCGGATGACGGCGGTCATCGACTCCTCGCCGGTGCGTTCGATCTGCTCCAGCACGGTGTTCGGGGCGGCGCCGCCCTCGATGGCGACGTGCTGCGCCCAGTAGGCGGCCATCGGGTGCTGCGGGCTGGCCTGGTCGGTGTCGGCGGTCAGGAGTTCCTGGGTCTGCTCGATGGCCTCGGGGGTCAGCGACTTCTCGCGGCCGGCCAGGACGCGGGCCAGGCGGGCCGGGCGCACGTACAGCACCACGGCGCTCCAGCCGGCGTCGGCGAGCATCTGCCAGTACCAGTCGATGCCGGGCACGATGCGCTGCGCGGTGAGCAGCGCGGCCATGGACACCGACGGGGACAGGTACAGGCCCATGGCAGTGTTGCCCGCCGCGTTGCGCGGCAGGGTCAGCGACCACAGGGCGCCCCATCCTGCGCAGCCGAGGGCGGCCAGCACGGAGGGGCCATAGAGGTCGTGGGTGAAGGTTCCGGTGGCGAGCGCGCCGGTGCCGGCCACGGTGGTAACGCGGCCGAAGGCGTTGCGGGCCAGGGCGAGGCGGCCGCGCAGGGGGCCGAGGCGGATCATCGGTGGCTCTCCTTCGGGGGCATGGAGAAGGGCGGAGAACCGGTTGGTTCGCCGCCCTTGGTGCTGAGGTGGGTTGGTGGTGGTGCGTGTTGGTCAGGTTCGGTTGCCGCGCACGTAGTCGAGGTCGATCCGCTCGTCGATCCCGCGGCCGGGGCTGCCCGGGGTGTGCTGGTCGGCGCAGTCCTCGGTCCACGACTGGTGCCGGTGGCAGGTGGTCCTGTCGGCGGCGGCCACGCTGCGGCGGGCTCCGGCCAGTTCCTCGCTGTGGAGGGCGTTGTTGAGCTTCCTCTTGCTCGTCGAAATCTCCTGTCGGGAGCAGGTGTGGGTCAGCGGTTGCTGTAGAAGGTGCGGTCGGCCATCTCGATGCCGTCGGGCATGTTGCCCGCGGCGTCCGCGACCGCGCCGTAGTCGGCGATGTGGCCGTCGGCGGTCTCGTGGAAGAGTGCGGCCATCTCCTCGCACTCCACCGCCATGGCCTCCGCTTCGTCCATGCAGGACCGCATCACGGTCGCCGCTTCGCGGTGCTCGTTGACGGTCGACTGGTCGACGGCCTTGGACGCGGCGAGGTCGGCGAGCTTGTCGACCGAGTCCGCGCAGTCCTCCACGTATTTGAACGTGGAGCGGACCTGGTGGGACAGGCCCGCCATGGTGGTGCTGGCGGCGGTCATCTGCGCGACGACGATGCCGAAGCGGACCGCGCCGACGATGACGGAGCCGGTCTTCTGCAGGGCGCCGCCGATCGCGGGAACGAGGTCAGACACGGTGGGTTCTCCTATTCGACGTGGTAGTCGCGCTCAGCGGGGGCGGCGTGTCCGGCGTCGCGGACGGTGTCGGCGAGCGGCTTGTGGCGGCGTTCGGCGTTCTCGCCGGCGGTGCGGATGGCCTCGGAGGCGGCGGGCAGTTTCTCCGCCAGGGCCTCCGCCTTGGCCTTCACGCTGATGGCCTTCTCCGCGAGGTTCAGCAACCAGCCCTCGAGGACGCCGGGCACCTTGAGCTCGACGATCTTCTGGTGGAGGGCTTCCAGCCGGGTCATCATCTTCTCGCAGCCCTCGGCGGCGGCGCGGGCTTCATCGACGCCCGCCATGATCTCCTCCGCCATGTCGGCGTCCGAGTCGATGACGTCGTAGATCGTCAGGTCGCTGTCCGCGTACTGGGTGCTCGGCGCCTTCGCCGGGACGGGCACGGTCACTCCGGTTCCTCCTGTCCGTGTTGCGGGAATTGCCCCGGCGGGGACACCGGCTCGTCGGCGGGCCTCACGCCGGCGCGCCTCCCAAAGCTGGCCGCCGACCTGCTCGACGGTGATCGTCGTGCCGTCGGCGTAGCCCCAGCCCGGAGGTGGGCCGAACCCTCCGCCCGCTGCTGCGCCCGGCCCCGGCGTGGGGCCGGAGCTGGTGGAGCTGGACGGGTCGGGAGTCGGGCGGCCGGAGCGGCGGGCACTCGCCCGCTCCCACCAGCCGCGACGGGAACGGCGCTTGTCGGCCTTCGTCTTCGGCCCCGTGCTCGGCCCGGTCGGCTTCGCCCCGGCCTGGCCCGTGGCGCCGGCGGATCCGGCGGCCGGGCCCGCCCCGGGCTTGCGCGGCTTCTTGGTGAGCTTGACCTTCTTGCGAAGGTTCACTTGCGGAGCCGAGCCGCCGGGGGTGGCTGCACCGCCCGTACCCGGCTTCGGCTTGGCCCTCTTCGTGAGGTCGACCTTCGGCGCCGCCGTGCCGCCCACGCTGGAGGACCCGGGCTTGGGTTTCTTGGTCAGGTCGATCTTGGGCGTCGTCGTCGGCGTCGGCCTGGCCGGGGTGGGCTTCGCGCTCTTCTTGCCCTTGCCCTTCGACACTGCGGTCAGGACCGGGGGGTCCAGCCGCTTGCGTCGTTTCTTCAGCCGCCGCGCCGATTCCGCCGCGATGGCCGCCGACAGCGTGACTCGTCCCTTGCCCTTGGGCTTGGGGCTGGGGCCGCCGCTGCTCGGCTTCCCTCTGCCCTTCTTGCGCTTGCCGGCCGTGGACAGGACGGGCAGGGGCAACTGCTTGCGGCGCCGGTTCAACCGCCGCGCTGATTCCTTCGCCACCGCCTCCGGCAGCGTGACCCGCCCCTTGCCGCCCGCGCCCGTCCCCGAGGTCCGCGTCTTCGTCCCGGTTGTGCCGGTCTTGGACGTGCCGGTCTTCGCCCCGGATGTGCCCGTTCCGGACGTCCCGGTCTTCGTCCCGGACGCACCCCTCGTGGATGTGCCGGTCTTCGGACCGGAGATGCCCGTCTTCGCCCCGGGCCCGCGGCCCGCCCTTGAGCCGGAGGGCGGAGTGGAGCCGCCGCCTGCCCCGGGCTTGCCGGAGGTGCCGAGGGTGGCGGTGCCGCGCTTTCCGCCCCCCGGCCTGGGGTTGTTGCGGATCCGGTCGGCGGCACGGTCGCGAACGGCTCCCGGACCGCCGGAGCCGTTCTTCGTCCCGGTTACGGGGGCTTTTCCGCCCCCCGTTCCAGTCTTTCCGCCGCCCTTTGCCCCGGAAGGCTCCAGGGCGCCTCTGCGCCCCCCGCTGGCGCTTCCCCGTCCGCCAGCACCCAGTACGCCTGTACGGCCACCAGAGGCGCCACCAGACCCCTTGCTGGGCGCCTTGGATCCAGGGCCGCCCGGCGCCTTGGAACCGCCGGAGGAACGAAATGTACCCGGCGTGGAATTCTTTACGGGGCTTGTCCGACCCCCTCCGCCGCCAGCCGTACGGGCACTCCGCCCGAATTCCGGACCGGACTGCAAGCGGCTTTTCTGCCGAGCCACTTCGACCCCGATCGCGGCTTTATCAGCCGTCGCTCGCTGCTGATCTGCAATCGCCCGATGATGTTCGTGACGCGCTTTCAGATAAGCAGCCGCATTCCATGCTCCACGCATTGCGGCGACGGTAATACCGGCCATCATCACCACCGACATGGCGGCGATTCCCGGCCCTTCCGGGGCATCCGGCATTCCCGGGTCCGCGTGTGTGGTCGTCGTACTCCCGCCGCCGACGTCGGCATCTCCGGCCACCAGCAGGGAGGGTGGGGGTGCCAGGTCGGGCAGGGCGGTCAGGGCGGGAGCCGCGGCTCCGGGCGGCGGCGGGCCGCTGCCCACCGGGCCCGGGATCGTGAGCCCGCCGGGGAAGCCGAGGACGGTCCCCCCGGCGTCGTCGTCGGCCATCGGCCGTCTCCTTCGATCAGTCACTCAGGGCCACGAATCAGGAGCGCCTCACGCGCGCGTATAGGCGCGCGTGTTGCGACCCCGCGATTCACGGAGTGAAGCGGTGATGATGAACAGTGGTGAGCGCGGAGCGTTACGAGCCGGGACCCCGGCCCTGCTGCTTCTGGGTCCACCCCTGGAGCAGCAGGACCAGGTCGGCCCATGCCCTGTCGTCGGCGCCGGCCAGGAGGCGGGCCAGATCCCACAGCGCGGTCGCCCGCGACCGGTTCGTGGTGGTCTCCGCCAGACGCTTGTTCCAGCGCGCCTCCTGGCCCTTGGAGAGCGGGGCAGCCACTTGTCAGGCCCTCTTTTCCAAAAAGTCCAGGAAGGTATGGTCGCCGTCGCCCGAGCCCGCCTTATTCGCTACCCCCTTCCCGTCGCCGGTCGACTCGGTGAGGGCCTGCGAGAGACCGTTGAGCTGCCCGGCAGTGTTGACCGCGCGGGCGGCGCTCAAGCCCTTCTTCCTGGCTTTCTCCAACTCCTTCTTCTCCGCCTTCTCCTTACGCTTTTCCGGCAGCTCGACATAGCGCCGCTGGTATTCGACGTCGAGTTTTCCGGCGTGCTTCACGGCGTCCCGAAGGTCGCTTTCAAGCTGCGCCAGCGGACGCGACGCGAGAAAGGCGCGGATCCGGGCCTCGAAGGGCTTGTCCCCGTCGAACTTGATGCTCTCCAGGTCCGCCCGATACTCGCGGAGCAGCACCCCGACCTCGTCGGCCATCTGCCGCAGCCGCTCGCGCTGCTGGGCGCCGTACAGGGCCGTGCCGCCCGGCTTCATCAGGTGGTCGGAAGTCCACCGTGCGTTCTCGGACATGCGAAAAGGACCTCCAGGTCTCGGTGGGGATGTGCAGAGGACAGCCGGGTGGAAGGCTGTGGCGCGGCGTTTCGGCGCCTTCACCGCGCCCCCGAGGCGCTTCCTTCGTCTCGGGGGCCGGTGGAACCGTCGAACCGCTCGGTGGTGCAGGTCACTGCTTCGGGCGGTATCCGCTGGCGATGAGCGCGACGGCCTCCTGGCGGTACTTGGAGGCGGTGTCGGTGGACGACACGTCGAACGCGTGCTGGACGTCGGCGATCGTGACGACCCGGCACAGCTCGCGGTGGATCCCCTCGGCGTCGAGGCCGACGAACACCGCGCCGGCCGCGAGTGCCATGCGCGCGACCTTGCGGACCGCCCGCTCGCGCGGCGTCAGCTTGGCGGCGTCCTCGATTTCGACCGCGCGCCGCTCGACTTCGGCGGCGGCGAGCCGCCTTTCGGCAGCGGCGTACTCGGTTTCGGCTTCACGCTTGCGGGCCGCCTGTGTGTTGGCGTCGGCGGTCGCCTTGCGCTCGTTCTCCTCCGCCGCGAGCCGGTCGGCTTCGGCGGCGCGGCGGCGGGTTTCGGCAGCGGCCCGCTCAGTTTCGGCGGCGGCCCGATCGGCTTCGGCGGCACGCTGCCGGGCCTCCGCGATCTCTGCCGTCTCGATGGCCTGAGCCTCCGCCGCGGCGACCCGGTCGGCCTCCGCCGCCAGCCTCCGCTTCTCCGCCGCCTGGCGCTCCAGCTCCGCCGCGCGGACGTCCGCGGCGGCCTTGGCCTCGCGCTCCTGGGCCTCCTTGCGCTCCGCCTCCGCCTCGCGGGCGCGGGCTTCGGCGATAACGGCCGTCTCCAGCGCGGCCGCCTCCAGCTCAGCGGCCCGCTCAGCGGCGCTGACCTGGGCTCGGGCGTGTGCGCGGGCCTGGCCGGTCTCGCCCTCCACCCGGGCGCGGACGGCTTCCAGCTTGCCCTCCGCCTCCAGCCGGTCGGCCTCCGCCTGCTTGCGCGCAAGCTCGCGGCGCGTCTCCGCGTCCAGGCGCCGGCGCTCGGCCTCCTCCGCCCGCTGCTCCGCCTGGCGTTCCTGCTGCTCAGGCATCGCGAGGGCCTGCGCGACGGTGTAGCCGTGGGCGGCCATCTTCATCGGCAGCAGTTCGTCCTCGGTGGCCTTGCCAAGGTCGCCGTCGTACTTGCGCTTGAGCCACTGCTCGTAGCCGATGAGCTCCTGCTGGCGCCGGATCATCTCCGGGTACGAGGTGACGTTGTGCAGCCGCATCCGGCGGTAGAAGACCGGCGTGGCGACGGGGGAGAGAATCCAGCGGTGCAGCGGGATCCGGTCGGTGACCGTTCCCGCCTCCAGCCTGGCCTTTTGGATGATCAGGCGGCGGGCGGCCTCGACGCCGATCACGAACAGGAGCGGCATGACGCCGTGGCTGGCGGCCTGCACCGGGTCGGTGCCGACGTGGCCTTGTGAGCTGGCGTTGAACCAGATCGTCGCACCCGTCATGGCGTGCGCGGCCATCCGCAGGAGCGGCCACGGGGTGCCCTTGCGGATCAGGTACAGGTCCAGGGCGAGGAACGCGATGATGCTGGCGTCGACGCCGACCGGGAACCAGGGGGCCAGTTCCTTGCTGAATCCCCAGCTCAGGGCGACCTTGGCCAGGGTGCTGTAGGACATCGCGAAGCCGATGACGCCGACCAGCGTCCCGCCGCCGGCGGCGACGAGGGACAGGGCGGTCATCAGCCGGTCGCGAGTGGGCTTGATCGTCTTCCGCTTGTCCGGGCTCGAAGCGCTCCGGGGCGTACCCGAAGCCTTCTCGGGTGCGCGCGAAGCGAGGCCCGGCGGGTGCGAAGCAGGGGTGTCGGGAGCCGCGGTCTGCGGCATGTCGGTGATCGTCATGGGGGCCTCCGGAAGAGGTCGTTCAGGGCGGGGGCGAAACGGCGGCCGGTGCTCCCGAAACGCGGAGGGGCGTTCCCGAAACGGCGGCCGGTGCGGTCGGTTGATCACGAAACTGGCACCGGCACTACCCGCTCCGGGCACGCGGAAAGGCCGGCCTCCCGAGAGGCGGGCGGCCGGTGCGGGGGAGCGTTGCGGGGCGGGCCCGAAACTGCCTGCCGCTCCCGCCGGGCGGGAACGAAATCAGCTCTCGGGGAATCGCGCGCCGTGCCGGCGGAGGTCGGCGGTGGTGATGCCGAAGTGGGCGTTTTGCCGTGACAGTTCGCGTGTTCGGCGCCAGCGAGGTCGGTGACCTCGCGCAGCCGCTCGCGCTGGGGCCTCGATCAGATGCCTCGCCGAAACGACCAGCGGGGTGGCGTCGCCGTACCTGACGGTGCCGTTGCGGACAATGCGGTACTGGGGGAGGGGGTGCGCGTAGTCCTCGGCGAGGTGGACCAGCCAGTCCGAGGTGTCGAGCCCGTGCTCCCTGGCGACGGTGCCCCCGTTCTTCTGTGGCCGGGCTTTCCGGCTCCCGTTCACCGCCCGTCCCGGCCGCCGTCGTGCAGCGGTCGGTGCGGGCGGATCCGGCAGCCGGCAGTCAGGCCGCGATCGCGAGGAGCCGGCGCGGGGCGATGGCCTTGCCGTCGGGGAGCAACTCGCCGGTGTCATCGAACAACAGGACGCCGTTGCACAGCAGGCTCCAGCCCTGCTCTGGGTGGGCGACGATGGTGTGAGCGGCCTCGTGGTCTGAGCTGGTGGCCGGCGGGCACGTCGGCGTGTGCGGGCATGTGAGCGGGGTACCTCGGCGCATGGCCTCTCCTACGGAGACGGGCGCCCGGGCTTTGCCCGGGCGATAGGGAGAGGCCGACGGTCCCGGTCGGGCCGTCGGCCTGGTGAAGGGTGCCGTGGTTGGTCGGGAAGTCGCCTGCTGCTCCCGGCGAGTGGAGGCGGCGAGGGTCAGCGGCCGTCGTACGGCAGCGCTCGGCAGCGCTCGGCGTGCATCTGTGCCCAGCCCCGGGCTGCGGCAACCACCGGCAGCGCGGCCTCAGCGGATTCATCGGCGTCGGCGTCCAGCAGGAACACGTCCGTGAACGGCAGCTCATGCCGCGGGTCGGTGCAGCCGTGGCCGGTGCACCGGGCGAGTGCGGCGAACGCGACGTTGTTCTCGTCGCTACGAGTCGTCCTGTTGAAGCACTTGTTGAACGTGATGAGCAGCTCGACTTCGACAACCGCGTCGGCCAGGGCGCCGAAGCGGCCCACGACCTTCTTGTCGGTGTCGTAGTAGCTGATGTACCGGGTGCCGCTGGCGAGGTGGCGACGGTGGCTGCGGATGGACTCGACGACCGTCTCGGTGACGTCGGGGGCGGCGGTGTGACGAAGCATGGGGTTCTCCGGGTCGAAGGTGAGGATCCTGTTGTCCGGCTCCCCGTCACCGCCTGGCCGCCGCGGGGGAGCGGGGAGGACGGACGGATCAGGCAACCGGCAGTCAGGCAGCGGTCGGAGGACCGTACCTACGCGCGAAACTGGCGGCCGCCGACAGAACGGCGAGCAGTTCGGACACTGTGCGGTCAGGGCGCCGGCTCCACGCCTCGACGTCCACGTGCGGAACGCCGGTGACGAACTGCAGCAAGATCTGGACGACGACTTCGGCGACGGCCGGGACGTCGGTGTCCCCGCTTTCACCGCGGACCTTGACCAACGCGTCGAGAAAGCGACGGCTGGGCGGCGGGGCGTCACGCTGAACCGCCCGGCCGTGGCTGGCCACGAGGCGCATAGCGGCCTCGAGGTGTCGGCCGACGGCCGTCCCGGGGACCGAACGCCCGCTGGGGCCGACCCACTGCGCAGCGTCGCTGAACTTGCTGAGCATGTGCTGAAAGGTGATGTCGACCGGGATGCCGGGCTGGTGCGAGGGCGGTGCCGCCATGGTGGCCTCCTTGGTGGCCGGGCTGTCCGGCTCCCGTCACCGCCCGGCCGCCCCGGGGGAGCGGCGGTCGGGCGGATCAGGCAACCGGCAGTCAGGTGACCGGGGACACCGACCGCGGAGAGCGGACGTCCAGCAGCCGCTCAGCCTCGCCACCCGGGGTCAAGAGCAGCTCGCCGCCGGCCTGCCGTACGGCGCCGTCGACGTCCTCAATGAGGGCAGCGACGTCCGCACGCAGCTCGGCCGGACCTCGGGTCCAGTCGGTGACGCCCGCCAGGAGGGCGGCGACCAGCGCGCCCTGCCACTCGTGTGTGACGGCGGCGAGGGCCAGGCCAGAGTGGTGCGTCAGCCGCCAGCCGGGTTGGCCGACCGCCCGGTGGACGAACAGGCCGCCGACGATGGTGCGGCGGACCCGGACGGCGATGCGGCCGCCTTCGCGCATCGGCACGAGCAGAGCGACCGCGCTGGCCTCCTCCGTCGGGTGCTTCTTGGGGGTGGTGGTCATGCTGCCCCCTTCGCCTTGCGGGCGGCGCGGCGCTTCAGCGCGCGCCGCTCGTCCTCGGACAGGCCGCCCCACACGCCCAGTTCGTTGCGGTCCAGGGCGTCCTGGAGGCAGCTTTCCAACAGGGGGCACCGACAGCACACGGCCTTGGCCTCCTGGATCTGCATCAAGGCGGGGCCGGTGTTGCCGATGGGGAAGAACAGTTCGGGGTCCTCGTCCGCGCAGGCCGGTCGCGGCTTTTCTGCGACGGCCGTGCTGAGGGGGTTGTAGGCGTAGGTCCGTACCAGGTAGTGCATGGGGGCCTCCCAGAAACGGGCAGCCGCAAGGAGATGACCTCGGGGCTGGTGAATCTGCTGCAGCCGCCCGGCCACAGCAGGGGGTCTGTCACGACGGTCTCCGCGCCCCCGCCCGACACAGAGCGAAAGCGCGGAGCGGTGCAAAGTGAGCTGGTTGACGCGGTGGCAGCCGGTCGTAAAGCGTTACCAGGGCCGGTTCGACGACCACTTGTTCTGCTCGGCAACCTTCTGAGACAGCGCCTCGCGCTCCTCGTCCGTCAGCCCGACGCCGGTCATCAGGCGCTCCCGGTCCCGCCACAGGTGTCACAGGTCTTCCAGGTCTGCCGGCAGACACCGTCGCTGCTGGTGTCGACCAACCAGCCCTTGGCCCCACCGCAGGTACCGCACGCTTGGGCGGCTCCTTCGCGGACGAGACGATCGGCGGTGGTCCACACCGAGCCGACCGCGAAGGGCTCGGCCCCCGGCCGGAGCACGTCCTTCACGATCAGCGCCCACTGGGCGCACCGACGCTTCAGCAACTCGCGGGCGCGCTGGGCGTCCCGGATGAGCGCGACCACCTCGAACGCGCCGTCCTGGTTCTGATAGATGGCGCCGGGGCGGCGTGGGCCGATCTCCGTGGCGATGACGCGGCGCAGGGCCTCGAGGACGCTGGGGTCGGGTACGGCCGCGGGCGCGGGCCGCGGATGTGCGATGCTGGCGTTCATCTGGGCCTCCCGAGGGTCCAGTGGCGTGAGATCAGCCCCCCGGAGGTGCTACTCCGGGGGGCTGCTGACTGCCGTACGAGCAGCCACGGCCGGCCACCCTCGCGAGCGGGGGTGGCCGGCCGTGATCGTTCGTAAGTAGGTTCAGCGCGCCGGGTGCTGCGGGTGGAGCGTGGTCAGCGGCACGAGGGTCTCCAGCGGCGCCTCACCTGCGGGCAGTTGCGCGCGCCGGGCGTCAGCGTCCTTCACCTTCGGGAGCACCGCGGCCCACTCGGACGTCCGCTTCACGGGGGCCGCTGCGGCGTACCGGCGGTCGAAGCGCTGACGCTCCCGGGCGCGGGCGGCCTGGCGCTTGGGCTCCTGGCGGTACAGCCGGAGGAAGGTGCCAGCCAGCCGCTCACCATCGCGGCAGGGCAGCGGCTGTCCGTCGTGGCCGACGGCCTCGCGCCTGCAGGCCGGGCACTGCTGCTGGTGTCGCCGGAACACCTGGCGGACCTGTTCCACACTGAGCGGGGCGGGCTGGATCTGGCTGACAGCCGGGGCAGGCACCACCTTCGGCTTCGGCAGCACCTTGGTGGCGCGGCGCGAGACGGTGGTCGGAACCGCCTCGACCAGCTTCGTGCGCCAGGCGTCGACCGCCACGTCGATGTTGACCTGGCGGTTGCTGCCAGCCGTGCAGCGATGCGGTTCAGCAGCGCCGGCGCGACCGGTGTGGTGGGGCACCAATTTCGGCGTGCCCAGCATGCCGGTGATCGGGACCCAGGTGGAGCAGTCGGGGCAGACCAAGTGCTCCTTGCCGGGGGCCAGATCGAGCTGGTGGGCCTTGAGCTCGGAGGCGATGATCGGCGGACGGTGGTTGACGTTCGGGGTTCGCGTCTTGCGGCGGCGCTTTCGGGCCGTCGGCATCGCGAACGTCGTGGTCGCCATGGGGGACTCCTCATGGTCGGAGGGAAGAGGCGCGTCACGGTGCTCTCTCCGCCCGCCAGGCCGCACGGGTCAGTCCCGGGCATCCTGACGAACGGACAGCGCATCTGCGCTGCGACGTGCATGCGGGAGCCACACCAGCCAGGGGACTGGTCCGGGGGATTTGGTGGCGCTATCGACCCCGGCCCTCCCCATACGGGGAAGGGGCTTCCTGCGGTAGTGCGGGGTGCCGGCAGTCCGGCGCCCACCACCGGGGCCGTGCTGCGGCGCGGCCCCGATAGAAGACGGCGGTGGTGCTTACGCGGTGCTCCCAGAGGGTCACCGACGCCTTACATACATCAGGTTGCCTGAGGTACCCTCAGGTGTCAAGCGGTATAGTGAGGCACCTAGACGGAGTTGAAGGAGGCGAAGGTAGATGCCCGGGGCACCCCGAGCCGACAATCGGCCGCCGTACGCACGCATCGCGGGCCACTACCGCAACCTGATCAGCTCCGGGGAGCTTGCGCCAGGCGACCTGTTGCCCAGCATCAAAATGCTGGCCAGCGAGTGGGAAGTCAGCACGGCCACTGCCGACCGGGCGATGAGGGTGCTTCGCGAGGAAAAGCTCGTGCAGGGCATCCCGGGCGTGGGAACGGAGGTGATGGCAAGCCCGATCTCGCTGTCCTCCGGAGCCGAGCGCCACGACCGCAGCAGCAAGACGCAGTCGTCGTGGGGGGTCGGAGAGAGGTCGTCCGGCCACACCGCCGACATAGTTGAGGCTCCTGAGGACGTGGCCCACGTGCTCGGGGTTTCGCCTGGCGACTCAGTGATCCGCCGAAGCCGTGTATACCGAGACGCGCATGGCCTCGTCTCCCACTCGACGTCTTGGATCCCCGCCGAGTTTGCCCAGGTGATCCCGGAATTGGCACGGAGTGAGCGGCTTAAGGGCGGGCTTTCGCTGGACTTGATCGCTCGGGCCACCGGGCGCCATGTCGCGCAGCGCGTGGACGAGGAGACGGCTCGCATCGCCACGGCGCGCGACCTCGAGCTCCTGGAACAGGAGCCCGACACCGTTGCGGCAATTCTCGTGCTGACCGCGAGGTTCCTGGACGCTGACGGTGAGTTGCTTGAGTACGGCGTCGACCTAGGCGCCCCCGGCCGCACCCGGCGAACCACGTCGGAGGTCCTGCGATGACCGGCCGATCGGTCACCGTACCTCGCGCGATACTCCTGGCGGGTCTGCAGGGATCCGGGAAGACCACGCTTGCTCGTGCCTTGGAGGAGGTGGGCTTCCGTCGCCTCTGCCCCGACGAGGAGATGTTCCGCCGCTACGGCCACTACGGCCGGGATTTTCCCCGCGGCGAATTTAGAGTTAGGGAGGCACCCGTACTCAAGGACGTCGCCCTTGAGCTCCAAGAGCTCATGGGGGCCGGCCGCGACGTGGTGGTCGACCATGGGTTCTGGACCCGAGAAGAGCGGACCCAGTGGACAGCGACGGTGATGAAGGCCGGCGGTGAGCCCGTTCTGATCTACCTGCCCGTACCGCATGAGGTGCGCTGGGACCGGATCCAGAAACGCAACCAGAACTCGCTCGTCGACGCGAACAGCATCGAGTTCAGCGAGGAAGATCTGCTGCGGCATGCAGGCCGTTTCGCTCCGCCGACCGCCGATGAGCCGCACATCGTGTACGACGGTCACCCGGAGAAGATCCTGGCCGGGCTCCGCCGCACGCACCCCGGTGGTCGTCGACATTGACTCCTACCTCCCACTCGCCTCGCCCGACGCTCGGTAACCGTCTTACGGGGACCATCAAACTCGCGGGAGTTGATTCACAACATCACAGCGCTTTGTCGAAGCTCGTACGCATCGTCGTTCACGGGTTTTCAACATCTACGTACACACGGGATTTCGAGGCGTAGTCCTAGGCTCGCGACCATGACGGCGATGGAGGGGATCAGGGTGGGGAAACACCGTGCAGGGTGGCGGCCGGACAAGCTGCGCGAGCAACGCGAGGCCCACGGCCTCTCCCTCGAGAAGGCTGGCGAGCGACTCCGCGAGGTCGCGGAGAAGGCCGCGCTCAAAGGCATCCCAGCCGCAAATCCCCAGACCTTGTGGCAGCACGAGCAGGGCGAGGTGTACCCGGGCCCGCACTACCGGCGCGCCTACTGCCTCCTGTACCGGGCCACCGAGCCCGACCTGGGCTTTCGGGCCGCCTTGCCGGGCGAGGAGACGTCTTTCAAGATCACGCCCATGGACGACCACCTCAACGGTGCCCATGTCCTCGCTGTCGAACGGGCGATTCACCGCATCACGCCCGGCAGCGGCGACGCCGACCACTTCGCGTTGCAGCAGCGGATCATCGACGCCTGGAAGAGGAGGCGTACCGGCGGTGACCCGCACCGTCCCGCCCTCATCTTGGTCGGCGGCTTCGCCGGCAGTGGGAAAACCGAATTGGCCCGGTTCTTCGTTCAGCTCACCGGCTGGCCGCTGCTCGACAAGGACCCGCTCACTCGCCCGCTGGTGGAGAAGTTGCTGATCGCGCTGGGAGGTGATGCGAACGACAGGCATACCGACCTCTATCGGAGCCAGGTTCGCCCGGTGGAGTACGACTGCCTGATGCAGTCCGCCATGGCGAACATCAGGTGCGGCATCTCCACTGTGCTGACGGCACCTTTCATCTCGGAGATGACAGATCCGGCCTGGATGCAGCGTCTGGCCAACCGGGCGGCCGCTCTTGGGGTCGACGTCTTCCCAGTTTGGGTGCGCTGTGACGAGGGGTCGATGAAAGAGTACATAGGGTTCCGCTCGGCGGCCCGCGACGCCTGGAAGCTCGCCCGGTGGGATGAGTACATGTCCACGATTGATCTTGAGCTGCGCCCGGCCGTCCCACACCTGGTGGTCGATAACCGGCTGGGTACTGCGGTGACCCTCGCGGATCAGGCCCGGCAGGCGATGGGGGTGATGTACGCGTGAGCCGGCTGAAGGGAGTCGTCCTGTACGGCCCACCGGCGGCGGGCAAGGACACCGTGACTGCGGCACTCGCTCAGCTCGACGAGCGGTACGGGCAGTTCGCGCGGCTCAAGGTCGGCTCGGGCAAATCCTTCGGCTACCGGATGGGCACGGCGGAGCATCTGCGCGAGCTGGAGGCCGCGGGCGGAGTCGTCTACGCGAACACCCGCTATGGCAACACGTACGTCATCGACGTGCCCGGCCTGGACGCGGCGTTCGCGACCGGGGTGCCGGTGGTGCACCTCGGGCAGGTCGACGGCGTCCGGGCCCTGGTCGACGGCTACCCGGCGGCCTGGTCGGTCGTGCTGCTGTGGTGCCCGCGCGAGGTGACTGCGGAGCGCTCCGCAGGCCGGGGCGACAGCGACACCACGGCACGGTTGGCGGCGTGGGACGCGACCCGGGAGGACCTGGACGCGCATCCGAGCATGACCTGGGACCTGACCGTGGACACCACGTCGGTGTCGCCGCAGGAGGCGGCGCGGCTCATCGATCAGATGCTGGTGCGGCGGGCGGCGACGGCATGAGCGCGGGCTACGGCTGGGCGAGCCGGTCCAGGGCTTCGGTGAGCGTGAGCTCACCGTCGTCCTTGGCGTCGTGCCACCGTGCCAGCGTGGACGCGGCCGCGCGCAACATCTCCGGCGGAAGGCCGGCGGTCCCGAGCGCGTCGGCGGCCTCCTCAAGCTCCGGTCCCCAGCGCCAGGCGCGCGCGGCGGCCTTGGCAACGTACTCGGGCTCGGAGAGATACGAGTCGGTGCGCTTTGAGGCGACCTCGATGAGCTCCTGGTCGACGCCGTGCTCGCGCGCCAACCCGACGGCCAGCGCAACAAGTACGCGGCTGGTCTTCTGGAAGGCGGCATACGAGAGTTTCAAGGCGGATGCCTGGCCGATCTCGGTACCCAGCGCCTTCGTCCGCACGGCGGTCCTGGCGAAGAGGGCCTCGATCCGGGCGGTCGCGACGGCCGGGCCGGACAGGTATAGCGTCGGGGTCTTACCGCGCACGGGCGGGGAGCCGACGACTCCGCCGTCCACGACGGTCATGGCCGACCCGAGCAGCCCGGTGATCCGTTTCGTTCGTTCGGGGTTGATGGCGTTGGCCTCTACGTACACCCCGGTGAAGCCGTGCTCGGCGACGTCGCGGGCCAGATCCTCGGCGGCGGCTGGTGGGCAGAGGCTGATGACGATGTCGCTGCGATCCAGTAGGTCCGGCAGCGTGGGTACGGGCGTCAATCCGAACTGCCTGGCACGCGCTGCGGATGCGGGGCTGCGCCCCTGCGCGCACCACAGGACTGCGGCCGCGTTCGTCGCGGCGCAGGCGGCAATGGCAGCGCCCATGCTGCCGGGATGGAGGATGCCGACGGCGGGTTGGTGCACGGTGCTAATCCGTTTCATTGAGCAGGATGGCGATGGCGTCGGTGACGTCGTCGACGGCGTGGTGCGCGGGGGAAAGGCCGTCGGGCCACGGACGGCCGCGTACCCAGATGGTGCTCAGGCCAGCCTCGCGGCCACCCCCAATGTCTCCGGCCGGCTGGTCGCCGGTCATCCAGCCGCCGTGGGCCAAGCTTCGGCCGCAGCGGCGAGCCGCAAGTTCGTACAGGCGCCGGTCCGGCTTGCGGATCTCCAGATCGTCGGAGACTGCGACCCCGTGGACCAGGTCGGCGAGGCCGGCCGCAGCGAGCTTGAGGCGCTGGATGTCGCTGGCGCCGTTGGTGACGATGCCGATGGTCCACGCGGCCGCGCGCAGTTGCACCAGGCCCTCGAGAACCTCCGGTCGGCAGGTGATGGAGGCGGTCATCAGCTCGACGTACTCCTGCCACAGATGGGTGGCGGACTCCTGCAGGTTGAAGGTGACGCGCACCCGGGCAAAGTCGCTGGGGTTCGCGCGGTCGGTCAGCTCGGTGCGCAGCCGCTGCTCAATGATGGCGTTGAAGTCGTGTGCGCGGCACAGGGCGGTGACGGCGTCGCTGACGGCGGTCTGACGGTCGACGAGCGTTCCGTCCAGGTCGAAGAGGGCGAGTCGGGTCACGGGCAGGAACTGTATTGGGTCCGGTGCGCCTGTGGTCGCGCGGTGTCGTACTCCGCCAGCTCGGAGGAGGGGATGGGTGAACAGACCGCGGCGGTGTTCGGAGCCGATCACGTTGTCGGAGCGGGAGGTGCGATTGCTCTCGGAGATTCCACACGGCTCGGCATCATTCGAGACGGAATTGCAGTACGAGCTGGAGTCCGGGCACCAGGGACCGCACGCCGTGCTCGGGGACTTCTCGAAGCCTGTGGGGGCCGGCCGACTGACCAACGGCGAGGCCGTGACGTGGTGGGTCCGATGGGACAGCCCGACCGGTCGCCGCGATGTCGTGCCGCAGGCAATCTGCCCTGCGGAGACCGCTCCAGGAGCGGTCAACTCCGAGGTGTGCACCTTGTTCTCCGGGCACCCGGGGCGGCACGACTTCGAGTGGGCGGTCCCCGACTACTTCCAGTGAGGGGCCGTCTCCTGCCGGGGTATGCCCCTGTATGCAGCCCACTAATGTGCCGACTTTCCTACCATTCATCATATTTTCCTGCGCGCAGGCTTCGTCGGCGTGCCACATCCTTCGATGATCGCGGCGGCCTCCTCGATACGGTATCTTTCGCGGTATCGCATGTAAGGGTGAGGGGACTCCTGATGACCGATCCGATCCAGCGGATTGACGCTTTGTTGGAACGTGATCGCCTGCCGTCTCTGGAAGTCCGTCAGCGACTTCGGCTCGCCGCCGGCCTGTCTCAGAACGACGTTGCCCAAGCGATCGGCGTCAAGAGGCTGGCTGTCACGCGCTGGGAGTCAGGCCAGACCCACCCTCGGAAACCGCATCTTCAGGCGTACGCGCACCTACTCCGGCGTTTGGCCGAGCAGTTTCCCGACGCCGCACGCAACGGTGGGGGAGCGCATGCCGAATAGGCCCTCACCCACCACACCGTTGCGCACCGCCACCACAGCGCGCTCAGGCCAGTCTGGTCACGGATACACCTCACCCCTGACGGGGGAGGCTGAGATGTCGTAGACGACGCGAGGCGGCACCCGCTGATGCGGGATTTCTAGCCGCCCGGGGCTGAGCTCGTGATGCCACTCACCACTCAGCGCCCCTCGGTTCTCCGGTCGAGCCTGCCACGGCTCTCCCCGGAGGGGCTGTTCGACCCGGTGCCACCCGGCTTCGAACAGTTCAACTATCGGTTCCACCAGAACCAGCCACCCCGTAAGGGCGGCTTTCGCGTACCTCCGAACTCGAAGGAGCGCTGCCATTTTGCACTACCCCTTGGGGGCCTGTCAGCCCCGGCGTGTCCGTTTGGCGCGGATTGCGACTTTGTGTACGTCACATCTCCGCCCGTCGAGTGATCACTCGACGGCGAACCAGCGCCAACTCGGAACACTCGATCGACCGCACACGGCCTGCCCTCGGGCGGCGGCCCTCCGGTCTCCGACCAGAATCCATCGCGACCAGTCGCGGCTCGCCGTCGCTCGGCCACCTGCGGAGAACCTGGATCTCGCGCGATCTCGGTCCACAGGGCGGGGCCCGCAGGCTCACGCCATGATGATCTCCGCTTGGTTTCCTCGCACCGTCGTCTCCATCGGCGGCGCGCGATGAGCGCCGCGGGAGCGTCGGCCGTCCCGCTGAACCACACGCCGCAGGAGTTCGTCGACAACTTCGTCGACGGCGGCGCACACGAGAGCGTCATCCCGAGCCCGTGTGACGGGAGGGAACCGGAGGTTTTCGCGCGCCGTGCGGGAGCGCCGGGGGTGATCGGCGCTGAGCGGACTCTGTCCACGGGTCCTGCCGTGCAGGGTCGGCGGATGGATGAGATGGATGAGGAAGCGCGCGTTCTGCCTCGAAAGGGGGGTGTCCGCTTTGGCGTGTACACCGGCCTGATGACGACACAGATGGCTTCGGCCCTGGTGGCTCCCGCCGCTCCCGCCGCTCCTGTCGGGGCGGTGGGCCGATGAGCGCCCTGGCGGCACCGGCCGCCGCGTTCGCGCGCCCCCGTACGGAGTTGTCCGTGCCGGCCGGGCCCGTCCCGGAGCGGTCCGCGGGACATCCGCTGTCGCTCGGGCGGGACGCCCGCGCCCGTCTGGGTGGCGCGGTGCGCTCGCTGCTGGACCTGGCCGGCCTGGACGGCGCCTCCGACGCGGTGCGCCTGGCGGTGCTGGTGCTGGCGTCGCGGACGCCGTCGGAGACCGGTGTCGTGGAGATCCGCACCCGTGAGCTCGGGCGGTGGCTCGGGCTGTCCGCGTCGTACACGGCCTCCAACGTGGTGCCGGTGCTGCGCCGCTCGGGCGTGGTGTCGGTGGAGACGGCGGAGGGCGAGTACGGCCAGGACGGCGGCCTGAAGTGCCGGGTGCTGCCGCTGTGGGCGGCGCAGGACGTTGTCGGGCACCCGCTGAGTCTCGCGAAGAAGGAGTACGCCACGCTGCTGCGGCTGCTGGAGGCCGTGATGGCGCCGGGCTGGACGCACCGGGACGGCTCGGTGACCCCGGCTGGTCTGATCGGTACGCGTACCGGTCGGGGCGCGGCGACAGATCGGCTGGCGCTGCTGCTGCTGGTGCTGGAGGCGCGGGAGTCCGGGCGGGTGCGGCAGTGCGGCGGGACGGTGGACACCAAGCGCGGCCGTGCGGCGGCGACGGTGGCCCGGCTGCTGGGCTGCTCGGCGTCGGCGGGGGAGCGGGTGCTGGAGCGTCTTGAGGCCCGGGAGTTGGTGCTGCGGGTGCGGCTGAAGACGGGCTCGGGCATGCCGAACCGGTCCCGGCTGGTGGTGCCGGCGGTCGCCGCCGCGCACGGCCGTACGGTCGCCGACGACCTCCAGGAGGACCGTACGGAGGCCCTGATGCCCGAGTTTTCAGACCCCGACGTTGCGGCAGGGCCTGATGAGGCTCCGGGGCCGGAGGAGGAGTCGCAGGTCAGCGGTGTATTGGTGATGGATGAGGCAGGTGTTGCAGAGCCCGACGTTGCGGCAACCCTTCACACTGATCACCCTCACCTGGTTCCTCCTGTCCCTTCCCCCGCTCTCTCTGGTGGGTTTTCCGGCGAAGGCCGTGGAGCTGAAGGCCGTCGGCCGGACCGCGCGTGCGTGCGCGAGGACGGCCCGCTTCGCGGGGAACAGCCGAAGAAGTCCCCGGTCGTCGAAGGCGTGGAGGGCGGCCGCAGGTCGGCGGTCGGCACTTCGGTGCGGCTCGAGGGCAGTGCGGGCCGGGTCGGGTGGCAACGGGGGAGGGTTCCTCTGCCGCCGCCTGACCTGCGGGCCGTTCTGGCCCCGGTGGACCTGGTGTGGGCGCGGCTCGAACGCCAGCCCGCACGCTGCCTGGTGGAGAGCGCGGCCCGTCGGGAGTTGGCCCGGCTGCGTGGCTTCGTCGGCCCGTCGGACGCGCCGCAGGTGCTCGCGGACCGGCTCACCCGCCGCCTGGAGGAGCAGATGCGCCTCGGCAGGCCGATCCAGGACCCGGTGGGGTGGCTGATCCGTCGGGGCCTGCCGCAGCGTCAGCGGTGCGGCGAGGTGCGGTGTGACGACGGCACGCTCCTCGACTCCGGCCAGCAGTGTCCCTTCTGCGAAGACCGGCGGGCCGACCGCAGGGCTCAACGCCAGGCGGCCGCGGCCGCCGTCGAGGAGGAGATGCCGCACGCCTCGCCGACCGAGCGCCGCGCGGCCATCGCCCGGCGGGTGCACAAGACCGTGACGGCCCAGACGTGGGCGAAGATCCGCGAGTGGGAGTCGGTCCGCCGGTGGGAGGAGGTCCGGGCAGCCCGGGCCGCCGCCGTCGCCGCAGCCCGCGCCGACGCCGCGTATCCGGCGCCCGAGGTCTTCGGGGGCCCGCTCGTGCTGCCGGACCTGCCCGGGCCGCGCCCGGCCACCGTGCCGGAGACAGCCGCTGACGCGGTCGAACGGGACCAGGCCGCCTCCCGCCAGCGTGCCCGGCGCAGCGCGCAGGGCCTGTGCCCCGAGCACGGCGCCCGCCCGGGCTCTTCGGGGCGGTACGCCGAGTGCGGGCCGGACGACGCGGTCGACCGGGACGCCCCGGCCGTGCCTCAGCAGCGGGTGACCGCCGGCCCGCCGCGCGGCGTCTGCGGCGACTGCGGAGTCCGGATCCTGATGGTCGGCAGGGCCCTCGAGGACGGCCGGTGCACGCCCTGCCGCGAGGAAGCCGCCACCCCGGCCATCCTCCAGGCGCCCGCGGCCCTCGCCGCCGAGGATCAGCCGTTGCGCTGCTCGGGCCGGGACCCCCGCGGCGGGCCGTGCGGCCGGCAGGCGCTGCCGACCCGCAGCGTGTGCGCCCGCCACCGGATCCAGGAACTCGCCGCAGAGGCCGCGGAGGTGGCCCGATGACCCATACCCCGCGATCGGAAGGCGTGGACTTCGCCCGTGTCGCGCTCCGCGCCGCACGGCAAGCCGCCCGCCGCAACGGCGGCCGCCCTCTCCAGCCCAGGCACCGCGCCGCCGCACCGGCCCGCCGCGACGGGCGCGATCCGATGAACCTGGCCGGCGCACTGGCGGCGCTGGTCGTCGAACGGGCCTGGGAAGTCCCGACGGCCGGCGCGACCCTGCGCGAGCGGTGGACAGTGATCGCCCCCGAACTGGCCGAGCACGTCGCGGCCGTCGGCTACGACGCCGCCTCGGGCCAGCTCACCGTGCAACCGGACTCGGCCGCCTGGGCCACGAAGACGCGCCTGGAGCAGACCCGCATCATCGAGGCCGCCAACACCTCGGCCGGCCGGACCGTCGTCCGGGCGCTGCGCATCCTGCCGCCCGGCACACCACCGGCCAGCGCCCCTCTCGGTCCTGCTGCGCCGACCGCCGCCGTGACCGCTGGGCCAGTGAAGACCCGGGAGAGCACCTCGGCCGGCTACCGTCGCGCCCTCGCCGCGCACCTGGCCGCCAAGCCCACCGGCGCGGAGCGGGATCCGGCCGTCGCGGCGGCCTACGAACGGCAGACCGCGGCGCTGCGGCGGCAGCGGAAGCAGGCCTTCGCCGACGAGTCGGCGGCCAGCACCCGGCCGTCCGACACCATAGGCGACAGCCACCGCCTGGCCCTCACCCGCGCCCGCGCAGAACGTGCAGCCAGGAGAGGAACCGATCCCGCCTCACAACGGCCCACGGCAGACTGAAGATCCCCGCCTCAAGGGGGGCTGACGGGCAACCGGAAGGAGTGCAGGGTGACCGATGCCGACCAGCCCGGGAGGCCCTGGCGAGCTGAGGGCGATCTCGCACGGATCGCCCTGCGGCACGCCCGACAGGCCGCTCGCCGTCAGCAACCCGCCCCCGCCCGGCGTCGGGCGCATCCGGCGGACTTGCCACAGTCCGCCCTGCTGAGCGCCGTGCTCCTCGAGGCGGCCGCCGAGTACGGCTGGCCCGTGCCCGAGGTCCACCCGGTGGTGGCCCAGTGGTCTGTGCTGGCCGGGGAGCGCCTCGCTGCGGGCCTGACCGCCATCGGCTTCGACCCGGTCACCAACACCCTTATCCTCCAGGGAGCGTCGCCCGCCTGGGCCACCCAAGGGCGGCTCCTCGCCAAGCGGCTGATCGAGCAGGTGAACGGCCGTCTCGACGCCGATGTGATCCGAGCTCTGCGGATTCTGACGCCCGCCCAGGCGGAGCCCGCCCCATCGCGCGCGCCCGTTATCGTGCGGGAACCGGGTGTCCTGGCCGCGTTCCGTCGACATGACAGGTGCGTGCCCCGGGAACCAGCGCACCTGTTCACCGGGGTTTACGGGCCCGAGGCGGCCCCACGACGCTCGGATGTCGTGCGGGCCGCGGCTCTGGACCGGGCCCGAGCCGCGAGGGGCGAAGCTGCCGGACCGGGGGCGCCGCCTGCTTCCCCCTCGCTAGGCTGACCCGGGGTGCTGCCGCACAGCGGCCCACCACAGCAGAGGAACGGGGGAGCGAGCCGTGGCGGAAACCGAGTCCGGGCCGGTGAGCCCGCCCCACGACCTTCCCGCGGAGAAGGCCGTCTTGCGCGCCATGCTCCGGTCCCCCGAAGCCCTCGCCGACGTCGCGGAGCTCCTGGCCGAGGAAGACTTCTACCGTCCCGGGCACGCGCTGATCTACACCGCCGCCCTGGCCGTCTACGCCCGCGGCGAGACTGCGGACCCCACCAGCGTCGGCGCCGCACTCGCCAAACAGGAGCAGCTCGCCGACGCCGGAGGCTCCGTGTACCTCCACACCCTCGCCGCCGCCCCCGCCGCCCCGGGCACCTGGACCGAGGCCGCCGAACGCGTCCGAGCCACAGCCGTGCTGCGGCGCCTTCAGGTCGCCACCGCCCACATCGACAACCTCGTCGCCGAAGCCACCCCGGACAGCCTCGACCAGGTCATCGACACAGCCCACGCCGAGGTCTACGCGGCGACGCTACGCGACCGCACCCGCATCCCGCCCTCCTACCCGCTGGCCGACGTCCTGGAAGGAGCCCTGGACGAAGTCGAGGCCGCCAGCAGCCGCACCGACCCCACCGGGATCCCCACCGGCTTCCAAGACCTCGACGCCCTGACCGGGGGCCTCTACCCCGGCCAGCTCGTCGTCATCGCCGGCCGCCCCGCCATGGGCACCTCCACCCTCGTCCTGAACTTCCTGCGCTGCGCAGCCATCCAGCACGACCTCCCCACGGCCCTGTTCACGCTGGAATCCCGCCGGACCGACATCGCCCTGCGCCTGTTGAGCGCCGAGGCCCGCGTCGCCCTGCATCACCTGCGCTCCGGCCGCATGTCCGAAGACGCATGGCAGCGCCTGGCCAAACGCCTCCCCGACGTCGCCGGCGCACCCCTTCACCTGCAAGATCATCCCTACGGAACCTTCACCGAGCTGCGAGCCCACTGCCGCCGTCTCCACCGCCAGCACGGCCTTCGGCTCATCGCCATCGACGACCTGCATCTGCTCAACTACGGCCCCCGGCCTCTCGGCTCCCGCTACGAAGAGGTCTCCGAGATCGCCCGCGGCCTCAAACACCTCGCCAAGGAACTCGACATCCCCATCATCGCCGTCTCCCACCTCAACCGCGGGCCCGAACAACGCACCGACAAACGACCCCTCCTCAGCGACCTCCGCGACTCCGGAGCCCTGGAGGACAACGCCGACCTCGTCATCCTTCTCCACCGCGACGACGCGTACGAGAAGGACTCCCTTCGCGCCGGCGAAGCCGACCTCATCGTCGCCAAGCACCGCTACGGCCCCACAGCCATCCTCACTGTCGCCCACCAGGGGCATTACGGACGCTTCGTCGACGTGGCTCTGGGATAGCCCGGCTTCCCCCGAAGCTCGCCGGATCCTGCGGCCCCTCCGCGAGCTCCTGAGCCTCCTCGACGGCGAACCGCGCGGCATACATGTCCAAGGCCTCATCCTGGTCGTCGCCCCTGGGAGCCAGCACGAAATGACTTCAGAATGCCCGAGGTGAAGGTGTGCGGTGCTGACGGGCTCCGGCCGCCCGCGGCCGCCCGGTACCGTCTCGAATGGAAACTCCGAGCGGCCCGGCCCGAACCCCAGACGAGCGACAGGGAGCTGACGTGACAACGGTGCGGCCCAGCGAGCAGATGCGAGACCTCGGCGTCGTGCAGTACGGCGCCCCCGTCCTCGCCGAGGCCGCCCGGCCCTTCGACCTTCCCGCCGAGAAGGACACCGCCGAGCAGACCGTCGAGACGCTGTTCACGGCGATGGAGCGGATCGCGCGCGTGCACCCCTTCGCCAAGGGCATGGGCATCGCGGCCCCACAGCTTGGTATCGGCCGGGCAGCGGCCGTCGTCCAGCCCGCCGACCCCGCCAACGCGGCGATCGTCCTGCTCAACCCGCGCATCACCGCCCGCTCCCAGGAGATGGACGAGCAGTTCGAGGGCTGCTTGAGCTTCTTCGACGTCCGCGGCATGGTCCCCCGCCCCCTGACGATCACGGTGGTGACCACCGAGCTCGACGGCACCGAGGTGACCACGGCGTACGAGCGCGGCCTCGCCCGGCTCGTCGCCCACGAAATCGATCACCTCGACGGCCTGCTGTACACGGCCCGTATGCGGGCCGGTGTCGAGCCGATCCCCGTGGAGGAGTACCGGCAGACCGGCAGCGCGTGGGCGTACGACCAGTAGCTCTTCAGCCCGGCCCCGCGTCGCCGCACCGGCCCGCCGCGACGGGCACCAACCACTGAACCTGGCCGGCGCACTGGCGGCGCTGGTCGTCGAACGCCTGGGACCTCCCGACGGCCGGCGCGACCCTGCGCGAGCACTGGGCAGCGGTCTCCCCCGAACTGGCCGACACGTCGCGAGGCCACGGCGACGCCGCGCTGCACCGGACGGGGTCGGGAGCACCCTGCCCATCCTCCGGGACGGCCGGCGACGGCACCCTGCCGGCGTGACGATGGCCCGGCTCGGGTAGTGCCTTCGCAGCGCGCACCGGTAGTGGCAGGATGGCGAGATCCACAAGGGGCTGGGGGGCTCGTGCGGGATCGGCGGCGTATTCAGACCGCGGTGTTGGGCAGTGCCGGTTCCGAGGAGCCGTTGATCCTGCCCATGGAGGCGATCGAGGTGGACGCCTTCCGGCGCCGCCACGAACATGACACATTTTGGTGCGGGCAACTGCTGGGCGGTTGCGGAGGCCGGCTCACCACGAAGCTCTACACCGACCGCGTCTGCCACTTCGCCCATCACCCCGACCCCTCAGGCCTGCCCCACCTGTGCGGGCGGCAGGCCAGGGGTGTCTCCAGCGCCGACCACCTGTACATGAAGTCCGCCGCCGCCTCCTGGCTGGAGGAACGGGGCCTGCGGGCCTCCTTCCACTACGCCCGGCCCGGCGGCGTCCCGGTCGGCTCGGTCGTCGACATCGTCCTCGAGCACGGCGGCGGCGCACTGCGCGTGCACCTGGACACCGCCGTGGCGCCGGCGTGGGACGACGAGAACACCGAACCGGTGCTGGGACTGTCGGTGCCGGTGGACGACGAGACGCTGGTGCGCCGGTGGTACGTCCACCGGGTCCGCTTCGACAGCGTCGGCACCGCACGCCGAGTCCGCATAGGCACCGAGGCGTTCGCCCGGGAGACCGAGTGGTTCGCCCTCGCCGACTGCGTGATGACGGCCGAAGGACTGCGGACCCCGGCCGTCGAGCGGATCATCCACTCACGCCGCACCCCCGCACCCCGCGCCCTCGGCCACACAACCGGCATCGGCGCCCTCTCCGGCACGGCGGAGCGGCCAACGAGCGAGGAGCTCGTCCACCAGCTCGCCGACGCCCGGCGGACAGAGTCCATGGACACCGTGCAATCGCTGTGTCGCCGCCTGGAACGATCCGGCCTCCCCGAGTGCGACCAGGCCGCGGCCGCCGCCCTGGAAGAGTCCCGCGCGTGGCTGTCACAACGCCTGGAACGCCTCGCTCAACAGCGGCGCTCCCTGTTCGGCGAGCTGCGGCAGGCGATTGCCGACCGCAGGACGCGCGACGTGCCCGTACTGTTGGCCCGTGCCGACGCCACGGCCGGGCAGGACCGCAGCCGGGAAGAGGACGCCATCGCCAGCGCGGCGGCGGCCTTCCTGGACGACCTCAAGCGGTCCGCCCGCTGGGAGCACCGGGACTCGGCGCCGCCGGTGCGCGGACCGAAGTTCTCCCGGATCCCCAGCCGCTACGCCCCGCAGCAATCGGGCTCTCAAAGGCCCCGCTCGATGGGCAAACAGTCGGCGGCACACCGCCGGGTGCTGGATCTCCTCGAGGACTTACGGCAACTGGCCAACGGCATGCCGGGTCACGAGGTGGTCCGGCTGGTCGCCGCCCTCTCCAGAGCAGCAGCCGCAGCCGGCCCCCTCGTGACACGGCAGCAGCGCCAGGAAATCGCCGGCTGGATGGAACGCGCACGGCCCCTGCAACCCCCCGCCAAAGCGCCGGCGAAGAAGACCGAGTCCGCGGCGGCCGAAGGCACGGGCCGCGCCGAGAAGACGCCCTCCAAGGCCACGCTCCCGGCGCCCGACCTGGCCTCAGTCGGAAAGCAGCCCGTTTCGCACCTCGCCGCCGTCACCGAAGGGCCCCGGGAGCGGAAGAAAGGCAGGCCCGAAACCCGTGGTGGCCTGGAGCCGCAGAAGATCGCGGAGGTTGCCGCAGCCGTGCGGGGTGCGCTGAAGAAAGCCGCCCGGGAGCGGGCGACCACCTCCTGGTCCCAGCTTCGTCGTCAGCTCGGTTCCGCGCTGCCCTCTTTGCAGCCGGATGACCAGGTCGAGGTGCTCGTGGAGGTGGACCAGCGCACGCCGCCAAACGAGCCTTTGCTGTCCTCGCTGATCGCGGTGAACGAGACCGGCTCGCGCTCGCGGCAGGTCTACCAGCGGCTGGCCTGCCGGCTGGACCGGGACCCTTCCCCCAGCCCGGAGGCCGCGCGGTCGTGGTGGCAGACAGAGGTGCTGCAGCTCCATCAGCTCTGGCGCCATCGCTGACCGCCTCGACCACTCCCTTTCCTCATTTGATCTTGAGCTTGGTGAGGGCTGTGGTCCAGTCGGTGGCGATGGCCTGCTGAGCGTCGCGGAGCTGTACCTGGCCGGAGCAGATCGCGGTGTGCAGCCGCGTCTGGGCTGGGGCATGCGAGGGTGCCAGGGGCACGCGGAGGGTTGTGCTCCCGGCGGACGGACGGTCGGGAGATGCGGGCTTTCGCCGACGAGCCGGTTGCCGACGCCGGGCCGCCCAGCACCGTAGGCGACAGCCGCTGCCTGGCCCTCGCCCGCGCCCGCGTCGAGCGGGCAGCGCCGCGGCAATGGTCCCTACGGAGAGCCGGCAACAGGGTCTCCGTTCTGACTGCGGTCTGGCCAAGTCGCGGACGAGAATGAGCAGATGGTGGTCTGTTGAATACGCGGCTGGCCGCCTTCGGTATTCCGGTGCCCGCTCTGGGGAGCGGTGGGAAGGAGCTGGGGGAGTGGTGACGCAGGAGGGCTGGGGTCCCTGGCAGAAGCGTGTGAGCTCGGGGGAGTTGGTACGGCTGTGCCGGGCTTGGTACCGGCGAGTGGAGTGTCCGTCCTGTGGCGTGGCCGCTGGCCGTTCCTGCCGGTCTCCGTCGGGGTATCCCGCCGATCACCATCGGGCCCGACGAGACGCCGTAGGGCAGCCGCCGTACGAGCAGTGGCGCAAGGAGGGCCTCATCCCCGAGATCAAAATGCCCCTCACGCTCCCTCCGGTCCTCAAAGACGCCCGCGCGGCCGTCGCTGAGCTTGGCGTCGAGCAGTCCCTCGCCGACGCCGCCGTACTCGTCCGGCACTTCCTCGCCAACTGGCTCGCCCTGACCGTCGGCGACGAGAAGGCGCTGGACCTCTTCGACGAGAAAGCACGCACTCTGGCCCTGGCCCGCGGTCCCGAAGGCGCCGCTGACGTGATCACCGTCCTGGTATCCCAGGTCGTCGCGTTCCTTCCGCTGCTCGCGGGAACGGCAGACCCTGAGGTGGTGTATACCGAGTGGCTCCGCTCGCAGCTCGCCCAAGCGCGCCACCGACAGAGGGAGGAGCGGCGCATGCGCTCCGAGCAGGATCACACAAGCGATGAGTCGAGTTGACGGGCCGTTCGCCGGACGTACTGCAGGTCAAGGTGGCCAAGAGCAGGCCGGAGACGACGTCCGGGCTCGGCGCTGCGCTGGGTGCGGGTGAGCGCGTTGGCCTGCTGTCAGCCGGGCCGCCCGAGTTCAACCATTCGGTGATCAAGGAGTTACGTTCCGTCGTGATTCCTGAGTTCCCGGCTGGACGCCTCGGGGCGCTGGTGCGGCATGAGAGGTGAGAGCTGTCCGCTCTCTGGGGTGGCGGGGGAGGTCGCCCTGTACCGTGCGCGAAGAACAGGAACACCGCTTTGTCCAAAGGCACAGCGCCCGAGCGCCGTGTGGGGGAGACCTCGGCCCGGTGCGGGCCGCGTCCGGCTGGTGACACGTGCAGCGCTTCCCGGGTCCGGCCATGACCGTCCGGCCGGCCGTGACCGACACGGCCGCCCGCGCCCGCCTGCTGGTCTACGAGTCCTTCGTCCGCCGCAAACAGCCCGGATACGTGAAATGGGGCTATTCGCGGCTCTTCTCCTGGGAAGACGCCCGGGAAGCAGCGAACAGCGCCCTGTACCGGATCTACGTGCGGTGGGACGCGGTACTGCGCAGCGACAGCCCGGACGCCTACGGCTTCAAGATCCTCCGGGACGCCGTCGTTGACGTGCTGCGCGCACGCGACCGCGCCCCGGCCCTGCCGCTGGCCGCCTTCGAAGAGACCGTCCACCCGATCGCCGGCGTCCCGCCGGGAGAGGTCGACCAGGTCCCGCTCCGCCTCGACGTCCACCGGGCCATCAGCGAGCTGCCCGACCGTCAGCGCACCTGCGTCTTCCTCCACTACATCCTGGGCTGCCCCGCAGAGGAGATCGCCGACATCACCGGCCTGGCCTCCTCCACCGTCCGCTCCCACCTCCACGCCGGCCGCGCCGCCCTGGCCACCCTCCTCGGCGTCCCCGACGACGACCCGCCCCTGCCCGAGAAAGGTGTCGCCCCGTGATCGACGCCATCCTGCGCGGCGTGCAACTGCGCGCCCCCGCCCCTCCGCCTCTGCCCCGCGAGGACTGGCGCCGGCTGCGCGCCCGCGCCGAACAGGCCGAGCACAAGCGCGCGGCCGTGGCCCGTACCGAGAACGGGTGGCTGGACCCCTTCTCCCCGGAGGTCTCCCGCCTGGCCGAAGACGAGGTGCGCGACGCCCCCGCCACGCTCGCCCTGCGGCGCCGGCTCCGGCGCGACGCCCGGATGCTGTGCCGATACGTCCTGTCCTCCCCGGACACCCACCTCCGCGCCGGCCAGGTCGTCCTGGCCGTCCGCGCCACCGACCCCGTCGGCGCCCGCGGCTTGGGCTGCCTGCTCTACCTCACCCACGGCAGCGGCGAAGGAGCACGCTTTTGGTGGCGCTACGCCGCCGGCATCGGCGACAGCACCGCCGCCTACCTCCTCGTCCTCGACGCCCTGCTGCGCGGCCAGGTGGAAGAGGCCCGGCACTGCTACACCGAGCTGGACGCCGCCGGCTTCCTGTGCGACGAGGACCTCGAACCCGCTCCCGCCCGGCCGCCCACCCCCAGGCGCCCCGCACCCGGCGTCCCCGAGGGCTACCTCCACGACCCCTCCGACACACAGCCGGCACCCCACACCGCAGACGGAACAGCCGGCGACGGCCACAGCGACACGGCCACCGCCCGGCGCGAGCCGGCCCGCCACAGCGCCATGATCAGTTAGCACAAAAACGGCAGAGCCCGACTCCTCCGCCTGACGACCCGATAGCCTGACGCCGCAGCTCCCGGTATCCAAGTGGTCACTTCGTGGGTCTCCCGCGGGGATTCACGAACGCTGGGTCCCGGAGAGGAGAACCGATGGGCAACCGTCCAGAGGGTCACCGCGACGCAGGGGACCGGTTATACCGCTGGGCCCGCTGGCTCAGCCCGCTCCGCGCGGCCTATCTCACCGTGCGGGGGTGGCTGATGCCGGACGCATAAGGGCCCCGGCCAACCGGCCGAGGCCCCGCGGTACTGCGCTGAGGGCCTCATCCCCGAACGCTTGGCAGGCCGAGGGGGTGGGGCTCTCTCGTTCTCCACTGGCCCGGCACGCGCGCCATCAGCTTCACCGTAGCGCACTGAGTCGGGTTGCTGGACCTCAACTCAGTCAGGGGAAACCCAGCGGAACAAGGCGAGCAAGTCAGACGGCAACGTCACCAAGGGACCGACGACACGCCCGCCAACTCCTCATCGGCCCTCTGCAGCACGTTCAGGTTGTCGCGGGACAGCAGGTTGAGGGCCGCCTCCGTGCGCCGACGGCCCGGCCGGGCGCGCCGCTACCGTGATCGAGCACCTTCTGGGAGGGACCGTGGAAACGGCCGCCCGCGGTGACCGCCCGGGCGTCACGCACCGGGCAGCGTCCGTTCGCCGTCGCCGGGTTCCCTGACCGGGTGTCACCCGTTCTGGTCGGTATTAACACTTTCGAATTGCCCGGGGTGACGATCGTGGTGCCGGCCGGAGGGGTCGGCTTGCCGATCGTGGAGGTGAGCCATGTGTGCGGACCCGTACGGGCGCCGGGGCGCAGTGGTCCGGTCCTGGCAGCCGACTGGCGGGACGTCAAGTTCGGTGCCGCCGCCGCACCGTCGGGTCGCCGGCCCCGGAGTGCCTGCGCGCGCTCGGGGGAGTTGTCGATCGGGCGGGGCCAGACCGGACGGCGTGGGGGCGGCCCTACAATGGGCCATGGAGGATCTTCGGATTTTCCCCGGACCGCCCCGGCTCCTCCGGCGGACGCGGGCCATGAGGCCCGCCGGAACCATGTACGTCACCACCGCGGTTGATGACGGGTCCGCAGCACCGTTGGGTGTGCGGGCGGATCGTTCGCCGTTGCAGGAGGAGCCCCGCACCGTGATCCCGCCCGCTGGCCGTCCCGGCCTGTCCGCCTGGTCCGATGAGTCGTTCCAGGAGAAGGACTCCGCCGGCTTTTACATCATCGCCGCTGCCATTATTGAGCCGCCCGTACGGGATGCCGCCCGGGAAGCCATGCTCGCCCAGCGTGGGCGCCGTGCGACGGCCAAGGCGCACTGGACCGAGATGGACCACCGGGAGAAGAAACAGGCCGCGCGGGCCGTTGCCGAACTGGACGGTGTTCACGTGGTCGCGGTGGGGTCGCCGGTTCCCTTCCGCAAGCAGGAGCGGGCCCGCAGCAAGTGCCTGACGCACCTGGTCACCCAACTGCACACGTTCGGTGTCGAGTGCCTGTTCATGGAGGCCCGCGAGCCCCAGCTCAACCAGCGCGACATCCGTACCGTGCAGAGCGCCCGTTTCGCGCTGCCGAAGGGGACCGCCTTCCGGATCGAACACGTTCACGGAGGCGCGGAGCCGCTGCTGTGGGTCGCCGACGTGGTGGCCGGTGCCTGCCGGGCCCACCAGTTGGGGCGCGGAGAGTACTGGGCGGAGCTCGCCGACGTGGTTGCGGATTTCGAGGTCGACACCGACTGCTGAGGCGGCCCAGAAATGCGCCGAGCCAGGCTCCCGGTCTGCCCCAGGTCACCTGGCTCCACTTCCGGTGGTCCACGACCACCGGCTTCGCCATCACTCTACAGCCCAGGCCATAGAGAAGCGACCTGCCCGCTTCCCCCCGCCGTGGGCACGTCCCGGCGGGACGCTAGGCGTGGCCGCCCCCCTACGGTCCGGTCGATGACCACAGGGATCTTGACGTACGGCCCGGCGCACGGGCGTGTCCTCACTACCGCGCGGGCCGATGGTGAGGTCTTCCGCGAGGCCGGGTGGAGTTACCGTCTGACCGACGACAAGGACGAGAAGGAAGGCGGATCGCGCGGGCGGTCATGGGCTGAGAGCGATCACGCCGACGACTCCCAGGCGGCGTTCTACCGGCGGTAGAATCGCTGTATGAGCAAGCCGACGAGCATCAAGACCAGCGAGGCGGTGCGCGACCGGCTGCGCACCCTTGCCGAGGAGCGCGGCACCACCATCACCGAGTTGTTGGAAGAGCTCGCCACCCGGGAGCTCACGGACGCCGAACGGGAGCAGCGCGCCCGCCAGGCAGCCCGTGAGCTCGGCGTCGAGTACACCGAGCAGGTCGAGCAGGCCGGCCACGACGCCTGGGCGAAGATCCGCGCCCACCAGGGCGGCGCCGCCGCATGACCCTGACGGCCGTCCTGGACCACACCGCCCTGACCGCCCTGTACCGGGCGGACCCGTTCTTCACCGGCCTGTACATCGAAGCCTCGCGCGGCACCGGCCAGCTCCTCATCCCCTCCCTGACCGTCCTCGCCGCGGAACGCCAGACCCCCGGCGCGGGCAAGCACGCCGCCTCGCTGCGGTTCGCGGAGAAAGTGCCGTTCAGCACCGCGCACGCCCTGGACGCGATGGGCTGGCCAGGCGTGGACTGGCCGGCGGCCCACGCCGCGGCGATCGCCTGGCAGGCGGTCAAAGCGGGTGAGCCCCTGACGGTCCTGTCACTCCAGCCCGAGCTGTACGCGGGTACCGGCATCACCCCGTTGAACCCCACCTGATCGGGGCAGGGATCCTGACCGCCGCCTTGACCAGGGGTGGTCAAGGGGTCAGCGGTCGTCGGGCCGCCAGTCGGCGACGCGGCGGGACCGGTGGCTGCCGCGTCCTGGCTGGCTTCCAGGGCGGGCCCGATCGCCACCATCCACCGCCTGCCGCCCACGGGGAGTCAGCAGACGATGTAGAAGCTCTGCCACCCAAAGGGGGTGCTCTGCTCGGCGTCCCGATTCGAGCGGAGCACCGTGTGCACAGGGTCACGGCCGTCGGCCGCGTTGTGCATGCGACCGTCCTGCCCACGTGGGATCCACTTGTAGGAGCCGTGGAAGGGGATCGCGTGGAATCCACAGCCGTTGATGTCGACTGATCGACCCGAAAAACTCGTTCCCTCGTAGGCGACGAACGACGACGTGCTGGCCGCCGTGACCGGGACCTGCGTGAGGCCGCTGATTGCCGCTGCCGCCACCAACGCCACGGCGGTACGCCGGGCAAACTCCGTCTTGTTCACAGCGCAGTCCCTTTCCGCGTCGGCGCCCCTGGGCACCAGGGGTGCAACCAGCAGACCAGACCCTGTTCCACCCCGGTGATGTCATGTACGCAATTCACCCAGATGAGGAGGCCCCGAAGGGTCGAGGGCAAGAATCCGGCCCGGAGAACCCCAACTTCCCGACCCGCGCGGCTAGGACGGCGTGTTCAGATGCGCCCGGCGGGCGGTGACCAGGGTGCGCCAGCGGTCGCGGGTGGCCTGCTCGCCGTCAAGCCACCGTGCCCGGGAGCCGGGCGTGGGAAGCGGGCGGTCGGCCATGAAGGCGGCGATGTCGGTGTAGTAGGCGTAATCGCCGTCGCGGCCGAGGTCGCCGAGCCGGGAAAGGACGGCATCCAGCTCCTCGTGGGCGTCCAGGACGGCGTGGTGGAAGGCGAGGGCGAGCTCAAGGGTGGCCTGGACGGTGGGGAGCCCGGCGACGTCGATCTCGGTGCGCAGGATGTGGGCGCGGTCTTCGACGCCGGTGGTGCCGGCGTCGCGGAGGAGGGCGGCGATCTCGATGGTGAGGGCGGTGGCGCGTAGGTCGAGGCCGTCCAGGAGCCGGCGTGCGAGGGTGATCTCGTCGTCGGCCTGTTGGGGGTCGGCGAAGGCGGCGACGAAGGCGCGCTGGGCCTGGGCGATGGCGCGCTCGCCGGCGAGGGAGTGCTCCTCGGCCTGGGCGCGGGCGGCTTCGTAGGCGGCGGCCGCGCGGTGGAGGTCGCCCTGGGGCCACCAGATGTCGCCGAGGACGCGGTGCTGCCGTCCCTCCTGGCCGAGGGTGTGGGCGGCTTCGAGAGCGGTGGCGAAGTCTCCGCTCATGCGGGCGAGGTGGGCCAGGCCGCGGCGGGCGTCGGGGGCGAGGCGGCCGCCGCCGTCGGCGACGCGCTGCATCCCGTCGCGGGAGGCGGCCGACCGTCCGAGGTCGCGGTCGGCCTTGGCCCGGTAGTACAGGGCCATCTCGGTCAGGTCGGCGGGCAGCAGGCCGGCGTTGAGGACGGCGGAGAGACGTTCGGCGGTGCGCTGGCGGTGTTCGCGCTGGCGCCGGGCGAGCGCGCTGAGCAGCTCGACGAGGGCGTCGGCCGCCGTCTCCATTCCTGTGCCGGCCGGCTCGTCGGCGGCGGGTGGGGCGACGGGCTCCCAGACGAAGTCGGCGGTGTACGCCCAGGCGGCCTCGGCGAGCCAGCCCAGTTCGAGGCGGTGATCGCGGGCGAGGCGCAGGCCCTGGCGCAGGCACGCGACGAGCAGGGCGCGGTCGGGCAGGGAGTGGGTGGTCCACTGTTCGCCGAGCGCGGTGAAGGCGCGCTCGGCGGCCTGGGTCCAGTCGCCGGGGGTCCAGCGGTCGTCGGTCTGGTCGTCCGCGCTGCGGATGGCGGAGCGGACGACCCCGTGCAGGTGATACGGCCACAGCCCGAAGACGTCCTCGCGGATGAAGGGCCGCTCGAGCAGGCGGCGCACCGGGGCTTGGTGGGGCAGGCCGGCGGCGCGGACGGCCAGGGTCTCGTCGAAGGCGTCGAGCAGGGAGACCGCGCGGGCGGCGTGCCGCTCTTCGGGGCTGAGGTCGCTGAGCGTGCGGGCGACGAGCGCGGGGAAGGGGTGGTTGAAGTCCTCCGGGCGCGGGGTGCGGCCGGTGCGGCGGATCTCCAGGAAGCGCATGACGGACAAATCGAGGTGGAGCGGCAGGCCGTGGGAGCACTGGGTGATCACGGACCGGATGTCCTGGCTGATCAGCGGCTGGCCGTCGCGGGTCAGGCGGCGGGCGAGGTAGGTGTCGCAGTCCTCGGGGGAGAAGTCGCCGACCAGGATCTGCCGGCGGCCGCCGCCGGCCGAGGCCGTCCGTTGGGCGGTGTCCTGCTCGTCGGCCAGGCCGGGCCAGCAGGCCGGCCCGGCGTAGTCGAGCTGGCCTTCGAGGGCGGCATCCGCCCACCGGAGGCGGTTGCGGCCGGTGATGACGAAGAAGCAGTTGGGCATGAGCCACACCAGCCGCTGCACGAGGCGTTCGAAGTCGTGGCGGGGGTCGGCGATGTCCTCGAAGGTGTCGAGCAGGATGACCGGTACCACCTGCTTCTTCTTCGGCAAATGGGAGAGCTCCCAGGCCAGCAGGTGCGGGTAGAAGGAGAGGGTGTCGATGTCGGGGTCGGCTTCGAGGAGGTCGGCCAGGCGGTGGCAGCCGGCCAGGGCCTTCACGGTCTGCCGCCGCTCGCGCAGGGCGCGGGCCAAGGTGGTGGCGATCTGGCCGACGGCCGAGCCGACCGCGCCGGGCATCGCCAGGGCGCCGGCGGCCTCGGCGAGCGCGGACTGCGTCTGCTGCGGCAGGCCCTTGGCGAAGCGCGCGAGCAGCCCGCGGCGCAGGTACTCCTCCAGCGGCTCGCCGGGGTGCGTGGCCTCCCAGTAGCGGCGCAGCGGGATGTCGAAGGCCGGCAGCGGGCGGCCGAGCCCGGCCAGGGCCAGGCGGATGGTCAGCACGATCCGTTCGAAGTCGATCCCGGTCGAGCGGGCGAGGTCGATCCGGACAGGCAGCAGCCGCTGGTGCGGCAGAGCGAGCTCGCCCCACTGGGCGGGGCGCTCCTCGCTGCTGAGCAGCGAGGTCTCCAGCACGCGGGAGAAGGTCGACTTCCCGACGCCGCCGACACCGTGCAGGTTCACCACGTTCTCGCGCGGCGCCTCGAGGTCCTGGACGTCGAAGCCCGGCGCGGCGATGCGCTCGAGGTGCTCGGCGAGCGCGGCCCCGACCGTCTGCCACTGCTGCTGGCGGTTGGTGAACGCCTCGGCCGCGGCCAGCGTGTGGTCGTTGGTGCGAAACAGCGAGCGAAGGTCCCGGCCTGCCATGAAATTCCCCCCAGGAATGATCACCTGGGCGTCAACCTACGCGCTTCCCCCGGCCGGCGGCAGGGCCCGGATCCGCACACGGCGCGGCAGGGCCGATTCTTAGCCACCCCGGGAGAGGACGGCGCCCGTCTTGCCGACCGATTTCCTCCAGGCCGACAATGATCCTTTGTTCCAGACCCGAGGCGGTTGCTGTGCACGACCCTGCCGACCCCGCAGGCCCTTCCTCCGGCGATGCCTTCCAGGCCATCACCCAGGTGATCACCTGGTACACCCGGCAGATCCTGGCCGAGCAGCGCTCACCGGCCCCCAACCAGGAGCGTCTTGAGCAGTTGAAGGAGCAGCAGCGGGCCTGCGTGGAGGACCGCAAGCGGCTCGCCGGAGCCGGTCCGGGGGAGACCGCCCGGATCGTGGCGGTCTACGAGGCGCGCCTGAGAGAGCTGGACGGGGCGTAGGCCGCAGGGAGGCGGACCGGCAGAGATGCGGTCGGTGCCGGCGGCCGGGGCAGACGCCGTGGCTGGAGCTGCGGCGGCAGCAGGGGCCGGGCGAGTTCCTCGGTCTGCAGCAGCTCGTGACGGTACTGGGGCAGCGCCGTCCTCAGCCACCGCTGCACGGTCAGGAACGTGACGCCCTCGGTGAGGGTGTAGGGGCGCTGCTGTTCGAGGGCCAGGACGTGCGCGGCGCGGGGCCGTCGGTTCCAGCGGGCGTCGGCGCCGCGGTGATTGCGGTAGACGGCGGTCTCGTCCCGCCTCAGGATCACCACCGAGTCCGCCACCATGGTCTCTTCGGCGGCCCGGACGGCGTCCATGACCGCTGTGAGGCACTGGTCGTGCTGCGCGACGCTGGGGAAAGGAGCGGGACCGTTGCGGACTGCTCTGGCGTAGCGGGCGGCGCTGCCCTGGCGGCTGTCCGCGGGCCGCGCGGCGGGCACCACCAGCTCGATGCGGTACCCGGCCCGGCGGAACTCAGCGGCGCTGGCCAGGAACTCCCCGGCGCTGCCCGGGGTCATGCCGAGGATGAGGTTGCCGCGCCGTCGGCGCACGTACGCCTCGGCCTTGGCCTGCCACGCGCTGCAGTCCGCGCGCACCCGCATCTGGGCCGTGCGCGGTTCGTCCTGCGTCAGCTGCCAGTAGTCCGGGTGGAGGGCCGCGAAGTCCTCCGGCAGGAACCACGGCGGCCGGCCCGGCACGGCCCGGTGGACCAGGCGGACCGCCTCCATCATGGCGACGCCCGGCTGCCCCAGCACGTACACCACCACCGGACGCTCCTGCGGCGTGACGTCGGCGAGATAGGAGGGGGCGAAGAGCTCGTCGAAGATCCACGCGTGCTCGTGCGCCGAGAGCCGGTGGTAGTCGACCCCCGGCGGCCCGGCGGCGGGCTGGGCGGTGCGCCGCACGGGCTCGGCCCACGCGGCGGCACGCTCGGCATTGCGCTGCACCGCCAGCCCCCAGTCCGTCGGCAGCCGCTCGTCATGGGTGCGCCGGTCAGCCTGGGCGAGCGCCCGGCGGAAGGTGCCGGTCTCCGCCGCGGTCCACGGGCGGGCCCGCTCGTCGAGAACCGTCTCGCGCGCTGCCGGCCGCAGCCGCCACCCCCCGCTGTTGTCGAGCTCGTTGTCGTACAGCACCTCGGCGCCACGCCGGACGACGACCACCCGGTCGGCCAGGTGCTCGGCCTCGATGACGGCCAGGGTGCGCAGCATCCCCTCCGCGCACGCGTCGTGGTTCTCCCAGGAGACGAAGCGGGTGCTGCCGGTCTGGGCGTGGCGTACGTAGCGGTCGAGGACGCCGAGCTGGCTGACCGCCTCCGGGACGGCCAGGGCCACGACCTCGATCCGGTAGCCGGCCTGCCGGTAGGCGGCGAAGGCCGTACGGGTCTCGTCCGGGTCGGCCAGGGCCGTCTCCACCACGGCGTCGAAACGGTGCGTGCGGACGTGCGCTTCGACGGCGGCTTGCCACCGGCGGGTATCGGGGCGGATCTTCGCCCCGGCGGTCCGGACGTCCTCGGCCTGGAGGTCGCCGTAGTGGCGGTGGCCGGCCTTGTATAAGTCGCGGCCGATCTGGACGGCACCGCCCCGGCGGTCCAAGACCGCGTGCAGGAGGCCGGTCAGCGTGCTTTTGCCGCTGCCCGGCTGGCCGGCGACGAAGACGGCGACCGGCTGCGCTTGAGGAAGTGCGTTCGCTGTCCAGGTCGGCAGGATGAGCCGGTGCAGGACGGCGTGGTTCTCGTCGCCGGACAGAACGACCGGCACGACGTCCTTTTCGCTCACCGCATCTCCTGATCGCCCGAAGCCTGGTAGATCTTGGTCAACATAGCATGCGTACGCGATCCGTACGCACTTCGTACGCAATCAGTCCGCGATCCGTACGGTAAGCGCTATGCTGGGTGACAGGAGGTGTTGCATGTCCGAGTTGTTCGAGGCGGTCGACGCACTGCTCGCGTCCCGCGCCGCCCTTCCACCGCCGGAGGAGCGCAAGCGGCTACGGAAGGCCCACGGCCTGACGGTCGACGAGGTGGCCAGCGCACTGAAGGTGCGCCGGGCCACGGTCAGCGGCTGGGAGTCCGGCAAGACCGAGCCCCGTCCGCCGGAGCGCGACGCGTACGCGCGTCTCCTCGACGGGCTCGCGAAGCTCTACCCCGCCCCGGCCAACGCCGACGCATCCGAGAAGGGCACGGCCGCGGTGCCGGAGACCTTCGCCGGACCGACGCCCTCCGCGGTGGAAGCGCGGACCACAGGGCAGGTGTCCGAGGCTGCGGACATGACTGCGACCGAGACGACTCAGCCCCCTGCCCCCGTTGCCGCTGCTCCGGCGGCCGCGCCGCGGCCAGAGCGAAGCACCAGGCCGTCGTCGACCCCGCGCCGCCCGGGCGCGAAGAAGGCCGCTCCGGCCGGCACGCCGGCGGGCGACGCCGATCCGCGGTTCGAGAACGGGCCGCTGGCGGTCGTCGACGTCGAGGACGGGAAGGTGGTGGCGTACTGCACCGGCGGCCTGGTCCTGGACGTGCCCGCCAAGTCCCTGCCGGCGCTGGTGGACTGGACGCTGAAGGAGGCGAAGCTCGGACAGCCGAAGCTGTCCGGCCCGGGCAAGGACGCCGATCCGCTGCTCGTGCTCACCCGGGCCGCGCTGGAGCGTTACGGCCTGCCGGCCACCCTCACCGACGAGGAGCGGCTTGCCGGGCGCCTGCCGGAGGGCCACAAGGTCATCAAGCAGCTCGCGCGTGCGGAGTGGAAGCTCACCAAGAGGGGCTTCGGGCCGTGGGCGCGGATCTACCGTCCCGCGCAGGGTTCGGAGAGGGCCTGCGTGCAGCTGTGCATCCCGTCATGGACCGCGCTGGACACCCGGCACTGGGGTGAGGCCGGGCAGCTCCCGCCGGCCGAACTCGCCCGACTCCTGGGCGTGTACGCGACCCGGGTGATCACGCCGCGCGGCTCGACCGCCGTGACCGGCCTGGAGCTGATGACCGCCCTGCACCCGCCGACCCGCGCGTCCGAGCCCGACGCCGACGGCAAGCGGCATTCCGAGCACAACCCCGGCAGTCTGGGCAAGGACCCGGTCGACCCGGCGCCGTGTGAGGCCCCGGACGGGCACCCGGTCCTCAAGGACCTGCCCCGGTTCCACGTGCGCGGTCCGGCGGAGAAGCTGTTCGAGGAGGCGTACGACTGGGCACGGCCGATGACCGATGCCGAATGCACCCTGCGGCACCTGGTCGGCATCGACGTCAACCTCGCGTTCGCCGCCGGCGCCAACGGCCTGATCGTCGGCCTCGGCGCGCCCACCCACGTCAAGGCCCCGGTGTTCGACCCGAAGCTGCCGGGCTCCTGGCTGGTTGACCTGTCCCACGTCGATCTGTCCCGGGTGAAGGTCGGCAAGGACAAGTGGGTGGAGCTGGACGCCGGCCTGCTGCCCAGCCCGTTCACCCCGAAGGGCGACCGCCCCGAAGGGCCGGCCTGGTACGCGACGCCGACCGTCGCCTACGCCCAGGAGCTCGGGTACGACGTCACGCCGACCGAGGCGTACGTCCGCTACGACAACGGCCGCTACCTCGACGGCTGGTACAACCGCCTGCGCGACGCCTACCTCGCCACCATGGCCGACCTCGGCGTCGACGCCGACCTCGCGCCGGCCGACTTCCTCGCGGCGATGGACGGCTACAAGCAGCGCGACCCGGAGCTGGCGATCGTCGTCTCGGCGATCAAGGCGACGGTCAAGGGCGGCCTGGGGAAGCTGCGCGAGCGCCCGCGCGGGGAGGGCTGGCGGCCCGGCGAGCCGTGGCGCGCCCTGGCCCGGCCGACCTGGCGGCCGGACATCCGCGCGGCGGTCATCTCCCGCACCCGGATCAACCTGCACCGCAAGATCGTCAAGCACGCAGCGTTCACCGGCCAGTACCCGGTCGCGATCCTGTCCGACTGCGTCGTCTACGCGGCCGACGGACCCTCGCCGCTGGACTTCCTGCCATACCGGGAAGGCAAGCCGCTGCCGGGCGGCTTCAAGCTCGGCGTCAACCCCGGCCTGGTCAAGCACGAGGGCACCCAGAGCGTCCTGTGGGGCGAGGGCGTACGGGACCAATTCAAGGCCCCGGAGCTCAACCTCGCCCGGTACATCAAGGACGGCACCGTCACCGACCTCGACAACGGAGAGTAGGAGAAGGCGACGATGAGCCTGTTCGGGGACGGCCTGGACACCGCGGTACAGAAGGCGTTCACCCGCCCGGCGCCCAAAAGCGCGCCCGCCCAGATGCGGTACCTGGTCAAGCAGCTCAAGGGCACCAAGGCAGTCGCCCAGATGCTGCGCATCTCCCAGCGCACCGTCGAGCGGTACGTGAAAGACCAGATCAAGAAGCCCCGGCCGGACCTCGCCGAACGCCTCGAGCGCGAGGTGAAGGCCCGGTGGCAGCCACAGATCAGGGCCAGGGCCCGGCAGCAGGCGGCGACCACCGGCGGCATCGTCATCGACTTCCGGGCCCAGCTCGGCTACACCGCGCCGATCGGATCGACGGACCAGGACCGGGTCAGGGACCTGACCGTCGCGCTGCCGCCGCAGTACGCCGCCCGCCTCTTCGACGCCCAGCAGGCCGGCGCCGGCGACCAGGAGCTCAAGGAGATCGCCGCCGAGGCGCTCAAGGAGGTGTACTTCCAGGGCGGCGGCCGCCGCGCCGGCCAGTTGGAGGAGGTTCGCTTCACCAACATCGAGCGCTTGGAGTTCGGCCTGTAGCCCCCCGGCACAGCCCGCGAGCCCCGGACCACATCGGTCCGGGACTCGCTCGCCTATCCGCGGGGCGGGGATGCGCATGCACGCGATGCCGTGCTCAACGACACCGCCGGGCGCCGGTCACCCCGCGCCCGTGGCCGGACCAGGAGAAGGCCCGCCTTCTTGCCCGGCGAGGGCCGCGTCGACGAAGGCCCGCACGAGCGCGGCCGTCTCCGCCGCCGTCACGTCCTTCGCCCACCGGCTGGTATGCCACCCGCTGCACTCCAGCTCGAACCGGCGCACGCCGTCGGTGTGCTCCACCTCGCGGGCGTACGGCTCGCGCGAGCAGCGCCCGTGCCGCTCGGTCTGCTCCAGGTGCGCCCGGACGACAGCGGTGTGGAACCGGCGCGGCAAGGTCCGCTGGTCGCGGCAGCCGCGGCATTCCAGGAGATGCAGGGCCGCGCCTTCGAGGCGGAGGAAGAGACAGGGGAGGCCCGTTCCTTCGCGGGTGTTGCAACTGCCGCACAACGGGCCCCGGACGTAGCCGTGCTCGTGGCAGTGATCCCACGCCGCCGCCGGGCTCTCCTTGCACAGCCGACACAGGTAGTCGTCCGCCCGGGCGCCGCGCCGACGGTGAGCGTCGTACAGCACGCCCCGCAGGTGGCCGGTGTACAGCTGGCTGGACTCCCCGGCACACGGCGGGCACAGGGTGACGTACCCCGCGCGGGTGTTCCTCCTCCAGCCGCCCCAGTACGGCCCCTGGGCTCCGCAGCGGCACAGCCGGGCCCGGCCGACCAGCTCGTCCTCGCGCTGCTCCCAGCGGTCCAGGAGCTCGGTGTAGGCCCGCGGCAGAAGCCAGGTCTCACCACTCCAGGCCAGCATCTGGAGGGGCCGGGTGCCGGCGATGTTCTGCAGGTGCCGGGCCTGGCTGCTGAAGGCGACGAACTCCTCCCACGTCAGGCCCCTGGGCAGCCCGTTGTCACCGACGGCCTTCCAGTCGCCCCATTCCTCATATGGACGGTTCTCCTGGACCAGCTTGAAGCGGGCCCGCTCGACCATCCACGACATCAGCGTGCGTCGCCAGTCGGGCCGGTGCCATTCCTCCGGGTCGCGCTCGGGGATGTCGCGGTACGCGGGCAGCTGCACGTCGACGACGTCGTCCAGGTCCACGTGCAGGTCCGCTAGGGCCTGGCCGGCGGCGCGGACGTCCCGCTCGTCGTACATCCAGCGTGCCTTGTGCTTGTAGCAGCGCACGGCTATGTCGCCGAAGAAGACGTGGCCGTGCTGCCGCAAACGCGGCATGTGGAGGAGCTCGTCAGGGTCCAGCGGCACCGTGGCGTTCTGTGTCAGGTCCGCGAAGAGGGAGCGTGCGTACTCCCGGCTGATGGGCATGGCGAGATGATGACAGCCGCCACTGACAACGCCGCCTGAACTGCACGTCGTTGCAGGAAGCCGCCCGGGGGCCTCAAGTCGCCGTCCACGGGCCGCACGTGGCACGGCCTGGCGGGCACCGGCCGATGTCCACAGGTGCCCTATGGACGACTGGACACATGAGCGATCACGAGCAGCAGCAGCCGGCCCCGCGCCGCGGCAAGGTCCTGGAGGCCCTCGCACGGGCGGAGCGGAAGGTGTTCACCCGGCCCGCACCGAAATCCGCAAAGGCTCAGGTGAAATTCCTTCTCACGCGGGCGAAGGGGTCGACGCAGGCCCTGGCGGAGCGTCTGGGTGTCTCGCGCCGGACGGTGGAGCGCTACCGCGCCGGGACGCTGACGACCCCGCAGCAACGCCTTCAGGCCGCCCTGGTGGAGGAGACGGAATCCGAGTGGCAACCGCAGGTCAGAGCACAGGCGCGTCAACAGGCAGCCACCTCCAGCGGCATGATGGTGGACGTGACGGCCCACTTCGGATTCACCTGCACGGGTAGCTCGGACGACGGCCGCGAGCGCCAGATCACCACGGAGATCTCGCCCTACTACGCGAAGCAGATCCTCGAACTCCAGGAAGCCGGTGCGACGGAGGAGGACCTGCATCCGATCGTCGCGGAGGCCATCACGGAGTCGTATTTCACGGAGTGGGGCACCCGAGCCGCTGGCCTGCGCGCAGATTTCGCCGACGTCCTGAGAATAGAATTCCGGTTCTGACCCGGCCGAATTCACGACCTGCTAGAAAACGTATTCGGCGGGCCGTCGCACAGCGCTCTGACGGCGGCCCGCTCCCGAATTCACACCGCGAAGACGAGGCCGAAGATGACCAGCCCCTGGCCGCCCCGGCGCACCGCCCGCCGTCCGTTCGCCCCGCGCGTCGCCGCGCCCCGGGAGCCGGTCGACCCCGCCCGGATCGGTCGCCGCGTCGTACGGCGGCGGGCGAAGGGGATGGACGCGGCCGCCGTCGCGGCGGCCCTCGAGGACGCCCGCTTCGACGCGCGGCAGGACTCGCGGCACGAGGACCTGGCCGACGACGTCCGCGGCCCGGCGGAGCTGAGGGAGTGGGAGCGCATTGACCGGCTGCTCGCCGTCGCGGCGCCGGGCACCGTCTACGACCCGGACGCCGACGACGTCGTCCAGGCCGAGCTCGCCGCCGAAGCCGAGGCCGCGGCCGCGCGGGAGGCCGCCGTCCGCGAGGTGCAGCGGGTGGCCGCCCGCGCCGACGAGCTCCGGACGCTGCGCGAGCTGGGCACGCTGGAGCAGGCCGAGCCCCGCGAGGGCGACGAGGCCGCCCGGGACGAGCTCACCCGCCGCGCCAGCCCGTATGTCCAGGCCGACGTCGACGCCTGGCCCGCCCGCGCCCTGGCCGCGCACCGCGGGCACTACGCCGATCCGGCAGCCCGCGAGGCCGCCGCCGGTCTGCTGCCGCAGCCCGTCCTCGCCCACGCTGCGCTGCTGTCCGCGCTCGCCCGCCTCGCCCTGGCCGCCGCGCCCGGCGAGCTGGCGTTCACCGGCCGGCTCGCCACCGCCGACCCCGAGGCCACCGCCGACCTCGCCGCGTTCCTCACCCGCGCCACCGAGTCGGCCGACACCGACGGGGGCCCGGCATGACCCAAGCTCAGGAGCCCGAGGTCGTCGCGGTCTGGCACGAGTCCAGCGCCGTCGGCCGGCACTACGAGGAACTCCTCGTCGACGGCACCGTCCACGCCTGGACCGAGCCCCCGATCGGCGAGACGTACCACCCCGGCGAAGACGACCCCGACTACAACCCGATCTGCGACTGCCCGTGGGCCGATCCGCGTGACGCCTCTCCCGGCACGATGCCGGTTTGTGCCGTCGGCCGCCGGACCCAGCAGGGCGCCCAAACCTGGGTCTCTGGGTCCTGGGCCCGCTGTTTTCCCTGGTCAACGGCGACCGCGTCGGTACCTGGGTCCTGGGTCCTTGGGTCCCCGCTCGCGGGTTTCTCCGGGCGCTGATGGACGTGGCCCGGCAGGCCGCCGCGCAGGACGACCTCGGCGTGGCGGCGACATCCCTCGCGTACTGCGAGACCTTCGCCCAGCGCCTGTGACCTCGCCCGGCACACGGCCTTGCACCCATTGCCCGGGAAGCCTGCAACAGCCACTGCAACACCGGGTGCAACAGCGTCCGTGTTGCGGGCCTGACCTGCGGCAACACCCCGCACAACGGGATTCAGGCGCGCATTGCACCCCCGCCTTGCGGCTCCGTCCGAACCCGCGTCCGAGACCTGCATGCCCCTGTCCGTCGCCGGATTGGTGACCGGCCACCGCACCGCCACATGATCCTTCCCGGCGCTGTGCGGCCGCCTGCGGCGCCAGGACGGCCTTCCGGCACCCAGCGACGATCAAGGGCCTGCGAGGCGCTCACAGGGGCATACAGCGCCTCGCGAGCCCCGTACAGCGCCGCCGACCCGGAAGGGCCGGGCACCAGCGGCCCGAGCTCCGCGCCTTCTCGCCGCCGGTCTCCTCACCGTTCCCGGCTCCGAGCTCTGCTCTCAGGGGGAAGGAGATACAACCCGCACGTAGGTACTACAAGTACCTACCTACATTGGGGTGCAAGACAGCCTCCGCGACCGGCCCTGCCTGGGCCCCGGCGGCGGTCCGGTGCACCGCGGCCGTGCTGTCCCCTGCTGCTCCCGGACGTGAGGGGTGCAAGGCGCTGCTGCCGCTCGTGCTGCTGCCCGGCCGGGGTGCAGCACGCCCCTTCTCAGGGGTGCGGCGCAGCATTCGCACGACCCGGGCGGCACACGGCTGCTGCTCGTGCAGCAAGGCCGGCCTCACCGGTGCAGCGCGCGGCCGCTGCCCGGGGCCGGCTACCGGCTCGCGGCGGCTGCCACCGTCGTGCTACTCGGCTGGGTGCTGCTGCGCGCGCAGGCCCGCAGCGCGCAGTCGAAGTACGCCTCGACGTCCGCGTCGCCAGCCCACCGCGTGATCTCGTACGCCGCCTTCGTTGCCTCGAAGGCGGCCAGAACGAGGAGGCCCATGTCCTTGTGGGCCTCGGTCGCCACGTCCAGGTACATGGGGAAGCCGAAGTTGTGGGTGCGGTCCTTCTCCGCGGCCGCCACCTTGTGGTGGGCCGTGCGGGCCCCCTCGAACCATCTCGTCGCGGCATCCGTGCCGAGCGCGTTGGCGACGATCGTGAAGAACGGGGCCACCTGCTCCGCGCTCGCGGGCCAGCTGTCGGTGGGCAGGCCGAGGTGGTTACCCAGCTCCTGGGTGAAGTGGAGGCCGAAGTCGTGGGTCACACCCGAAGACGTACCGCCTCGCCGGGGGCGGGCGGGAGCGGCGCGCGGTCAAGCCTCCTGGTAACGCCCCGTGCGGGCCTCCTGCCTGCAGCCCTCGGCACAGCGCGCCCCGCGGTTACGGCGCTGCGCTTGTTCTGGAGAACCAGAACAAGACGGTTCCCCTGGTGATACCGACCTCTCGCCAGACGCCCCCGGCCTGCGCTTTCCGTGGAGGGAGGCCCGACGGTGCTTGTTTTGGAGTTCCAGAACAGGACGGTATCTCTGGTGCTACCGACATGCGTACGGCCGGGCAACGGGTGTACGTCCTGCGGGCACTCGAACGGCGCCGCACCCAGAGGTGCGGCGCCGTGGCGTCAGGAAGGCCGTGGCTGCTCAGGCGCTTTGCGCGAGGTTGGCGACCTGGGCGGCGAAGCGGGTCCGGCGCTGCTCGGTGAAGTCCTCTGCAGGCGTCGTGTTGATCTCGGGGACCGCCATCGCGGTGCCAGCGACCCGGCCGCCGGTGAGGACGGGGTGGAGCTGGTAGCAGCCGCGGCGCAGCAGCCACGCGAGGCCGGCCTCCCTCAGCTCCTTGAAGCCGCGGTTCACCGCGGGCTTCCCGGCGCCGAGCTCGGCGGCCATCTCGGCTTGACTGATGCCGACAGCACCGCTGTCCGGGTCCTGGAAGGCCAGGAGCACATCGAGCACACGCCGGGCGGTCAGGGAGATGTCCACGAGGGCGAGCATCCGCAGAGCGTCGCGGGTAAGCGTGATGGGCTCGTTGGACGGTAGGCCAGGTACGTAAGTGGTGCTCACGAGGGCCTCCTGGTCGATGTCTTCTGGCTCTGAGGATATGCCCGCGCGCGTCACGCGCTCGCCTTCCGGGCGGGCAGCCGGCGGCGGGAGAGCGCCACGACCTTCTCGCTGCGGCGGGCGGCCTCGGCCGCCTTCTTCGCCTTGGTCCGCTCCGCGCGCCACTCGGCGGGGTAGTCCGGGGCGGGGATGATGCAGGCCGGGCCCTTGGCGGCGTTCCACTCCTTCTGCCACTGCTCCTGCTCGGCGGAGGTGCCGGCTACCGTGAGCCACGGGTTGAGCTGGAGCACGCCGGGCTTCGCGGTCCGCATCCAGCCGATGTGGTGGAAGAACTGAGACGGCTCGCTCACCGAGGCCGCGGACAGGCTGCACCGCTTCTGAAGGTCGCGCTGGTTGATCCGGACGTACCCGCGCGGCGCCTTGGTCCGGTCCACGCCGTGGTAGGCCGGGTCCTGGGCGGCCACGAGCTTGCACCACACCTGAAACCAGCTGCCCGGCATCTTGAGGCTGCCCAGGACGTCCATCAGCAGCCGGGCGTCCAGGACGTAGCCCTTCACCTCCGCGCTGACCGCGAACTCGCGGCCCTGGATCTTCTCGACACTGACGACCATGCCGCCCTTGCCGTCGGACCGCGCGACAACGCGCTGGCCGGGCCGAACGACCGGCAGCTGCTCCATCAAAGCCTCCAGGAAGATCATCGTGCGTCCGGCCACGAACGGTATCACTAGGGGAACCGTCTTGTTTCAGAGGAGTAGAACACGCCCTGGTTCCAGCGGGCCGCTGCGCCGCTCCGACACTCCCGGCGCGTGTTCTAGATCTCCAGAACAAACCGGCCCCCCTTTGTTCTGGAGATCTAGAACACGCCGTTTGACGTTTGTGCAGGTCAGCGCGTTTTGGAACCGCGAGCGCTCTTAGGTGTCTGTAAGACACGCTCCGTGCCTGCATAGCGGGTGCCGGCCTCGGCTTCCCTTCGCTGGCAACAGGGGGAAGCCAGGCGTGTCGAGCCTCCATCGCGCCCGTCCCGGGGCTGGGGCGGGGTGGCTGAGGCGGCTTCGCGTGCGGCTCCACAGTTCGGGTACGGACCATAGGCGGCATCAGCGGCTCTGAGTCTCGGGTGGTACCGGCCGTGACGATCAAAAGCAAGGAAGCGTGGCTGGTGCCGGTGGACGGTTTCGCCGCCCGGCCCGGGGGGCCGTTCGGCTTCGGCACCTCCGCACGCCGGAATTTCGACTTTCCGATTTCCGGGGTACTGTTCTGTGGCAGAGGTCGAGCGTTCCCAATTCGTGATTCCTTGCCTAAGTGGGGGCGAATACTCATGCTGATGCAGCCTCAAAAACTGTGGCCGAAACCGGGTGGTTGGG
>NZ_JBVJJR010000017.1:0-79577 GCF_055585605.1 Streptomyces sp. NPDC052910
GTATCGGGGCAGGTGGCCAGGCAACGGATCCGAGTCCAGTCATGGCGGGCAACCTATCGCACGCCAGTGAAAGTGATCCGAAAGAGACGGCCTAGTGATCGTGGCGCTGTCCGGGATGCGCCAGAGCGAGTTGCGCGAGATGAACGTCGGCTGCCGCGTCCCACCCGTGGAAGCCGGGCCGGGGCTGGTGCGCTACAAGCTGGCCAGCCGCGTCGTCAAGGACAAGCCGCTGGGCGGCGTCGCGGACGAGTGGGTCGTGGTGAAGGAAGCGTACGACGCGGCCGGGGTCGCCGAACAGCTCCTCGGCGATGGCGCCGACATCGGCGACCCGCTGGTTACCGGTCCCTTGGATCGCACCCGTTTCACCACGTTCCGGAACTGGGTGAACGGACCCGCCGGCCAGCGACTGGGACTGGCACCCATCCCCGACGGCCCCCTCAGCGCACGGATGCTGCGGCGCACGCTCGCCCTGGAAATCGCCTACCGGCCCGGCGGCCTCCTGGCAGCAAAGGTGCAGCTCAAGCACCTGTCCGTGGTCACAACCGAGGGCTACGCGGCGCGTCCGGGCGGCGCTCAGGCCAAATTCCTGGCCGAAGTCAACGCGGAGGAGAACGAGCGCAACAAGGACCTCGTCCTGACCGAATTCCGACGCTACCAGCAAGGGCACCTCCCCGCGGGCCCCGGCGCTCGCGACCTGATCGACTTCTTCGCCGGCGTCGACGGGCGGCTCGCGCGCACGAGCGCCGAGGACTCCGTCGTTGTGGACAGCGATCAGCAGGTCCGCGACCTCCTGGCCTCCCGCGCCGAGGTCCTACACCTTGGGGTGGCCAACTACTGCTGGTTCACCGACCCGTCCAAGGCACTGTGCCTGAAGCTGGCCGGCACCCCCGAGGCGACGAAGCCCCTAGTGGGCATGTGTGATTCCTCGCGCTGTCCCCAGGCCACCCATCATCCCTGCCACCGGCCCGTCTGGGCCACCAGCGCCCAGACCAAGCAGGCGTTCATCGGTTCCATCGCCCGCCGACAGAAATCCGAAAAGGCCCGACTTCAGGCGGGCTTGGAGCGCGACCTTGCCGTCCTCGCCGCCATCGACGCCACCACATGAAAGAGAAACAAGCCAGATGACCCGCATCAGCGCAGAGACCCGGGCCCGGAACGAGCAAGCCATACGCACCGCGATGGAACGCCTACTCAGCGGAGATGTGCCACCCGACGGCAGCACCGACCTGAAGACCCTCGCACGCATGGCCAAGGTGCCCCGCACAGGCTTCTACCCGAAGAAGAACCGCGACGGTACCCCACGGCCCGGGCCTTACCAGCATCTGGCCGAGGAGTTCGACCGTCGCCTGGAGACCCTTCACCAGGCCGGAGCGATCCCCGACCCGAAGGCCGCGCAGATCGAGCGGCTCAAGGAGGCCAACACCGCGCTCAAGAAGCGCCTGGAACTGCGCGAGGCCGAACTGGCCGAACTCCAGGAGTTCAAGCAGCTCGCGCTATCGCGGATCACCGCCCAGCACCTCGAGATCGAGCGTCTGCGCGAGCAGACCACAGCCAACCCGAACGTAGCCACGCTACCCCGACGGGAAAGCACCGGTGTCATGGGCTCGTGCAGCTAACACTACTAACGGCCACGTGGGTGCTCACCTGCGGCCGCCTTCACATGCGCGTATCGGCTGAACGCTTCGATGCTGTCCGGGGTGAACGGGTACCGCTCGATGAACCGCTGCAGTTCCGGCTCCGGCAACCAGTCATGCCACATCACCTCTTCGGGATCGGGCTTCGGCCTGGTGAGCAGCATGGCCTCATGGATGCCGAGCCAGTGCGGGCTGAGACCACTCCGGTTCAGGAACTTGAGGACGAATTGGACCGGAGCGTGAACGCCCAGTTCCTCAGCCAACTCCCGGCTGACCGCCTCCTCATAGGACTCGCCTACCGCGACCGCGCCGCCGACCATCAGTTCGTAGTGCCCCGGGAACCGAGTGAGGTGTTCGGACCGGCGATGGACAAGGACCCTCCCCGCCCGGTCACGGCACACCGTCGCCGCGATCCGATGCAACCAGCCCCGACGGACAGCCTCGGCCCGGCCTACCACCGTCAGCACCTGATCCAGTTCGTCCACACGCTCAATCAACTCGTCCACGCAAGCACCATCGCAGATCCCTCTGACATCGGTGCTTCTCCCGCTCCCCTACCTCCCGGAGGTGACCTTCATCACGCACGCCACTCATGTCCGCCGACGAAAGCAACACGGTGACAAGACCCGACACCACACCCCCAGCCGCCACTCAAAGCGACACGACGCCGAGGGACACAACCTCTACCGACAGAATGGCTGCGGTGGATGGTCGCACGCGCTGTCCCTGCTGGGCATACGGGACGTGGGGCTGGAATGGGATGCGTGGGCGTGCAAGACGCGAGCGACTGCGGGGCAGTTGACCCTTCGTACCGATGTGGCGCTGTACCCGGTCGCGCCCTTCGTCGGGAAGACGGTGGGGTTCATCGCGAGTCCGCCGTGTCAGGCGTGGTCGATGGCCGGCAAGCGCCTCGGCCTGGTCGACCAGCCCCTCGTTCACCAGGCCGTCGCCGACCTCTCCCAGGGGCCGCGACACCCGCACCGCACTGCTGAGCGCGTGCCGGGACGAGCGGTCCCTGCTGGCCGCCGAGCCCATGCGCTACCTCTACGCGCTCAACCTCGCCGGCGAGCCGGAATGGGTGGCGATGGAGGAGGTCCCGGACGTCCTGCCGCTGTGGAAGCAGTACGCCGCCATCCTGCGTAGCTGGGGCTTTTCCGTGTGGGCCGGGATCCTCAACGCGGCCGACTACGGCGTGCCGCAGACAAGGCGGCGGGCGATCCTGCTCGCCTCGCGCATTCGTGCCGCCGAACCGCCCGACCCGACGCACGCGAAGGTCGCCGAGCCACCCACGCTGTTCGGGCCCGGCCGGGCCCGGTGGGTGTCCATGGCGCAGGCCCTCGGCTGGGGCGCCACCGACCGCCCCGTCCCCACGGTGTGCGCCGGCGGCGGGCCGGGCGGAGGGCCCGAACCCTTCCCCTCCGGATCCCGCAAGGCACTCACCACCGCCCGCCACCAAGGCAGTTGCAAACCCCAGACTCGCGCCGCGGGTGGAAATGCACGGCCCGGCGCCCAAACCCCCGGACAGGCCGACAACCCGACTACCGCTTCCACCAGCACGGCCACCCCCTGGCGATGGGCATTGCGCAGCAACAACCAGGCGAACGCCACGGTGCGGCGGGCTGACGAGCCGGCCGGGACGCTGTTCTTCGGGCACCGCGCGAACGAGTGCGTATGGGTCGCCCAACCCGCTCCCGACCAGGACGGTGAGGCCGCGCCGGTTCCAGCGTCGATCCGGATCACCGCGGCCGAGGCGGGGAGACTGCAGACCTTCCCCGCCGACTATCCGTGGCAGGGGAACAAAGGTCAGCAGTTCTCCCAGATCGGCAACGCGGTCCCGCCCCGGCTCGCCGTGCACTTGCTCGCCCCGCACGTCGGCAAGACCGTCAGCCGCGACGACTTCACCCTGGCCGCCTGATGTCGCGCCCCGAACCACCGCACGAGGGAGCCGGCCTGGAGGGGCCGGTGCCCTCGCCGGCCGTGCACTATGCCGAGCAGGCCCTGCTCGGCTCGCTGCTCCTCGACCCGCACCGCCTCCAGGCCGTCACCGCTCTCACGCCCGAGCACTTCGGCGATCCCGCCCACAGTGCCCTCTTCGCGGCCATGCACACCGTGCCGGCTCCCGCAGCCGAGATCCACCACAAGGAGCCGGCTTGGCTCAACGCCGTCCTGGCGGCAGCGCGCCCCGAAGCCGTCGGGCTGTGTGCGTCCTATCTGCACACATTGGTCGATACCTGTCCCCGGCCCCAGCACGCGGCGGCGTACGCGCGGATGGTCCTCGCCGATCACGCCCGCCGGACCCTGCGCATGCACGCGCAGCGCCTGGCCCAGGCAACCACCGACACCACCGGGCCCAACCCGGTCGCCACCGTCCTCGCCGAAGCCGACTCGCTGACCCGTTTCCTAGACGACCTCGCCGGCCGCTTCCCCCCGCACCCCGGCTCCCTCCCCCGCACCCCGCTGCCCCCGCAACCACGACGTGACGGTGGTGAGGAGGCGCTGTCCGAAGAACGGCTGCTGATGGCCGCCGCCACCGCGCACCCGGACAAGCTTGCGACCATGCGGTGGCTGCAGGCCGACGACTTCACCCTGCCCCTGCACGGCGCCCTCTTCCGCGGCCTGACAGCCCTGGCCCACCGGGGTGATCCCGTCGATCCGGTCACGGTGCTCTGGGAGGCCCAGCACCGCGGCCTGCTCACCGCCGACCTCACACCGGCCCACCTCATGGCCCTGGTGTCGACCCCGGTCGGCTCGCCGGAACACTGGGGCGAGCGCATCCTTCGACGTGCCCTGCTCGCGCACACCCACCTCGCCGCCCTGCGGATCCAGGCGTTCACGGACGATCCGACCAACAGCCCCCACCAGCTCATCACCGGCAGCCGCCGCACCCTCGCCGAGCTGACTGCCATCCGGACTCGTTGGCAACGCGCCATCACACCCCCACCGCCACCGACCCGACCTCTCACGCCTCCTGCACCGACAGCCGCCCGGGCCGGACCACCCCGCGTCACCCGCCCTCCCGCATCCCCCACGCAGCGCATCACCCGATAACCCCACACCCTCGGCCGGCACCCGTCCGTCCGGGCCTCGCGAATCGAGCCCACTTGCCCGACCCCACCCTTCAAGCCCGCGTCCGGCTCGGCCGACACCCCGAACACCCCAGCGCCGTGACCGCCACCACCACGGCATCGACACCTACACGGCCTGCGCCGTGCTCAGCGTCTACGGCTTCCGCCCCACCAGCGAACAGACGATGATCCTGGCCCGTATCGACCACGAGGAGCCCTATTACGCCAACCAGGCTGCCCGCGCCCTACGGGAAACAGGCATCGCCGTCGAGGTCACGCCCAGCCTGCAGGAGGACATCGACACCGAATGGACCTGGACCGACTACCCCATGCTCTGGCTGAACCACAGCCACCGCCTCCACGCCGACCGCGATCGTGAGCGCCCTTCTCGACGCGGTAGCCACCGAGAACGCATGGGGCCGCGGCCTCTCCCTCAGCACCACGGAGACCGCCATCACCGAGGCGACCAGTCCGCTCACCGACGCCGGGTGGAAGCACACCATCGACGGGCGCTGCATCACCTGGGAGGCCCCCGGCGCCCAGGAAGGCGGCATACAGTTCGATGCCTTCGCCGCCCAGAAAGCCGACAGTTCTCTTCCCACATGGACCATCTGGGGCGGCCACGCCGTCCACCAGCCGACCTGGGCGCTCCAACTGTCCCCGAGCGCTCCGGCAGTCCTGGTGCAGGAGATCGCCTTTGAAATGGCCGAGGGCCAGGGCACCCGCCTCGCACGCCCTACAGCGCCTGACGGTCCGGCGCTCCGCGCCACGCCAGCACCCGCTCCGGTGGCAGCGTCTCCCCCGGCCACGCCGCTTCCCGGGCGAAGCCGGTGAGCCCCTGCCCTGCAGATGACCACGGTCTGGGTGTGCCTCGGCGCCCTGGCCACCGCACGAAGCCTGGCTGGACAGGCGAGGAACAACTACCCAAGCTGAGGCTGCTTCTCAACCGCTGCTTACCCCATGTCGCGCCACGATGACGCTCCCACTGGGTACTGCGCCAACTGTGTGATGTTGATGTGGCTTCTCGGCTCTCTGACCCCAGTCACGCACCTCGCAGCACTAAGGTGTCCATGCGGCACGACCACCGCTCCCCGGAGACCCTTCGGCCTAATACTCCAAGCTCGGGTGAACCGGTCAAGCACCAAACGGAACTGTACGGATTCGCATCGGATCTCGACCTGTCAGACGCCCTAGGCCGAGGCGTTCAGGAGAGCCATGCCTGCTGAAGAACACTGTGTTCAGTCCGTTGCCCTGCGTCGTCGCCAATACACCGGCGAGACATACCAGCAGGCTCGTCGAGCCGTCGAACGGCTGACCACTGGCGCGCCACCAATCCCAGCTCCACAAAGCCCTACCCAAGAGCAACTAGAGGCAAGGGTGTTCCTCAAGCTTCTGGAACACCGCAACCTCTACACCCGGTACCCCCTGGGAATTGAGGCGGTCCAGCCCGCACCGGACGGGATCACACTCCGCGTGGAGAGCGTAGAGCGGGCTTCTGAGATCCTCTTCGCCCTTCTCCCTGCCCATGCCCCTGGCGAAGAAGTGCACGGGGTGCCTGGGCTCCGCATCGTCAAGCGGCTGCACTCCGCGATCGACCTGCAGGTGCTGGATCAGCCCGCGCGGCTTCGGCTGCGCGGTCTGCCGTCCTCACTGTGGCATCGCGCAGAACAGATCATGCTCACCAACTGGATCGATCCAGATGCCATGCAGCTCTGTTGGCGTACCGCGCCCAAGACGTGGACCCAAGCCGAGCGTGAGCACATGACCATGTGGGAAGACGATTCTGATCCGTTCATTCGGAGGTGTCTGCGCGGGGGCTGGCTAGGCAGCGCGCTCTTGCGCCGTGTAGCCGTGCTCCACACTGTGGCTAACACCTACTTCGTCGATGGCTACCGCGGATCGGGGCTCGATGCGATGAGATGGGTCATGCGGTCCTCGCACGCCCCTCAGTACGGACCGGGTGCCCAACATCTCGTCGCCGCACTCCTTTACCCCGATTACGGCGTGCCACTGCGGCTGATCAGATTCCGTGGCGACACCGACGAAAGCTACGGCAGCGACCAGCATTTCGTACTCGAAGACTCCGGCAAGACCGCCAGAGTCGAGCTGCGCACTTCCACCGAGAGGCCATCTAAGTCTCTCAGCCCCGAACTGTGGAAGTCGATTCTCCGAAGGATTCCCACTGCCTCCCGAGCCGATGGGCTGCCGCATCCTGTCACGCTCACCCTCGGGGGCACTGGGGATTCTCGGAGGGCCAACGTCAGCCCTGTATCACCTGCGGCACACCCGTAAGTCCGCGCAGCGTTCCTGCTGGCAGCAGAAATCGACGGGGCACAGTCTTTGCTTCGTTCATTCTCGCCCAGCCCCTCTGAACGATCACCCACCCACGAGGGAGACGAGATCGGCTGTTCGGGTGAACCATCGGCATGGACACGGACCGATTCTCGGCGGCCCGCCTAACATTCGGCGTAGGGCTTGGCGAGGCCCTACTTGCGCAGTGGCAACCCGACGGGGCACTGTGCGACGAGCCAACTCGGCTGGTGTCGCGTGTCGGTTCAGTTTGTGCCTCACGGAAGCGCACCGCGCGACCTGGGTCGGGACGGGAACGCGGAGCGGGAAAATGACCGTGAAACGCACCCGTCTCGAACGCCGGGCCGAGAAACTCCAGGTGGCTACCGGACTAGCATGGGCGGAAGCCCTGAAGCGTGCCAGGAAGCTGGCTCCCACCGCACCCCTGATTCCCGAAGCTCAGCCAGAACAGGCGCTTCTCGAAGCGTACTTCCTGGAACAGCGCGCCTGGCCACTCATCTCCACACGAAATCCGTGGGGCATCTGCTCCACGGATCCTCGGCCGGATTCCCTGGTCCTCACCTTCGAGGACGAAGACGTCAATCGCGAATTCGCCGGCGAATCGATGGCCAGGGAACTGGTCCGCCTGCTGCCTCACATCTCTGAAGGCGAGTTGAGGGGCATTCCAGGAGCCCGCTTCTTCATCGAGGACGGCGCCGTCGTCCTGCGCAGAGTCGATCTTGCGGGCTCCATCATTCTGGCCGGCGTCGACGTCGAGGACTGGCTCACTGCCCTCGAACTCCAGACGCGCGACTACGACTCGGACGGCACTGCCCTGTGCCAGGACAAAGCCCCCGATCAGTGGCACAACAGCGAAAAGCCCTACTGCAGCACGAAAGCCCACACAGTCCACGCCCGCCGCAACCGCCTGCTCAGCGCCTCATCCTGGATGGCCAGCGGCATGCTCCGCCGCGCGCCACTCCTGCGGACGATCGGCATCCCTCTGAGCACCACCGCCTGGAGCAACCTGGACCGGGACCGCGGAGGCCACGAGTGGATCGTCGACTACATCCACGAACCGCTGGTCCAAGCGCCGTATCATCACCAAGACTTCATCAGCCTGCTGACCGACCCGGAATGCGGACTGCCGATCACGGTGACGGACCTGGACTGCGGATGTCGCCTCCCCGCCGGCTACGGCTATGGATGCCGGGTCTATGCGCACAGCGCCACCGGCCGCCCCGGCTGTCTGCAGGTGCGTTTCTCCCGCCGCGTCGGCAGCAGGGCTCGGCGCTTCGCCGATGACCGGGACGACTACGAGGCGCGGCGGCGGCTGTACCGGCGACTGCCGGCGCGTCTGACGAACAACACGCCTCGCTGACTCCACAGGCGGTTGCGGTCCGCAGGCAGAGTGGAGCATTCGGCGGCTTTTACCACGGGATCCCCGGTTAGCGAAACCGGGGATCCTCCGCACCATTAGTGGTCCACCGCCATTCCCTTCCCGTCGCTTCGAAAGGCAGCACCACGACGACAACAGCCCCCAACTCCACCCCCCGTTGGGGCCAACACCTCGGCGAGAGGTCTCTATGCCGCGGCGTAGCTGAGGCGGAGAAGGTCTCCAGCGCGCTCCAGGTCCCGCTCCGTACGCACTTGCAGTTCCAGGTCCCCCGTGCCGTGGTGACCGAGCCCCGTCACGTCCCGGGTGAAGCCGGGGACGAGGTCGACGTCCTTCGGGTCGGCCTTGAGGTAGACGAGGATCTTGGTCTGCTGCGGCGGACAGACGCTGGCGAAGTTCCGCAGCCGTCGGTAGGCGCGGTACTGCTTGCGCTGCACCCGCGTGACACCGTCCCCAAGCCCGACAAGGACTTCATCGACCGCCTCGGCCAGCTCGGCCATCGCACCGTCCTGCTTCCGGCCCGGCGGCGCCCCGGCCGCACCACGGCGGACCCGCTTGGCCGGTGCCGAGTGCCCCATGACGGAGGCCCCGGTCTCAAGGCCGAAGTGATCGCTGCCGAAGTACCGGTAACGGACCAGGTCGATCGAGCGTCGATGCTCGCGTACGGCATGTGCGTCGTAGCGGGTGAAGTCGCCGGCCACGCAAATCAGCCGGGGTGCGCTCCACAGGATCTGGCACGCAGCCGTGGCCCCGAGCCGCTCGCGGACCAAGTGCCGGAAGACGTCCTTGTGGTCCGTCAGCCAGGCCATGTAATAGAGGCCCTGGTTGATCACACCGGCGTCGGTGCCGCGCTTGTACTCGACGATCACCGGAGCCCCGTTCTCGTCAATTCCCAGCGAATCGATCCGCCCGCCACCGGCACAGTCGATGACGAACTCGCTCGCCAGGAACCTGACCCCCAGCATCGTCTCCATGTGCGCCTCGACGACGTCCTGCACATCCGCCTCGACCACAGCCAGACGCGGCTTGACCTCACTCACGCCGCCCGCCGTGTTGAACAGCTTCAGGCTCACCACTCCCCCTCCGTGATCACGTTGCCAGAGAGGAACGTCACAGAGTTCGGGGATATTTCCGCGGCCGAAGCCGTCTTGAAAGGAACCGAAGAGTCACCCATGCACAGCCAGAACAACGTGACATCGGATACGGACGCCCAGCACAGCCCCGCGCGGATCCGCGCCACCTGGGGCGGAACCGGCAGCATCGAGGACGCTTCCCGGGCCTTCGGGTTCTCCAGGGCGAAGGGCTACGACCTGGCTCGCCGCGGGGAGTTCCCGTGCCGAGTGCTGCGCATCGGCCGCAGCACACGTGTCGTCACTGCGTCCTTGCTCCGGGTACTCGAGAGCGGAGAGCCTGAGTACAACGGCACCAGCACCGAACATTGCGCCCAGTCGTAGTCCGCGACGTCCCCGCCGGACCGTTCCAGTGGGGGCGTCGTCTCACCAGCCATCACAGGCGCCTCACCAACTGCACGGGCTCCCCTGACCTGGCCTTCAACGCCTCTCCTGGACTAGCTGGACGCCCCCCGGACGCTTTACAACTTACACAACCTCGCCTTCGCCGACTGACCTGAACCAGAAATTGCAACAGCCTTGCCGTTACAGCACAGTTACCGGGTTGCGAAAAAATCTTTAGTCGAGTTGGGCCAGGGCGTTGCGCACCACCGACTTCAGTTGCTCGTCGGTGAGGTCGCCGGGTTCCTGGAGGGCCGGGTCGATCGAGTAGTTGTCCAGGGCGTAGAAGATCTCGGCCAAGGTGTTTTCCAGGGGTTCACGCAGCCGCTCGCTCGCGATAAGGGAGCGTCGTCGGGCGGATAGCCAAGCCATAGCGAAACCAGGTCCGTTGAGGTCTCCGGAGGCAAAGGCTTCCATGAGTGCCAGCTGCTCTGCCGTGGCCGAGCCAGCGAGCACGTCGTCCTTCTTCGCCCAGGCCCGCTGGCGGAGCGGGAACAGCTTTGCGGCCTCGGCGACTTCAGGCCGCTTGGCGCCGATCCGCTTGGCATAGCGCTGGAAGTTGGCGCGAGCCTGCTCCACGCCTTCGGACAAACTGTACTGGAGAAATTCTCCGCCTCCACCGATCACGGCGTAGAGGTGACCGGTTACCAGCAGGGCCCCGGACAGATCAGGGAGGGCCGCCACAAAGGGTTCGCCGGGCCATGTCAGCTGAGCCAGCAGGGACTCCTGGCTCGACGGGATCCGGAGTGCAGGTTCTGAGCCGTGCTTGCCTGCCAAGCGTGCGGCAATGATGTAGCCATGGCCGGTGCGGCGCGCACCTGTGCTCAAGCGCCTGGCCAGTTGAGTGCCCATGCCGGTACCGGAGGCAAGTGGGGCGCTCTCTTTCTCGCCCGCCGCGAGCCATTCGGGCCTGAAGGAGCAGCCATTGAGGAGCTCGGCGGAGAGCTGTGTACCGGTGAGGGGGTCCCGTTTCGGGTCTGTCACCACAGGAATCCCCTGTCCACGATGTCGGTGAACTGTTTATCACTGATGGTCCACCCTGACCAGAACCTGCCGTCTGAGTGCAGCATGACCATGGTGCGTGTCTGCGGGTCGATGAACCCCACCGCCTGTCCCTGACCGTGGTAGTTGTACCGGTAGATCTTGGTGTTCGGTGCCGTCATATGCTGGCGCATCGACTGCTCAAAGGCTTTGAGACTGGCGTTGTTCATGTTACCGGGATTGTCGAGGAATTCGGACGCGTGCGCATGGTACTTCTTGGACATCGTTTTTTTGCTGGAGAAGTCTGCTTTCTGTTCCCAGCCCTCCTTGGCGCATGACGCGATCCCCAGCGGGTCGGTCCAGGTATGGGGGTTGTGGACGTAGGCGAAGGGGTTGGGGTCGGGGGCGAGTCCCAGAGGGTCGGGTGAGGTGTAGCGCCCCGTCTCGGGGTCGTAGTGCCGATGGAAGTTGTAGTGCAGCCCCGTCTCCGGGTCGAAGTACTGCCCCGGAAAGCGCAGCGGAGTGTAGGCCGTACTGTCTCTGGACCAGGCTGTGATGCCCCAGAGGGTGGCGCGGGAGTGCCAGGCGGTGGTACCGGATTCGTCAATCAGTTGGGTCGGGGTGCCTACCAGGTCGGTGATGATGGCAAAGAAGCGCTGGTCGACCTGGTGCTGGGAGAGGGTGATGCGTTCGGTCTGGGCGACGGGGCGCAGGCCGTCGTGATCCCAGGTGAGGGTGACGGGGTTGCCGGGTCCGGCGGGGGTGGTGGTCTGTTCGGCGAGGGTGAGGCCGTCCCAGGTGAAGTCGGTGCGCTCGGCCAATTCGCCTACGGCGTTGAGGCGTTGCTTGGCGACGCGGCGGCCCAGGGGGTCGTAGAGGTAGTGCCAGCGGGTGCCGTCGGGGGTGGTGACGGAGGTCAGGCGGTCCTCGGCGTCCCAGGTGTAGTGCCAGGTGTCCGGTTTGCGGGACAGGTAGGTCTTCTGGCGGAGGGTGACGCGGCCCTGGGCATCGTGTTCGTAGCGGACGGCGCCGGCGAGGGATATTCGGGTGCCGGCATAGACGCGGGGGCCGTGGGCTTCCGAGCCGGGGTGGTGGGACGGCCAGTCAGCTTCGGCCTGATTGCCGGCTGGGTCGTAGGCGTAGTGCTCGGTCCAGTTGGCAGCGTGGACGGCGGTGACGCGGCCGGCCACGTCTAGGTCGAAGGTGCGGGTACCGGTGGTTGAGTCGGTGAGGGTGGTGAGATAGCCGTCGCGGTGGTAGCTATGGGACCGCTGGTGCAGGGTGTGGGTGGGGTCCGTCAGGGTGTGGGTGGTGAGGCTGCCGGTAGGGCCCCAGGTCTGGGTGAGCATGAGGCCCTGGCCAAAATGGCGGGCGGTCTCCCGCCCCATGGCGTCGCGTTCCAGGGTGAAGGTGTGGCCGGAGGCGGTGAGGGAGGTGGCCCGCCCTGCGGGGTCGTAGGTCCAGGCGCTCAGCGCACCGGTGGGGGTGGTGCGGCTGGTGCAGTGGCCGAGAGCGTTGTAAGTGTAGTTGGCGGTGCGGCCGTTGACGGCTTCGGAGGTGATACGACCGAGGGCGTCATGGTGGCGGGTCAGGGTGACGTCGGGAGTGGCCGCCCGGTGAAGATTGCCGAAGGCGTCGTGGGTGTAGTTGGTAAGGACGCCGTCGGCGTCCTTACTGGTGAGGCGGCCGAGCCGGTCGTACTGGTAGGTGACGCTCTGGCCGAGTGCGTTGGTGCGTCTGGTGAGTTGGCCCGCTGAGTCATGGCCGTATGTGAGGGTGCGGCCGTCGAAGTCGGTCTCGGAGTGCAGGCGCCCGGCGGAGTCGTAGTGGTAGGTCCAGGTCAGTCCCTGGGGGTTGGTGACCTGGCGGAGGCGAAGCTCGGTGTCATGGGTAAAGGTGTAGCAGGCACCGTCCGGGGCCGTCCGGGTTATCGGGGTGGCGAAGGGGCCGTAGGTGGTGGCGGTGAGGGCTCCCTCGGCGCTTTCGTGGGCGGTCTGGTTGCCCTCGGCGTCATAGTGCCAGCGCTCGACTGCTCCGTCGGGGTGGGTACGAGAGAAGAGTTGGCCGTTGGGGGTCCACTGCAGGATGGTGCGGTGGCCCAAGGGGTCGCGGAGTTCGGTGATTCGGCCAAAGGCATCGCGTAGGGCCTGGGTGGTGTGGCCCAGGGGGTCGGTGAGGGCGAGGGGGAGGCCGGCGAGGTTGGTGTGGATGCGCTGGACATGGCCGAGGGGATCAGTGATGGCGGTGTGGCGGCCCTGGGCGTCATAGCTGTGGGTGGTGCGGGCGCCCGTGGGGTCGGTTTCGGTGCGGAGGTTGCCCTGGGGGTCGTAGTCGTACTGCCAGGTCGTGCTGCCCGGTCCCGTCACCTTGGTGAGGAGGTGGAGTTCGTTGTAATGGAAGTGGAGGGAAACACCGTCGGGGCGCTCGATACGGGTGGGGTTGCCGTGGTCGTCGAGGGTGTAGCTGATGGTGCGGCCCAGTTCATCGGTGTGGGCGATGAGACGGCCGTAGCGGTCGGACTCGGTGAGCACGCTGTGGCCCAGCGGATCGACGGTCCGGGTGATGTGGTGGTGGCGGTCGTAGTGGTACTCGGTGCGCTCGCCCAGGGAATTGGTGACGATGGTGCACCGGCGCAGTGGGTGGTAGTCGAAGGCGGCCGAGAGATGGTCGCGGGGGCCGGTGCCCTGGACGACCCGGCCGGAGTCGTCGTAGCGGTACTCGTAGGTGAAGCCGTTGCGGTCGGTCCAGGAGGTGATCCGGTGGTGCTGGTCGTAGGCGTAGCGGAAGGGCACACCGGTGGGGTCGGTGACGGTGGTGAGCCGGCCGAGGTCGTCGTAGCCGAAGCGGCGGAGGACGGTGCCCTGGGGGTCGTCGGGTCCGTCCAGCAGCCGCAGACCGGTTATTCGGGGTCCGGCCGGGGTGGTGGCGGTGTCGACGGTCACCCGGTAGCCGGCGGAGTGCTCGACCTGTGCCGGTGCGTCCTCGTCGCGGTGGACGGTGATGCGGTGGCCGTTGCGGTCGGAGAGGGCGCTGATCAGGTGGATGGCGGGCTGGGCGGATGCGGTGAAGTGGCGGGTCAGGCCGAGTTGCGGGTCCTCGATGCGGATGGTGCCGTCGGAGTCCCAGTGCAGGGGCCAGCGGGCGCCCTCGGCCGGCAGGACGGACTGACCGGGCTGGGCGGGGTAGGGGTAGCGCAGGGTCTGGGCATCATCGCCGAAGTAGTGGACACCTTGGGCATCGAACTCCAGGCGCTGGTCGAGCGTTGAGGACCAGCCAGGGCCGTACAGCCGTCCGCCGGAGTAGCCGGAAGCGTAGGCGCGGCGCAGTAACAGAGGGAGCAGTCCGGGCAGTTCGATGTCGGTTGCATCGGTGATCATCTGGCCGGAGACCACGTCCACCGGGTCGCCGCCGGTTCGGCATCGCGCATTGCCGTCAGCGGCCTGGCCGGTGCCGACGACAGCGGGAGAGGGCGGTGCGGCGGCTGCCTGCGGGCTGGCCGCCAGTTCCGCCGGGTCGGGCACTCGGCCTCGGCTGATGCCCGCCGCGGCGGCGGCTGCCGCCGCCAGAGCTGCTCCGGCGGCGACCACGGCCGTGCCGGTGTGGGCCTGCTCGGCACAGGGGTCGGTGGCCGGAACGCCCGGGAAGACGGGGGGCTTGCCCGGACCACCGTCGTCATAGCTGACCTGGCCGCAGGGCGCGGCATAGGCGGCGGGAGCCGGAACGAACAGCCAGAGCGCGCAGAGCAGGCCGGCCACCGCGGCCGAGCGCAGCGTCACCTCGCGGGTTCTCATGACGCCGCCTGAAGGGGACGGCCGGCCGCAACGGCAGGACGGGGCTGGTGTTTGAGGCCGAGAACGTGTCGGCGCAGGGCCTGTTCGTCGGGGGCGAACGGGTCGTACTCGTCCCGGCTGCGGTGCCAGCGGGCCATGCCGAGCCGCAGCTGTGCGGCGTACAGGCGGCCCAACTGCCGGTAGGCGCCGAAACCCTGGTGGCGCAGGGCGTGCAGCCGGAGGTAGAAGCGGCGGGCCGGGCGCAGCAGCACCGGCACCTCGGCGGCGGTCACCGCCCCGTGGCCGGTGGCGGCCTCTGCGCGCAGTTCGACCGCCAGTGCTGCCGCCTGGTCACGCAACCCACGCCGGAGCAGGAGCAGGTAGAGCAGCACCAGTGGTCCCTGCAGGACCACGAAGCTGAGCGGGGTGAGCACCAGCAGATCCATGACGTGGCTAGGGGAGAACCAGTCCTCCTTGACCCGGCTGTAGTAGCTGATGAACACGTCGTTGGCGAAGTGCGCGGCCATGGCAATGCCGAATCCGCAGACGATGACGATGCGTCGGGAACGCCGGTCGGACAGCTGGCGGGCGATGCCGAAACCCGCGCCTATTACGGCGGTGAACGCCATGTGGGCGGTCAGCAGTCCCAGCGACTGGCGCAGGAAGTACTGGGTGGAGGCATCGGCGCCATGGTGTGCCGTCATGTACTGGGCGCTCTCGGTGAAATTGAAGCCCAGGCCGGCGGCGGCGCCCAGCACAATCCCGGAGACGATGTCGTCAATGTGCCTGCGCAGCAGCAGGAAGACGATGGCCATCCCGGCCCCCTTGCCCAGTTCCTCGAAGAGGCCGGCGTGCAACAGGCCCACGGCGACCACCTGGTCGTGGATCCGGGCCAGGTCGAGCGGCATCAGGTGATCCCGACCCGACAGAAGATAGTTGGAGGAGTAATCCAACCACCAATGGTTCATCGAGCCGCTGAAGCCAGTGCCCATCACCGCGCCCCAGCCCGCCATGGCCAGCAGCAGCCGCACCGGGAGGCGGGAGAAGCGCTGCATCCGGTGGACCAGCCAGAGCGCATAGGCGGTGCTGGGCAGACAGAGCAGGAGACTGGTCAGGCTGTGGGCGAAGGTGTCCAGTGTCCAGAAGGGATAGGGGAAGAAGAGCACCACGGCGGCGGCCGCCTGCCAGTGGGGGAAGTAGCGCCCGCCCCGGCGGCCGGTGAGGTACAGGCCCAGGGCCGCCGGGAGGCTGAGTACGTAGCACCAGAACGACACCCGGTACCAGGCGAAGGGAGGATCGGGCATTCCCTTCGGGGGCGGGTTGAACCAGCCCACCAGGGCATGGGCTTCCTCGAAGGGAAGGTGCGGGCGCAGCAGGTCGATGACCACCTGAAGGCCGTAGAGGGCGGAGAACAGGACCGCGATCAGCAGCACTCCGCGCATCCGGGGGTCGGAGGCCGGGGGCCGCGGGGGGAGTTGGCTCATGACGATCCTCCGGGCAGGCCCGGGAGGCCGGTCGGCAGGCTGGTGGGCAGGTCTTGGGGGAAGCCTGGCAGGTTGGTGGGCAAGTCCGTGGGGAGGCTTGGCAGACCGGTGGGCAGGCCCTTGGGGAGGCCGGTAGGCAGTCCCGAGGGCAGGCCGTGGGGTGCTGTCGGGAGTCCGGGAACGGTGGGCAGGTCGGGGTCCGGCTGCAGCCCGAAGTTCACCACCGCCGCGCCCACGGCCAGCACGGCGGAGGCCACCGCGCAGCCGAGCAGGAGCCGGTAGTGCGGGGCCCGTTGGTAGCCGGGCGGTTCCGGCGGCGTGGGGTCAGTCATGGCGCACCGCCGAGGGGAGGATGCCGAGGATCGTCTGGTCCGGCCGGTATGAGCCGGTGAACCCCACCGCGAGGTAGTCGCCCGCCAGCACGGCATAGGGAGTGTTGGAGCCCGTGGCCGCCGCGAAGACCTTGTCTTGGTCGGCGTTGAGCGGGGGGCCCTTCACCGCTTGACCGGCTCCGGTCACGGTGTACCGGGACCGCTGGTCCCCGCTGCTCGCCAGTACCTCCACGCCCGAGGATGTGGGGGCCAGCAGTGTCACCGAGGAGACTGCCGGCAGAGAGCTGCTCCAGCGCTGGAGGCCGGTGTTGAGGTCCACGGCCACCACGCCATCGCTGCGGCTGCCGCCCATGCTGTTGCCGCCCTTGAGGAGGTAGAGGGTGTCACCGTTCATCAGCAGGTTGACCGGGGCATGGGCGCCGCCGTAGAGATAGGCGACGGTGCCGGTGGCGACTCCGTTGGTAGCCACGCGGTGTAGGTCACCGGTGGCGGCGGACACGGTGAAGAGCCGGCCTGCCGGGTAGTCCGGGCCGCAACCGATCAGGAGATGGCTAGCGTTGGCGGTCATCATGCCGGAGATGGTCTTGTTGCTGATGGGGCCGCTGCAATCGATCGGCATTCTTACCGGCTGGGGAGCCGGGGTGTCGGTATCGCCAGGGAAGGAGAAGAGCATGGCATGGGAGACGCAGTTGGCAAGGGCATAGACCTTGTTCAGCACGGCCTGTGCGTGGCCACTGAGTTGGCATCCGCCTGGCAGCGCGTTTCCGTCGGCGTCGGCGGACCATCGCACCCGGCCGGTTCGTGCGTCGGCGATCAGCAGGCCGCTGCTGCCGTGCTCATGAGTCCTGGGTCCGGCGAAGGACGCGGTCACCACGCCGTCGCCGATGGATAGCGAGGCACCACCGGTCAGGTCCGGGAAGCCGGTCGATCCGCGGCCCACCAGGCTCACTGCCTGTGCCCAGCTGGTTTTGCCGGAGGCCAGGGAGATGGTCTGCAACTGGTCGCACTTCTCGATACCGGGCTTGGGGACGAACGTGCCGTAGCTGAATGCGCCGGCCCCATCGGGGGCGTTGTGGCTCATATTGCACAACATGCCGTTGTTCGGCGGTTTCCAGGACCAGAGTCTGTGCCCGGTGGCCGCGTTGTAGGCGGTCAGGCCGGATCTGGTGCCCAGCACTACGGAGGAGGCGGTCTTCCACAGGCCCACGAAAGCTCCGGTATCCCCCTCGGTCAGTGACCAAGTGAAGCCTCCCGCCCGGTGATGGGGGGAAGTGCCGGGACGGACGGAGGCGGATGGTGGGGAGCCGGCGGAGGAGTCGGTGGTCCAGTAGGCCAGGCCGACGGCGATACCGAGGATCGCGGCCAGCACTCCGGCGAGCAGGGCAGTGGGGCCGCGCCATCCTGGCATTCGACTGCCCGGTAGGCGAGTTGGAGGGTACGGGGGCGGGGCGGGCACAGCCGGGTGCTGCAGGCGCTGGAGCAGTTGTGGGGCGGTGGGCCGGGCGGCCTGGCGCGGGACCAGGCAGTCGAGGATCAAGGTGCGTAAAGCGGGGTCGGGTATGTCCGGCGGGTGTGGGCCCGGGTACGGCATGCCGGTTGCCGCGAAGTGCAAGACCGCGCCGAGGGCATGGATGTCCTCGGCTGCGCTGCTGCCGGTGGCCGGGGTACCGGCGCCGGTCAGCCGGGGGCCAGCCTGGGTCATCAGAATGCCGGCCGGTGTGCAGCCGCCGTGGGCGCCACCGGCAGCGTGCAAGGGCGCCAGTGCTGCGGCAAGCCGCACCGCCAACTTCCTTACGGCTTCGGGTGGGAGCGGGCCATCGCGGGCGATCAGCTGGTCCAGCGCCTCGTCGCCTGGTGACATCGTTAACCCTTCCCACAACAGTGCCGAACCGTCCCCGAGGTAGCGGCCGTCACTATAGAAAGACCAAGTGCTGACCATCAATGACTAAGGGGGGCAGGGCGGCTTGGACGTCCGGAACTCGACGTTTGAATTCGCAGACGGGTGACCGTACCCGTCTCCAGGTTGATGCCCCCGTTCGCTGGAACACACCCGGAACGTACGGGGCCCAAACGGAATCGCTTCTTCGGGTCGGGGCGCAAGGACCGCGGGGGCACCAACGCGCTGAGCTTCTTTCATCCTGAATAGCCTCAAGTCGGGGGAATGTGGATGCAGCGCGCCCGCGCGCACGCAAACCCCCGCTGCCGGGATACGTTCTCAATGCGGCGTCTTCAGTCACCACCTCGTCCCTCGCGTCTCGTTGAGAACGGTGATCCGAAGCACAGCAAGATCACGCCGAACGTCGCGGAGCAGGCAGTCTTCGGACGCTGGAACCCCATCCAGCACCCCTTGGGTTCTAGTGGTAGTCGCAACACCCCAGCTCAGGGGGTGCGATGGACGTCGAGACATGAGGCCCTGACCTGGCCTTGAGTACCCCTCCTGGACCGGCTGGGCTCCCCTGGACGGCCATTACGATCTGGGCAATGTGAACCGCAGCCGCAACGCATTGCCCACCAGGCGGTACCCCGCAAGTCCGGGCGCCCCGAAGGGGTTGGGCAAGGGCGTGATGCAGCGACGGGCGCCGTCCCACACATGCGAGACGTACACGATGATGTACGTCTCGTCAGCCTTGAGGGTGCGGGCACGCTCGACCTCGGACTCGCCCAGCTGTATCTCTCCGTCGGCGCCCGTGGACGCCTTGGCCTCGAAGTACAGGGTCCGCTCCGGGGTGCTGACACGGAAGTCGTAGCCGAGCCGGTCGTCCCCGATGCCGTCCGGATAGACGTGCGCACGCAGGCCGGAGCGCCACGATTCCTGCTCCGGTACACCGTAGTGGCGGTGCAGCCACGCGCCGACGATCCTCTCTCCGGCAAGCCCGATGGCCAGTTTCGTCTCGGGATCCGCAGGCGTCACCGTGTAGCCCTCACCGCTTTCGCCGCGCTCCCCCCGGGGCCGGGGGATCGTCGGCGGCAACATGGCCAACGGCGCCGGTGAAACGGCGAGTTGATCCTCGGTCACATCGGCTGCCACCTCGCGGGCCAGCACGCGCAGGTCGTCCCGACCTATGAGCAGGCGTTTTCCACTGAGCAGCACGTGAGGGCGCGCGGCGATCGGCCGCGCTCCCGCGAGGAGGGCCTGCGGCTCGTCTTGTCCGGCGGAGTGGGATGTGTCCGGGCCCAGGTCGGTGGAGCGGTGGGTGAGAGGCATGCCGTCGGGCCAGTGGCCGTGGTCGCTCAGCCAGCGCGTCAGCCGTCGCTTGCTCAGTCGCTCGAAGTCGAGGAGCCCCTCCGCGTCCATGGCCCGCGTGACCTCCGCGATGGAGGGGAGCTCCTGAGTAAGTGCGGCGCCATGCATGCGTGCCCATGTGTTCATGAGAGTGCGCAGTCGCGGAAGCTGCTCGTGCAGGACTCCCATGGACGCGTCGCGGAGCTCAGCGACCGTGCGCGTCGAGGCGCCGCTCTTGCCTGGCTTCTTGCTCTGCGCAGGGGGCGGGGTTGGCAGGTGAGAGCGGGCCCATTCTTCCGCGTGCGCGGAGAGGACATCGGCCGGCACATCCCAGTACATGTCGAGCCACTCCGGTGCCGCTTCAAGCCCGGGCAGCTCGCGCAGTCTGAGATATGCCTCAAGCGCCGCCCCGGCGCGATACGACGGGATGAAGGCATCGCGTACGTGATCGACGAGACGGGCCCGGTTCTGCTGCAGCCAATGCGCGAACTGGCGGGCGTGACCCGCTCTGTTGTGCACGGGTGCCAGTCCGAGGCTCCGCCATACGCGGTTCGCGTCGGCCAGTTCGACTCCGAGCGTGGTGAGCCTGCGCTGCCAGTCGTCGTCATCTATGAGACGCATCAGCGTGCGGGTGGTTCTGGGGTCCACACGGGAGGCCAGCCAGTCGTGGAGCTGAGCGCGATCGGGGAATGTCTCGTGCAGGCGCTGGAGTTCCTCGGCGCATGCGGTATCCACGCAGGCCAGGAGCGGGACGAGGCGCGCGCTGCCGGAGCGCACGGAGGACCGGTCGGAGAGCACGGCTTCGAGCTTGCCCACGGGGACGCGCAGGACGTCCGCGAGGTCCGCCTCACCGATGTCACGCGGCTCGGCACATCGCTGGGCCAGCTTGAAGAGGGCCAGTTGAAGACGCTCGCCAAGAACCGGAGCCCCTACGAGCACTGCCACTGCGGGGGCCGCGTTTTGGAGGATCTCCCACTCCGGAGCGTGGTCGCCTTCGGGGTGGACCGTTACGACGAGCCCCTGCTCCGGTGTCCCCAGGAACAGCGATCGTTCCGTCGTCTCGCTGGGCACGGCGTGACCGTCGACATACTGCACCGTGTGCGTGGCCCGCATGAGCCGGCAGGTGCCGATCCGCTGCGTGATCGAGGCGGGCGAGACATCCATGAGCCGCAAGGCCCGCTCGGTATCGAACTCCACGAGTCCCGCCACCAGCGTACCCAGCCATGGCCCTGCCACCTCCGCCAGTGGATCACCGGAGGCGTGGTCCAAGGGCAGTCCGTCCGCAAGGACCTCCACTTTGGCTGCGCTGGCCCGGCGGATGGGAAATGAACTGTGGTGATTCAGGTGGGAGTTGACGCGGTCGGCAAGGGGACCGGTGCCGATCGGCAGCACGGGGACCGCGACGGTGTCGAGGAGTCTGCGCTCGATGGCGCCCTGATCATCGGGGACGTACACGGTCTCGGGCTGGTGGGCTTCATCGGCACGTCCGTCCTCCGGCGTTCCTTCGCCCTGCGCCGCGCTCCGTCCCCGTTCCGGGTCTGCCCGCTCTCCGAGCGTTTCGAGTGCGCCCTCACGCGAGACCACAAGATCGGTGACCTTCCCGACGGCCGAGGGTGCCGGCCCGTGCGCGGGCAGCAGATCGCTCCACGCCTTCTCGTTGGCCTTACGGACCAGATGGCCGAGCCGTCCGTGCCGCAGGCTCGGCGTGGACGAGACCAGCTCGGCCAGGTGATCAAGCCGGGCGAGCGCGGTATCCGGGTCGTCCCAACTGCGCACGCCCAGCAGGGCAAGGCGCGCGCGGACGCGGTCCGTGGCTCGCGCGCGCAGGGAGGCGGGCGCCGTGGTGAGGTACTCGGGTGGCGCTTCCTCGCCCGACCACCACGCGCTGCTCGCATCCGCGAAGCAGGACTCTGCGGTCTGCTCGGCCTCGGGGCGGGGATCTTGCTGTGGGATCCAAGGCGCTTGGGCGAGGAACCCCGCCAGCGGTGTCGGCCAGGGCGTGCCGTGCCGGTCGGAGCCGCCGGTATAGGTCGTCTCCAAGACGGTGTCCGGCCAGGCGTTGAGGCCGTGGAGGATCAACTCCGCGTACAGCTTGCGGCTGTCGTCGTCGAATTCCTCGTAGTCGCTCTGGCCGGGCAGTGTGTGCAGCGGCTGTTGCGACTGGTAGGACACCGTGCTGTAGAGCCCCCGCCGCCGACGCGGCCAGCGGACCGCCGCCGAACGCCAGTTAATCAGCTCCTGCCGCGTCAGCGGCAGGCTGGGGAACCCGGAGAAGCTGTAGGGCAAGTTGAGGATGCTGCCCTTCACATAGTCGGACGGCCCGTCTGCCGCATGCCGCCGTGGCCGCAGTCCATGGCTGACGCCCTGCCGCTCCAGGAAACGCTGCAGCGTGCCGGTATCCAGACCGGCCGCGTCGCCGGACCCGAGGATCTCCTCCGGTGACTCGAGGACGCGCCCCGCAAGCCGCGCCAACTCCTCCGACCCGGCAGACTCCCGGGCGAGGAAACGCACCAGAACATCGTCAACGTGCCGCTGGCCTCCCGGCCAGCCCGCACCAAACATCGCAGTGTCCAGCGTGATCCAACCACCCCTCGCCGGCCCCAGCAGTCCGCTCACCCGCAGACCGGCCCCGCCCGACTCCGCGAAGCTCGCCGCCCACACCACGCATGCGTACCTCAGGTACTCGCGCAGCGCACCATCGTCGCCTCGCTCGTCGGCCATGGCCTTGGCCACCACGTCGAGGACTGCCTGGGGTGCATACGCATGTACCAGATCCTGCTGTTCCAGCCAGCGCAGCCCTTGCGTGCGACGCGTGGCCCGCTTCCCGCACCAGGGAATTCCGCCGTGCACGAATCGGATGTGCTCCGCGAGCCGCCCAGGCACCGGCGCAATGGCGGCGACAGCCGTGTCTGTGGCTGGGCCAGCGGGAGCAGCCGTGCTTGTGGCTGCCGGCTTCTTCGGCTGTGGCAGGAACACTCCCGTGCCCCCGGCAGGCAGCAGCTCGCCACCGGAGCCGAGGATGATCCGCCTGCCGCGCAGCGCACGGCCGTCGTCTGCGAGGCAGAGCGATAGATCGGAGTAGAAATCCGCCCACGTATCCAGGTCTATACGGCTGCTGTGCAACGCTGTGGCGAGCTGCTCCGCCCAGTCCGCAAGCTCCTCCGTGCATGGCTCAAGGCGCAGGTTGTACCGTCGGCCGAGCATCTTCAGACGCTGCAGCCGCGTCGGATGGAGCCTCGGATCGATGAGATCCTCAACGCCCGCTGCAGCCAGCGCCTCCGGAGTGAACACCCTCGCCTTCTCGGGCCTCTGCCACACGAAGCCACACGCGAGCGATGTGTGATCGCCAGCTGGGTGAAGCACCGGCAGGAACGCGACCTTGTCGAGCTGCTGGCCCAGCACCCGCATCGCGGACTCCAGCCGGTGCACCTGCGAAACGCGCCAGCACAACAGGTCGACAAGCGCGGCCGGCGGAATGCACACCCGGCTCTCTCCGGGCAGCAGCGCCGCCAGTGCACACGCTTGGGCCGCCGCGTCGAGCAGAAGAGCGTTCCACGACACGGCCTCGGAGAACGACCGGCGCTCGAAGGTGGTGAAGAACGGTGCGTTGACGAACGCGGGCACAGGACAGGGTGCCTCGTCCCCCATCGGCAAGAACGCGTACAGCCGTCCTGTGTCCAAGGGGTCGCCTGCCGGAACGGCCACGCTGACCTCCGCCGCGCCTCGCCACGAACACCAGACCTTGCTCATCACGCGCGCGTCGACGGCCCGCTCGATCGCCTCCCGAGCCGTGCCCTCGTCCACCTGGGTCTGCACCACGATGAGACGCATGCGGCGCCGCAACACCACCTCCTGCACGCGCAGCCCGTCGGCCGAGACGAGGGTACGGACCTTCCTCTCATACGTCTCGGGGCGCACCCGCTTCTTGTCCTTACCGCCGCGCCGCGCGATGGTTACCTTCGCCAGGCGGTGCAGGAACAGCTCGAAGGGTGCCTGAGGAGCGGTGAGATCGGCGAGTTGCCGCTCGGCCTCCGCGCGTGCCTGCGCCGAGCGCAGCGGAAGCCGGATGACGGTGACGAAACCTCGCCGCCGGAACGACCGCACGCTCTCCGGGACGTCGTCCATTGGCACCGGCAGCTTCAAGGCGCTGACCCCGTCGCGCAGTTGCTGCGCCGCCGCGGGACTTCCAGGCGCCACCTGTTCGGCGATCTGGTCGAAGTCGGCCGGCTGGGCGAAGCGGAAGCAGAAACCGTCGAAGGTGCGCGCATCCTGGCGGGACACACTGTAGATCTCGGGAGCGTCGGTGAGCTGAAGGACGCTCTTGAAGCCGATGCCCTTGTGCCCGATGCCTTCGTCGGGACTCTTGGGCGACAGGCCGACCGTGCAGACCCCCGTGAAGTCCTGGGTGCTGAACGGCCGTCCACCGTTGGCCACATGAAGGACGCCGTGCTCACCCTCGTCCTCGCACAACTGGAACTCGATCTGACCGCTGCGCTGGTTCGCCGGATGTGCGTCGTGCGCGTTCTGCAGCAGCTCTATCAGGACGCGTCCCTCATACCCAGGCGTGATCATCTCATCGACGAGCGCCTTGAGTTCACGGGCAGTGGACCGCCCGCTCGCCTCATCCGCCAAGTAACACCGCGCCTCGACGAGGCTCTGCCTCAGGACGAGGTCCCGCCACGACATCCCCACAGCTGCAGGCCCCCTGCCGCTCGCGTGATCCAGCTCGTACGACGAGGCTAGCGGCGGCCACTGACAATCGAAGTTCCCGCGGTCTGCCGACCGTCGCGCAGCTCTCCGCTGGAAGACCAGTGCGCCGTCCGCGGCCGGTCGCGCCGCTCCCCGCACCCTCAGTCAGAGCGCGCTCAAGGGGCGTTCATGAGCAACCCGGGCCCTGGCGCTGCCCCTGGACGAGACGGTAGATCTCCCGGGCCACATACCGCTTCAGGCAGCGGATGATCTCACGCCGGGTCTTCCCTTCCGTAACCCGCCTCTCGTAATACACCTGGGTACGCGGGTCCCAGCGCAGCCGAGTCAACACAATGCGGTACAGGGCAGCATTCGCCTGCCGGTTTCCGCCACGGTTGAGCCGACGATGGCATCTACTGCCCGAGGAGTATTCAACCGGGCTCGCCCCGCACAAAGCAGCGAATGACGCTTCACCGCGCAAGCGGCCCGCGTTGTCCCCCATGGCGACCAGCAAAACAGCGGCGCTCTGCGGTCCAACCCCCACAGCGGCGAACAGCTGGGGGTAGTGCTCCTCGATCAACTCCGACAGACGCTGTTGCAGTTCTCGGGCCTGCACGTTGAGCTGCTCGATTCGCTCAGCCAGCGTGCGCAACGTGAACCTCGTAGCCCGCAGTACAGGATCCGTCCCGCCGGCCTCCTCGCCGAGCAGCAGACAGGCACGAATGAGGGCTCGGCGCTTCAAGCCGGCCAGCTCTTCCCGCAGCGCTGGATCGGCAGTGACCAGGACCGCCCTGAGCTGGTTAGTGGCCTGGGTGCAGGCTTTGACAGCGGAGTCCCTGGCCACGTTGTACATACGCGCGATCTCTATCGGGCCGTTCCCTGACTTCGCTCGGGAGCACGCACGGCCACTGAGCACGGCACGAGCGGCAGCTTCTGCATCGCCTTGGTCGGATTTGCTCTGCCGGCGACGAGCGGCACGCCCCGGCCCAGGGGCCTCGATGACATCGATGCCTTGCGACAGCAGATACCGGGACAGGGCCGCCCCGTAGTTGCCAGATCCTTCTACCCCCGCACGCCGAACGACACCTAACCGAGATGGCCATTGCGCGAGCTGACAATACCCGGTCACGGTGGTCGAGAAGCTCTCGATGGCCAGCGTCTTCCCCGTCATCGAAATCACGGCAGCCACGTGAACATCTCGGTGGGTGTCCACCCCAAGAATCACCTCTTCCGCACCCGGAGGAGGAACCGTGGAAGGAGCAGAGCTTGTCGATTCGATCGTTCATCCACTCCCGTCAGTAGTTGCGCATCAGCGTCGCCACTGGCCCGGAGAGCGGTCGTCGGTGACACGGTGCAGATTTTCACGCACGGCAGTCCTCCAGACACGCTCACCCGGGCCGGCGTCTGTGCGCACTGCCTCGCCCCGCGAACGCCGGAGGATCGTCAGGACACTTCGGTCAGAAAAGTCAGGAGCCAGATCACGGCACGACGGCAGTAACGCTGCCATCCCTTCCACCTGCAGATCACCAGTACACCGCTGCCCCTCACCGAGGCGTTCCCTGCCGAAGCCCAGCAGCGCCCACGCGCCCCCACGATCTTCGTCACCACAGAACAGGGCGCCCGCGCGCGCATCGCGACCCCCAGCCGCCAAAATGCGCCGTCAACGCGTCACCTCGACCGCCGCCTCGCCCCTTCCGTCGCGTAGTGAACGGTGAGCCGAGCACAGCAAGATCGCGCCGAGCACCGCGAACCAAACAGTCCCCGACCGCAAGACTCCCCGTCGACACCTGCCCGGCGGGAATCTCAGTGGCCATCACCTGTCACATTGCTGTCACCAACACCGTCGACACACCTGGACCACGGCGGCCCTACCTGCATGAACGGCAGCGCCCTGGACCACGTGGACGCCAGAAGACGCTTCCGCCTACCTGTGCCATGTGGTACCGCAGGAAGGTTCTCCGCTGTGACACCACGTGCCAAGATCCGGACCCGGTGCGGGCCAACCCGACGCCGCAGCGGGCGCTTACGCCCGTTGTCGCAGGTCAAAAGCGAGTACGGTCGTGTACCACCAGCAGACGAAGAACCTGCAGGTTCCGCAGCTCGGCGGCCAGGGCGAAAGCAAGTACGTTCTGGAGCCGAGCATTTGGACTGGATCATCGAGCGCACCCGCGGCGTCGCGACAAGCCTGCACGGCTGGGTCGGCCTTTTCATCGTCCGTACCCGGTCAGCTCGTCCGCGTCCCCATGCCGGTCCCGACACGCGGCACGGGCATCCCCACGGGGCTCGATCCGGCTGGGGTCGACCAGCGCGACCGCATGACCTCAGCCGCAACGACACTGGGCGAGGTTCTGTGACCCGACCGGCCTTCGAAGAACGGATGGCTGCCACAACCAGTCGGCACGCACGATGCGAGCCACTTCAGTCGGCTTCCACCTGCTGTCACTCTTGGCTACCGTGCCTCTATTACGCTCAGTGACAAGCCGCAGCAACTGATGGCCCATCAGAAAAGTCAGCATTAGGTCAGCATCAGTACCGCCACAGACCGTGAACAGCCGCCAGAGTCCGCCAAGATCAATCACTTTTGTCACCTCACCTGACCTGCGGAAATGTAGGTCAGAGACCTAACCGCCCGTCACCGAAGGAGCCCCCTGTGAAAATGTTGATCAACGTTCCCGAGTCCGTCGTCGCCGACGCGTTGCGGGGGATGGCCGCCGTTCACCCCGAGCTCTCCGTGGATGTCGAGGGGCGGGTCGTGCGGCGGAGGGACGCGCCGGTGGCGGGGAAGGTGGGGCTGGTGTCGGGGGGTGGGTCGGGGCATGAGCCGTTGCATGGGGGGTTCGTGGGGCCGGGGATGTTGGATGCCGCGTGCCCTGGGGAGATCTTCACGAGTCCCGTGCCTGACCAGATGGTGCGGGCGGCGGCTGCCGTGGACAGTGGGGCCGGTGTGCTGTTCGTCGTGAAGAACTACACCGGTGACGTCCTGAACTTCAACATGGCCGCCGAGCTCGCCGAGGACGAGGGCATCCAGGTGGCCAGTGTGCTCGTCAACGACGATGTCGCGGTGACCGACAGCACGCACACGGCCGGACGCCGGGGTACGGGGGCCACGCTGTTCGTGGAGAAGATCGCCGGTGCGGTGGCCGAGGCGGGGGCGCCGCTGGCGCGTGTGGAGGCGGTCGCGCGGCGGGTGAACGAGGCGTCGCGGAGCTTCGGGGTCGCGCTGTCGGCGTGTGCCACACCGAGCAAGGGCGGTCCCACCTTCGACCTGCCGGACGGTGAGCTGGAGCTCGGGGTGGGGATCCACGGGGAGCCGGGCCGGGAGCGCCGGGCCATGATGACGTCCGGGGAGATCGCGGACTACGCCGTCCACGCGGTGCTGGACGACCTGCACCCCACCGGTCCGGTACTGGTCCTGGTCAACGGGGCGGGTGGAACACCGCTGTTGGAGCTGTACGGGTTCGCGGCGGAGGTGCACCGGGTGCTGCGCGAGCGCGGGGTGCCGGTGGCCCGGACGCTGGTGGGGAACTACGTCACCTCCCTGGACATGGCCGGCGCCTCGGTGACGCTGTGTCAGGTGGACGACGAGATGCTGCGGTGGTGGGACGCGCCCGTGCGGACGGCCGCCCTGCGCTGGGGGTGCTGAGCCGGCGCCGGTTCAGCCGTCCGCGCCCGGGTCCGCTCCGTACCACACCGTGGTGACGTTGCAGAACTCGCGGATGCCCTGCCCCGCGAGCTCACGGCCGTACCCGGAGCGTTTGACGCCGCCGAAGGGGAAGGCCGGGTGGGAGGCGGTCATGCCGTTGAAGAAGACGCCGCCCGCCTCCACGTCGCGCACGAAGCGCCGCTGTTCGTCCTCGTCCCGGGTCCAGACATTGGAACTGAGGCCGAACGGCGAGTCGTTGGCCACCTCCACCGCCTCGTCGAGGTCCGCGACGCGGTAGACGGTGGCCACCGGGCCGAACGCCTCCTCGCGGTGGATCCGCATTTCCGGGGTGACGTCGCTGAGCACGGTCGGTTCGTAGAACCAGCCGTCGGCCAGTTTCCCCGGCAGGGCGGGCCGGCCGCCGCCGCAGCGGGCCGTCGCGCCCAGTCGCACCGCGTCGTCGACCAGTTCCTCGACGTCCGCGCGGCCCTGCTCGGTGGCGAGCGGACCGACGTCGGTGGCCTCGTCCAGCGGATCGCCGACGGTCAGGGCGTCCATGCGGGCGGTGAAGCGTTCCAGGAACGTCTCGTAGACGTCCGCGTGGACGATGAAGCGCTTGGCGGCGATGCAGGACTGGCCGTTGTTCTGCACGCGGGCCGTCACCGCCGTCCGTACGGCACGGGCCAGGTCGGCGGAGGGCATGACCACGTACGGGTCGCTACCACCCAGTTCCAGGACCGTTTTCTTGATCTCGTCGCCCGCGACGGCCGCGACCGAGCGGCCCGCCGGTTCGCTGCCGGTGAGAGTGGCGGCGGCCACCCGGGGATCGCGCAGGACGGACTCGACGGCGCCGGATCCCATGAGCAGCGTCTGGAAGCAGCCTTCAGGGTAGCCGGCCCGGCGGAAGAGGTCTTCCAGGTACAGGGCCGTCTGCGGCACGTTGGAGGCGTGCTTGAGCAGCCCGACGTTGCCGGCCATGAGCGCGGGGGCGGCGAACCGGATCACCTGCCAGAGCGGGAAGTTCCACGGCATCACGGCCAGGACGGGGCCCAGCGGGCGGTGGTGGACGCGGACGGCCGACGCGCCCGAGTCGGCGACCGCGTCGTCCGGCGGGTGCTCGTCGGCGAGCAGGGCCTCGGCGTGCTCGGCGTACCAGCGCATCGCCTTGACGCACTTGGCCGCCTCCGCGCGGGCGGCGGCGAGCGGCTTGCCCATTTCGAGGGTCATGGTGCGGGCGATGTCGTCCGCGTCCTCCTCCAGGAGGTCGGCGGCGCGGCGGAGGAGCCGGGACCGCTCGGCGAAGTCCCGGGTCCGGTGGTGGCGGAACGCGGCGGCCGCGGCGGCCACCCGGCGCTCGATCCCGTCCGGGGTCAGGGCCTCGAACGTCTTGAGGGTCTCGCCGGTCGCGGGGTTCACCGTGGCGATGGGCATGGGCGTCCTTCCTCTGCGGCGGCTCGGCGACCCGTACCGGTGCCGGTGCCGGTGCCTTCATCGGGCACCCGACGGCGGCTCGGCGCCCCCGCCTCCGCCCGGCCGCGCGCCGGGGCGACGACGACGGGGTGGCACCGGGGCAGTACCGGGTCTCCTCGTCTCGACCTTGCGGCGCTCCGCCTGCCCGCGCAAGGCGGCCCGTATACCGGGGGGCTACCGGGTGGGGTACCGGTGGGCGCGGACCGCTCCGGTGGGCCCCGACGCCGCTCCGGTGGGCGCGGACACCAGGCCCTACCCGCAGAGATCGGGCCCTACCTGCAGAGGCAGGGCCCGACCCACAGGGGCGAGGCCCGGCCCACAGCGGCAAAGCCCCACCCACGGGGACAAGGCCCGACCCGCAGGTACAAGGCCCGCTCCACAGGAACAAAGCCCCACCCGCTGGGGCAAGGGCCGCCCCGCAAGTACCGGGCCCGCCCCCCACGGACAAGGCCCGCCCCCGCAGGCAGGGCCCGGCCCACAGGGCCGGGCCCCACCCCTACGAGCACCCGTAAAAGACACCCCCTCCCCCACGAGCACCCGCCCCAACCGCCCACCCACCCCCACCCCCGACACCACCGGCGCGCCGCCCGGGCGCCTCTCATCGCGGTGGCTTCTCCCGTGTCTCGTCCGCCGCCCGGGCCGGGCGGCTCGGGCCCGGGAGCCGGGTGCGGCCGAAGAGGCCCGCGTCCCAGCGCCCGACGCTCTCGCCCGTCGGTCCGGCCGGGCCGGAGGTGGCTTCCGCGGCCACCGCGCCGCCTCGCTCGGGCAGTCCGGACGGGATGACGGTGCCCTCCATCGCGGAGGCCGCCGGGCGGTCCGGGAGCAGCCTGGTGCGGTAGAGGAGGGTGACGGCCAGGGCGGAGGAGAGTCCGAAGGCGACGCAGCCGATCCAGGGCAGCCACGGGCACTCGTATTGTTTGCCGATGTCCATCGTCCAGCCGACGACGGCGTTGCCGCCGGCGGCGGTCAACCCGGCGAAGACGTAGAACAGTCCGAAGTAGGTGCCGGCGAGCGTCTCGCGCCCGAACCGGGGGATCATCTCCAGTACGGCGGGGTGGGCGACCATGGTGCCGACGAAGAGCAGCAGCGATCCGATCAGCATGATCGTCATCCGTGGCACGACCTCCCGCAGCCCGTCGGGGGGACCGTCGGTGCAGATCAGCAGCGGGGGGACGAAGCCCAGGCCCATGAGGACGAGCCCGCCGCCGACCCACCGGCTGCCGCCGCCGTGCCGTTCCAGGGCCCGGGTGATGGGCATCTGGAAGAGGTTGACGGCGGCTCCGGCCCCGAGCAGCACCCCGGCGGCCCCCTCCCAGCCGGACGCCTGTTTCGCCCCGGCGGGCAGCAGCAGGCAGAGTTGGTTCTCCACGGTGAACATGCCGGTCGTGGCGAGGGAGAACAGCAGGAACCGGCGGTTGCCGAAGACCTCCAGCCAGTCGCCGAGCACGGTGCTGCGGTCGGCGGCGGGGGCCGGCCGGTCGGGGATGACCATGGCCTGGACGATGGTCAGCAGCGCGTAGACGGCGGCTGCGGCCACGGCGCAGATCCGGAAGTCGGCGCGGATCAGCACGCTGCCGAGAAGCAGGCCGATCAGTGAGCCGATGGTCGCGTAGACGTTGAGCAGGGCGAACGCCTCCGCCTTGCGGTCACCCGCCTCCAGGGCGACGTAGGCCCGGGCCGAGGGATAGAAGAGGCCGGCGGCCAGTCCGTTGAGCAGCGAGGCCCCGAGGACGACCGGCAGCGTGGTGCCGAAGGCGAAGAGCGAGAAGCCCAGTGTGCGCAGCGCGCATCCGGTGATGATGACCGCGCGCGGGCCCAGCCGGTCGGCGGCCGAGCCGCCGAGGAGGAACAGGCCCTGCTGGCCGAGGTTGCGCACGCCGAGCACGAGGCCGACGAGCGCGTCGGACATTCCGAGTTCCTGTCCCAGATATGCCGCGAGAAATGGCACGAGGATATAGAACCCGATGTCGATGCCAAACTGGTTGATCAGTAGCAGTCGCAATGCGAGAGGAAACTCGCGAGTGACCCGAAAAGCTTTCATGCGCGTCCCTGCATTCAGCTCGAACAGGCGAGAATAAGCTCCCTGAACCGAGGTGGGCATAAGGCCCGGAGGGTTTGACAGTGCGCAATGCGATAGGGACGGCTGCCGTCCTGACCTCGGGCTTCATCCTGATCGACAGAGGCGATCAGAGGCCGCGGCACCCCCGCCGTCCGGTTCGTCAGAATGCTCTTCCCGCGGGTTGTCACCCGGCGGGAAAAGCCGCACTCACTGACGTGGGATCGAGCGGTCGATCATATGCTTTTGCGGTGCATCCTCAACGACTCCCGACTGCGCTCGGAAGAATACGCACCCCACACGTTAGCAAAGCAAACGGATTCCGGATAGAGCGGAGGTCGGGGACTTCAAGTGACACGGCCGGGGAGTGGCCGAATTTGTTTCCGCGTTTTTCTTCGAACGCTGGAACTCGCGTACTGTGAACTGGCCTCCGACGGCCGGTGCGTCATGCGGCGGCGGGCCCGGGCGCCCGGCACACGTCACACGACGGGGGCATTCAGATCCGGGGAACGCCCTGAGGGGTCCGGAGGAGGGGTGTCTCAGACGGAAGCGGGTCGCCCGCCGGCGAGGCCGAGACGGTCGCGGATCACCCGCACGGCGGCCTCCGCGTCGTCCACCGTGACCGTGAACGAGCGGCCGTCGCCGAGCCGGACCACGAAGCCCTCGCCCCGGCGCACCACGACCGCCGTCCCCTGCTCCGGCCGCCAGCGGTAACCCCAGCCGCCCCACTGGCGGGGGGTGACCCGGGGCGCGAACACCGCGTCGACCACCTGGGCGAGGGGGATACGGGTCCGCGGCAGCCCGATGTGGCCGCAGCGGACCTCCAGGGTCTCCTGGTCGACCCGCACCGCCACGTGCACGAACGCGATCGTCCCGTAGAGCATGAGCAGACCGGCGGCGACACAGCCGACGACGGACATCACGAGCGGGATGACGCCTGAGGTCCAGGGGTGGGCGACGGCCAGGTCGATGCCCAGCGCCATGCAGGCGGCTCCGGCGGCGGCCAGCAGCCACTGCACACGGTTGGTGGCGCGGCCCGTCCAGACGGCGGGCTCGCCGTCCCCGTACCCCTGCTCGCGCCCCTGATCGTGACCCTTGTCGTGGCCCTTCGGGGCCTTCGGCTGGTCCCTCATACCAGGCAGCGTACCGAGGTTCCGCCCCGGCGGCAGGGGTCTCCACGGGGACGGCCCGGACTCGCCGGGCCGCCGTCCCCCAAGGGCGTCCCCCTGGTGCTCACCCGGTACTCCCCCCAGGGATGCCCCAGGGGAGCACCGCGCATTCCCTACGGGCGGCCCGCCCCCACGGTCGTCAGGGCGCGGCCCTCCGGGTAGCTCAGCGAAGCCGCGTCGAGGACGTCTTCGCGCCCTCCGAGCAGCACCGTCAGGCGCCCCGTCGGCTCCGCGTCCGGCGCCGGGCCGGCGCCGATCCGGCGCAGCGCCTGGGCGGCCACCGCACCGGCCGAGGCGTGCAGGACCAGGGGCGGCCCGGCGGGCGGCTGGACGGCGGCGCGGATGCGCTCGGCGACCAGCTCGTAGTGGGTGCAGCCGAGGACGACGGCGCGGACGTCGCGCGGGGTGCGGTCCGCCGCCGAGGCGATGGCGGCCTCGACGGCCGCGTCGTCGGCCCACTGGATCGCGTCGGCGAGCCCGGGGCAGGCCACCTCGGTGACCTCGACGCCGGCCGCGAAGTCCCGGATCAGGCCGCGCTGGTAGGGGCTGCCGGTGGTGGCCGGGGTGGCCCAGATGGCCACCGGCCCGCCGCCGGCCGCGGCCGGCTTGATCGCGGGCACGGTGCCGATCACCGGGAGGCCGGGCTCCAGCTCGGCCCGGATGGCGGCGAGCGCGTGGACCGACGCGGTGTTGCAGGCGATGATCAGGGCGTCCGGCCGGTACGCCGCGGCCGCGCGGGCACAGCGCAGGGCGCGTTCGATGATGTCCTGCGGAGCCTGCGGGCCCCAGGGCATGGAGGCGGGGTCGGAGGAGAGGACCAGATCGGCGTCGGGCCGCAACCGGTGCACGGCGGCCGCCGCCGCGAGGAGGCCGTTGCCGGAGTCCATAAGCGCGATCTTCACCCGGTCACTTTAATGGATGGGCGGCACACGGGTAGGTGGGGGAACGGCCGACGGCTCGCGGAGGGAACGGCGGACGGCTCGCCGGGGGGTGGCGAACGGCCCACCGGGGACGGCGGACGGTGTCCGAAGCCCGCCCCCCTCGCCCGTTTCGCCGCCCGTTTCGCCCCGACTCCTCCGCGTCTCCGCCACGGCTCGTCCCCCGACTCCCCCTGACTCCTCCCCGACTCCCCCGCTCCGGGCACCCCGGCCCGGGCGGCCCGTGGGGCAGACTGCGACGGGTGAACGCGCTGACATGGATCTCCGTCGGTTCCCTGGCCGCGTGGCTGTGGCTGCTGCTGGGCCAGGGCTTCTTCTGGCGCACGGACGTGCGCCTGCCGGACGGCCGCACCCGCGTACGCCCACCGGACGGCGGCCCGTCGGGCAGCCGGCCACTGGGGAGCGAGCCGCGGGAAGAGAACGGCCCACCTGACGGCGGGCCATCCGACGACGGGCCATCCGACGGCGGCCTACCGCACGGCTGGCCCTCCGTGGCGATCGTGGTGCCGGCCCGGGACGAGGCGGAAGTGCTCCCGGAGAGCCTGCCGTCGCTGCTGGCGCAGGATTATCCGGGCCGGGCCGAGGTGTTCCTGGTCGACGACGGCAGCACGGACGGCACCGGTGACCTGGCCCGCTCGCTGGCGGCCGGTCACGGCGGGCTGCCGCTGACCGTCGACTCCCCCGGCGAGCCCGGGCCCGACTGGACCGGGAAGCTGTGGGCCGTCCGGCACGGCATGGCGCTGGCCCGCGCCCGCACCGACGCCGAGTACCTGCTGCTGACCGACGCCGACATCGCGCACGCCCCCGGCAGCCTGCGCGCGCTGGTCGAGGCGGCCCGGGCGGCCGACCTGGACCTGGTGTCGCAGATGGCCCGGCTGCGGGTGGTCACCCCGTGGGAGCGGCTGATCGTTCCCGCCTTCGTGTACTTCTTCTCGCAGCTCTACCCGTTCCGCTGGGTCAACCGGCCCGGCGGCCGGACGGCCGCGGCCGCCGGCGGCTGTGTCCTGCTGCGCCGGGAGGCGGCGGAACGGGCCGGGATCCCGGACGCCATCCGGCACGCGGTGATCGACGACGTGACGCTGGCGCGGGCGGTCAAGCGCGGCGGCGGTCGGATCTGGCTGGGTCTCGCCGAACGGGTGGACAGCATCCGTCCCTACCCCCGCCTGGGACAGTTGTGGCGGATGGTGTCGCGCAGCGCCTATGCGCAACTCCTCTACCAGCCGCTGCTGCTGCTCGCCACGGTGGCGGGGCTGGCCGTGGTCTACCTCGCCCCGCCGACGGCCGCGGTGGCGGGCGCCGTCACCGGGGACGCCCCGCTTCTGGCCGCCGGGGCGGCGGCGTGGGCGGTGATGACGGGCACGTACCTGCCGATGCTGCGCTACTACCGGCAGCCGCCGTGGCTCGCGCCGCTGCTCCCGTTCACCGCCGCGCTGTACCTGCTGATGACGGTCGACTCGGCGGTCCAGCACTACCGGGGCCGCGGCGCGGCCTGGAAGGGGCGGACGTACGCCCGCCCCGAGGCCGCGCCCCGGGAGCCCTGAGGCCCCGCACGCGGACGCCCGGCATCACTTCCGGCCGGGCGTCCAGTTCATGCCCCACCCGTAGGCGCGGTCCAGCGTGCGCTGCGGGCTGACGCCCCGGTCGGGGACCAGGTAGCGGGCCTCGCGCTGGACGACGAGGTCGCCGCCGTTGTTCGTGATGAGCGCCAGCGCGCAGACGTTGGACGGCACGGTGCACTCGTCGAGCGAGAAGTCGATGGGCGCGCCGTGCTGCGGCTGGAGGGTGACCGTGGCGTGGAGGCCCGCGAAGCTGGTCGCCCCCTGGTAGATCGTGACGAAGACGAGGATGCGCCGGAAGTCACGGCTGTGGTCGAGGTTGACGGTGAGGTTCTCGCCCTGGGCCGCCGCGCCGGTGCGGTCGTCGCCGTCGAGGTGGATGTAGGGCGGCCGTTGCAGCGAACCGAAGGAGTTGCCGAGGGCCTGGACGACGCCCTTCGTCCCGTCCTTGAGCTCGAAGAGGCAGCCGAGGTCGAGGTCCAGGTCTCCCTGGAGGGCCCGGGTGAGCCGGCGGCCCCAGCCGCCGCCCTTGGCCGGCTCCTGCTGCCGCATCTGCCAGTTGAGGTTGACGCGCAGCGCGCCGGAGGTGCCGCCCTGCTTGGTCAGCGAGACGGACGGGGCCTCCTTGGTGAGCGTGACCTTGGTCAGGTTCACGGCCCGGGCGGCGGGGGCCGCGGACTCCGGCGCCTCAGCGGGCCGGGCGGCGGGGACGGGCGGAGCCACGGGGGCGGACGCCGGGGCCGGCGGCGCGGCGGGGGCGGGCGGGGGCGCGGGCGCGGGCTCCGGATCGTCCACCGAGATGCCGAAGTCCGACGCGAGCCCGGCGAGCCCTCTGTCGTACCCCTGGCCGACGGCCCGGAACTTCCACTCCCCCTGGCGCCGGTAGAGCTCGCCGAGTACGAAGGCGGTCTCGACCGTCGCGTCCTCGCTGTCGAAGCGCGCCAGCTCCGCGCCGCCCGCGGCGTCGAAGACCCGCACGTACAGTCCCGGCACCTGCCCGAACGTGCCGCCGTCGGCGGAGGCCGCGAGCACCACGGTCTCCACCTCGGGCTCGACCGAGGTCAGGTCGACGGCCAGGGTGTCGGTCACCGCGCCGGCCGCCGGCACCTTGCCCTCGTGCCGTACCGCGCCGGAGGTGTGCACGGCCTGGTTGTAGAAGACGAAGTCCGCGTCGGAGCGGACCCGGCCGCCGGTGAGGAGCAGCGCGGAGGCGTCCACGTCGGGTACGCCGGGGCCGGTCCGCCAGCCCAGTTCTATCCGCACCGCCGGTGCCGGAATCCGGACATTGGTGCCCTTCAGCATCCCCATCTGCCACCCCTGTAGCGCGATTCCCGGACGGGCCCCTGGTCGGGCCCCGAACGATCCGGTCTCTTACACCGGTCCAACGTACCGTGGTCCCCGAATTCTCCGCCTTCGCCCCGATTGGTCGTCGGCGCCGCAGGGGCCTCCGGAACCAACCCGGGTACCTGACTCCCCAACCGGCACATCGTGGGCTTAACTTAAGGGCTATGACCTCCCCCCGCAGTGCCTACGGCAGCGGTTACTACTCCGCGTCGTCGTTCCCGGACACCCCTATCTACGACAGCCTCGTCGCCGAGCGGGGCACCCCGCAGATCGCCCCGATCCGGGTGTCGGCGCCTTTCGACGGCGGGAGTCAGCTCCCCGCGCTGCCCGCCCTGCCCTCGGGCCCCTCGGGCCACGGCCCCGGTCCGGTGGCCGCGCAGGTGCCGCAGCCGCTGCAGAGCGGGTACGCCCCGCAGCCCCCGCAGTACGGGCACGGCGGCCCGCAGCAGGGCGGCCTCCAGCAGGCCCCGGCGCCCTACATCCCGCAGCAGGCCTCGGCGCCGCGCGGTTACCCCGGCCCGCAGCAGTACCAGCAGCGTCCGCCCACGCCCGGTGGCCCGGCGGGCTACGACGCGATGCGCCCGGTGGCGCCGCGTCCGGCTCCCGGCCCGGCGGCGCAGCAGCAGGGCCAGCCCGGACCGTACGAGGACCCGTACCAGCAGCGCCCGTACTCCGGCCCCGGCGGCGGTTACTGACCGACGACGAGGGCGGGGCGGCACGGGCGGTCCCGGACGGCACGGAAGGCCGGCGGCGCCGAGGGGGGACGGACCGGGGCGCGCCCGGGGCGGACGCACCGCGCGGACGTCCGCGGGTGCGCGCCCGGTATCCGCGGGTGCGCGCCCGGTATCCGCGGGTGCGCGCCCGGTCCGGCCGGGCAGGATGGCCGCATGGCTGCCTCTTCCGGTTCTTCGCCCACCCTGCTGTCGATCCACGTCCACCCGGTGAAGTCGATGGCGGGGAGCTCTCCCGGGGAGGCGGCCGTGGAGCCGTGGGGGCTCGCCGGGGACCGGCGGTGGATGGTGACCACGCCCGACGGCCGGTTCCTCACCCAACGGCAGCACCCGCGGCTGGCGTTGGGGGCCGCCCGCGGGCTGCCCGGGGGCGGGGTGCGGATCACCGGACCGGGGATCGCGCCCCTGGAAGCGCCGGTGCCCGACCCCGCGCGGCGGGGCACGGTCACCGTCGAGGTGTTCCGGGACAAGGTCGAGGCGGTGCCCGCGGGCCCCGAGGCGGACGCCTGGCTGACCGCCTTCCTCGGTGTCGGGGCCCGGTTGGTGCACATGGACGATCCGGCGGTCCGGCGCCCGGTCGACCTCCGGTACGGGCGCCCGGGAGACCGGGTCGGGTTCGCCGACGGCTTCCCGCTGCTGCTCGCCTCCGCCGCGTCGCTCGCGGCGCTCAACGCGCTGATCGCCCGGGGCGACCATCCGGACGAGGGACCGCTGCCGATGGACCGCTTCCGCCCGAACGTGGTGGTCGGCGGTACCGCCCCGTGGGACGAGGACGACTGGCACCGCGTACGACTGGGCGAGGTGACCTTCCGGGTCGTCAAACCCTGCGGACGCTGTGTCGTCACCACCACCGACCAGCGCACGGCCGCGCGCGGCCGGGAGCCGCTGCACACCCTGGCCCGTCACCGGCGCGGTGCGACCGGACTCGTCTTCGGGCAGAACCTCATCCCCGAGCACCCCGGAGTGCTGCGGGCCGGCGACCCGTTCGAGGTCCTCGGCTGAACCACCGGACGCCGGGCCGGAAGGCCCCCGGCCCCCGCGAACGGCACGAAACCGGAGCGAACCGGGCCGCGCCCGAAAACCCCGACGCCCCCGTTTCTCCCCTCCCCTCAACCCCCGTGCGCCGGCGCGCCGCCGTGCGCCCCGGCGCGTCAACGCGCGGCCCCCGGACGTCCGCCGGGAGTGATTCCGCCCTCCACGTCGGGTGTTCCCGCATGCGCCGCCTGTTGTGAGGTAATGAGACGCAGGGGGGTGAGCTTCATGAACGCGACGTCCCGGATGCGGGCCTGGGCCCGGCGGTCCGCCTGGCGCTGGCGGCGCAACCCGCTGCGCCGTCCCACCGATGTCCTGGAGAACTGGATCGCGGTGGCCGCGGTGCTCCTGATGCTCGTCGTCGGACCGCTGACCGGGCTGCTGGCCGGCACGTCCGCCCACGCGGTGCTCCGGCAGACGGCCCGTGAACAGCGGGCCCACCGTCACCTGGTGACCGCGGTCGCCCTGCGCCCGGAGCCGGTGCCCGGCGCCGCCGGGGACCGCGAGGGGGTGCCGGGACGGGACGGCTACCACCGGATCCTGGCCCGCTGGCCCCGCCCGGACGGCGGCCGGCGCACCGGCCTCGTACCGCTCAGGGGCGCCGAGGCGCCCGGCCGCCGGTTCCCGCTCTGGACGGACGACCGGGGACGACTGGCGGGCCGGCCGCTGGACGGCACCACGGCGTCCGTCCACGCCGCGCTGGCCGGTGCCGGCGCCGCCGTGGCCGCGGCGGGCGCGGTGCACGGGCTGCGCCGCCTGGTCATGTGGCGGGTCACCCGGCGGCGGTACGAGCGGTGGGACCGCGCCTGGGAGCGGGCCGGGCACACCTGGGGCCGGGCCGACGCGGGGAGCTGAGCGGTGCCCGGACGGTCAACTCCCGTGTCCCGCGCACGCTACGGTGGAGCGGCCGGTACGCATCGGCCCCGGGCGGCACATCCGTCCCGGGCGGCAGACGCACGAGGTGGGGGCGCGACAGCACCATGGCACAGGGCTCGGTCCAGGTGACGCACGGCGGCCCGTCGCGTTGGCGGCGGCGCACCGGGGAGTACGTATCGCTCGCGGCGGCCCTGGAGGCGGCGGCGGACGGCGACGTGCTGTCCGTCGCGCCCGGCACCTACCGGGAGAACCTGGTGGTGACCCGCTCGGTCACCCTGCGGGGGGCCGACGGGGCGCCCGGTTCGGTGCGGATCGCCCCGCCGGAGGGCGTGGCGCTCACCGTACGGTCGGCGGCGGTCCTGCGGGACCTCCAGGTGGAGGGGCAGGACGCGGCGGTGCCCGCGCTGCTGGTGGACGGGGGCGCGCCGGAGCTCGTCGGGCTGCGGGTGGTGACGCGTTCGTCCGTGGGCATCGAGGTGCGCGGGGGCGCGCGGCCGACGGTGCGCCACTGCGCGGTCGACAACGCGGCGGGCGTCGGCGTGGCGGTGCTGGACCGGGCCGGCGGGATCTTCGAGGACTGCGAGGTGCTGGCGGCCGGGCAGTCGGGCGTATCCGTGCACGGCGGCGGCGGCCCGCGCCTGGAACGCTGCAAGGTGCACCACGCGCGGGGCGCCGGACTGTCGGTGACGGGCGAGGCCAGCACGCTGGAGGCGGTGGGCTGCGAGGTCTACGAGATCCGGGGTGCCGGCGTGCGGATGGCGGAGCGGGCGGCCGGCCGGCTCTCCGACTGCCGGGTGCACCGGGTGACGGCGGACGGCGTGACGCTGGACACCGGGGCCGTACTGGCGCTGGACGACTGCGACATCCACGACGTCCCCGAGAACGCCGTGGACCTGAGGGCGCGTTCGGTGCTGACGATGGCCCGGTCCACGGTGCGCCGGTTCGGGCGGAACGGGCTGTCGGTGTGGGATCCGGGCACCCGGGCGGAGGCCGTCGGCTGCGAACTCCAGGACAGCACGGGCGACTACCCGGCGGTGTGGGTGAGTGACGGCGCCACGGCCGTCCTCTCCTCCTGCCGGGTGCACGACGTGCCGGACGCGCTGTTCGTCCTGGACCGCGGCTCGTGCGCGGAGGTCACGGACAGCGATCTGGCGCGCATCCGCGGGACGGCGGTGTCGGTGAGCGGCGGGGCGACCGCCCGGCTGGACGACTGCCGGATCCGGGAGGCGACGACCGGCGCCTGGTTCCGGGACCACGGCAGCGGCGGAACGCTGACGGGCTGCGCCGTGGACGCGACGGCCACGGGCGTGATCGTCACCAAGGGCGCGGACCCCACCTTCGAGGACTGTTCGGTGACTTCGCCGCTGGAGGCGGGGTTCTACGTGTCGGCCGAGGGCCGGGGCACGTTCCGGCACTGCCGGGTGTCGGGGAGCGGCGGCTACGGCTTCCACGTCATCGACGGGTGCCGGGCCACGCTGACCCGGTGCCACACGGAGCGCTGTACGCGCGGCGGTTACGAGTTCGCGGACGGTGCCGGACACCCGGAGGGCGGCGGTCCGGGTCCGCTGAGCGAGGGCTGCACGAGCGACGAGCCGGTGCCGCTGCGCGTCCCGGCCCCGGCGGTTCCCGCCCCGACCGGGGCGGACCGCTCGCGGCCGACTCCCCCGGCGCACGCTCCCGTCGTGCCGCCACCCGCCGCTCCGTCCGCTCCCGCTGCCGCGGCGTCGGTGTCGCGGCCGGACGCGGCACCGGTCCGGCCGCCGACGGCCGTGCTCGGCGAACTGGACGCGCTGGTGGGCCTGGAGAGCGTGAAGAAGGAGGTCCGCGCGCTCACCGACATGATCGAGGTCGGCCGCCGCCGGCAGGAGGCGGGCCTGAAGGCCGCCTCGGTCCGCCGGCACCTGGTCTTCACCGGCTCCCCCGGCACCGGCAAGACGACGGTGGCCCGGCTGTACGGCGAGATCCTGGCCTCGCTGGGCGTCCTGGAGCGCGGCCACCTGGTGGAGGTCTCCCGGGTCGACCTGGTGGGCGAGCACATCGGCTCGACGGCCATCCGCACCCAGGAGGCGTTCGAACGGGCCCGGGGCGGCGTCCTGTTCATCGACGAGGCGTACGCGCTCGCCCCGGAGGACTCGGGGCGGGACTTCGGCCGGGAGGCCATCGACACACTGGTGAAGCTGATGGAGGACCACCGGGAGGCGGTGGTGGTGATCGTCGCCGGCTACACCGCCGAGATGGAGCGCTTCCTGACCGTCAACCCCGGGGTGGCGTCCCGCTTCTCGCGCACGATCACCTTCGGCGACTACGCGCCCGAGGAGCTGCTGCGGATCGTCGAACAGCAGGCGGAGGAGCACGAGTACCGCATCGGCGAGGGCGCGGCCGAGGCCCTCCTCCGGTACTTCGGCTCGGTTCCCCGCGGCCCGGCCTTCGGCAACGGCCGTACGGCCCGCCAGACGTTCGAGGCCATGGTGGAGCGCCACGCGGGCCGGGTGGCCCAGTTGACGCATCCGAGCAAGGACGACCTGACCCTGCTGTACGCGGAGGACCTGCCGACGCTGCCGTGACGGGTGGGCGGAGGGGTGTCCGAGCGGCGGCCCCGCGTAAGTACGGGTGTCCGCCCGTCCCTCCACCCGCCCGTCCGCCCGTCCGCCCGTCAGAAGTCCGGGATCTCCACCCGCGTCAGGAAGCGGCCGGGCCAGGAGTACAGCGCCCCGCCGAAGGTGAGGTTGCGGGTGTACACGCCCTCCAGCAGCAGCGCCAGGCCGATGTCCATGCCGTCGCACGTCCCCCGGCCCTCGCCGGTGAGGGCCCGCGGGTGCCGTTCCGCCGACCGTCCGACGGTGACGACGGCACCGTCCCGCCGCAGCTCGTGCCGGCGGCCGGCGAGCGCCCGGTAGCGGTAGTCGCGCCCGGCGATCCGAATGCGCAGGGCGCGCCGGGCGGCCGAGACGGCGAGGTGACGGCGGTTGAGCCGGGCCGCCCGTCCGCCGGAGGTCAGTTTCATGCGTGCCATGCGCGGCCGGCCCCGGAAGCCGACACCGGTGAAGCTGGTGGGGGTGATCCCCTCCCCTGTCACCCAGGTGGTCAGCGTCTCCCTGGTCAGGTCCTCCTCCGCGGGGCAGACCAGCTCCACGCGCCCGAAGCCGGGCACGATCCCCGTCCAGGTGTGCGAGGTCCGTACCCGGAGTCGGCCGCGGCCGGAGCCGGCGTGAGCGAGTTCGAAACGGACGGTGTGCATGGGGAGACCTCTCGGAACGCGGTGCCCGACGAGTCTACCTTTCGACGGATTCGTCCCATGTGCGCATCGACACCGTCCCGCCCACCGGTTCCGCCCAATGCGACCATGTCGGAAAACCGACCCATTGACAACGTCTTTCCCTCCAAGCTTCACTTTTCCCGGCAGTACACGGAAACGAACTCCTACACGAAGTCCGTTCCCGTGCACGGCCGGACGCACCACCGCACGAGCATGATCGCGATCACGACCCGAACCGTTTCCCCACTTGGGAGGTCTGTTGTGAAGCTCCTGTTCGCCCTCAAGGACAAGCTGACGCCGGAGAAGAGCCTGAAGGCGTACGCCTGGTACCACTGGTACTAGGCCGGAAGGGTCCGTCCGCCCGAACGCGCAGCCGCAGTAGGCGCGTTCCGTCCGCGGCCCGCGCCCGGCGGTGGCGGAGCTCCGCCACCGCCGGGCGCGGGCCTTCCGCTTGTGGAGGCCCCCCTTGTCCCTCTCCGGCACCGGCACTCGCACCCGCACCCGCACCACCGTTTTCGCCCCACGGCTCCAGGCCCTCCTCGACGGCCACCTCGGCGAGGACCTCTTCCGTCTGGACCCCACCACCGTCGGCGTCGCCGGTCCGGCGCTGACGGACCGGATCCTGGCCGCCAGACCGGCCGGCGAGCGCGAGCGCCCGACGTTCAAACCCCTGCACGGCCGGTCCATCCCGCGCACCGAGGCGTCGACCGTCATGCAGGCCATCGGCCGCGACGTCCGCGCCGCCCTGCGCCGCCCGGTCCCGGCGGACCTCGACCTCACCGGCCCCTGGCCGCACGTCGGCCACGTCTTCCTGCGCGACCTCGTCCTCGGCCCCGACCCGTACCGGCTGCGCGTCCTCATGGACCGCAACCTGGAGTTGACGCCCAAGCTGACCTGGACGGTCATCGCCGCCGGCGCCGCCCTCCCCGGCCGCCCCCGGCCGGGGACTCGCCTCTCCGCCATCGCCGGCCTGACCGCCCGCGCCGACGGGTACCAGGGCCGCCGTCACGCCATGGGCCTGTACCGGCGCGCGGCGGCCCCCGTCTGCTTCACCGTCTCCACGCTCGTCGCCAACGCGCTGTGGCTGGGCGCCCCGTTCGCCGAGGGGACGCCGAACCGGAACATCCTGTACGAGGCGCTGCGGCTGCTGCCCCCGTCGTGGAACATCCTGCGTCACGCCTCCCCCGAGTACCCGGCCCTGGACGCGCGGATCGGCCGGTCCGACGACGTCCTGCTGCTGCCGCTGCTCAGCCACCGCGACCCGGCCCTCTGGGACGACCCCGAGGTGTTCCGCCCCGAGCGCTGGGACGGCCTGGACCCGGACGACCACCCGGGCTACCTGCCGTTCGGCCACGTCTCGGAACGCTGCTGGGGCCGGCACATGGTGATGCCGCTGGCCGAGTCGCTGCTGGACCGGGTGCGCGCCGACGGCCTCACCGTGGACCTGCGGCAGACCAGGGCCGAGGTGCCGCTGGCGGGGCTCCTGGGCGTGGCGGAGGTCAGGGTGGTGCGTGGCCGGGTCTGAACCGCGTCACCGTCGCGGCCCCGGCCCGGGCCGGCCTGGCGCCGCGCCGGACCGCCGCCGCACCGGACCGGTTCCCACCGGACCGGCGGCGTCTCACCGGGCCGGCTCCCCGGCGAAGGCGCGGCGGTAGGCGCGGGGGCTGACGCCCGTGGTGCGGCGGAAGCGGTCGCGGAAGGCGGTCGGCGAGCCGAACCCGACCTCCGCGCCGATGTGTTCGACGGACCGGACGGTGGTCTCCAGAAGCTGCTGGGCCCGGCGAATCCGGGCGCGGTGCAGCCACTGGAGCGGTGTGGTGCCGGTCTGCTCCCGGAAGCGCCGGGTCAGCGTCCGGGCGCTGACGCCGGCCCGGGCGGCGATGTCGTCCACGGTGAGCGGCCGGGCGAGGTTGTCCCCCAGCCAGCCCAGCAGGGGCTCCAGCGCGGAGCCCGCCGGGACGGGCGTGTGGTCGTGGACGATGAACTGCGCCTGGCCGCCCTCCCGTTCCAGCGGCATCACGGAGAACCGGGCGGCGTCGGCGGCCACCGCGGACCCGTGGTCGCGGCGGACCATGTGCAGACACAGGTCCAGGCCGGCCGCCGCGCCCGCCGAGGTGAGGATCCGCCCGTTGTCGACGTAGAGGACGTCCGGGTCGACGACGACCGTCGGGTGGTCGGCGGCGAGCCGCCCGGCGGCCAGCCAGTGCGTCGTCGCCCGCAGCCCGTCCAGCAGCCCCGCGGCGGCCAGCACGAAGGCACCCGAGCAGAGGGAGGCGACGCGCGCGCCGTCGTCGGCGGCCCGGCGCAGCGCGGTGCGGACGGCCGCGCCGAGCGGCGCCGTCGGGTCGGCGGTGCCGGGCACGACGACCGTGTCCGCGCCGCGCAGCCCGTCCAGCCCCCAGGGCGCCCGCAGGGTGAACTGCCCCGCGTCGACCTCCGGCCGCTCGGCGCACACGCGTATCGCGTAGCCGGGGCTTCCGTCGGGCAGCCGGACCCGGCCGAACGTCTCCACCGCGGTGGAGAGGTCGAACGGGATCACGCGCGGGAGGGCGAGGACGGCGACCGTGTGCATGCACGGACGGTACCTCCGCCCGCGTCGGGACGGCGCGGCGGTAATCCGTCGGAACCTGTCGGCAATGCCCCTGTGGCCTGCGGGCCGGCCTTCCTACCGTGTGATCCGTACGGCGCGGTGCCGCCGGTTTCCCCCGTCACCGCCCGCCCGCGCCGTACCCCGCACCCACCACGGAAGGCACTCCCATGCAGTATCTGCAGTACATCGCACCCGTCGGCATCGGCCTTCTCTACGCGCTGGTGATGTCCCTCGTCGGGGAGGCCCACCGGCTGCGGCTCAACGCCGTCATGGTCGCCGGGGCGGGCGCCGCCTACCTCAGCGGCGGCGGGATGGGCGGCTGGGAGTTCGCGTTCGCCGCGCTGGCCACGTACGTCGCGTACCGCGCCCTGGATTCCTGGACGTTCGTCGGCGTCGGCTGGCTGCTGCACACGGCGTGGGACGTCGTGCACCACATCAAGGGCAACCCCATCGTCCCGTTCGCGCACACCTCGTCGCTCGGGTGCGCGATCTGCGACCCGGTCATCGCCCTGTGGTGCCTGCTCGGCGGCCCGTCGGCGCGCGAACTCCTGCGCGGCCCGCGGTTCCGCACCCGGCGGCGCGAGACGCTCGGGGAACCGGCGGCCTGACACCCGCCGCGACGGCGGCTCCCCGCCGGCACCGCGGGGCGACCGCCGCACCACGCGACCGCTCGGGCAGGCGGGTTCGGCCCCCGCGGCTCCGGCCGGCCGGCCCGAGGACGATCGTTGACGCCCGGACCGTGGGGCCCGGACCGTGGAGTTTGAACCGGGGGTCCGGATCGCCGACGTACCGGCACCGCCCGGCCATCGACGTACCGGCACCGCTCGACCACCGACCCGGTACCGCCAGGCCGGGGCGTCACCGGTCGTCCTCGGGCCGCCCCCCGAACTCCCAGTCGTGCACCTCGACGCAGGCGTACCGGTCCGGTGTCAGGACGGCGCGTGCCGCCTCCGCGTCCGGCGCCCGGAGCAGGGCCGCCGTTCCCAGCCAGGCGGTGCCGTCGTCGGAGAGCAGCGGACCGTACGCGATCAACTCGTCCCGGCAGGACGGCAGGGCGAGGTCGGCGGCCGGGCCTTCGTCGAGGCCGAGCACGAAGAACCGGTCGCCGCCGCTCCGGCCGCCGCGGAAGTCCCACATGGTGCGCCCCAGGGCGTTGCGCCACCGTCGCAGCAGTACGTCCCGGTGGACGCCGGCCTGCTGGTTCGGCTCGTCGACGGCGAACGCGCGGGCGGCGGAAGGGCCGGGCAGGTCGAGGATGTGCAGGCTGCCGGTACAGGTCTCGCCGTCTTCGGCGAAGGTCGGACCTCGGGCGATCATCTCCCGCGCGTACCGGTCCATATAGGACCGGTGCCGCGCCAGCAGCCCGTCGCGGAGCGGCCGGGAGCCGGGGCGGTCGCGGTGGTAGCAGAGGAATTCCATGCCTGATCATCTCCGCCGGAAGACGCCCCGGTCGAGCGGGTTCCCGCCCGGCTGCGGGCGCCGGACCGCCCCGCGGGTCAGAACAGCCCCTCCGGACCGCCTTGTTCCGGGGCTCGGACCGTCGCCGTGGTCCGCGCCCCGGCCGGCGCGGCCTCCGCCGCCCAGCCCGCCAGCCGCCGCGCGTCGACCAGGACCGGCCGGCCGTCCGTCGTCTCCAGATACACGTCGGGGCCCGCCACGGCGAGGACGTGCCCGACGACCGCGCACCCGGGTGAGAGGTCCACGACGCCGGGGCGGGAGCCGGGCCGGCCCAGGCGGTCCAGGCGGAAGGCGTGGTCGTGGTGGACGGGCGCGCAGGGCAGCACGTCCAGCGACTCCGGCAAGCCCGGGAGGCCGCGGGCACGCCCGTGGAGCGCGGCGAGTTCGGCGGCGCGTTCGTCCTGCGGTGCCGCGGGGTGGCGCGCCGCGCGCTTGGCGGCGTACGGGAAGCGGTCCGGGACGCCCAGCGCGGCACCGAGCACGGCCTCCGTCCGCCGGGCCGCCATCAGCGGGCCGCGGCCGAGCAGGACGTAGGAGAGGGCGGCCTGTTCGAGCAGCCGGACGCCCTGGCGCTCCGTGGCCGTGATGCCCGCCTTGACCAGCCCGGGGGCGAACCAGGCCAGGTAGACGTCGTACGGCCGCGGGTCGTCGGCGATCGTATCGGCCGCGACGGAGTGGGAGCGGTCCAGTCGCGCGCACTCCGGGCACCGGGCGGAAACCGCGCCGACCGGTACGACGGCACCGGCGGGGCACGGGGTGTACCGTCCGGCGCGCCGGACGCCGACGCAGTACCGCCGCGCACCGGTGACGAAGGCGAGCGGCCGACCCGCGGGGAGCGGGGAGCGGCGCTCACCGTGCTCGGGGTGGAGCCACAGCAGAGCCGGACCGTCCGCGCTCCAGCGCGGGCCGGCGCAGAGCCAGCCAGGGGGTGCCATCGCTGTTGTTCATCCTCCGGAGGCAGGCGGTTTCCGTCGAGCCACCCTGCCATGGACTCACCGTTTCTCGCGGGGGGGGGCGGCTCCGGCACCCCGAAGCGCCGGACTGGCTGACTCCGGCCCGTCCGGCGCTTGAGGACGAGCGGCGGAGCCGCGATCAGCGGGATCTGGGGCGCGGTCCCGGGAAACGGCGAGATGGGGGTGCCCCCTCCGAGGGAGGGACCGGGGCTCCCCCCTCGCCGTCAGGCGCGCCGCGTCCACCGCCGCGTAACGCCACTGATCAGGGCCGCCATGGCGGCCAGCCCGGCGACCGTCGTGAGGGCGGTGGGCAACGAGAAGCGGTCCGCGAGCAGCCCGATGGCCGGCGGCCCGAGCAGCATGCCGCCGTACCCGAACGTCGACGCCGCGGCGACACCCCCGGGCCCGGTCAGCTCACCCGCACGCCCGATGGCGACGGGAAAGATGTTGGCGAGCCCGAGTCCGGTCAGGGCGAATCCGGCGAACACCGCCCACAGAGCCGGGGTGAGGGAGGCGAGGAGCATGCCCGCGGCGGCGGTCGCCCCGCCCGCGACGAGGGTCCGGGTCTGGCCGAGCCGTTCGAGCAGAGCGGTGCCGGACAGCCGGCCCACGGTCATGGCCAGGGCGAACACGGAGTACCCGACGGCCGCGACACCCGCGCCCGCGCCGACGTCCTGCTGGAGGTGGAGGGCTCCCCAGTCGGCGAGGGCCCCCTCGCCATACGAGGAGCAGAGGGCGATGACACCGAAGAGGACGACGAGGCCGCGCCCCCGCACGGGCGGCGCGGGGCGCTTCGAGCCCGGCCGCTCCGACGCCACCCGCTCTGCCACCGGCCGCTCCGCCACCGGTCGCTTCGACGCGCCGTCCGGGGCGGGAGCGATCCTCTCGGGCGGGCAGGGCGCCGGGTGGGCGAGCAGCGCCCGGCCGGCGACGGCGGTGACGAGGAGCCCGACGGCGGTCAGCATCAGGAGGTGGTGGGTCACCGGAAGCCGTCCGGCGACCAGCCCGCCGAGCCCCGCGCCGAGCATGCCGCCGACGCTGTAGGCGGCGTGGAAGCTGGGCATCACCGGCCGGCGCAGGGCGGTGACGAGGTCGACGGCCGCGCTGTTCATGGCGACGTTGATGCCGCCGTAGGCGGCGCCGAAGACGAGGAGGACGAGCCCGAGGGCGGGCGCGGACCGGGCGAAGGGCGGCAGGGCGATGCCGAGGGCCAGGACGGCGGCCGTGACGACGGTGACGGGGTGGCTGCCGAAGCGCCGGCACAGCCGCCCCGTCAGCATCATGACGGCGACGGCACCGGCCGAGACGCCCAGCAGGGCGAGGCCGAGCGCACCGGCGGAGGCGCCGGTGCGCTCCTTGATCGACGGGATGCGGACCACCCAGCCGGCGAAGAGGAAGCCGTCGAGGGCGAAGAAGACGGTGAGGGCGGTACGGAGGCGGCGGAGCGACGGATCGGCCGGGATGACACGCTGGTCCCCCCGAAGGGCCGTCCGTATTTTGTTTAGCGTCGGCACAAAGTCAGAATAGGGGCGTGACCCAGACTCGGACAACACGTTTGGAGCGCGGCCGCGCCGCCCTCGGCCCCGCCCTGGAGCTCGTCCACACCGGGCGCGCCCCCACGCGCGCCGTCCTCACCGCCGAACTCGGCGTGACCCGCGCCACCGCCGGCGCGGTCGCCGCGGAACTGGAGGCGCTCGGACTGATCCGGGTGGACGCCCGCCCGACGGCGTCCTCCGGGTCGCAGGGCCGCCCCTCGCACCGGCTGTCCGTCGCGCCCGACGGCCCGGTGGTGCTGGCGGCACAGATCCACGCGGACGGCTTCCGGGCCGCGCTCGTCGGTCTCGGCGGGCGGATGGTCGCCACGGCGCCCGGCTGTATGACGGTTCCCGCCGATCCCGCGCGCATCATCGACGCCGTCGTGGAGGCGGGCGCCGGGCTGCTGCGCGAGACCGGCCGGCGCTGCCTGGGCGCCGGGCTCGCCGTCCCGTCGGCGGTGGCCGAGCCGGAGGGCACCGCCCTCAACCCACTGCACCTCTCCTGGCCCGCCGGCGCGCCGGTCCGCACGCTGTTCACCGAGGCCCTGGCCAAGGCGGGCGTCCTGGGCCCGGGCGGCCTCCCCGTCACCGGCGTGGCCGGCAACGACGTCAACCTCGCCGCCCTCGCCGAACACCGCCACGGCGCCGGCCGCGGCGCCCGGCACCTGCTCTGCGTGGCCACCGGCCACCGCGGCGTCGGCGGCGCGCTGGTACTCGACGGGCGCCTGCACAGCGGCAGTTCGGGCCTGGCCCTGGAAGTCGGCCACCTGACGGTCAACCCGGCCGGGCTGCCCTGCCACTGCGGCAGCCGCGGCTGCCTCGATGTCGAAGCCGACCCGGCGGCCTTCCTCACCGCCGCAGGCCGCACACCGGGCCCGGACAGTTCCCTGCTGCACCAGGCCACCGAGCTGCTCCGGAGCTCCTACGACGACCCGTCCGTCCGCGAGGCCGCCGAACTGATCGCCGACCGCCTCGGCCTGGGCCTCGCCGGCCTCGTCAACATCCTCAACCCCGACCGCATCGTCCTCGGCGGCCTCCACCGCGAGCTCCTCGCGGCCGACCCGGACCGCCTGCGCGCCGTCGTCGCCGACCGCAGCCTGTGGGGCCGCAGCGGCAGCGTCCCCATCCTCCCCGCCACCCTCGACCACAACAGCCTCGTCGGCGCGGCGGAGGCGGCGTGGCAGCCGGTGCTGGACGATCCGCTGGGGGTGCTGGGCTGAGGGCGGGGGGCGGCCGCCCTCAGCCCAGCACCCCGGCCGGTTCAGAAGAAACCGAGCATCCCGGGGGAATCGATGTCGACCGTGATCACGCCCGGGGGGTACGCCCTCTCCCGGTCGGTGAGCAGGATGGACATGCCCGCGAACTCGGCCCGCGGCATCGCGCAGTACAGGGCGTGACACACGTCCGGGCCGCCGTAACCGTCGCGGATCATCGTCCCCACCGTGACCGCCGCGACGGCGTCCAAGTCGTCGACGGAAACAGCGGAAAGGGCGAGGGCATGCCGGGAGATGTCGTCGACCGACTCCGCTTGCATCAGGCACGTGGCAGGAACCACCAACCGGTCTCCCCGCGACTTGGCGACGTTGCCTGCCAGCAGGTGCAACGCCTTGTGCCCCCGCGCGAGCGCCACTACGGCGCCCGTGTCGAGGACGATCACGCGGCCGTACCCCGCGCGGCGGCCCGGACCTTCTCCGCAGCGATCTTGTAGATGTTGCCGAGGACGTCCGGGGCCTCCTCGAATTCCTCGTCGCTGATGTCCACGCCGAACAGACTGCGGATGACCTCCCTATCGGCCGCCACCCGCTCAGCCCGCTGAGCGGCGGTCAACTGCTGATCGGCCAGTTGCTCCACCAACTGGCCGATACTCAGCCCTTGTTCCTTCGCCAGCTCCGCGAGGCGGTCGCGTGTCGCCCGGGAGACCTGGATCGTCGTCGTCGCCATAGCGGCAATATAGCGTCCCTACGGAAGCGAGGCAGCCAGTCGCCGACACCGGTCACCTCAGCACTTCCTCACACCGCCGAATGCGCCCGCGCCACCGCCGGCACGGCCCCAGCGCCCGCCGGGTGCAGGGCCGCGGGCTCGTTGAAGGCCGCGGCGCCGAGGGACGTCAGGGAGGCCGTCGCCCGTTCGAACGTCACCGTCGGCTCGGCGCCGCGGTCGCGCCACGGGTCGGCGGCGAGGGTGGAGGCCGGCACGAGGAGGGTGAACCACACGGCCTTCCCCCCGTCGTGCCGCGGCTGCACACCCCACCCGGCGCTGAGCGCCGCGACCAGGGCGAGGCCGCGCCCGTGGGTGCTGGTCTCGTCCGGAGCGCCGACGCGCGGCAGCCGGGGGTCGTGGTCACGTACGGACACGGTGAGCCGGTCGAGCATGAGGGAGATCTCGACCGTGCACCGCTTGTCCGGTTCCGCGTGCTGGTGGACGTTGGTGAGGAGCTCGGTGACGCCGAGCGCGGCAGGATCGATGAGCGGATCGAGATGCCAGTAACGCAACTGCGCAGAGACGATTCTGCGCACCTGCCGGATCCGCTGCGGCAGGGCTTGGAGCTCGACGGTGCAGTGCTTGTTCACTCGGCTGATCACGGCTGCGACTCCCTGAAGAAGTAGGGCTAGCCTGATGCAGATACGTGGCGCGGTACGCGCCCGTCCCGGTCCGGCGGGCGGGCCGGACCGCACGACGGAACCGATCCGGAACGCGACCGTCGATGAACCCTCAGTGATGCTGGTACGCCTCAAGGGTCGGCCTTCGCCGTCGGCGACGCAACTCGTGCGCCCCCACCGTGCACCCATGCCGCCCCTGTCGCGCGCTCGCTCCGGCGGGTGCGCGAGCGGACGGGGAGACTGGTTCGGGGCGCGGGTCGGGGCGGGGGGATAGGCGGGGCCGCAGGCGAGGGTGGCGGGGCGAGGGTGGCGGCATTCGCTTCGTCCGGTCGACGGTCGCGGGTCCTGGCCGATCGTAGGTGGCGAGTCCTGGCCGATCGTGGGCCCTGGCCGTCTCGCGGGTCGCGGCTCGCGGGCCCCGCTTGCGGGTCGGGGGCTCCGCGAGAGGCGAATCGCGGTCGGGGGTAGCAAGGCCTGGCCGGCCGTAGGCCCTGGCCGCTCGGGTCGCGGCTCGCGGGTCGGCGGTTGCGCGGGTCGCAAATCGCGGTCGGGGGGCGAGTTCTGGCCGGTCGTGGTCCTGGCCGCCGCGCGGGTCGCCGCTTGCGGGTCGGCGGTTGCGCGAGTCGCGAATCGCGGTCGGGGGGCGAGTTCTGGCCGGTCGTGGTCCTGGCCGCCTCGCGGGTTTCGCGGCTCGCAGGTCGGGGGCTGCGCGGGTCGCGGTCGTGGGTAGCAAGGCCTGGCCGGTCGTGGATCCTGGCCGCCTCGCGGGTACCGGCTTCCGGTCGGGGACCGCGCGAGATGCGGAACGCAGTCGTCGACTGCCGGGCGCCGCCCGTCCGCACGCGCCACCCGGCACCCAGCACCCGGCACCCGCCCGGACGCGCGCTGCCGAACGGCCGCCCGGGGAGCACCCGCCCGTCCCCGCCCCTCCGCACCAGGCACCCCATCACCCTTCACCGTTCGCTCTTCACCGCTCGCTCTTCACCGTTCACGCGTCCGGACGACTCGCCCGGTCACCCACCCACCCACCGAATGTCTCCCCCCGCGCGACTCACTCCGGCCCGTCGCCGCGCGCGGCCTCGACCGCCTCCAGGAACCGGCGGACCGCCGCTTCCGGATCCTGGCCCGACTCGCCCAGATCGAGGACGTACCGGTTGCCGTTGAGCGTGGCGCGCGCCCTGTCACGCGCCGCGAACCAGGCTTTGCGCGCCTGCACCGCGTCCACCGGAGCGCTGTCGATCTCCACCCCGAAGCTGGTCAGGAGCTCCAGACGACCGTTGTGAATCTTCACCTGGCCGGCCCGGGTGAGCGAGCGGAGCGACTTCTCGATCCGTACCCCCGTCGCCTGGAAATCGGGTTCCCCCACGGTGCACCGCCTCTCGGCCGATGGATGTCTGCTGCGCAGTGTGCCCGCGCGCCGGTGCCCGCACCAGGGTCCGATTTCCGTCTCGTTCGCGCTCCGCGAAGGCGCTCCGGCGGCGCCCCGCACACGACCGCGCGCCCGGCCGAGGCGCGCGTCCAAGCGTTCCCGCGCGAACGGCGCGTCGTGCACGCACGGCGGAAATCCGCGTGCCGGACGCCGACAGCATCTCGTCACGAAGGGGGCACCGGGCCTCCGCAGACCGGACACCCGGCACGGGGCGCGCGCCCGCGCTCCGGCCGCGAGCCGTCCTACGCCGCCACCCCAACGGGCGGCCGGACAGGCGGCGCCGCGCCCGGCGTACGCCGAGACACCGCACCCGCTCGCGCACCGCGACCCACACCCGCCTACGGCTCGGGCTCAGGCTGCGGCTCCACCCCCGGCTCCCCCGCCGGAACCGCTTCCGCGGCCAACCGCGCGTCCAGGGCCCGCAGCGCGTCACGGAAGCCCCGGGCCGGGACCGGGCGGCCGAGGAGGGCGAGGCAGCGGACCGGCAAGGGAGCATCCAGCGCCACCGTCCACCGGACGAGGGTGCCGCTCCCCGACGGCGTGAGCCGCCAGTCCTCCAGGACGGCCCGGACGAACGGAACGTTGGTGCTGTCGACGCGGTACGCGTACCGGCGGGGCGCGTCGTCCGCCACCACCGTCTCGTGGAACCGGGCCCCGCCCACGAGCCGGATCTCACGGCGCCGCCGTCCCGCCCCGTCCAGGGGCCGGGCCAGGGTGACGGCGCGGAACCAGTGGGGCCAGGCGGTCACCTCCCGGGCCAGCGCCCGGTACACCCGCGCGGGCGGCGCCGTCATCGGGGCGACGAACGTCAACCGCAGCGGCGCGACGGCATCGGGGGCCGCCGTGCGCGAGCGCCGGGCCCGCTTGGCCGTCGGGCCGCCCTCCGGACCGGCGAAATCGGCGCCCACAGGGCGGAGTCTGCGCGCCATCGAGGAGCCCCCAGGGGGTCGGCCGGCCGCGTACGCGCACACCCTAGCCCGCGGACCACGCCTTGTCTGCGGCGCGTGTCCCCCACCGTCTTCCTCCCCCGCCGCCCGGCCGGGACCCCCGCTGCCGGGGTACCCCACTACGATCCTGACGCGGGACGATTCGCTGCCCGGGAAGAGACCCGGAAGAAGAAACGGAAGCAGGTGCGGGGATGAACTCCGGCCGCCTCGGCGAACTGGTCCGGCGCATCACCTCGCCGGACGCCCGCGACAGGGCACTCGGGGCCGACCAGGCGGCCGATTGGCCGACCGGCTACTCGGCGGCCGACGGGCGAACCCTGGTCGACACCCTGACCGCGTGCGCGGCCCGCGAGACGGATCACCGGGCGCTGGAGGCGCAGTTGCACGCCCTCTTCGAGCTGGGGGCCGGCGGGTTCACGGACGCGGACAACCTCGCCCCCCTGCGCGCGATCGACCGCGGTGGCCTGCCGGCGGACTTGAACGAGTACCTCGACGACCTGCTGGAGGAACCGGCCTGACCCGCGACGGATCGGGATCGGGACCGGAGGCCCGGAGGACCGGAAACGGGACCGGCCGGCACGGGAACGGGAACGAAACCGCAAGCGGGACCAGGACGGCGGCAGGACCGGGGCCGGAAACGGGCGCCCGGGGAAACCGGCCCGAACCGAGCCAGCCGGTGCGAGCCGGTCCGGTTCAAGCCGAGCCGAACTGGTCCGAGTCGGACCGGTCCACGCCGAGCCGGTCCGACCCGAGCCCGTCCAGCCCAAGCCGACCGATCGGAACACAGACTCGGACCGCCCCGGAGGACCACACCGGCGAAACGCCCTCGCATACCGCATACCGCTACCGCACACCGCTACCGCATACCGCCCCCGGAATGACGCCGACGCGGAAGCGACCCCAATCCCCCGCTCCTATCTCCGTCCCCGCCCCGGCCCTGGCCCCGGCTCCCCGCCTCAGGACCGAGCGGCCGGCATCCGGTCCGCCGCCGAGACGACGCGCCGCGCCACCGGATGCGTCCGGACGATCTCGCCGAGCGTGGTCGCCCCCTGGACGACCCGGGCGAACGCGCGCCAGGCGGGCCCGAAGCCGGTGACCGCCGCGTGGAAGACGCCGGGCTTGCGGGAGTACAGGGCGAGGACGCGGCGGCCGACGCCCATCTCGACGCCCAGTCCGGCCTTGACGGCGAAGGCGTAGTTGAGCGCCTGGCGGCGGGCGTCGACCGCGTCCTGCGCCTCGGCGACGCGTACCGCCCACTCCCCCGCCAGCCGGCCGGAGCGCAACGCGAAGGAGATGCCCTCGCGCGTCCAGGGCTCCAGCAGTCCGGCGGCGTCGCCGCAGACGACGACGCGGCCGCGGGAGAGCGGGGAGTCGTCGGAGCGGCAGCGGGTCAGGTGGCCGGAGGAGATGCTCGGCTCGAAGCCGGACAGCCCGAGCCGGGCGATGAAGTCCTCCAGGTACCGCTTGGTGGCGGCGCCCTCGCCGCGGGTGCAGATCACGCCGACGGTGAGGGTGTCGCCCTTGGGGAAGACCCAGCCGTAACTGCCGGGCATCGGGCCCCAGTCGATCTGTACGCGGCCCGCCCAGTCCTCGGCCACCGACGCCGGAACCGGGATCTCCGCCTCCAGGCCGAGGTCGACCTGGTCGAGCTTCACCCCGACGTGCGCTCCTATGCGGCCGGCACTGCCGTCCGCGCCGACGACCGCGCGGGCCAGGACCGTCGAGCCGTCGCCGAGGACGACGGCGACCGTGCGCCGGTCGGGGACGGCCGGACCGTGCTGTTCGACGCGGGCGACGGTCACACCGGTCCGCACCTCGGCGCCCGCCGCCTTCGCCGCCTCGACCAGGCCGGCGTCGAACTCCGCCCGGTTGACGAGCCCGAAGAGCATCTTCTTCGACCGGCGGGTGCGCGTCAGCTTGCCGTTGAGGGAGAAGGTGACGGCGTGCACGCGGTCGCGCAGCGGCAGTTCGAAGCCCGGCGGCAGCGCGTCGCGGGACGGGCCGATGATGCCGCCGCCGCAGGTCTTGTAACGGGGCAGCTCGGCCTTCTCCAGGAGCAGGACGCGGCGCCCCGCGCCGGCCGCCGCGTGCGCCGCCGAGGCCCCGGCGGGCCCGGCGCCCACCACGACCACGTCCCACACCGGCCCGCCGTCCGCCGGCACGTCGTCGTGGCCCGTCTCCCGGGCTGTGTTGTCGCTGGTCACCTGTGCTTCCGCTCCCGCTCGTCAGCCGCCGCCGGCCGTACCGGCCGTTCCGCCCGCATCCTACGGCCCGGCCGCCGGGCCACCCGCCCGGGGAAGCCGCGACGGCCCGCCGGAGGCTCCCGGGCCGCCATGAAAGGATCGAAGGCGACATCCGTCATCCGTCCCGTCCGTACACCACGACGTGGTGCCCCCGAGGAGCGTTCCATGGACACCGCCCCGGCCCCCCGGCCCGACTCGGCCGCGCTCGCCGCGACCGTCGCCTCCCTCCAGCCCCGTGCCCGCGCCGAACTGGCCGAACTGGTCGCGTTCCGGTCGGTGGCCGACGAGGCGCAGTTCCCGAAGAGCGAGTGCGAGGCGGCGGCGAGCTGGGTGGCCGGGGCGCTGCGCGCCGAGGGCTTCGAGGACGTCGCCCTGCTGGACACCCCGGACGGTACGCAGTCCGTCTACGGCTACCTGCCGGGCCCGGAGGGCGCCCCGACCGTCCTCCTCTACGCGCATTACGACGTGCAGCCGCCGCTGGACGAGGACGCGTGGCTGTCCCCGCCGTTCGAGCTGACCGAGCGCGACGGCCGCTGGTACGGGCGCGGCGCGGCCGACTGCAAGGGCGGCTTCATCATGCACCTGTCGGCGCTGCGCGCTCTCAAGGCCCACGGCGGTGTGCCGGTCGCCGTGAAGATGATCGTGGAGGGTTCGGAGGAGCAGGGCACGGGCGGTCTCCAGCGGTACGCCGAGGCGCACCCGGAACTGCTCGCCGCCGACACCATCGTCATCGGCGACGCCGGCAACTTCCGTCTCGGCGTTCCCACCGTCACCGCCAGCCTGCGCGGCATGATGCTGATGCGGGTGGAGGTGCGGACGCTCGCCGGCAACCTGCACTCCGGCATGTTCGGCGGCGCGGCTCCCGACGCGCTCGCGGCCCTGATCCGCACCCTCGACTCGCTGCGCGCACCCGACGGCTCGACCGTCATCGACGGTCTGGAGCCGGACGGCACCTGGGAGGGCCTGCACTACCCGGAGCAGGACTTCCGCGCCGACGCCAAGGTCCTGGACGGCGTCGACCTGATCGGCTCCGGCACCGTCGGCGACCGCCTCTGGGCCCGCCCCGCCGTCACCGTCCTCGGCATCGACTGCCCGCCCGTCGTCGGCGCCACCCCCTCCGTCCACGCCCACGCGGCGGCCCTGATCAGCCTCCGCGTCCCCCCGGGCGTCAACGCCGCCGACACGGCCGACCTCCTCCGCGCCCACCTGGAGTCCCACGTCCCGTGGAACGCCCGGGTGACCACCGAACTGGTCGGTCAGGGCGAGGCGTTCAGCGCCGACACCACCAGCCCCGCGTACGTGTCGATGGCCGACGCCATGCGCGTCGCCTACCCCGGCCAGGACATGCAGACCGCCGGCATGGGCGGCTCCATCCCCCTCTGCAACACCCTCGCCGCCCTCTACCCCGCCACCGAGATCCTCCTCATCGGCCTCAGCGAACCCGAGGCCCAGATCCACGCGGTCAACGAGAGCGTCTCCCCGGAGGAACTGGAGCGCATGTCCCTGACGGAGGCCCTGTTCCTCCTGAACTACGCGGACTCGAAGCGGTAGCGGGCCCCGCGCCCGACAGCGATCGCACACGTTGCGGCAAGCATGGCCGGACTCCGCCCCGGGCGCTCTTCACCCGCCCCGGGGCGGACCGGCGCCCCGACCCTCGCGAAGGAGCCAAGGGAAGCGAGGGGTAACGACCCAGTAGTCGGATTCCTCGGTGGTCACCGCGCAGACATGACGTCCGACTTCGGACATAGCGATGAACTCCGGGTCGCCGTCATCCTGCATGCGCGGCCAGGTGCGCTTCCCCTCGCCATCTCACCGGCGTCCACCCGGCATTGAGGCTCCCCTCTCCGGCCACGTGGATGAGGAACGTGTCTTCGGCCGCGAGGACGGATGCGACCGAAGCGCACTGACGCCACTTCCGGTCGAGGTCACGAAAAGCGCCCACCGCGCCGTGCGCGACCTTCACCTCGGGCTCCGTTTCCACGCCGACAACGGCTGCCCACGCTTCCCGGGGAACCGGCAAACCAGCAGGCAGTGGACGCTGCAACAGCTCCAGCCCACTCTCGCGGACAAGACGAACTTGCCGCACACAGCCTGATTCGGTCACGCAGCCTACCCGCCTTATCAATTCCCCCATATCGATCCCCCCATACCGCGAGAGTCTCATGGAGGCCAAGGGCCCAGCCCCGAGGCCGCCCCGCGCTGCTCGACGGCGCATCTTCTGCCCGATTCCTGTTTCAGAAGATGCCGACTATGCCGGAGAGACCTTGCTACTTTGCCCAGTAGATCATCCGGCCGTAGACACTCAACTTCGTCGGGTCCGGCCACCCTTCATACACTTTGGACTCGATCAGAGGATGTTCTCCGGAAAACAGTGCATCCAAATCAAAAATCGCCTGGTCGATATCCTCGTCGATCTCCTCCGTGCGAGACCTGACCCAAAAGGCAAGCTCGACTCGGTCGTCTTCGACACGGACCGCCACAGCATGCATGTCCTGAGAAATCAGGCCCAACAGGGCCTGGGTCGCGCCGAGAACGACCTCGTTCTCCCTCTTTCCCGCTTCCGCTTCGTTCACGGCATACCCGCATCGGGGTTCATTGGCACCACGCTCGGACTCTTTATACCCTTGATTACGAAGATGTTCGTCGGCACACCCGATCTCTTGTATATTTCCCGACTTGGTAACACCCAGCACTTGGGGCGACACCCTGCCGACCCTCTTCGCCGTCATCGGTATGGGCCGCTTCGGCGGCCGTGAGCAGGGGTACGGGTCCGACGCCGACGTCCTCCTCGTGCACGAGCCCCGGGAGGGCGTCGGCGACGAGGAGGCCGCGAAGGCCGCCTCCGCCGTCGCCAACGAGATGCGGCGGCTGCTGTAACTCCCGACCACCGACCCGCCGTTGGTCATCGACACGAACCTCCGGCCGGAGGGGCAGTCCGGGCCGCTGGTGCGCAGCCTCGCGTCCTACGCGGCGTACTACCACTGCCGCGCGGCGCCGACCGGACCACGCACACGAAGCTGGGGCGTGGTGGCCTCTCCGATGTCGAATGGACCGTGCAGTTGTTGCAGATGCGGCACGGCCGCGCGGAGCCGCGGCATGTCGGTGACATGCTGGACGACTACCGACGCGCCACGCGGCGCGCTCGGGCCGTGGTCGAGGAGCGGTCCTACGGGGGTAGGGGAACGGGTGCCGAACCGCCTGCGATGCGGCACCCGCTTGCTCACCGCGCGTCCCCGAGCCTGGCGAGCGTCTCCCGCGCCCGCTTCCTCAGGGCAGCCCACTCTGGTGCCGTCCGTACCGCGGACTCCGTCAACAGCGATGCTTCGGACCCGATCATCCGACGCAGCCGCTCCTCGACGGGCGGTAGCGTGACGGCCAGGTGGTTTTCGGGTTCTCCAGTCGTCGAAGCGCCCTGGCCGCTTCGAAGGGCATCACAGAGCAGAGGGGCGAGGTCGTTGATTCTCACCCTCAAATGGTGTGAGTAATCGATCTGCTCCTGTGCGTCCAGTGCGAGCACGTGAAGTGTGTGCAGCGCGCGCTCGTGTGAATTCTTGCCGCGACTCTCAAGGTTTTCGAAGATGTCCGACATGTCGGCGGCCGCCTCCCTGCAGAACCGCTGGTCCGTCCGGGAGATACTTACTGCCGTGTCGAGAAATCCCGACCCGTTCGCTCCGTCCGCGTCGGCCAAGAGGCGAGTCGGAGCCAACAGCCAGTTCCTCCTGGAGTCATCGAAGGTCCATGCGGTTCTCCTGGGAGTGTCGGAAACAGCCTTCCTGAAGACCTCCGACAACCCCTTGCGAGGTGCTACGTAGCGCCATGCCGCAGAGGGAACCTGAAGCCGCCCCTCGGGATCGTGCCTGCTCATGGAGATTCTCACCCAAGCCACCGGGCCGAACAACCGAAGGATTTCCAGGATTTTTTCCGATGAACATTCCATCAAAGGGAATCCCTTCGGGGTGAATCGCTACCAGAGTGGCCCATCGTAACCTCCACGGCTTGTCACGATCTTCTTTCCGGGGTTGCTGAGCCGTATTGCTCTCTCGAAATCTCCAGCAGGGATGGGATCCTTGCTCATCGCTGGATCGTAGACGTATCTTCCGTCGGTGTAGACATCGTGGTAGATGTACTCCTCCAGTTGCATTCCCCCTTTCTCTGGGACTGCGAAAGTCCCTCTGGGGTGGGTGGTGAAATTGATGATGTGGCCGTCCCCCTTGCTGTCTTGCATGATCCACTCAGCGATTTCCGAACAGTCGATATTCCCCCCAATAGGGACCTTTCGCATAGCTTCCACGGCAGATGCGTCCGGCGGGAACGCAGGGTTCGGAGAGCGGAAATCGTAGGGTCCCCGCTTCTTCTCGGTCTCTGGGCACTCTGGCGCCAGCCCGAGCGGATCGATGTACCGGTGAGGGTTGTGGACGTAAATGGAGGCATTGGGTGCTACGGAGAGACCCAACGGGTCCACCTGCAGGTAGCGGGCAGTTTCGGGGTCGTAAGAGCGGTAAAAGTTGTAATGCAGCCCAGATTCCGGGTCGAAGTACTGCCCCGGGAACCGCAACGGCGTATAAGCCGAGCTGTCCGCCGCCCACGCCGTAGTCCCCCACAGCGTCGCCCGCGAGCGCCACGCCGTCGTCCCCGTCTCGTCGATGAGTTCCGTCGGTGTGCCGACCAGGTCGGTGACGATCGCGAAGAAGCGCCGGTCGATTTCGTGTTGGGGGGCGTCGGCTGCGGAGATACGCTCGGTTTGGGCCACGGGGTGGAGGCCGTCGTGGTCCCAGGTGAGGGTGACCGGGTTCGGCAGGGCGTCGGATGTGGTGGTCTGTTCCGCCAGGGTGGGGCCGTCCCAGGTGAAGTCGACCTGTTCGGCGATGTCGCCCGCCGGCGTCAGGCGCTGCTTCGCCGTGCGGCGGCCGAAGGGGTCGTACTGGTAGCGCCACCTCGTCCCGTCCGGCGTGACAACCCCGACCAGGCGGTCCTCCGCGTCCCAGGAGTAGCGCCAGGTTTCCGGTTTGCGGGACAGGCGGGTCTTCTGTCGCAGGACGACGCGGCCTTGGGCGTCGTGTTCGTAGCGGATCCGTCCCGCCCGGGTGATGCGGGTGCCGGCGTAGGCGCGCGGACCCTGTGCTTCCGCACCCGGGTGGTCCGTCGGCCAGGAAGCCTGCGTCTGGTTGCCCGCCGCGTCGTACGCGTAGCGCTCCGTCCAGCCTTCGGCGTGGACGGAGGTGACGCGGCCCGCCGCGTCCAGGTCGAAAGTGCGCGCTCCCGTCGCCGAGTCGGTGATGCCAGTGAGGGAGCCGTCGGGGCGGTAGGTGAAGGTGCGGTGCTGGAGTGGGTCCGGGGCGGTGGGTGCCGACAGTGTCTGGGTGGTGAGGCGGCCCGCCGCGTCCCAGTCGTGCGTCAGCGTCACGCCTTGCCCGAAGTGGCGGGCCACCTCGCGGCCCGCCGCGTCGTGTTCCATCGCGAAGGCGTGCCCGGAGGCGGTCAGTCCGGTCCGTCGGCCCGCCGCGTCGTACGTCCACGTGGTGACCGCGCCCCCGGGCGTCACCCGTCGCGTCCGGCGGCCCAGCTTGTCGTATGCGTACGCGAGTGTCCGGCCGTTGACCGTCTCCGACTTGACGCGTCCGCGGCGGTCGCGGGAGTAGACGAGCGTTGCGTCCGGACCCGCCGCCTCCAGAAGACGGCCCGCCGGGTCGTGGGCGTACGTGGTGACCTTGCCCGCCGCGTCCTTCCGCGTGATGCGGCCCAGCGGGTCGTAGTGGTACCCGATCGTCTCCCCGAGGCCGTTCGTCCGCTCGGTCAGCCGCCCCGCCGCGTCGTGTGCGTACGTCAGCGTACGACCGTCGAAGTCCGTCTCCGACGTCAGGCGACCGGCCGGATCGTAGGTGTACGACCAGGTCAGCCCCTGCGGATTGGTGACCGTCCGCAGTCTCAGCTCCGTGTCGTGGGTGAAGGTGTGGCGGACGCCGTCCGGGGTCGTGCGCGCGGTCAGGAGGTCGAAGTGGGTGTACTCATTGCGCGTCACTCCGCCCAGGGCGTCGGTGTGGGTGACGCAGTTGCCCTCGCCGTCGTACGTCCAGGTCTCCTCCGCGCCGTCCGGTCCCGTGCGGCGGGCGAGGAGGCCCTCCGTCGTCCAGGCGAGACGGGTGACGGCACCCAGCGGGTCCGTGATGGCGACGGTGCGGCCGAAGGTGTCCCGTTCGTAGCGGCTCGTCCCTCCGACGGGGTCCGTCACCTCCGCCACCAAGCCCGCCGCGTCACACCGCAGACGGGTGACGTTTCCGAGGGCGTCGGTGACCGACGCGAGGTGTCCCGCGTCGTCGTAGGCGTAGGACGTCGTGGCCCCGGCGGGGTCGGTGACGGAGACGCGGTTGCCTGCCGTGTCGTACGTCTGCCGCCACGTCGCGCCGTCCGGTTCGGTGATCGTCTCGGGGAGGCCGAGGGCGTTGTACTCCGCCGCGCTCTCACTGCCGTCCGGACGGACGACCGAGAGCAGGTTCCCCTCCTCGTCGTACGAGAACGTCGTCGTGTGGCCGAGCGGGTCCGTGCGCGAGACGAGACGGTCCCGGCCATCCCAGGCGAGGAGCGTCGTGGCGCCCGTGGGGTCGGTCTCCGCGACGAGTTGTGACCGCGCGTCGAAGACGTGGCGGCTGGTGTGGCCCAGGGCGCTGGTGAGAGTGGTGACGCGCAGGCCCGTCTCAGGGTCCGGCTCCCCGTACTCGAACGTGCACCGCAGGTGCCCGGCCTCGCCGGTCTCGTACACACAGCGGTTCCGGTCGTCGTACTCGTACCGGTAGGAGCGGCCGTTGCGGTCCGTCCACGACGTGGGCCGACGGCGGTCGTCGTAGGTGAAGCGAAGCGGGAGACCCGAGGAGTTGACGACTTCCGTCAGGTTGCCGTCCGCGTAGCCGTAGCGCATCAGCTCCACGTCGCCCAGGTGCAGGGCGGTGACCCGGCCGCCGTCCGTCGTGACGCGGATGCGGTAACCGGCGTGGTGGGTGATGTCGGTGGGGACTCCGTCCTCGGAGTAGTCGAAGGTGATCCAGTGCCCGTTGCGGTCGGTGATCTGATCCAGGAGGGCGATCTCGTGCCGGTCGCCGCACGGAACCGGTGCGGAAAAGTGCCACGTCCGGTCTCCGCGCCGGTCCGTGACGGTGTAGCCGCCCTCCTCCGTTGACTCCAGGGGCCAACGGGGGCCGTGGGACGGGAGGGTGGGGACGCCGGGAGCCGGGTGCGGGTAGGCGAGCATCATGCCGTCTTCGCAGACGAACACCACTCCCTTCGCGTCGATCTCCAGCCGCTGGTCCACCGTGCTGGACCAGGACGGGCCGAACCAGTGGCCCGCCCGGTATCCGGAGCTCACCCTTCGGGTGAAGGTCAGCGGGAGGGCACCGGGAAGGGTGACGTCGGTCTGGGCGAGGAACATGTACCCCGACGCCAGGTCGATCGGGTCGCCTCCGCACTCCCGCTGGGCGTCCGCCTTCTTCAGGTCGTGGGGCTCGGCGTCCGCCTGCCCGCGCGCCGCACCCGCCTCTCGCTCGGCGCCCTTGCCGAGCCCCTTGGCCCCCCGGGCGCCCGCCTCTTCCAGCCCGTGCTTGCCCACGTTCATCGCCGCGCGCCGGGCCGCCACCCCGCCCAGACCGGTGCCGCCGCTGGCCATGGCGGTCAGCGCGTCGAAGCCCAGCCGGCCGGTCGCCTCGGAAGGGTCCTTGCCCCAGCCGGTGCCCAGGAGGGTGGAGGGTATCTGGTCGGGATGGTTGGCCAGCGTCATGATCCCGGCCCCCATGTTGCTCATGTGGTCGAGGTACTGCGCCGGGTGCGTGACGTTGTACGGGTCGATGGGCAGGACGGTCCGGACGAACTTGACCATATCCGCGGCTCCCTTGGCGAAGCCTCCGGCGAAATGCGTCAGTTCGGTGGCGGACGCCGTCTCGAAGTCGTCGATGTTCATGCTCACGCGGCTGGTGAACGCCGGTTTCTGCGGCGCGTGGGCCAAGGCTCCCTTGACCGCCGTGGCCGCGGCCTCCGCAGCGCTGTTGCGCTGGGTACGGGCATGGGTCAGCAGCTCCTGTGCGTGCTGCATCTTGTCCGCGCCGGCGTTCGGGCAGGCACCCGGCGGCGTCGGACGCGGGCCCGGGTCCTTGCCGTCGTCCAGCTTGGCGTTGTATTCCTTCGCGGCCTTGTCGTAGGACTCGACCTTGGCCTTGTAGGCGTCCAGCGCCTCCTTCTGTTCCCGCTTTCCTTCCTTGTAGAGGGCGATGGCCTCCTTCGCCTTTCCCTGGGCCCAGGTAACGGTCTCTTCGTAGCGGCTCAGGGCCTTGGCCGCGTCCTCGCAGGCCTTCGCCGCGTGTCCCCACTGCGAGGGATGCATGGCGAACTTCTCACGGAAGGCGTCAGCGCCCTTCCCCTTCCAGTGATCGGAATCCAGCCGCGACATGCCGTCGCGCACCCGCCCGAACGCCGCCGCGAAGTCGGACAGGTGGGACGCCGAGGAGCGTATCTTTCCCGGGCTTCCGTGAATCAGCTCGTTGGCCTCTTCGGTCTGGCCGAGCTGTTGTTCGCTGACATGAGCCCCCATGCGGGAGGCGAAGTTGTCACCGAAGTCGTCCACGCCGTCGGCGAGGTCGTGCATGCCCAGCGAGTCGAGGCTGTCACCGACGCCGTGGGAGACGTATCTGACGCCTTTGCCGACCTGCTTCTTTCCCTCGTCCCATATCCCTTCGGCCTTCTCGCCGACCTTGTCGACACCCTTCTTGAGGCCGTGGCCGAGATCCCCCAGGAAGCTCATCAGTGCTCCCCCTGTCCGGTCTGGCCGGTGACGCGCTTCATGGTCTCGACGTTTCTGTGGCCGGTGTCGATGGTGTCCTGCATCACTTCCATGTTGGTCTGCAGGGAATGGCGGAAGGAGTCCTCAAAGGACTTCTTGCTGTAGTCCACGTGCGCGAAGTTCCCGTGGTCCGCTATCTCGTCCATCGACATCTTCTCGACCTGCTCGTCGGAGAGCGTCGGGTCGGCACCGAACGCGGCCACACCGACCTTGAGGGTCCCCTTGATGTACTGGTCGTTCTCGTAGTAGTTGCCGGCGGCCAGCCCCACCCGGCGGGCGAACTGGTTCCCGTCGTGGACCAACGACCGTACGCCCCACTCCCAGCGCTCGGCGAAGGTCTTCAGCGCACTGGTCAGGCCGTCGTGGCCGGTCTGCATACCGTTCAGCTTGATGTCGGAGAAGCCCCGGCCCGCCGCCGACTCCCCGATCATGCCGAGTTCCCTCAGTTCGGCGAGGGCGGCCGTGAGCCCCTGGGCTATCTGCCCCAACGCCTCACGGTCCGCCGCCAGATCGGATCCGCCACTCATCTCGTTCCCCCTCCGGCGGTCCCGACGACCGCCACGGCGTCCGGTACCACACCCGCCACCGGCGGCAGGAAGAAAGGCGTGTCGCTTCCCATGTCCAGGGCGATTCCCGTCGGCTCTCCGACGGCGGGTATCACCACGTCAAGAAGCCGAGCGCCCAGGACGGTGAGGTAGTCCACGGCCGCTTCACCGGGCCGGACCGCCACCCCGCGCGCCTCGGCCCGCGCCATCACGAAGCGGGCCAGGGACGGCTCGTCACAGAAGGCGTGGATCCACCACACGCCCTCGTACCGCGCCGTCCACAATCCACCGCGCTCGTCGAGCGGCACGAGGACCGCCGCCCGCCGGAAGGCCCCCACGACCTCCGCCGGAGCGACCTCTCTCGCGTAGAGAGCCGCCAGCTCCTCACTCAAAGTCAACACACCGATACCTCCCGCCCCGGGACAATACCGTGGGCTCTGGTGGGAGCACACGGAGTGCCCTCGTTCTCCGGGCGGTGGGCAGGGTGGGCACACCCAGGGGCGGCAGGGGCGGGGGAAGAGGGAGGCCGGAGAAAAGCCGACTGCCGCTGCCGGCCCGGCTGTCGACGGTGTGGAAAGCCGATACGGCGAGCTCAGGCGAGGCACTCATGCGCATCGTGCCGCCCACCGCACGCTGACCGATCGTCCGTCGCCGGCCACTCGTCACCCGCCGTCAGTCACAAAACTCGCGGTTCAGTCACAAGTCACAGGACTCGCGGTTCAGTCACAAGTCACAGGACTCGCGGTTCAGTCACAGGACTCGCGGTGCGGGATATCCGGGAAGAGGGCCTTCCACTCGTCCTCCGGGATGCTGAGCGGGCGGGTTTCGCACAGGGTGCGGTAGAGGCGGTCGGCGTTGAGGTCGATCAGGAAGGTGCGCTCCTCCTCGTCGTCCTTTTTTCGGACGGCGAAGGCGGGACGCCCCCGGTCGAGGACCTGGACGTTCGAGACGCCGGTGAACGTGACCAGGCTGGGCCTCTTCCACGTTCCGTCATCCTGGAGACCCCAGGCGCGGATGACCGCGGGGACGGACAGGAAGATGTTGCTGCCGTCCGTCTCCTCCGTGATGAGGACGCCCGACGAGCGGTACATGCCCGTGACTCTGCGCTCGAGTCGCAAGTGCCGGCCCCGGCGCGGGTGTTGCGGGTCCCGGACGTCCCAGAAGGTCACCGTGCCGTCCTTGAGGGTGGTCGTCAGGGTGTGTTCGCCGGCCGGGGCGACCGCTCGCGGGGCGCCGGGCAGTTCGGCGGCCCGGCCGGGGTGGTGGACGTCCCGGAGGTCCCAGAGCCGGAGATGTTCGTCGTCGTCACCCTTGACGATCATGAGGTGGCGGTCCGGCACGTAGTACGCCCATCCACTCGCCCCCTTGGGCAGGACGCCGGCCCTGCGAGGGTGCCCCGGATCGGATACGTCCCACAGGTGCACGTCCCTGTCCTCGGGGCCGGTCCCCGCGACGAGCAACGTCCGCGGGTCGAGGAACCACACCACGCTGTCCAAGGGCCTGAGCGGCGTGTCGAGGACCGCGCGCCGTCTCGGCCGGTCGGGGTCGGAGACGTCCCAGAGCTCGACGCCCCGCCCACCGCCGTTGCCGAGGGCGAGGAGGCGGCCGTCGCGGCTGTTCGAGGTGACGGGGCCGGCGGAGGTGAAGGGGATGTCACGGCCCGGGCGCCAGCGGTCGCCTTCCTTTCGCAGCAGGCGGAACACATGACGCTCACTCCCCTTCTCCGACCGGTGAACGAGGAGGGTGTCCGTTCCGGTACCCGCGAGGAAGGAGCGGGCCTCCCACGACCGCCACGGGCCGAGGACCAGTCGGGGGTCCGGTCCGCTCACGTCCCATACCCGGGTCCTCTCGTCGCTGCCCGCCGTCTCCCGGGTGACGAGGTAACGGCCGTCCGGACTGACCGGGCTCTCCCCCGCCTGCCCGTCGGGCACCAGCCCGGGCACGGTGGGCGCGGGCGGGCGCTCGGGCCACAGCCGTACGTCCCCGGTCTGCTCGCCGGCGGCCACCCAGGCGCCGTCGCGGCTGTAGGCGACGGACGCCACCGGCCCGCTCGCGGGCCGTTCCGTCGGCCGCGGCATGCCGCTCGCCACGTCCTCGTCCTTGTCCGGGATCCTCTTGAGGCGCAGGGCACCGTCCGACAGGGTGGCCGCCCCGGCGAGCATCGCTCCGTCGGGCCGGAAGCTCAGTGACGGGATGGACCCGTCCTGGTCGCCTCCCCACTTGTCGGAGGGGACGGCCGAGTGGTCTTTGATCCGGCGCAGGCGGCGGCCGTCCTCCACCGCCCACCAGGCGGTGTACGCGCCACCGCCGGTGGCCACCACGAGGTCCCGCCGTGGGTGGGTGGCCACGGCCAGGAGCGAGTCGGTGGCGGCCGTGTCACGGAGTTCGGCGTGCCGTGCGTCGCGGACTTCCCACAGCCTCACCTCGGCCTTCTTGCCGGCGTGGGTCTCGGTGAGGCCGCTGCCGGTGACGAGGTGGCGGCCGTCGCGGGTGAAGGCGACCGACCAGACCTGCGCGGCGGAGACGGAGGTGTCGAGGCCCGGAGAGGGGCGGGCCGGGTCGCTGGTGTCCCAGAGCCTGACCCGGCCGTGTTCGGAGCCGCTCGCCAGCGTCCGTCCGTCGGGGCTGAACGCGACGGTGGGGGTGGCGCCGCGGGTGGTCCGGCGTTCGGCCGCCGTGCGGGGGGCGGTGGGCCGGGAGACGTCCCAGAGGCGGAGACGCCCCGGGTCGTGGACCGCCAGGATCGGCAGCCGGGGGTGGAAGGCGAGCGAGGCGCTGCCGTCCACGCGCAGTTCGGCGGCCTTGCGGGGAGCGGCCTTGCGGCTGACGTCCCAGAGCTGCACGACCCCTCCGCGCTGGCTGGTGGCGAGCAGACGGCCGTCGGCCGAGAAGGAGACGGCGACGACGGTCTCCTCGTGCCCCGTCCGGATGTCGGTGGGGGTGGTGGACAGCGCGCTCGCGAAGAGGCTCGACCGTGTCTCGGGCAGCGCGGCCTCCCGGTAGGCCGCCAGACTCAGCAGGAACGCGGTCTGCGGGTCCCTGCGGCGCATCGTGTCCGCCTGTGCGGCCAGTCGCTGGGCGATCAGCCTGGTCTCGCGGTCCTCCGCCGCGTGCTGGGCGCCGCGGGCGAGGACGGCGAGCGTCGTCGCCAGCACGGCGAGGGCGACGACGATGGCCGCGCCCGTGAACAGCAGGCGTTTGCGCCGCCGTTGGGCCCGTTCGCCGGCGGCCAGGAAGTCGCGCTCCACCGGCCGGAGGCCGAGCCGGCTCGTGGCGTCGCCCAGAATCGACCCGGCCGCCGCCAGATGCCGGCCCGCGTACAGGCCACTGGCGGGCCGCCCGGCCTCGTCCCAGGCGTCGGCCGCCTGCCCGAGGCGGCGGCGGACGAGCAGTCCGTCGAGATCGGCCTCGATCCACTGGCGGAGCCGGGGCCACCCGGACAGGAGGGAGTCGTGGCACAGTTGGGCCTCGTCCTCCCCGAGAATCAGCAGGCGCGCGTCGGCGAGCCGCCGGACCAGCCCCATGACGTCGTCCAGTTCCGCCAGGGGCACCCGGCGGCGTACGGCCCGGCCGTCACCGTCCAGCAGGTGCACCATGCGCAACAGGAGCCCACGCAGGGCCTCGCGGTCCTTGGGACCGAGGGCCTGGTGGACGCGTTCGGCGGTACGGGCGACGGACGCGTGGATGCCGCCGGTGGAGTGGTAGCCGGAGAAGGTCAGCAGGTCACCGTGACGGCGGGCCCACGTCTCCTGGAGGGCGTGGGCGAGGAACGGCAGCGCGATCGTCTCCCCCTTCCCGGACCGTTCCTGGCGCAGCTCGCGCAGCAGGACGTCGCTCAGGCCGTCCTCCAGCCGGAGACCGGCCTGGGCCGCGGGGCGCTCGATGGCGGTGCGCAGCTCTTCCTCGGACATCACGGGAACGGGGAACTGGCCCCGCGCGCACACCGGCGCGAGGTGCGGATCGCTCAGACACGCGTCGAGGTAGTCGGCGCGCAGACCGAGGACCACCCGCGGGCCGACCGGGTCACTTCCGGCGCCGGCCAGGGCCCGGACGAACAGACGGCGTTCCTCGGCGTCGCGGCAGTGGGTGAAGACCTCTCTTCCACCTGGTCGACGATGAGGACGGTGGGTGAGCGGGGCTCTCGGATGGGGGTGGCTGCGCCTGCCGTGCTTGCCGGTTCTGTCGTCCCTCTGCTTTCTGTCGTCCCTCTCCTTCTCCTTCCTGGCTCCCCTGCCGCACCTGCCGCACCTGCCGCACCTGCCGCACCTGCCGCACCTGCCGCACCTGCCGCACCTGCCGCACCTGCCGGGAAACGACCTGCGCCCAGGTCCCGTTCGGTCTCGGTGAATGAACGGCCCGTCGCCCGCGCCCACGCGGTCGCCAGGGTGTGGAACGGCCGGGCGCCGGGCGCGGACAGGAGTAGCACCGGCCCCTGGCCGGAGGCCTCCAGGGCGGCGACGAGACCCGCCCTGAGCAGGGACGACTTGCCGACCCCGGACGGGCCGACGAGAACGACCGGGTGACGGTCGCGCGGGTCGGCGACGCGTCGCAGCAGGGCGCGGGTCGTCTCCTCGCGGCCGAAGAACAGGTGACGCTGCTCGGGGAGAAAAGGCCGCATGCCCGGGTACGGGCAGGGCCCCGGGCTCTGGTCCCGCGGCTCGTCGTCGGGCGTGACGGGAGCGTGCCGGGGGTTCGCACAGAGCACCAGATCGCCCAGGCGGCCTTCGCTGCCGGCGTGGGGGCGGGCGGAGGTGTCCTGGAAGCGGCGGTCGAGATGACGGTAGACGTCCGAGAGCGTGAGCCACCGGGGACCGCCCGGATCACCTTCCCGGAGCAGACGCAGCAGGGCGTCGCCGAAGAGGGTGTGCTCTTGGCCCTCGGGCGCGAACGACGCGGCGTAATGGCTGGCCGAGGCGAGCAGGAAGCTGCCCTGCGGACGAGCCGACGCGTAAGGGTCCCGGTACGGGGCCCGGTCGACGGTCTCGGCGAGACCGGAGAAACAGCAGTCGAGCAGGACGACGGAACGAGCCCGCGCCTCGCCGAGCCGGTCGCGGACCTGGGCGTAGGCGAGCGCGTAGGCGGTGCTGTCGGGGGAGGTCGTCGCGGACGTCGCCAGGTAGAGCCGGTCGGCCGGGCCGAGGAGGCCGTGCCCGACGAAGCAGAAGAGGACGATGCCGCCCTGAGCCGCTTCCAGGGCCTCCTCCAGAGCGGCCAGGATCTCGGCCGGCCCGGAAGGATCGGTGAGGAGGCGGACGCGGTCCTCCCCCATGCCGCACACGGTGACGAGCGTCTCGGCCAAGGCACAGGCGGAACGGGTGGCGCTGGGGAGGTCGGGGAGGTGGCCGTTGGCTCCCTGCCGGGTGGCGATGGGGTGACCTGTCTGGTGACGGGCGGGGGTGTGAGCGGCTGGGGCGGGGGTAGTGGAGGTGGCGGGAGTGATGGGGGTGGCGGGTTCGCGGGGGTCGGAGGGGGCGGAGGGGGTGGAGAGGGCGAGGTCGGGCCCGTACGGGTTGGTGCTCTCGGAGGTCCCGTAGGGGGCGGTGATCCCGTAGGGGTCGGTCCCGTGGCCAGGGGCCCTTTGCGAGCCGATCCCATGGCGGCCGATCCCCTCACAGCCGGTCCCATCACGGCCGGCCCCGTCACGGCCGGCCCCATGACAGCCGGTCCCGACCACGACGGCGTGGCAGTCCGGGCCCGTCAGATCTCTCGCGTCCTCTCCCCCCGGCACGGCGTCAGCTCCGGTCCGGCTCCGGTCCGCGGGCCGAAGCGGCGTCGCCTACCCCGTCCGTATCGGCGGCTCGGCCAGAAACGGCACGAGCAGGAGCAGGAGCAGCGTGGGCGGCAGGAGCGCCACCGTCACCCGCACCCGCACCCGCACCAGCACCAGCACCAGCACCAGCACCAGCACCAGCACCAGCACCAGTGACGCCAACGGTGCCGCCGGCGGTGCCGCCGGCGGGCGGTTGCGGACGCGCCCCGGCTGCGTTCAAAGTGGCGGCGAGGCGTTCCACCAGCTCCGCCGTGCCCTCGGCGTCCAGCCCCCGGACCTGGGTGGCGGCGACGGTCATCCGCGTGCCGTCGGGCAGGTCGATCGTGACCGTCTGGTCGCCGCGCCGGCTCCGCAACCAGGCCACGACGGCGGCGGCCACGGCGGCCGTCACGCCACCGGGTGCCAGGAACAGCGGCAGGAGTTCGTCGGCCGCGCCCATGGTGCCGGGAGCCGGGGGCGGCGCGGGTTCCCGTCCGACGTGGTGCCGCAACTGCGGATCGCGGCGCAGTCGATGCCGTAAGTCGCTCAAGGCACCGGCCGGGTCGCTCTCCGACCCGGTGACGGACAGGGTGATTCTCATCTGCCCTCCAGGAAACCAGGGCGTCCCCACGAACCGCCCTACTCCTCGCCCACAACTGTACGCCGGAAGACCGGCTTTGGGCTCGAAACGAGACGAGGCCCCAGCAGACCCGGGACCGCTCGAGTACCCCTTGCCCCTTCCCCTCTCACGCCACCGCCTGTGCGGAACGACCCGAAGCGCGTGATCGTGCGCACATTCACCCCCTCGCCTGTCACACACGCGCCGTCCGGCACGTCAGTGTTCCGACCGAGGAATCAGGCGATGCGCGGAACCCCAGCGCGCCGCACGCCCCCAACAGAACGGTGAGGGAATGGACAGCGCGAACGACACCGAGTTCCTGGCGCGACGCTTCGAGGAGCACAGGTCGCACCTGAGGGCGGTCGCCTACCGGATGCTGGGGTCGCTCGCTGAGGCCGACGACGCGGTGCAGGAGGCGTGGCTGCGGCTGAGCCGCGTGGACGCCGACGAGGTGGGGAACCTCGGCGGGTGGCTGACGACCGTCGTCGGGCGGGTCTGCCTCGACATGCTGCGCAGCCGTACCGCCCGGCGCGAGGAGCCGATGGAGGAACGGCTGCGGCTGCCCGACCCGGTCGTCAGCGGGGTGGACGGCGTGGATCCGGAGCAGGAGGCGCTGCTCGCGGACTCCCTGGGACTGGCGTTGCTGGTGGTGCTGGAATCGCTGGCGCCGGCGGAGCGGCTCGCCTTCGTTCTGCACGACATGTTCGCCGTGCCCTTCGACGAGATCGGCCCGGTCGTCGGGCGCACCCCGGCCGCCGCCCGCCAGCTCGCCAGCCGCGCCCGCCGACGGGTGCAGGGCGCGGCCCCCGCCCCGGACCCGGACCTCGGCCGGCAGCGCCGGGTCGTGGACGCGTTCCTCGCCGCGGCGCGCGGCGGCGACCTCGACGCCCTCGTGAACCTGCTGGACCCGGACGTGGTGGCGCGGTCGGACAGCGGTCCCTCGCGTGCGTTCAGCGTCGTACGGGGTGCGGAGGCCGTCGCCCGGCGCGCGTCGCAGTTCGCCCGCGTGGCCGAGACGGCGGTGCCGGCGCTGGTCAACGGCGCGGCCGGCATCGTCTCGAGGATGGGCGGGGCGCCGTTCTCGGTCATGGCCTTCACCGTCGTGGAGGACCGGATCGTCGCCCTCGACATCCTCACCGACCCGGAACGCCTGGCCAGGCTGGACCTCACCATGCTCGATCACTGAGATTCCGGATCGGGGCCCGGGTCCGGGTTTGGACCCGGGCCCGGGTCCGGGTCCAAGCCCAGGCGCGGATCCTGGTCTGGGCTCGGCTGGACGCGCCGCGCACGTCGCGGCCCGTCCAGCCGGCCAGAGAACCCAGGCGCCCGTACACAGCGCCCGGCACCCCGCACAGCCATCCGCGCTCAGGGTCCTGTATCCGCCAGCGCCACAACCCACCACTCGTTCCACTTGCTGTCGAGACACCCCGCCGGATCGCCGTACGGATGAGGAGTCACCTCTACGGGGAGAGGGGTCGCCCGCCGACGGAAGTGTGCCGCCAGGAGTCGGACGGGCACCCCCACTGAACCGGTCCGCGTTTCGCCCAGCCGAAGGGACGTTTCCACGTCCCAGCGCAGGGGCGGGCGGCCTTAGGCGAGGTCCTGGCTCCGTCACACTCCAGCACCTCGCCGCAGTCCTGGCACATCTCTATCTCTACGAACCTGACGGACTCGGAGACGCTCCCGCAGCCAGTTTCCAAGGCCGGTTCCGAGCGCGGTTCCGAGCGCGGTCCCGAGCGCGGTCCCGAGCGCGGTCCCGAGCGCGGTCCCGAGCGCGGTCCCGGAGACAGTTCCAAGAACAATTCCCGAGAACGGTCCCACCGACGGCTCAGAAGGCGGTGCCGAAGCGACTTCGCCCCTTGCCGCTGCCGCCCCTCCCCGGCGACGACGAGGATGTTCGGCACGCCGAGCCACCGAGCCCGCCGGTCGTCACGGGCGGCACCCGACCGGCACCCCCGCCTCCAGGTTGAGCGGGCAGCCGCGCTCCCGGGCCCGGAGGGCCCAGCGGAGGCGGCTGAACCGGACGGGAGGCAGCAGGGCGCTCGCCTCACCTTCGGTGACGAACCGCCAGCCGCGCAGTTCGGCGCCCGGGAGCAGCAGGCGGCGGGCCTCCGCCTCGGTCAGCCGGCCGCCGTCGAAGAGGAAGCGGAGGCCGCCGAAACCGGGCGGACGGGGAGGTTCCCAGTCCACGACCAAGAGCTTCGGTACGTCGGGCAGTTCGATGCCGATTTCCTCCGCCACCTCGCGCATGCCGGCCCGTGCCGGTGCCTCGCCCGGTTCGACGATGCCGCCGGGGAATTCCCAGCCGGGTTTGTAGGTGGGGTCGACCAGCAGCACCCGGTCGTGTTCGTCGAAGAGGAGCACCCCGGCGGCCAGGGTCTCGGCCTTCGGCTCGGGCGTCTCGACGATCTGGCACGGCCCGGCGGAGCCGTCGCGCACCGCCCGGGCGATCCGTTCGGCCGCCTCGCGCGGGGTGAGCCGTCCGGTGTCGACGACGAACGCGTCGTCGGTCAGCCAGGTCAGCGCTTCCTGGTAGGCGTCGACGTGGTCCCGGGCCCACTGCCGGACGGCCTCGCTGCGGACGGGGTCGCCGGGGTCGTCCACCCGGCCGTCGATCCGCTTCCGCAGGATCGTTTCGTCGCAGTCCAGCAGGATGTGCCGGACGGGGATCCGACGGGCGGCGAGCGTCCCGAATATCTCGTCCCGGTACTCCTGCCGCAGCAGTGTCATGGGGACGACGAGCACCCCGCCCACCTCCGCGAGCAGGGCCGCCGCGGTGTCGGCGACCAGACGCCGCCAGATCGGCAGGTCCTGGAAGTCGTCGACCTCGGCCACCCGCCCCGGCGGCAGCAGATGCCGCAGCCCCCCGCCGACTATCTCGGGGTCGTAGAGATGGCTTTCCGGCATGAGCCCGGCCAGTTCCCTCGCGGTGCTGGTCTTGCCAGCACTGAAAGCGCCGTTCAACCAGACGATCACGGTTCCCCCTCCTCCGGGCGGCCCCCTTGCGATGCCCGGAACACCTTGCCACGGAAGGACGGACGAGCGGGATGGGGCCCTCGGTTCACCGGCGGACCCGCTGTGCGGCTCACAACTCCCGTGGTCCCCACGGTTCCCACAGACCTCAGGACTTTCGGGTCGCGCATGTCGCAGATGGCGAATCACGCGACTCGTGAGCGCACGTGCCGCTTACGTCGCCCAAGCCACTCCTGCCACTTCTGTCAGGTGCAACCTCCCGGCTCGCACCAGGCATTCACGCCACTCGTGCCGCACACACCGGGCATCCCGCTCACACCATGCATGCTGCATGCTGCGGGCCCGGGTGACCCAAGCCGCCTGCACGGCACACGACACTCACATCACGTCCGCGCCACCGACCGCTTCCCCACCCCCTGGGCCCGGGGGGCGGGCGAGTGAGCACGAAGCAGCGCCCAGCTCACAGACCAAAGGTCCTGACGCCGAAACCACCGGACGAGACCGCCCGAAGCCCTGACACCGGGCACGCCGACATCAACAGGGTGCACAGGCACGCAATGCCATCAGATCATCACGGGCAACTAGCACCCGACGACCGCACGGCTGCCCGTGCCCCTCCAAGCCAAAACCCTGCCCTGGACGACACGATCCCGCCCCGGCCACCGCCCCTATCTCCCCGGCCGCCTTCCCTCGCCCGGCATCACCTGACGCCACGTCACCCACAGCCAACCGCCGACGCACCCCCGCCGCCCCGGCCAACCAAAGACCCGCGAGACGACAACCTCACTCCCGCCCCCACACCCCAACCCCCTCCGCCGCGGCCGCCGCCGCGCCCACCAGGCCGGCGTCACCGCCCAGCCGGGCCGGCAGCACCTCGACTCCGGCGGCGAAAGACAACGTCGCGTAGTCGCGCAAGTGCCGGCGCAAGGGCCCGAAGAGAACATCACCGGCGCCCGCGACGCCTCCGCCCACCACCGCGACTTCGATCTCGGTGAGGACCGCCGTCGCGGCAATGCCTGCCGCGAGGGCCCGGGCGGCGCGGTCGAACGACGCGACGGCAAGGGGGTCACCGGCACGGGCCGCCGCGGCGACGCCGGTCGCGCCCGCGTCCCCGTCCGGCCCGGGTCGCCAGCCGGACTCGCGGGCCCGCCGTGCGATGTTGGGGCCGCTGGCGATCCGCTCGACGCAGCCACGGGCTCCACAGGGGCATGGGTCACCGTCCAAGTCGACGCTGATGTGACCGATGTGGCCGGCGTTCCCCGTGGGCCCCGGGAATAGACGTCCACCTAGCACCAGCCCTCCCCCCACCCCCGTGGACACCACCATGCACAGGGCGTGGTTCCGCCCCCGCGCCGCACCGAGCCAGTGTTCGGCGGCGGTCATGGCGACACCGTCCCCGACGAGGACGACAGGCAGGCCGTCGACCCGTCGTCCCACCTCGGCCACCAGCGGAAAGCCGCGCCAGCCGGGCACGTTGACCGGGCTGACCGTACCGCGTGACGCGTCCACCGGCCCGGCGCTGCCGATGCCCACCGCTCGTACGCGACGCCAGTCGGAGGAGACGGCGAGTTCGTCCAGCACCTCCGCCACCGCGCTCATCACCACCGCCGCGTCGCCCTCGGCGGGGGTCCGTCGCCGGGAGCGGACGAGGAGCCGCCCCTCGGCGTCCACCAGCGCGCCCGCGATCTTGGTCCCGCCGATGTCGAGGGCTGCGACGAGAGCGTCCGGTCCGGTGTGCGTGGGGGACGGCATGGGGAACGTTCTCTCCTGCTCCGCTCGCAGCGCGACCGGCCCCGGGTGGCCGGCCGTCGCTTTCCCGCCAGTCTCCGCCACTGTTGACAACGTTGTCCAGGCTCTATGCTCGATCGACGCGCCTCGCACACGCGGGTGCGCGCGAGGCCCGGGGCCGCGTGAAGACGCAGAGCACACCAAGCACCCGCACCACACGAGCAGACGAAACAGAAGAATCTATACAAAGCCCCGCAAAGCTCACGGAGGACGCGCCACGTGCCCGACACCACCCCCGTCACCGCCCGCGCCCCGCGCCCCCGTTACGGAACCCGGCCGACCATGAAGGACGTGGCGACACGCGCCGGCGTGGGGTTGAAGACGGTGTCTCGCGTGGTGAACGGCGAGCCCGGTGTGACCGCCGAGACCGAACGCCGCGTCCGTGAGGCCATCGCCGCCCTCGGCTTCCGGCGCAACGACAGCGCCCGCGTGCTGCGCAAGGGCCGGACCTCGTCCGTCGGCCTCGTCCTGGAGGATCTGGCGGATCCGTTCTACGCCCCGCTCAACCGCGCCGTCGAGGAGGTCGCCCGCGACCACGGTGCGCTGCTCGTCAACGGCTCCAGCGCCGAGGATCCCGAGCGGGAGCGCGAACTCGCCCTCGCCCTCTGCGCCCGCCGTGTCGACGGTCTCGTCGTCATTCCGGCCGGCGACGACCACCGCTACCTGGAGCCGGAGATGGCGGCGGGCGTGGCCACGGTCTTCGTCGACCGCCCCGCCGGGCTGATATCCGCCGACACCGTCCTCTCCGACCACGCGGGCGGCGCCCGCGACGGCGTGGCACACCTGATCGCACACGGCCACCGCCGGATCGGCTTCATCGGCGACCAGCCGCGCATCCACACCGCCACCGAGCGACTGCGCGGCTACCGGGCCGCGATGGACACCGCCGCGCTGCCGGTGCACGACGGCTGGATCTCACTCGGCCCCACGGCCCCGGAGCGCGTGCGTGGTGAGGTGCTGCGCATGCTGTCCTGCCCGGCGCCCGTCACCGCCCTCTTCACCGGCAACAACCGCGTGACCGCCACGGCCGTCCGTGTCCTGTCCGAACTCGCCCGCCCCGTAGCCCTCGTCGGCTTCGACGACCTCGAACTGGCCGACCTCCTCTCCCCCGCCGTCACCGTCATCGCCCAGGACCCCGCCCGCCTCGGCCGTACCGCTGCGGAACTGCTCTTCCAGCGCCTCGACGGCTACGCGGCGGAGGCCCGCCGCGTCGAACTGCCGACACGGCTCATCACCCGCGGCTCAGGCGAACTTCCACCCACGACGAACTGAGCACACCGGCCCGCGCGAGCAGACGGGACACGGCCCCGAGCGATGATGCCGGACTGTGGACGGCTCCTGGGGGTGCCCACCGCACTCACCGCGTCAGCGAGCTGCGGAGGAGCGCACGAGAAGGCATCAGCCACCAACCCGGGGCTGCCGCCTCCGGCGCCCGACCACGGGGGACGGACGGAGGGCTGACCGAACCGGCTCTGCCGTACCGCAGGGCTAGGGCGTGTATCGGAAGTGGCTTGAGAGGCTGTTGGTTCGTCAGTCCTGAGACAGGGTGGTGAGCCAGCGGTCGTCCTGAAACTCAGATGGGACTTCGTCCTCCCACGGATCGATCCCGCGGCGTTCCAGTTCGTCGAACCATCGGTCCCGCTGTGATTCGGGGAGGCGTCGTCCGCACCAGGGGCAGAAGTCGATAGTGATGCTCGATGTGCCGCCGTCGTGGGTGATCAGCCCGTACTCCTGGAACTTGGCGCTGAACTTGATCAGCGCGTCCGGACAGGCGAAGGGGTCGTCGTGCTGGTCACAGGGCACGTTCACGCGGCGGCTCATCGCCTCGCAGCAGTGGTTCGTCATGACCTCGGCTTCTGGTTCATCGGCACTCTGCCCAGAAGTAGATCATGGTCTGTGATGATCACCGGATGGCCCGTGGAGATCTGACGGATACGCAGTGGATCCGGCTGGAGTTGTTGTTGCCAAAGGGCAAGAAGCCAGGCCGTCCGCTGGTATGGACCCGGCGGCAGCTGATCGACGGCATACGGTTTCGCACCCGCACTGGCGTCCCGTGGCGGGAAATGCCGGAGCGGTACGGGCCCTGGGCTCGGGTGTACGACCTGTTCCGCCGCTGGCAGCGGAACGGCACCTGGCTGCGGATCTTCAGCGAGCTTCAGGCCCAGGCCGACGTTAGGGAGCTCAGCATCGACTCCACCGTGTGCCGGGCTCACCAGCACGCCGCCGGGGCGAGGAAAAGGGGGATCTGCAGGCCGAGCCGCCCGGCGGTATCGCCGTTGAGCCTGACGAGCACGGGCTCGGCCACTCGCGCGGCGGCCTGACCACCAAGCTTCACCTGGCCGTCGAGCAGGGGCAGAAGCCCATGTCGATCGTGATCACTGTCGGGCAGCGCGGTGACTCCCCGCAGTTCGAGCCCGTCCTGAAGAAGGTCCGCGTCGCTCGTCTGGGTTCGAGGCGTCCGCGGACCCGGCCCGACCGGGTCCGCGCCGACAAGGCGTACGCCTCCCGCAAGAACCGTGCCTACCTGCGACGACGCTGAATTCGCTGCACCATCCCGGACAAGGCCGACCAGGCCCGCAACTGCAAGAACCTCGGCTCTCGCGGCGGTCGGCCACCCAAGTTCGACGCCGAGGACTACAAGGCTCGACACGCGGTCGAATGTGGCATTATCGCCTCAAAAGGCACCGCGCCGTGGCGACTCGCTACGACAAGCTCGCAGTCCGCTACGAGGCGACCGTCCTCGTCGCGGCCATCAACGAGTGGCTGTGACCACCACATTCGATACACGCCCTAGTACTCCAGTTGCAGTTCGCTATCGCCGCTGGTCAGGGGCCTGTTTTTGAGTGTAGTCGGCTGACTGGCCGTCATGTCGCGGAAGTTCG
>NZ_JBVJJR010000018.1:0-57327 GCF_055585605.1 Streptomyces sp. NPDC052910
GCCCAGCGCAGACCGGCGGCGGCCTCGGCGTACTCGTCCTCGGTGAGCACGCGGCGCGGGGCGGTGGTGTCGTCCATCGGGGTCTCCCGGAAGGTGGTCCCGCCGGCGGCGGGGTGGGGGTGCGGCGGGCGGCCGGGCGGCCGCCGGTCCGGCAGTACGGGGGCGGTGGCGCGGCGGACGAGGGCGAGCGCGGCGGCTGCCGTGGCGGTCAGCGTGGTGCACACCGGAACGCCGTGACGGCGGGCCACATAGATCAGGTACCGGTTTCTCTCCGGGTTGGGGCAGTCGGGCGGGCAGCCGAGCACCGCCCTGCCCGTGCCGACATCCAAGCCGAACTCCACGTTGGTGGTCATCGCGGGCATGGTCTTCAGGTCGCGGGGGATCCAGAAAAGGATCGCCGCGGCGTGCGCACGGGCCTCGGTCTCCCAGTCGACCTGGTGCTCGTAGCGCGCGGCCCGGACGCCGTCACGGGACTCGGGGGACAGCACCGTCAGGGGCTGGTCGCCGGTCCACTGAGCGGCCAGGGCCTCGACGGCGGCGGGCCGCCAGGACGGGACCGGAGTGGCCTTGTCCGGGGTGGGGCCGGCCAGGAACACGGACGGGCCGGCGGGCAGGGGCTCACGGGCCATGACCAGGTTGACGGCGCTCATGCCGTGACACCTGTGCGCGCGGTGCGGGCCTCGTGCTGCGGGGTCCAAGGCAGGGGCAGGTTGTCGCCGTCCCGCCGGGGGACGATGTGGACGTGCAGGTGGAAGACGCTCTGCGTCGCCTCGGCGCCCTTGCTCGTGATGAGGTTCGCGGCGGGCAGCTCGGCCATCAGCTCGGCCGCCCGGCGCATCACCGCGACGGTCACCTCGATGTCGGTGCCGGCGTCCTCGACGTGGACCCGCGGCAGAACGAAGACGTGGCCATCGGTGCAGCCGCCGCTGCGGGGGCGGATCGCCACGGCGTCGTCCCACTCCCTCACGATCTCGGCGGGTGCCTCGCCAGCAGCGATGGCGCAGAAGACGCAGTTCTTGATCTTCACCACGGAACTCCCTGAGTGTCTCTGTGGCGCGGACCCGGTTGGCCCGACCCCCCAAGAATGCCAACTCCAAGTTGGCCACGTCAACGTAAAGTTGGCCAACTTCGAGTTGGCTGAAAAGCCCGGAGGCAAGAACACTCCCGACCTGCGACAGCGGTCGGGGGCGTTGGGTCTAACAGGTCTAAAGCGGCGTGAAGTGCGCGGCCCGGTCCAGGGCCCGCAGCAGCTCCGCCTCCCACCCGGTGCGCGGGATGTCGAGCGCGGACAGTCCGGAGGCCCCGAGGACGGCGAGCTGCACGCGGTGCTCGATCCCCTCCCGCCACGCCTCGCGCAGGGCGTAGCGGGCCAGTCGGCGGGCCTCCCGGCCCGCGGTCGCCACGGCCTCGCCGTCGGGGAGCGCGGCCAGCTTCCGCCCGGCGTCCTCCAGGTCGGACAGGAAGCGGGCGGCGCGTTCGGCGTCGGGGCTCGGGGGCACCAGGTGGATCTCCGGGGCGGCGACGCCGCGGCGCAGTTGCTCCATCCGCACCGGCAGCGGCTCCCAGTCCTCGGTGCCCGCCAGGTCGAGGTTCACCTTCGTCACGGTGCTGGTGTAGCTGCGGGCCACGCCGCGCGGCTGCAGGGCGGTGCCGGCGGGCCGGTACTCCGGCTCGGCGTCCTCGGCGACGACGCCGCCGTGGTTACCGCGCACCGACACCCACAGCCAGTCGGCGCCGCCGGTCACCTCGGTCATCAGCAGACGGCGGACCTGGAGCCAGCGCTGCAGGGCCGCCTGCGTCGCGCGGCGCAGCGCGTAGACCTCGACGGACAGAGTGTTGGGGCGGGCGTTCTGCGGGCGCCGGGTGACGCGGACTTCCTCCATCGAGGGGGACAGGTCTTCCAGCCGCAGCGCGCACAGCTCACCGACGCGGCATCCGGTGTCCAGGACGACCGAGGCCATGGCGAGCATCCGGACCCACAGCGGGTAACCGTGGGTGAGCAGGCCGCCCTCGACGGTCCAGCGGGTGCGCCGGCCGATGACGTCAGAGAGGGTTTGCAGGCTGGCCCGCAGCCGCTCGCGCCGAACGACGTCAATGGGCTCTTTGCCGGGGAGCTGTTCCAGTTGGCGCAGGTGGTAGACCTCCAGGCCCAGCTCGCGCTGCAGGAGCGCCATCACCCCGGAGCGCACCATCGCCGTCGCCTCGCTGGTGGGGCGCTTGGCTCCCCGGTCACGCAGCTCGCCGATCAGGGCCAGGCGCTCGTACTGCTTCAGCGAATCACGGGCGAAGACGTCTGCCAGGTCGTCGCCGACGCCCAGCGGATGGTCGCGGTGCTTCAGGGCGCGGACCAGCTCACGGGCATGGGCACGTATCTGCCGCCGGCGGGCCTCGGAGGGCGCCTGCTCACACACGGCGTCCACGGCCTCCTGGAGCTCGGGCAGCTCCTCCAGGATGTCGGGTCGGTTCATCACCCTGGGCACGGTAGCCCCGTCCGGACAGCCGCACGGACCGAATCCCGGATCAGACCCATTGGGACCAACAGGCCCAACCGCCGCTGACGTGCGGACGCACGACGGGCCCCGCCGGAGGTCGCGGGGCCCGTCGTCGCGGCCGGGGGCTACTTCGTGACCGGCGGGCCGGTCTTGAGGTTCTTCTGGCGGCGCTGCGGGAACGGGTTGCCGCCGTTGTACTCGCGCTCGTCGCGGCGGATCTGCGCGAGGATGGCGGACTCCACGTACGCGGACAGCGAGATGGGCTCGTCGACGTCTTCGTCGTCCAGGGAAAGCCGCTGCAGCGCGACCACCGTGTTGCGCAATCTATTCATCGTGTCCGGGGTCACGTACGCCGGCACCTTCTCCTTGGTGCCCGGCGCCGTCTGCGGTGCCTTGTCGCCCAGCTCCTTGCCGAGGATGCTGCCCTTGCCGAACGGCAGACCGTTGCTCATGCTGCTGCTTCCTCTCGCGGCGCCACCAGTATCCGACCGACCTGGTCGAAGTCGCGCGTGGTAGTCGAGCGCCTGCTGAACTCGCGGATGGCCTTGTTCTCGCCCGGCGCCGACTTTGCGTCCACCGTCTTGCGTACCGGGCACACCAGCGCGTCCGGGTAATGCTCGGCCATCTCGTTTCCGACGTCCTTGGCGATGTTCGTGACGTCCCAGGCGGTGAGGACCGCGGCAACGACCTCGACGTCGTACTCGTCCCGCGCGTCGGTGATCGTCTTCCGCAGGGACGTGTTGGACTTGGCGTCCAGCGCGCTGACCTGGCTCGGCACGATCACCTTGCCGCCAATGGCGAGGGTGAAGGTGCTGAGTTTCCCGATCTTGGGCGGACAGTCGACGATGGTGATGTCGACCGGCGCCTCGGACCGCTTGATCGCACGGCGCAGGGTGCGCTCCCCGGAGACGGCCGGGTCGTACTCGGCGACCGCGCAGTCCTCGTAGCTGGGGACGATGTAGATGTTCTTGTACCGCGTGTAGTAGGTCGCCTCGTCCAGGCCGACCTTCTCGTACAGCACGTCCTTGAGTGTCCTGCGGTTCTCGACGGTCAGGCCCTCGGGGAAGACCGGCTCCAGCCAGCCGGACAGTCCCGCGTCCTGCGGGTCCGCGTCGATCACACGCACGGTGTAGCCCATCGCCGCCCAGGCGCAGGCCAGCTCCAGCGTGGTGGTCGTCTTGCCCGCCCCGCCCTTGCGGTTGAAGACCATGAACACCCGGTGCTCGCCGGGCAGGATCGGGGCCGGGCCCGTGAAGGCGGCGGGGAGCAGGATCCGCGGCTTGAGCCGGTTGGCCGGCTCCGTCCACGCCCGCTCGAAGACCGCAGGCATCTGCAGCCGCTCCGGGATCTTCAGCGGTCCCAGCGTTACCTGGACCATGTCTCTCTCCTCATCCGGGCCTCTCCCCGTGCTGTCGTCACCGTCAGACCGTACCGCCTCCGCACGGCCCGTATGTGCACCGCGCCCCGGTCCGCCTGATCGGGGAAATCCGCAGGCCAGACCCATACCCCTAACAGGGTTGACCCCGTTAGGTCCAACAGGTCTGACCGGCTGCTGCGTTGACTCGCAGGAACTGGACCGCGTCCCCTGTGGGACCTCGCGCACGCGCCCGCGTGGGTCTGTCGCGCAACGCTCGATAAGCCCGCGACGGTAGCCAGTGACATCCGTACGGTCCGCCGTCATGAGATCCAGCAACCGACGCCCCGGCCGCCCCTGCCTGCTGACCCAGGAGCGTGTCGACGCCATCGTCAGGGCCTCCGCCGTCGGGGCCAACACGGTCCTGGCCGCCGAGGCTGCCGGGATTTCCCGGGCCACGCTCGCCCGGTGGATCGCCCGCGGCCGCGCCGCCGCCGAGGCCCGCGAGGACGGGCACCCCGCCGACCCGTGCGAGGACGCGTTCGTGGACCTGTACCGGCGGGTGGAACTCGCCCGGGCGCAGATGGCCACCCGAGCCCTCACTCGCGTACTGCAGGCCGGCGCCGGGAGCCTGGTCCTGGAGGAACGCGTGCGCACCTACACCGACCCCGTCACCGGCCTGGACGTCGAGGAACGGCAGGTGCGCTACCTGCGCCCGGACTGGCGAGCGGCCGCCTGGTGGCTCGCCCGGGTCTTCCCCGAGCACTACGGGCCGAACGCCCTGAGCTGGGAGCAGGTCCTCGACGAGTTCGACGCCCAGGAACTCCACGCAGACCGTGACCGCGAGCGCTCCGCCGAACTCGCCGGCCTCGCCGAACGCCTCCAGCGCGCCCTCCAGCACACCCCCGACACCTCACCCGCCGACCGTCCCGCCCCTCACCCGACCTTTTCCACCTGATACTCCCGACTCCCCGTCACTCCGATCCCGTCCGCCCCGAATTTGTTCTCTTTCGCCATCCTGCGTATCTCCATGCTGTCCCCCACACCCACTCCGACCTCCTGACCGCCTGACATAGACCACCCACTCTCCGAGGGACGAGGGGAGTGGGTGGTCTATGTCGGGCGAGGCAGGACGCGCAGGTCGGAGCGGGTGTGGGGGACAGCGTCTGTCACACCTCGGTTTATAGGTGCGTTTACGCCCCGGGCACGCGCCGGGAGTTGTCCGCCGGCCAACTCCGGAGTTTCCCGGCGGCCTCTTTCGGGCGGATCTTGCGCGTTCGGCGGCCCGCTGTCGGCGGCAGGCGGTACCGTGTTGTGCACGGCCCCTCGCACGGGCCCAAGCTAAGCCTCAGCCCATGACTGGGAGCTATCTGAGGCGAAGGTGCCAGGACCGGACGGTCCCAGCGCATCAGTGCGGAGAGCAACGCCGAGTTTCATCGTCACCAGCTCGCTTCCGTATGCCCGCGGAGCCATCACCGTTCTCGCGCGTGCATCGGGTCATGGGTAACCGCTGCACGCCCCTATAGGGAGAACGCTGTGGTCAAAAAGCATGGGAAGAAGCAGCGCGCGAAGAACCGTTCGGGCCGTACCGGAGCCGCCTACGCATCGGCGGCCGCGAACGCCGTCCACCGGCACGAGCCACTGCCCGACATGGCGATCCTGGAGAAACTCCCGCACCGCGCCGGCCGGGAACTCGACACCGAACTCGCCGCTCGGCTCGTCGCCGCCTGCCGGGGACGCTGTAAGCCCTGCCAGCGCACGCTGGCCCGGAAACTCCGCACCGAACAGCGCCCGACCCTCGTGGCACTCGCCGCGGCGGTCTACGCGACGCTGCCCTCCCCGGGGTTCATCGCCTCGCCCACCACCAGGTCGTGGGCGCCGCTCGCCCGGGCCGGGAAGACGGACCCGGCCGCGGCCACCGAGGCCCTGGCCGCTGTGGAGGCGATGGATGACGCGTCCGCCTCCGAGCTCCTGGAGGACACGCTCGACCACTGGGCCGTGGGCGGGGCCGACCCCGACGAGATCGCCAGCATGATCAAGGTCGTCCGCGGCGCGCCGCCGCGCCAGCGGCCGGCCGACCCCATGGACGCCTTCCGCAGGGCCGGGATCAAGGTGTTCACGCTCGACGACCTCGACCTGAGCGAGGACATCGATCCCTACTACCTGGCACCGAACTACGGCGTGACGCTGATGAAGACGGACACGCCCGAGGGCCGGCCGATGCCGATGCTCGTGCTGTACCCGGAGACCGAGGGCGCCGGGATCGAGGACCTGGAGGCCCGCACCGACTGGGAGCACTGGGGCCTGCACGGCATGCCGGACATGGACCCCGACTGGCGGGTCCGCGCCCGGATCGCCGACCACTCCCTGCAGGGCCTGGTCCACATCGGCCCGGGCGGCGAGGACGACATCGAGCTGTGGCGGGCCGCCGAGACCGTCAGCCTGCCGGCGCACTGGTGGGACCTCCTCGACCGCGTCCAGCACGTCCTGGTCGCCGGGCCCGTGAAAGAGCCCGAGGCCCCCGACGCGCTGCGGACCGCGGGCGACGCGGGCGAGTTGCTGGCCGTCGTCGCCCGCGTGGCGTTCGTCTGATGGCCGCCCGCACCCGCCGCGAACGGACCGAACGCACCTACCTGCCCGGGATCGCGGACGTACGGATCTGCGGCACCGAGGAGACCATCAAGGCCGTCCTCGACGTCCTGGAGCGCGAGTTCCGCACCACCAGCGCCCGGGAGTACGACGACGGCCAGCGCGCCTACCTGCAGCTCGACACCGGCCGCACCATGCCCGGCACGGACTGAACCAGCCTCAGCTCAGGTCCGAACTCTGCAACTCGCCCAGGCCAGGGCAACAAGCCCCGGTGCCGACCGGCGCGCACGCACCCGCACCACGGGAGCGCTGACCGCGCCGGGCGGTACCGGGGGCAGCGGGGGCCTGGGGGCCGGCGGAGGCCTCCAGCGGCCACCGGCCCCAGCCCCTGGGCCTCACTGAAGGAGACCAGCACATGGTGTTCCACCCCAACCACGAAAGGAACTGACGTGACCACCACGCACGAGACCGCCGCCGAGACCGACACCACCGACCTGATGGCGGGCCAGCAGATCACCCTCGACGAGCTCGGCGCCGAGCTGTCCGCGATCGAGCTGCGGCTGCGCCAGCTTGCCAGGGCCGCCGAGACGCCGGCGACGCCGGTGGAGCTGGAGCCGACCATCGACGCCCTGCGCTCCGACGCCACCCGCATCCGGGAGACCGCCGAGCGGATGCGGTTCCTCGCCCGCATCGTCGACGGCGACGTCCCACTGGCCAAGACCTTCGGCCGTACCAACGACCCGTGGGGCGTGGCCGCCCGCGACAACGACCGCTCCAACTTCGGCGGCCCGGCGATCGTGCCGACGCAGTGGCAACTGATCCGGCTCGCCCAAGACGCCGAGGGAGCCGAGGCCCGCAAGGCGGAGACCACCACCTACCCGGAGGCCATGAACGGCATCGGGATCGGCTGGGAGTCCAAGGCGGCCGCCGTCCGTCGCCGCCGGGAGCGGGATGCCGCCGTCGCCCAGGAAGTCCTGCTGACAGCGTGCACCACGTGCCACGCCGTCAGCGGCGAGCAGTGCCGCACCAAGAAGGGGTGGGTCGCCGAGCAGCCGCACGTCGGCCGCCAGCGCGAAGCCGAGGTGACGGTGGACGCGCGACTGGGATTCCTGGACGCCAACCCGGTCCACGTGCCCGACGCCTGATAGACCCGCCCACAGGCCCGCTGACAGACCCGTTTACGAAATCGCAGACGGACCAGCGTCAGACCTATTAGCCCCAACAGGCCTAATCTGGCCCGCCTCGGTGCGCGGGGCGGTCAGCGGCCCGCGCGGATGCCCTGGAAGCCCGGCCCCAGCCCGCGCCGCTTCTTCGCCGTCCTGCGCGGTGAGGGCGTCGCCGCAGCGCCCGCTGGCGCCCGCTCCTCCACGGCGGGGCCCAGGTGTCGGCGGGCGTCGTCGGTCGCGGCCGTCACTGCGGCGAGGGCCTGCGCGAGCTCCGCCCCGGCGCCGCCCAGGGCCTCGGCAAGGGTGTCAATGGCGTCGAGGGCGTCCTCGGCGGCCGCCGCGCTCCAGCCGCCCACACCTGCGGCGTCGGCCAGGTGACAGGCACTCTCGACGGTCCGCTCGGCACACCGCTCGACTCCCGGCCCTGCCCGTCCCGCCAGTTCCATTGCCCGCCCCGGTGATGCATCCGACGAAAACCCGGTCTCATCAGTTGTCACACGCTCAAGATCATCGACACCTCTAAGGAGTAGAGGCACCTTTTTCAACGAGCGGCGCCCGACCCGATGAGGAGTATCACCGTGCACGACAACGACCACGAGGACGACCGCCAGAGCCCGGACAGCGAGCAGGTCTACCAGCAGTTCCTCACCGGTGACGCATCCGGTACCGGCGCCGGTGCTCCCGCCCCGGCGGCCGACGACGGCGAATCCGCAGGTTACCCGGCTTGCAAGGGGGGCGCGAAGGAGCAGGACACCTCTATTCCTGCCCTTATCTCTTCAGCTTCGTCCCCTCAGAGGAAGCTCTCTTCCACCGCCCAGACCCGGGGCCACCTGATGCTGACGCTCTCCCGCGTCCGGATCGCCACCGCCGCGCAGTTGGCCCTCGTCGTAACCCGCAACGGCCTCGGCATCGGCTACGTGTTGCGCGCCCTGCGCGACCTCCAGGCGCTCGGCCTCGTCGGACACGGCCGGCACGGCCGGGAGAAGGTGTGGCACCTGACCGCCTCCGGACAGCGGGCCCTGCAGGAAGGCGGCGACATCCCGATCCGCCCGCATGCCGCGACCGGCGAGCGGGCGATAGCCGCCGGCCTGGCCGCACACGGCTTGGCTGTCACCGACGTCATCACCCGGTGGGGCGGCCCCGTCCTGGACTGGGAGGTGGAAGTCGACCACACCATCGACAAGGCCCGCCGCGTGGTGTCCGACGCCGTGCTCTACCGGCCTTCGCGCGGCGCCGACGTGGAGTTCCTTGAGGTTGACCGGTTCACCATGAGCCCCTCGCGACTGGCGGCGAAGCTGTACGCCTACGAGGCGTACTCGAAGGCCACCTACTGGGAGGGCGAGCGCGGAACGATCGGCGTGACGAAGTCGCTGTGGCGCCAGCGGTACCCGCACAGCCGACTCTTCCCGGTCGTCCGACTCGTCCTGGCCGGCGCTGCCCCGGAGCTCCTGGAGAAGCGGATCACCGCTCTGGAGAAGCGGGTCCACGGTATCCGGCTGCGGGTTGACGTCGCCGTGCTGCCTGAGTTGCTCAAGCACGGCCCGGCCGAGTGGAAGTGGCGGGGGATCGGCCAGAGCGACGAACAGGCGGCCGCCCGACAGGCAGCCTGACCGGGCCCCGGCCCCGGGGCCTTACGCCCCGGGGCGCTGCCAGAGCCCGCCCGGCTCCGGCGGTACCGCGCGCCGGTGGGAAACTCCTGCGGTGACCACCCCCGACAGCACCTCGCAGACGGTCCGGCGCGGCCTGGCCCACTTCTACGACGGCGGTGACCCGATCGCCTCCGAACTCACCGACTACCAGACCGTCCCCGTACCGCGAGGGCTTCTCCGGCTCGTCGCCCGCGCCCTCACCGAGGAAGACGTCCCCCGGAGCACGGCAGAGCGAGCCGCCCAGATGATCGAGGACATCGCAGGCCGTCCGCCGTCCGCCTGACCGGGGTTGGGCCTGTTGGTTCTAACAGCCCTAACGCTGTTGAACTGGGGATCCTTCAGAGTGCTTCAGCAGACGCCACATGGTCAGAAGAAGCCGCAGCGAGGCCGCTCGCCGTCTTCCCCAGAACCTCGCGGACCCGGCGGACGTCGGTGGCGGCTCCCTCCAAGGGGGCGGCCAGGTTCCGCCTGTTCTCGTCCGTCCACGACCACAGCCGGGTGTAGGCGTCCTGGATGCGGTGGTGCAGGTCATCGGCGGCGGCCATCAGGGTCCGGAGGTCGGCGGGGGTGAGCTCGTCGGATGCCATGGGGGGAATCCTCTCGTGTACGGAAACGGGATCGGATCGGTGTAGCGGACGCCGGTCAGGAGCCGTTGGTGACGATGTCGTGCACGGCGTCGGAACCCTCGGCGGGCCCCGGCAGCGAGGCCGCGGCCACCTGCTCGTCGTGCTCGCGCAGCATCCGCATCACGGTCGCGGGGGAGGGGTGCCGGCCCTTCTTCGCGCCTTTGGTGATGACGAGCCGGGCCGCCATCTCGCGCAGGCTCAGGCCCTGCTCGCGCAGGTGCAGGGCCATCGCCAGCATGTCGACGTCGGTCACCTTCACGCCGCCGATGGCCTTGCCCTTGGTGCGGGCGGTCTCGTGCCCCTCCAGCGTCTTGTCCCGGATGTAGTCGCGCTCCGCCTCCGCCATCGCGGCGAAGAACGCGAACAGGGCCGCCCCGTACCCGGCGGGGTCATGCCGGCCCTGGAGCGGGCCGGTCAGGAACTCCAACTCGATGTCGGAGCCCCGCAGCTCCTCGGCGACCTTCAGCAGCTCCAGGGCGCCGCGGCCGAGGCGCTTCATCTCGTGCACGACCAGGGTCACCCGCGCGCCGAGGGCCCGGTACTCCCGGGCGGCGTCCAGCGCGGCCTTCATCTCGGGGCGTTCGCGGACCCGGGTGCTGATGCGCTCCTGGAACAACCGGTGGACGGACGCCGCGGTGAGCGCGTCGAGCTGGGACTGGATCTCCTGCTGCTTCGTGGAGACGCGGGCGTAGCCGATGCGGATCTCGGCATCGAGCACGGGACCGGTCGGCACCGGGGCCGGCAGCTCCCGCCAGGTGGCCCCGGGGCGGCGAACGGCCGGGGTGGCGACGCGCAGCTCGGAGCGGAGCGAGGGCACGGACTGGAAGCGGGCGGTGTGGTAGTTGACCGCCACCTTCCCGGCCGCCGTACGGCACGGCGAGCCCGCCGGCGCCAGGCAGGTCGACATCGGACAGGGGTGGGCCTCGACGAGGAGGTACGAAGCGGTGTCCATGCCCCGACTGTTTCACGAATGCGTTTCACGAATCAAGAGCTTGGAAACAGCCAATGAAACACTTCCGGCCGTGAAACCGGCGTCCGCGCACGGTGTTGAAACAGGGACCACCTATGAAACAGGTGGACGCCCCGGTCGCGACGCACCGGCCGCCTGGGGCGCGACGTTCAGGGTCCGCGATTCGCGGTGCTCGACGTCGAGACGGCTGCCGGACAGCCGTCCCCCGGGGAGAGCCGCACCGCCCATCGCCTTCTCCCCCGCACTCCCTCTACCTCACCCCCGAGCAGCCAGGCCCGGGGCCCGCCGTTCCCTGCCAAGACGCCTCATCCAGCCGATTCGCCTCCCTCTCCTGTCCTGCACCGCCCCTCTCCACAGAGAGGGGGAAGGGCAGCGCGCCCTTCAGGGTGTGCTGCCCGACGGTCGACGGGAGACGGCGATGGAGTGGAGGGACACCGTGCGCGAGCTGGCGGAGGACCCGCTGGTGCGCACGGCGGTGGGGGAGGGCGTCTGGGCGATCGTCCGGCGTGTTCGGCGCGGGCGCGGGTCGGCGGCCGCGCACAGTGAGGCAGGGCCGGCCGCCACGGCCTCGGTCACCGAGGGAACGGAGATAGCGATGACGACGGTCGCGGACGACAGGACGGGTGAGCAGCTCGCCGAGAGCCTGCTGCAGGGCGTGGGCAACGAGTGGATGCGCGCGGCCACCCGGTTGCTGGGCAAGCACCGTGACGGCTACTGGCTGCGGCGGTTCCTGACCGAGCAGGACCCCCAGCCGGAGCACCTGCAGTACGTCGACCGCAACGGCACGCATCCCAGCGTGAACTGGATCGGTCTAGCCCACCGCCTGATGAACGAGTCCTCCCTCACCGACGCCCCGCCGATCCAGGGTTCGCGCAGCGAGCTGGCCGTCCTGCGCATCGCGACCTCGCTGACCGGGGCCGCACCGCTCAACCTCAAGGCGGCGCTGGACGCGCTGGACGGGACGGAACTCCGCCTCGTCCAGCGGGCGATCACGGAGGGGGCCACCGGCGAGGAGGACTGACGCTCCATACGGCAATGGCGCTGGATACCAGGGTGGCAACGGGTCTGAGCTCAGCTTTATCCACGCCGCGGCCGGGCGGCCTGCTGGGTTGCCCGGCGGGCCACGGCCGGGTCGACGGCGGTGAACGGCCGGACACTGAAGTACCCGGCAGTTCCCGGGTGCGGTTCGCCCGGCGGGCGCAGGCCCGCGTCCTGGACGGCGCCATCGCGCCACGTTCCATCCGGGCCGGGGCCGCCCTGGAGCTGACGGGCGACCGGCTCCGTGGCCAGGTACAGGACGCGGCGCTGCGCCTGCCGGTAGGCCCGCAGGATCGTCCGGAGCGCGGCCGGCGCCTTCGGGGTGAGCTCGACCTCAATGGCGATCGGAAATCTCGGGGTGGGCTCGACGACGACCAGGTCGGGCCAGTGCACGGCTCGGGCACCGACGGGCACGGCCAGGGTCTCGCCACGCCGGGCACCGGTGGGTACCCCGGGTACCCGCAGGGCCTCCAGAAGCTGCGCCGGGCGGCCGGGCACGGCTTCGGCGGCGTGGATCTCCCGCTCGGAGAGCACGGCGTACCCGTGTGCCTCCAGGGCGATCCCGGCGTCCGCGACGGCCAGGCGGTGCAACAGCCGCTCGCCCGGCGGCCGCGGGGCGCTCAGCCCGGTGCCGGCGATCCGCGCGCCGCGCTCGGTGGGCCAGAGGACCGTCCGGGCCCACCGCACGTCCGCGCTACGCAGCAGCAGACCGGCCTCGGCCATCAGCCGGACCCGCCGCCGGGCGGCCTCGATCCGTCCGCCCCAACACGCGTATGCGGCCTGGTGGAGCGTCAGCGTGCTGTACCGGGTGACTAGCCGGAGCAGGTGCTCGTCCTCCTCGGTGCGCTGCCATCCGTCCCCCCGGGTCTCGCCCGCGCCGCGCGTGTGCCGTCGGCGTTCCGCCCGCTTTCGGTAGACACCCGTCGTCCCTGCCTCCACTGCCTTGCCCTCTCCCTGTAGTTGGCGCGCGGCCGCCGCGTCTCGGCGGTGCGGGAGGGAGCGTGACCTGCGAAGCGGACACGGCCGTGCTGGAGGCCGTCCGCCGCCTGGCGGAGGACCTGGTGGAGGACCGAGCGGTGCACCGGGCGGGCGGGGCCAGGACCGGTCGCGGTGCTGGACCCCATCGCCGGGCGCAGCTCCTTCATACGCGTCACGCCGACTTCGAGTGTTGCTGCCCCTGTTAGTCCCGGTGGGCCTGGACGGGAGTGACGCGCGGCGGTGCGGCACGTTTTGTGGGGCGGCGAGTCTGGGGTTGGGCCCGTTGGGTCTAACGGGCCCAACCTGGGCTGATTAGTCTTCGGTATAGAGGGCGTAGGGGGCGCTAGCAGCACATCGTCCGGATGCGGGCGCCGGGCGGTCCGCGCACCCTGGAGCCGTGACCGCCCCGATCGTCGTGCACCCGCCGTCCCCCTCAGGCGGCCGGCGGGTGACGGTGCGCGGCGAGATCCTCGGCCTGGCCCGACGCGAGGCTGACCTCTTGGAGTTCCTCCGTCGCGTCGGCCTGCCGGACGCCGCGGACCTGCTCGACGACCCGCGCTGGGTCGAGTGGCGCGGGGGACCGCCGCACCAATACGGCGGCGACGAGTAGCCGGCCGGGCGCCCGGGCTACCGGTCGTGCCGCCGGTGCGCGCGCTGGTCGGGCAGGCTCAGGGCGTAGATGGCCCAGCCGGTGCCCCAGCCCAGAGCCGTGCCGCCCTGCCGCGAAGCCTCCATCGAGAGCTCCTCCACCGGGGGCCACTCGACGGGCTGCGGGGCCGTCAGCGACCGGTAGAGCGTGGCGACCTGGTCGTCGTCGGCGTCGAGCTGATGCTCGCGCTGACGGAGGTACCCGGCGAGGACCTCGGGCAGCTCCTCGGCAGCCTGGAGCCGGTCGAGCACCGCCTGGGTCGGGACCAGCTCGGCAAAACCGTGCTCGATGCCGAGCCCGTAGAGGGCAAGCGTGACCGTCTCCAGGGCGAAGACCGACTCCGTGGCCGGGCCGTCCGAGGGCCAGGCCGGCGCCAGCAGCTCGGCGGCGCGTCGGGCCGAGCCCTGCCAGTCGGCCGTCGTCGAGTATGTCGAGAGGCGGCCCGCGTGCCACCAGGTCTGTGTATTCATCCGGTCACCGTAGGCCCGAAACGGCAACCACGCGGCCCCGCCTGAATAACGAGGCCACAGGCCGGCGCCTGCCGCCCCGTCATCGAGCGCCGTGTGTGATTGAGCATCGGCAGCGGCCAGAGGGGCTCACGTGGGCGCACAGCGGTTTCCGCAGGTAGACGGCCTGCATGCCAGTAACGCGTGGGCCAGGTGCCCGTTCTGCCCGACTCCGCGCGGAGGGGACAGCGGTCTCCCACGGGAGAGCGCTGATCCCGCCGGGTACCCGCCCGCCGATCGCTAGCCCGACCCGCTGCATGCCCGGCCGTGGTCCTGCCGGGTCTTCCTCGGGGGTCAGTGGGGCTCGTAGGGGACGCGGATGTAGTGGGTGAGCGCTGCGAGGGCCCCGACCAGATCCTCCAGGGCGCACACATGCTCACGGAGGGCCATCGGCACGTGGAGCCGCTCCCAGGCGGCCACACCTTCGGCGCGACGGCTCCAGAGGACTTCTAGGTCGGCAGCGGCGTGGCCGAGCTCGTCGAGCGCCAGCCCGGTCGCCGCCAGGGCCCACCCGAGAGGGTTCTCCGGCCGGTTGTCGACGTCGGCGTCCCCGCGGTCACGGTGATGGGCGGCGACGGCATCGATCGTGGTGCGGATGTGGGTCAGCCGGACGATGCGCTGGAGCCACGTCCACCCGGTCACCTCCGGGGGCGCCGGCGGCTCGGCCGGGGCCGCCGCGAGGGTCGGATACAGCGCGTCGGCGGCGGCCCGGACGGCCGGACCGGGGTGCCAGAGGCCGGTGCTGCGCCCGCTCGACGCCGCGCCGACCGCCTCCTGGGCGAACGCGACGGTCTCCGCCCAACGCGGCGCAGCCCCATCGCGGAAAGGCCCGCTGGCAATGGCCCGAAGGCGGTCGCCGATCAGCACGACCGTGCCGTCGTCGGTGTCGCCGAGGCCATCCTCGCGCTCCCTCTCGTGCGCGATCGCCTGCTGGGTGACGATCCACCGGGCGGTCTCCAGCAGGCCGGGTGCCCGGCGCTCCAGCCGCTCCCAGGAACCCGGGAGGGTCGTCCAGGGCGGCAGCGGCTCGGCGAACAAGGCCTTGAGGTCCGGGCTGCTGGCACCACCCAGCCAGCCCAGCGGTTCCAGCAGCGGCAAATGGTCCACGCGGCACTGGGCGGCCTGCGCCGCCCGCCACACGGCGAGTGCCACCAGGCGGGCGGGCGGCCGCCACTCGGTCAGCCGCTTCCGATGCGCCTCGGGGGTGTCGATGACGCCGCCCTGCTCCTCGATGAGATCCGGGTCCAGCGGGTGGTAGTTGAAGTGCCGCTGCGTCAGCATCCACGCCACCACATCGGCGCGCGCCCACTCGTTCATGTCCCTCCCTCTGGCCCCGCCTGGGGCCCGGGCTGGACGCTACCCCGCCGGCCCCGGCCGGCGCAGTCGCCGCCGACCACGCCCGTCCCACGCGCCGGCTTTTTCTCCCCTCTGACCCAACGAAGCAGCTCCCGGCAAGTTGGGGCCGTTAGGGGCAACAGGTCTAACCGCCCCCAGGGCTGTCAGGTAGCGGCACCCGACAAAGAGCGGCGGGGGGCGGCCGCATCACACCGACCGAAACCCAGACCAGTTTCTAGTGACTAGTTGTACGGTGCGTGTTGATCGGCGGGATCCGCCCGCTCTCGTCACTTTCGGGGCTGTCATGCTGACCTGCTTAATCGTCATCACCTTGGGCATCGCGCTGCGCCAGATAGACCGGCTCTGGTTCGTCCGTGGCCGTCCGCGTGCCGCCAGCGCGCGCGAGTTGCTCATCCTCCAGCGCGCTCGCGCCAACAACGGGACGCCCGCCCTCCTGCTGGCCGGGCAGTGGGTGCAGATCGCCGGCTGGTGGCTTTTGGCCGCCCACGGGCTGCCGGCGGCCGCGGTGGCGGCCGCCGGTGTGGCCACGCAGTTCCGGCACCTTCAGGAGATCAGCCACTTCGCCATCCACGGCGTCCTCGCCCGTACCGCCCGCGCCAACAGCGCGCTCGCCGAGGCCGTCCATCTCCCGCTCGGACTGGTTCCCGTGGAGGTCCGGCGCCGGCGCCACGTACGCGACCATCACCCCAACGCCACCTTGGCCACCGACCCCAACCTCAGCGAACTCCACGAAGCCGGGTTCCGCCCCGGAGCCGGCCGTGCACAGATCGCCGTCGCACTGCTGTACCCGCTGACCCCGCGCGGCATCTGGGCCACCGTCACGGGCATCGCCGCGAACCTGCGCTGCTGGCGCCGCGCTGCCGCTTTCGCCGGCGCCCTCGCCGTCGCCTTCTTCCTCGGCGGCCCGGCCGCCCTCGTGTACGGCCTTCTCATCCCGCGTCTACTGCTCTACCCCCTGCTCGCCTGGGGCAGCCTGATCGTTGAGCACCGGTGGTTCGACCCTGAGCCGCGCACCGGTTCGCCGGCGTGGGTGGAGGCCGGGCGCTGTCTGCGGCTGTATCCGCGCCAGCGGCTGCTGGCCGCGCTCGCCCGAGGGGTGTGGCTGCCGTACGGCGATCTGTACCACTTCGCGCATTCCGCCCATCCGTCAGTGCGCTGGAACTATGTGGCCGCTCTGGAGCGGCATCTCGGTGCCCCGAGCTTCGCTCCCCGGGCTTTGGTGTGGGGCCCGGACTCCGTCGTACGCCGGCACCGCGAAGCCCTCGTGGAGCCCGGCACGTGCGCGTCGCCGAGACGACGGCCGGCCCGCGCCACGTAGTCGAAAACGGCCATGTCGAAGGCCCGGACCCCGGAGCGACTTCCGGGGTTCGGGCCTTCGACATGGCAGGGGCGACCGGGTTACGTCTCGTTGAGGGCCGCGCGTTCCTCGGCGGTCAGGGGCGTGACGCCGGTGAGGCGGATCGCGAGTTGCCCGGCACGTGTCCAGGCGATCCGGTCGTCCGTGAAGGCCACGAAGTCCTGCTCTACCACGGTGGGCAGGGACCAGCCGGGATGGTGCTGGTAGACCCGGCCGTGGACGCCCAGGAGGCGCGGCCGCTTCACCCAGACCAGGGTGTGCCGACGGCGGAGTGCGGGACACTGCCTGGCCGCGGCGACGGCGCAGGTCCTGCACACCGGCGGGTGGGCGGTGACCTCCCCTTCCCGGAGGGCGTCGATGCCTTGCATGTCCAGGAGCCACAGGAGGCCACGGTCGGTCTTGGTGGCGGGTTTGGCGCAGACCTGGCAGAGCAGGCCGGCCATCGCGCGACGCTGGCGCTGGGGGTGAATCCGTCCGAAGTCCGGGCGGCCTCGCCCCCAGGCCAGGGTGTAGGTGTTCCACAGCACCCCGTGGAGGTTGTCCCGGTCGTATGGCTGCTCGTCGAGGTAGGCGATGCCTCCTTGCGGGCGCGGGATGACCACGGTGATCCGGGGCCGTTCGTGCTCCCAGGCGGTGATGTACGGCGCGCGGGCCGTCGGCCTCGGAACGGTGCCGCTCGCGGTCACGGCGTCTCCTTCCGCGGCGCCGGCAGGGACGGACCAGCGCCTTGAGCGACGATCGCGGCCGGCCCGGTGAGTTCGAGGGCGCCGTCGGCGGTGACTGTGACGTGGAGGCGGCCGCCGGGGAGGTCCACCGTGTAAAGGCCCATCGCGGACTGCTGGTCGGCGTGGAGGACGGCGGTGACGGCGGCGCAGGCGCCGGTGCCGCAGGCGCGGGTCTCGCCGACGCCCCGCTCGTAGACGCGCAGTCGGAGGTGCCGGTCGCTGAGGCGGACGGCGAAGTCGACGGTGACGCCGTGGGGGTAGGCGTCGGCGGGGGTGACGGTGGGTGGGGTGCGGAGGTCTCCGGTGTGGTCGAGGTCCTCCAGGAGGACGACGGCGTGGGGGTTGCCGACATCGACGTGGAGAGCGGGCCAGCGGCGCTCGCCCACGGTGACGTAGAGGTGGTCGGGGCCGGGCAGGCGCGGGCGTCCCATCAGGACGGTGACCGGGCCCTGGAAGTGGCGGCTGCGGGCCGGGACTCGGACGTGGCGGATGCCGGCGCGGGTGGCGATGGGGAGGGTGCCGGGCGGGACGAGGCCGCTGTCGACGAGGTAGCGGGCGAAGACGCGGATGCCGTTGCCGCACATGGCCGCGGTGGTGCCGTCGGGGTTGCGGTAGTCCATGAACCACTCGGCCTGGGCGGTCATCGTGGCGGCCTCGGGGGCCGCGGTGGTTCGGACCGCGCGCAGGAGGCCGTCGGCGCCGATGCCGGCGCGGCGGTCGCACAGGCGCCGGACCTGGTCGGCGGACAGGTCCAGGCTGCCGCCTGGGTCGGGCAGGAGTATGAAGTCGTTCTCGGCGCCGTGGCCTTTGAGGAAGGCCTGGGCGGCGGGGAGGAGAAGCGGGGTCACGGGTGGTCGCCCTTTCCTAGCGCGAAACGAATCCACACTGTGTGACCGGTTTCTTCGTGGTCTGCCGTGCCGAACTCGGTGCCCAGGAAGAGCACGGGGAGTGCGCGCGCCCAGTGACGGACGAGGGCCTCGGTGATGGGTGCTTCGACGCGGACGGAGCCGCCCTCGTCGATGATGCGGGCGGTGGCGCCGGATAACGCTGTGAGCTGCGCGCTCACCGAGTGGATGGCGGCGGTCCGCGGGTCGTAGGCCACTGCGCCCCGTTCAGCCCAGGAAACATTCACACAGGGTGTTATTAGTCACTAGTTTCTGAGCTAGTGACTAGATTGTCAATCGTTGGAGATCGACATCCCAGGGACAGGAGAGGTATGGCTGACGGCACGTCACGCGCCCTCCACCCCTACGAGAGGGTTGCTGCGATCTTCCGCGAGCGCATCGCCGACGGCACCTGGCCCGCCGGCTACCGGCTGGCCTCGCGAAACGAGCTGGGCGCCGAGCTCGGCGCCGGCGAGAACGTGATCCGCCGTGCCCAGGAACTCCTGATCACCGAAGGCCTGCTGGAGGGCCGCCCCGGCGCGGGCACCTTCGTACGGCCCCGCCACACACGCCGCGCCATGCCACGCACCCAGCCCCCCGCCACCGGTCCGGCACCGGCCGGCTTCACCGGGACCTGGGAGTCCGACAGCACCGCCAAGGTCCCCGCCCCCGCAGCCATCGCCGACCGTCTGCAGATCGCCCCCGGCGCACCGTGTGTCCGCACCGCCTACGAGTTCCTCGCCGACCGGCAACCCGTGATGCTGAGCGCGAGTTGGGAGCCCATGGAGGTCACCGGCCGCACCATCGTCGTCCTGCCCGAGGGTGGCCCCCTGGCCGGTCGGGGCGTCATCGAGCGCATGGCCCACATCGGCATCGCCATCGCCCGCATCGCCGAGGTGCCCCGCCCGGTCCACCTCACCGAGGACCAGGCGCAGTTGCTCGGGATGCCCACCGGCGCACCAGCGTTGTTGATCGAGCGCACCCACTACGACACCGGCGGCCGACCGGTCGAGACCGCGGACATCGTCGTGCCGGACGACCGGTGGGCGGTCACCTACGACATCCAGCCGCCCGCACCGGCCAGCATCTGACGGCGGGCACATGGCCCACTCGGGCCGAGGAGGGGGAACGACTCGTGTCTGCACCACCGCGCCGCAGCCCGACAGCCCGGGCCTTCGACACCCTGGCCTCGCCGGCGCTGACCAACGGGCTCGCGATCACCGGCGTCATCACACCGGTCGCCGCCTGGGCTACCTCCCAGCCCGCCACGAAGAACCTGTTGATCATCGCCGAGACGGTGATCGTGATCGCGCTCCTCGCCAGCCATTTATGGCTGCGCAGCCGCTACATCACGCTGCGGCGGGCCAATAACCTCAGAGCCATGGATGATCCGCGCTATTACGAACTCGTCCGCGCGCACGTCGAATCCGAACTGATCTCGGAGTACTCCGAGATCGCCGACGGGCACATGCGGGTGTACGCCAGCGACGTGCCCCGCCTGTCCGTGACCCTGGTACGGACACTCGTCGAGTCCCAGTCCGAACCCCAGCGGATTCTGGCTGCCGACCTGACCACCGACCCCACGCTGCTCACCCGCCGCCGGGAGTACCTGGCCGCGAACCGGCAGATGATCGAAGCCGGCGGCGAGATCCGCCGCATGTTCATCGCCCACCGCGACGACCTGGCCCGCGAGACCTACGCGCGCGACCTGCTCGCGCTCGTCGACGCCCACCGGCAGATCGGCGTCACCTGCGGCCTCGCCGTCCGCGAGCACCTGCGCCCGGAGCAAGCCGTAGATTTCATCGTCCTGGCGGCCGCGGCCGTCCTCGTCGAGGAAGAGCAGGGCGACGCCGATTACAGCCGCGGCCGTTCCACCGTGCACTTCAAGGGCATCAGCCGCTGGCGCGAGCGCTTCGAGTCCGCCTGGGGGCAGGGCGCCGGCACCGCCCCGATCCGCCTCCAGACCTACGAGGTGCTCACCCGGCCGATGCTGGAGGCCAGCGCCTGGGACAGCGCCCGCGTCCAGCAGGCCGTCAACGGCTTGTAGAACCCGTCGCCTGTACGAAAAAAGGGGCCCGGCCGGAGCATCATCGCTCCGGCCGGGCCCCTTGTGCTGTTCTTCACCGTGGCGGATCTGGGAAGGACGGGCGACCAGCGTCACGTCCCCGTCAGAAGTCGGGCCAGTCGTCCGAGATCACGATCCGCGCGACGTAGATCCGCGGACCGTCGTCGCCCGGCTGGCCCTCCCGCACGTGGTACTCGGCCATACCGAGGTCCCGTGTGAGCGGCATGGAAAACCACCCGGGTTGCCCCAGTACCGGCCGCGCGAGCGGGGGGACAGCGTCGTCGCGCAGCTCGACGAGCAGGTTCACCACGGCGGAGAAAACCGAGGCCGAGGCCTCGGGGGAGAGCAGCGGGGAGATCGCCGGCGAGAGCTCGATTCGGTCGTCCTCGCCCTCGCCGTCGTCTTCCTGCTGGTAGTGCTCATCACTCACCGGTTGGCCGCCTCGCGTGCCGCCAGGGCGTCACGGACGGCCCGTGCCGCCGGGCGCCCCGGGGCAGTGCCGCTCTCGACAGCGGCACGGGCCGCCTTCGGCAGCGGGGTGGCATACAACGTGGCCCGCATCCACCAGCGGCGAAGCACGCCGAGCAGCTCGTGCTCGTCCGCTTCCCCCATCTCCCGGTAGAACTCCATCCGGTCCGCCGGAGGGAGCGCCTCCGCCACCCCGTTCTGGGTGCGGGGGATCGCCGGCGCCCCGCTGTCGCCGTAGTGCACCGGTTGTGCGCTCATCGGTTCCCCTTCCGTCTGCCTCGATTCTGCCCTCTCCAGAATGCTGCGATCGACCGGCTCGGCACGGCGCTCGGCGTCCAGGACGGCAGCGCAGGTCTCGGCCGGGTCGCCGGTGTGGATGATCGCCTGCTCGTGGGGGGCCGGGGGCTCGAAGCGGGCGAAGAAGTCGTCCAGCGCGGCGGGGCTGACCGTGAGCGCGTTGGCATCCTCGCGCCGGTTGCGGTCGGCCAGGCGCCGCAGCAGCTCGTCCCGGTCGACCGGGAGGTAGACCAGCCGCCACCGGCCGCCGGCGGCCTCGACGAGCTTCTTCCAGGCGTCGCGGTCCGCCTGGAGCCACAGGCCGTGGTCCAGGACGACGTCGTCCCCGGCGGCCAGGTGCTCGGCGAGCCGGCGGCGGATCGCCTCGACGACGGGGCGTTCGCGCTGGAAGTAGGTGTCCTCGGGGTAGTCGATGCCGTAGCGGCCGTGGAGGCTGTGGACCTCCTCGTCCACGGACAGCCGGATCATCCCCCGGTCGGCGAGGGCTTGGGCGAGGGTGGTCTTGCCGGAGCCGGTGATGCCCACCAGCAACACCGCCATCGGCTCGCGCGCGATCACGTCCACCTCTCGCCCTCTCGGCCGGGTCTCCGGCCTCCATTCTCGCCGACCGGGGCCGCCTACCGGCGGGTGTTCGCGGCAGGTGGGCGCCAGCGGGTGACGATGGTGCGGGCCTCGTCCGCCCACCCGGCCGGCAGGCCGTCGAGGGTGACGCGGCGGAAGCCGAGGCGGGTGTCGGCGACGTCGATCCGCCCGTGGTGCCGGTCGATGTGTTCCAGCAGGCGCCCGGCCTCGTCCCGTACGGCCGGGGTGTGCTCGGCCCAGGTGCCGGAGGCGAAGTTCTCCACGCGGCGCCGCAGGTCGTCCAGGACGCCCGCGCGCCACTTGTAGTGGTGCACGCAGGCGAGGGCGTCCGGGTCGGGCTTGTGGCCGGGAGCCCGGTGGTTGCCGGAGGCCACGGCAATGCCGGGCCGTACGAGGACGATCTTGCGGGGGTCGCCGTGCAGGAGCCGGTGGGTGAGGTGTCCGCCGAGCGGGAAAGCGCGGTCCAGCCCGGTCTCCGCCCGCCAGTGGGCGAGGCGCCCGTCGGGGGCGACGCGGTCGAGCATCAGCCCGCCCACCACCGGCCGCCCCGCTGTCTCCGCCTCGGCGATCACCTCCGTGATCGGGGCGGGGTAGGTGTGGAGCTCGTCGGAGTCGGCGAGGAGGTGCCAGCCGGGCCCGGCCTGCTCGCGCAGGGTGTCGCGGAGACCTGTGTTGGTGTGCTCGTGCCACGGCCCGGTGCTGACCGTCGCCGGGGCGACGCCGAGCTCTGCGGCGGTGGCCAGCATCTGGTCCCGCCAGGGGGTGGGGGTGTGGTCGGGGAAGTGGAAGGCGAGGCGGAAGTCGGTGATGCCGAGCGCGCGGTAGTGGGCGGTCCAGGCGGTCAGCAGGGCCGGTTCCACGGGGCCGATCACCGCGACCATCACGGGCGGGGCGGGCGTCATCGCAGCTCCTTGGTCAGGCGGGTGTAGGTGGTGGTGAGGAAGGCGGCCTGCTCGGCCGCCGTGGCCATACCCACCGCTGCTGGCGCCCGGAGGCCGGGCCGCGGCGGCCCGGCGGCGAGGTGGTCGAGGACCGTGGCGAGGGCGCCAGGGTCGCCGGCCGGGAACAGTCGGACCCACGGCTGCCCCGCGAGACGAGCGGTGAGGGCCGGGTCGTGGTCGGAGACGATCAGGGGAACGCCGAGGCGGGCGGCGTCCATGACCAGCCCGGACTCCTTGCCCACCCCGGGCCGGCGGGTGACCAGGGCCGCGTCGGCGGCGGCGTAGACGAGGCGGAGGACCTGCTCGCCGACCGGGCCGGGCACGGTGTGGAGGTGGACCTGCGGGAGCTGGTGCCAGCGGGCCAGTACCTCCTCGTCGAGCGGGGTTCCGGTGACCACCAGATGCAGCGGGGCGGTGAGGCGGGCGAGGGCGGCGTCGATGGTGGCGATGTCCTTGTAGGGCCACCAGCCGCCGACCAGGCACACCGCCGTGGCATCGGCGGGGATGCCGAAGGCGGTGCGGGCGCCGTCCCGTTCGGCCCCGGTGAGCCGGTTCCCATCGTCGACCGCGAAGGCCCGTGCCTCCCCGGTCAGGCCGGGGAAGGCGCCGGTGCACTGGTCCCGGACGGCCGCCGTCGGGTACAGCGCGATCACCCGCCGCTCGCCGCGGCGGGCGAGTCGACCGAGCAGCCGTACCGGCGCGTCCTCGGCGGTGACGGCTTCGTGGACGAACCGCAGGTGGGGCTGTCCACCGAGGAGGGCGGCGGCGCCGTGCAGGGCCTCGCTCGCGCTGAGCACCACCACCGCCGACGGCTCCTGGACGATCCGTCGGGCTGTCCGCAGGCAGGCGGCCTCGGTCAGGCATCGGGCGATCAGCGTGACTTGGTGCGGGGCCCGCCGAAGCGCGAGCGGCCACTGCCGGGAGGCGAACGCTTTCTGCCCGGCCGCGGAGACAGCGGTTGCCCACTGGGCGGCGGCAAGCAGCACCGCTGCGGCCGGGCCCCGGGCGCCGGTGATGAGCCGGGCGCCGGCCTGGTGGAGCGGGCCGGGGTCGGCGGCGCCGTACGGGGCGATGACCACGCTGCCACCCCGCGCGGCGGCGAGCGCCGCCAGGGTGCGCGGGTGGTGCCCACCGAGCTGGTGGGCACCCGGCTCGATGAGCACCAGCGGCTGCTGGCCGGTCATCCGGCGACCGCCTGCTCGCCGTGCGCGGCCGTGAACCGGTCCTTCAACCACGCGGGATCGTTAAGCGCGTCGAACCGGGCCGTGTCCCGTGCGGCCTGGCGAGCGAAGGCGATGCCGTCGCGGGCGCCGGCCGCGGCGTAGGTGGCGAAGTCGCCCTCACGGCTGGCCGTCCAGGCGTCGAGCCGGGCCTGGGCGTCGGTGTCGGCCATGCCGTACTCGCTGCCGCGCGCGAGCATCGCGCACTCCCGAAACCCCGCCTTCCACGCGTGGTACGGGCTCTGGTTGAACCGGGTGGTCCCCGCGGTGTCCTGGCAGAACTCGACCTTGCCGGGGAGCGCTGCGAGGACATCGACGGCCTCGCCCATCTCCCGCAGCGCCTCCCGCCGGATGAGCTTGAGCCCGCCGTAGCCGTAGGTCAGCCCGTTGACCGGGTTGACCGCACGCCACACCCGCATCGACATCCCGTCGGCCAGCGGTTCGACGTCGGCGGCGGGGAAGCGGGTGTCGATGGAGAAATCGCCGTCGGCGAGGAAGAACTGCTCGGTGTCGGCCAGCTCTGCCGTCAGCCGGTAGGCCCGGCGCATGCCCCGCACCCCATGCAGGCGCTTGACCGTGCCGCCCAGCACCCGGCCCAGACGGCGGTGCAGCGCGTTCGCCATCGGCTCGTCGTACGACAGCAGGACCGCGTCGAAGCCGCTGGTCATGCGATCGCCTCCAGATAGCGGGCGGCGACGGCGGCCGGGGCGAAGTCGGCGGTGGAGGCGTGGGCGCGCTTGGCGTGCACGCGGTAGAACTCGCTGTCGGTGGCCAGCCGGCGGGCGATCTGGACGGCTTCGTCGCCGGTGTCGAAGAGGAGCTCGTCGTCGATGTGCTCGGCCAGCCACCCGGTGCGCGGGGCGATGACCGGCAGGCCCATCCCCTGGCAGTCCACCACGCTCATGGACCAGGGACACCCGGGGCGGAACGGGGCGATGCCGAAGTGGGCGCCGGCCAGCATGTCGCGGTAGCGCACGCGGTCGCCGCGGTCGGAGGCGATGGTGACGCCGTCGAGGGCGGCGAGTTCGGAGCGGTGGCGTTCGGGGCTGGGGTCGAGGCGGACGCGCTCGGGGCTGCGGGTGCCGAACAAGTCCATCACCATCAGCTCCACCGGCGCCCCGGCCGCCAGACGGCGGGCGAGGGCGGTGAAGCGGGCGGTGCCGTAGTGCGCGTACAGGCGGTGGTTGTAGACCGCGGTCGCGCGGCCGACCGGCGGCAGGGCGTCGGCGGGGTCGCGGACCAGGCGCTCGTCGCGCGGGGCGGGCACGACGTGCAGCTTCTCGGTGACCTCGACGCCCGTACGGTCGGCGGCCGCCGTGGTCCAGGACGCGGCCGTGGCGGAGTGGACCAGGACCCGGTCGCAGGCGGCGAGGCCGGCGGCGAAGGCCAGCAGCACCGGCCGCCCGAGGCCGCCGTCGTTGAGGGAGGGATCAAGCTTGAGGTCGCCGTCGTCGGTGAACGAGAACGGCAGGTAGTGGCAGTACCCGGCGATCCGCGCGTCCGTCCCGGCTTCGAGGAGAGCGGCGCGGATCGCGGGGGCGGCCTCGACCTGGTTGGCCACCACCACCTCGGGCCGGACCCGGCGGACGAGGGCGACGAGTTCGTCGAGGCCGGGGTCGAGGCGGGCCCGGTACTTCGTGGACGGCGAGATGGTGGGCGCGAAGCCCACCCGGGCATCCCCAGCGGGGGCCGGAGCAGCCACCGTCACGTCCACGCCCGCGTCAGCCAAGGCCGGGGTGAGGAGGTCGGCGAAGGTGAAGCCGGAGTCGGCCGAGAGCCGTCCGGGGTTGGAGATGTTCAGCAGGTACAGCAGCCGCATGATGCTTTTCCCTCCCGTCGGCCCGGGTCCATCCGGGCCGGTCATGGGAAGGAAACCGGGGTCAATAGCGGTGATGGGATGGTGAACCGGTCTCACTCACGGTTCACTCACCCTCGTCATCAACCAGCCGGCCGGGGCGGGGGCTTCGATGGGAGAACAGCACGATGCGGTGAGCGCGGAGCAGGCAGCGGAGGCGTTCGCCGCTGAGACCGCCTACTGGCGCGAGGTGCGGGGCCTGTCCAAGCGGGCCCTGGCCGCGGCCATGGGCTTCGACCCCTCGTACGTGAGTCACGTGGAGTCCGGGCGGCACCGGCCCACCGAGGACTTCGCCCGCCGGGCGGACGAGGCCCTGGGCGCCGGCAAGGCCATCTGGAAACGGTGGTGCGACTACGAGGCGGCCAAGGCCCGCAACGGGCGGACGGCGGCGGCTCCGCCGGCCCCGCGGACGGCGGCCGAGCAGCCGTACGCGACCGGCTCGGCACTCATGGTCGAGCACGACGCGGCCCGGCTGGACTACGACGGGCGTCTGTACCGGCTGACGATGCGCCGGCGCTTGCGGAACACCGGCGCCGAGCCGGTCACCCGCTACCTGATTCGCATCAGCGTCGACCGCTACCCGGGCGAGCCGGAGCGGTCCAACGCCCATTACCGCACCTACCCGCTGACCTGGGACGAGCTGGCGCTGGGCGCGACGTGCCGCGGGGAGTCGATGCGGTGGGAGGCCAAGCATGACCGCGATGCCTTCAAGGAGGTCTGGCTGCTGTTCGAGAACGACCAGGGCCGCTTCCCGCTCTACCCCGGCGAGTCGGTGTGGATCGAGTACGCCTACAGCGTGGGGGATGAGAAGTGGGGCCGGTGGTTCCAGCGGGCGGTGCGGCTGCCCACCGAGCACCTGGAGGTCCAGCTCGCCTTCCCTGCTGCCCTCGACCCGGTCGTCTGGGGCACCGAGACGTCCATGACCGCCGAGGCGTCCCCGCTGCGGACCGCCCCCGTCCGCCGGGACGAGAACGGGACGCGGTTGTTCTCCTGGACGACCTCCCAACCGGCCCTGCACGCCCGGTACCGTCTCGAATGGCGCTTCCGAGCGGCCCGGCCTGAACCCAAGACGAGCGACGGGGAGCTGACGTGACGACGGTGCGGCCCAGCGAGCAGATGCGAGACCTCGGCGTCGTGCAGTACGGCGCCCCCGTCCTCGCCGAGGCCGCCCGGCCCTTCGCTCTGCCCGCCGAGAAGGACACCGCCGAGCAGACCGTCGAGACGCTGTTCGCGGCGATGGAGCGGATCGCGCGCGTGCACCCCTTCGCCAAGGGCATGGGCATCGCGGCGCCGCAGGTCGGCATCGGCCGGGCGGCGGCCGTCGTCCAGCCGGCCGACCCCGCCGCCGCCGCGATCGTCCTGCTCAACCCCCGCATCAAAGTCAGCTCGCAGGAGATGGACGAGCAGTACGAGGGCTGCCTCAGCTTCTTCGACGTCCGCGGCATGGTCCCCCGCCCCCTGTCGATCACGGTGGTGACCACCGAGCTCGACGGCACCGAGGTGATCACGGCGTACGAGCGCGGACTCGCCCGGCTCATTGCCCACGAAATCGACCACCTCGACGGGCTGACCTACCTGACCCGGATGCGGCCTGGCGTCGAGCCGATCCCGGTGGAGGAGTACCGGCAGACCGGCCGGACGTGGGCGTACGACCAATAGCACCGTCGCCCGTGCCCTGGGCCGGCCGGGCCCGCTGCACCTTCCAGCGGACCGCCGCCTGACCGCGAACCTGCAGACGTGAAGCCCCCGGCGGCTGCTCCGGCACCGAGCGCCGCCGAAGCTTCTGCATTCCTTCTCATCCCTCATTGGACCTGTTGGACCCAACAGGTTTTACCGACCCATCGACGGCCCTCCACGGCCCTGGGAGGGCGGCTGGCGGTGGTAGCCGGCCGACTCCTGCGCCCGGGCCCGGGACTGCTCGGCGGCCGCGCGCTTCTGCTCCACGATGTGCGAGCGGCGGGCCTTGGTCTCGATGTCGTGCAGTTCGGGGTACCTCGTGGCAATGGTCTTGCGCAGGGCCCGCTCGGCCTGCCCAGCCGCCACGGCCGTCCGGCTCTTGGCGGCCGCGTCGGTGTACTGGGTCACCTCGCCCTTCAGGCGGGCCAGCTTCTGGGCGTCGCGGCGGTCCAGGCGCATCTCGACGTCAGGCAGCCGCTCGCGCATCGCGGCCAGCCGCGCGGTGACGAGGTCGATGTCCCTCGGCGCAGGCTTGTCGGCATCGAGGTCGCGGAACTGCCCGGCGAAGGGGCTCTCCCGGACCAGCTTCCACGCCTCATCGCGGGCCGTGTCTGCCGCGTTCGCAGCCCGGCTCGCCTCCGCCCGCAGTGCTGCGCACTCGGCGGACACGTCGCTGATGTCGGCCTCCAACTGCTTCAGGGTGATCTTGGCGCGACGCCGCTCGAAGAAGCCCAGGTCTCGCTTGGGCTCCAGGTACTCGCGCAGATAGGTGTCCCTCTGCTCCGCTTCCTTCCGTGCGTTGAGGGCGCGGCCGGCCTCTTCGGCCGCCTCCTTCGCCTTGGCCTCCGCCTGGTCCAGCACGGTGGCGGCCGCGGCGACGAACGCCTGCCCACGGGTCTGCCCCGACGCCTTCTCCTCGGCGAGGCGCTCCTCAAAGGCGCGGGCCTCCTCCGCCGTCTGCGCCGCGGCGCGCTCGGCGATCCCGGCCCGCTCGTAGGCCAGCCCGATCGCCCGGGCCAAATCGGCGTCCGACCGCCTGCCGTACGGCCGAGTCCTCCAGGACTGCACGGACGCCATCTCCCGCCGGCGCTGGGCCTCTGCCAGCCGCTTCTCGCTGGCGGTCCGCTCCCGCGCGTCGTCCTCGGTGGCGGGCTGCACCTGCACGGCGACGTCGTCGGCGGCCGCGGTGTCCCCCTGGGCCTCGGCGGCGGCTCGCAGCGCCTCCTCCTGCGCCTGGCGCGCGAGGCCGGGGGAGACGGCGGTCGCCGCCCGGGCCCGCCGCAGCGCGGCCTCGGACTCCTCGCGAGCCTGGGCGACGGCCCCCTCGCGGGCACGGGCGGCGGCCTCGTCATCGCGTACGGCCTGGACGGGCACGCGGGCGGGGGCCGGTGGTTCGCGCAGCAGGTCGGAGATCATCGAATCGCCCCGGTCCTGCCCGAGGAACTTGGCGAAGGCGGTGACCGCTCGGTGCAGCCGTTCGGCCTCGGTGCGGGCTTCGCCGAGGCGGGCCTGCGTGTCGTCGTCCTCGATGGCGGCCAGGGGAAGCCACAGGTGGTTCTCGGCGCGGCCGCGGGTGATGCCCGGGTAGACGGCAAAGGCGTTCGCGCCGTGCCCGTAGAGCAGGCTCACCTCGCTGGTGAGGCCCTGGCTCGCGGCGACCGTCATGGCGTAGCCGAGGGAGAGGGCGCCGGAGCTGAGGGCCTTCGGCTCGTACCAGGCGGACACGGTCTCGCTGGTCTTCTTGTCGCGCCAGGTGATCTCGACGCGGTGGTCCTCGTCGATCGCGGTGACCACGGCCCGGTAGCCGTTGAGGACGTCGGGGCCCTCGCCGCGGCGGCTGCGGTAGTCGTTCTGGCGCACGCGGACCAGGTCGCCCACGGCGAGGGTCAGCTCCGCGCCGCCGGACAGGGCGTAGCGGTGCTCCGCGCCGAGCTCGCCGCGCTGCCGGCGGATCTGCTGGGCCCCCGCGTTCAGCACGTCCACATCGTTGTTCTTGGCGGCCAGCACGGTCACCGAGTCGATCAGGTCGTGCGGGTCACTCCAGCGGCCGCGCACCTCGTCCCAGGTGGTCAGAATCTGCCCGTGTGCCTCGATGGCGCTCTCGGTGGCGTGCACCCGGCCGGTGTCGGCCAGGATGCGCAGGGCCTGCTCGTGGTCGCCGGTTCGCCACACCTCCAGGGCGGCGCGCTCGGCGTCGTTGCGCTGACGCCGGTTCTCGGTGAGGACCAAGCCGCCGACGAGCCGGTGGACCTCCTTGAACCATCCGCCCGGGCCGATCGCCTGCATCTGCTGTGGGTCGCCGATCGCCACCAGCTTCGTGCCGGTGCGCTGCGCCTCCGTCATGAGGACGGCGGCCTGCCGGTCGTTGGACATGGTGGCCTCGTCGACGACCAGGACGTCGATGCCGGTGAGCCCTTGGCCGTCGCGGATTTGCTGGAGCCAGGAGGCGATCGAGCGGGCCGGGATGCCCGACGCATCGTCCAGACTCTTGGCCGCGACGGCGGACACGGTGGCGCCGGCGTAGGTGTGGCCGGTGGCGTCCCACGCGATCCTGCACGCCTCCATGAGCGTGGACTTGCCGGTGCCGGCGGCGCCGATGTGCGCGTCGATGCCGTGCCCGGCGGTTAGCGTCCGTGTGATGGCGGCGCGCTGTTCGTCGGACAGGGCGAAGCCGTTGGCGACCTCGAAGACGGACATGGCGGCCGCGGCCTGCTCGGCGGTCAGGTTCACCGCGCCCTCGTCGAACCGTGCCAGGGCCTGGCCGGTGACGAGCTCCTCGGCGTCGAGGATGTCGCGGGTGGTGTAGCGGTCCATCGACGACATGACGGTGGAGCCGACGTTCGGCAGGCGCACTGCGTACCCCTCGACGGCGAGGACCTGGTCCGCGAGTTCGTCCAGGAGGCCCGGCTCGGCGCCGATGCCGAACTCCATCGCCGTCGCCACGGCGGCGAGCAACTGCGCGCGGGAGAACGACTTCTCCGACGCCGTCAGCCCGGTCTCGGGGTCGAACACGATCCGCGCGAGGTCGTCCGGACCGGGCCGCTGCGGGCCGCCGCCGGGACCGTCGATGCCCGCACCGCCGTCGCCGTCGGGCGGCCCGGGCGCGGCGGCCGCCACCATCGCGTCGACGTCGCCGACGACCGCCTCGGCGCGGGTGCGCCAGCTCGCCCTCATCCCGGACGCGTCGGCGTCGACCTTCGCGCGACGGGTCTCGTCGGCGAGGCGCTGCCGGTCCTCCCGTGAGGCGTCCGTGCCCACCCGCTCGTCGAGTGCGATGTGCCGGCGGGAGAACGCGTCGCGCAGCTCCTCGGGGACGTGCCGGATCTCCCACGCGCGGGTCTCCGGGTTGTACTCGCGGCGCACGCCGAACGTCTCGTACGTCAGATCCCGCACCCGCGCCTTGAAGTACGCGTCGAGGGCCTTCGCGTGCCGGTGGAAGTCTTTCCCGCTGTTGGCGACGGCCCGCCACTCGCCGTCCTCACACAGGGCCATGTTGGCGATCGTGACGTGGACGTGTAGGTGCGGGTCTCCCGGTTCGCCCGGCGTCACCGGACGTGCGGCGAGGTGTTCCACCGACCAGCCGAGCAGACCGCCGGTCGCGATGCGCACCTTCTCCCCGTCCTCGCCGGTGACGGAGTAGCCGATCCACTCCTCGGCCTGGCGGACCGTGTCGTCCTTCGCCCGCTGCACCAGCTCCCGGAACGTGCGCTCGTCGAGGTCGCGCATGAGCGCGGACACCGTGCTGTCGGACTTCGGCAGATCGAGCACGAGGTCCCATCCGCGCACGCGGGTGTCGATCCGCTTGCCCATGCTCGCCCACGCCCGTTCGACCGTCTCGGTGCCGTAGACGTCGGCGAGGTCGAGGCCAGCCGCGCGGGCGAGCTTGTGCAGCGTGCCGACCTGGAGCCGCTGCCCCTCACCGAACCGGTGCACCATCCGCTGCTGGGTGGCGAGCTCGCGCTGCTGCTTCGGCTTGCCCTCCAACAAGTCGGTCGGCTCGATACCCTTCTCGGCGGCCAGCGCCTCGATCGCCTCGGTCAGCCGCACCACCGTCAGGTGCGCGTCGGGATGGACGCGCACGGAGGCGGTGGAGGCGAGCAGCCGGGCGCCGGTGGCGGGGTGGCAGCCGTTCATGATCCGGCGTGCGGCGTCCTTCGCCTCGTCGTCCAGGTGCTCGCCCGCCGCGTACCCGAAGGCGCTCATTCCGCTGCCGACCCACACCAGGTGGCCGTCGCCCTCCGGTCTCAGCCGGTAGTCGACGGCGGCGTCAACCGAGTCGTCCAAGACGAGGGTCTCCGCGGCGTCGGCCTCGACGACACCGCATCCGGCCTGCTCGCGCAGCCGGTACTCGACCTGCGCGTCCGCCTTGATCTTCGTCAGCCAGGCCATCCGGCCGCCCTCCCCGCTTGTGCGCTTGTGCGCTGTTCGGCCCGGCCGCGCCGGACCTCCCCCACCGGGGGAGGTCCCTTTGTGCCTAGGACTTGTTTGATCTTGAACCCGTTGGACAGGTGATCGAGTCAGCCACAGGGTTCATTGACAGTAGCTCGTGATCGGAGGTTGCCGAAAAGGCGTCTGGCCTGGTGGGGCGGCTGGCTCGGTACAGGTCTGCCAGGAGGTCTGTCGGCAGGCCTGCGGATGGGTCTGTCGGGCGGGGAATCCGGCCCGGGGGTCGTCCGCGATTCGCGGACGTTTTCCCCTGAAGGCGACTACGGACGGTGGTCGGCGGTCGTCGCCGCGGCGAGTCCGGCGGGGGACGGGCGCGCCGCCGGGCGAACGTCGCTGCCGTCGGCTACGGTCCCCTTCCCGGTCTCCGGCGACGGTCCCGGCGCCCCCGACGACGGTCCCCGCCTCGGCCCCCGGGCGACCGCCCCGGCGGCCCCAGGACGGTCCCCGTCTCCGTCCCATGACGGTCCTGGCGCACCTGCGGCGCACACGCGCTTTGCCTGCGCTTGGCGTTCTTCCGGGACCGTGTTCCGCGCGCACTTTGCCCCTGCTTTACCCGCTGGTCGGCGCGGTTTCGTGACCGCTCGGTCCCCGATGTCGTCCGTCCGGTGCACGGGGACCGGGCCCCGATGACGTGCTACACGGTCCCCGCGCACGGTCCCCGAAGGGTCGTCAGGGGGGACGGTCCCCGTGTCGGATCGTCAGCCGCACCGTCCCGTTCTGCTCGGTCCCCAACGCGTCCGGGGACCGGTCCCCGGATATGCCGAAGCCCCCGGCCGCAGGGTTCGCGGCCGGGGGCTTCAGGGTGTCATTCGAGGCGGAGCATGACGACCTCGTGCGGTTCAGCCAGGCGGGCAGTGCGCCGGGGGCGGGGTGGCACACCTGCAGCGCGGCGTACAGGACGCCGGGCAGGTGGATGCTCACGCGTCGCGGACCTCGATGCCGGCCCCGTCGACGGGCGGGCGGACGACGACGGACAGCCGCACCGTGCTGTCGTCGAGCGTGGCGAGCTGCACGGCGTGGTGGGTGCCGTCGGCGGTGCCCGTCGCCTCCGGGTCGAGCGCGGCCGCGGGCAGGTCCATGCTCCCGCCGTGGTGCATCAGGACGGCGATCAGCATCCGGTGCGACATCTGCGCCGGGTCGGGCAGGCCGGTCACCAGTGGCCGCCCTCGGCGCCGATGAGCTTGGCAACGCGGGGCCCGGCGATGTCGTTGATGCCCGCGACCGCGACGGCGACGGCCTGCTTGGCGTCGTCGATCAGCAGTTCCTCGACGGGCCACTTCCCGGCGGGCTGGTGGAGCTCCCAGCCGTCCGCCGGCAGGCGCAGGGTGGCGGACAGCAGCAGGGCGGGCTTCGACTCGTCCTCGGGGTCCTGCAAGCGGCTGGGGCCGTCGGAGGAGGAGTACCGGTCGGGCTCCCAGTCGCGCATGGCGGAGTACGGCGGGCGCACGTTCTGCGCGAGCTGACCGTGCTGGACGGGGGTCTCGATCACGACCAGGAGGCCACCGTCCTCCTGCGACTGGGTGAGCCGTACGGAGCCGAGGTCGGGTCGGATGCGGACGTAGCCGGGGGACATGATCGGCCCGGTGCCGACGTTCCAGGCCCACACGAGGAACGCCTTGGGGTCGGCGCGGTCCTCGTCCCACAGGTCGTTCATGTGCTGGGTGAGGTAGCGGCCGAAGCGGGAGTCGAGCGGGGCGCCGGAATCGCCCATCTCACGGTCGTAGTCGTCCGCGACGCGGACCAGGGTGGTACTGGACCAGGTGGTCACTGGGTGCTCCTCAAGAGGGAGCGGGGCCGGTTTCGGCGGCCCTGCCGGGGTCGGGTCGGTGGGTCAGCCGCCGTACGGCTGGTGCTGCAGGCTGCGGGGCGCGACGGCGCGGACGAGGTCGGTCAGGGCGCGGGCGGTCGGGTCCTGGGCGGCGGCCGCGAAGACGGCCGGGGCCTCGTCGACGACGAGCACGACCGGGGGCCCGGGCGTCTGCCCGAGGGTGGCCACCCGCGCGGGTGGCCTCGCTCAGCAGCTCCAGCACGGCGTGGAGGTTGGTGGTGTCGGTCATCGCGGGGGCCTCTCAGCGGCGGAAGACGTTGCCGAGCTCGCCGCGGACGAACGCGCGGACGACTTCGGCGACCTGGGAGGCGCCGGCCTGGGAGGCCGGGGCGACGATCGACATGACGGACGCGCCGTCGGCGGCGAACGAGAACGCCCAGCCGCCGTCGCTGTAGATGCGCACGTCGATGTCGGCGTCACCGTGGAAGCCGCCGCGCGGGGTGTCGGGGCCGCGGTCGACGATGACGCCCGGGCTGCCGGGCCGGGTGGTGAGACCGAGCTCGTTCAGGGCGCTGGTGAGGTGGCCCTGGAGAGCCATGACCTGCTCGTGGGTGCGCTCCGGCTTGGGGGCGCTCTCGTACTGGCGGGAGACGACGTCGATCGTTCCGCCCGCGAGGTCGCTCACCCATCCCCACTCCGCGGGGGCGACGCCGTGCTTCTCGCCGGCGGCCCACAGGGCGGTGAGGAGTTCGGCGGCGTGCTCCATGACGCTGGTCACGTACAGGGCGCGGCGGCCCTTGGCGGCCTTCTCGACGGCGGCGTACGCCTTGGTGGAGAAGGCCGGGCCGGCGGCGGGGCTGTCGGTGGTGGACATGGTTTCCTCTCCTGGGGCCCGGGGCCGGTTTCGGCGGCCCCGGGCTCATGCTGTCGTGCCGGGGTGACAGTGCGGGCGGGTTCGCCCGAACGCTCACTGTTGGGAGTGTTGGGTCTAACAGGTCTGACGGAGGTTGACCAGGGAGGTGCGGGCCCGGGCCAGGCGCTGCCCGGCGTAGTCCTCGACGTACGCGGCGGCCTCGTCGATGTCCTCGGCGGCGGCACTCTCGGGCAGGTCCTCGCCGGTGGCGGCGATCAGCCCGCCGAGCACGACCAGGAGGCCATCGGTGCGCCCGTCGTGCAAGACCTCCAGGAGTACGGTGCGCCCCTCGGGGGTGAGGCCGGCGGTCGCGGCGGTGAGCCGCTGCAGGGCGGTGTGGGCGTCGGCGGCCGCGCGGCGGATCCGCTCGGCCTGTTCGGCGCTCACTGGGCGCGGGCCTTGGTGCTGGCGACGGCGGCGGCGAGCGTCTCCCAGGAGTGGTGCCAGCTCTGATCGAGGCAGTACGCGCCGTTCATCCCGAAATCTGCCAGCTTGTAGAAGCGCTCCTTGCCGGTCGTCTTGGCGAGGCGCTGCAGGAGGCCCTGGGGCACGCGGCGGTCCGCGGCGTAGTGGGTCAGCCCGCTGACGGCGAGCGCGGCGGCGACGGCGGCCGGGTGCAGGCGGATGCCGAGCAGGCGGGTGCCGGCCACCAGGACCAGGCCCTGGGTGGCGCTGTACTGGAGGACGTGATGGAGGCAGGCGCGGCGGCCGCCGGCCGTGCCGACGGTGACGGTCGTGCCGTCCTCGTGCTTGTAGGTGACGGGCGCCTCGTCGGTGGCGCCCTTGCACTGGGCATCGAAATCCGACTGGCCCCAGTGGTCCGCGTGGTCGGCCGCGGCACGCATCAGGGCATACGCGGCGGCGAAGGCGACGGAGCGGTGGTTCATTCTGGTGTCTCTCCTCGGTTCTGCTCTGGACGGGGAGCCGGGGGCGGCCGGTCGCTTGGCCGTGACGGTCGCCCCCGGATCACGGGCTTTCGATTCAGTCGGTTTCGACGTAGCGCTTGATCTGCTTGCGGATGTGCTCGCGGGAGAAGTCCAGGTGCGCGGCGGTGGCAGCCTGGGTGAGGTTCTTCGCCTTGATCTCGGCGGCGACCGCGCTCCAGTAGGCGCGGTGCGCGGCCTCGATGGCCTCGTCCCGGGCGGTGGCGGCGGCGTCGAGACGCGTCTTCGCGGCGGTGGCCTCGGGGGTGTCGGGTCGGGTGGGGGACATGGTGATCGGCTCCGTCTCGGTGTGAGGGACGATGGGGCTGCCCCCTGCTCCGACCTGGAGCGGGTCGGGCGGATCCGGGGCGGGCGGCGCGTGGTGGGTAGCCGGTGGCCGCCCGCCCCGGGGGTCAGAGGGTCTTGGGCTGGGGCTTGCAGTTGTGGCCGAGGGCCAGGTCGAGGACGCGGCCGACGCGGTCGGGGTAGTCGGTGACCTGCACCTTGAGACCGCACTTGCCGCACGAGTACGTGGCGGTCTTCATCGGGGTGGTCAGGCGGGCGAGGATGCGGCGGATCAGGTCGATGAGCTCGGTGAGCATCGTTGCGGGTCTCCTCGGGTACGTCGGGACGGCTCGGGCGTGGTCAGTTCAGGGCGAGGGCGGCGGCCAGCGCGAGGACCAGGAGGACCAGGGCGCCGGCGGTGATGTCGATGGCGGCCTTGAGCGCGCGGTATTTCGCGGCGGCGATCTGGGAGAGCTTGACGACGCGCTCGGCGCTGCGGTCGACGGCGAGGTCGGCGCGGACCTCCTCCGGCGTGCAGGTGGCCCAGTGCAGGTACGAGCCGCGCACGTTGCCGTCAAGGCGGGGGCGAATGACCAGGACGACGACGAGCATCGCGGCTACCAGGCCGACCGCGCCGAGGCCGACGAGGATCGCGGCCGGGACGGGCAGGTCGTGGCCGGGAACGGCGGCGACCAGCACGGCCAACGGGATACCGAAGGCGGCGAGCAGGGCGGACGCCTTGCTGTCGGTCCGGGCGATCTCGCCGACCACGTCGGTGCGGGCCTGCAGGAGCCTGGCGTCGGCGGCGGCCCGGCGGCTGATCAGCTCGTCGAGGCCCGAGGCCTGCGGCGCGGTCTGCGGCTGCTGCTCCATCAGGGCGGCTCCTTCGTCTCGGTCGGTGCGGGCCCGCTGCCCACACCCACAGAATGCCAACTCAGAGTTGGCCGCGTCAATACAAAGTTGGCCAACTTATAGTTGCCTAATTGGCCAGGGCGGACCTGTTAGACCTAACAGGGTCAACTGCCCCTGAAGTGCGAAAGACCGCCTCCGAGGCGGGGGGGGGCGGCCCGGAGGGAGCTGCGGTCACGCGTAGGGGTCGGCGTCGGCGCGGACGGCGGGTCGGACGACGGGCCGGCGGGTGAGCGGGCGGGCCGCCGGGTGGCCCCACTCGTGGCCGCAGTCGGCGCACCACCACACCCGCCCGCCGTCGTCCTGCTCCTGCCACAGCACGTCATCCCCGTCGCACTGGGGGCACCAGTGGCCAGGCGGCTTCCGTCGGCGTATCCGGTCCATCAGCGTCACGGGTTGATCTTCGACACGGTGGAGGTGACGCCGTTGATCCCGTCGTGGATCTGCGGGGCCACGGTGGTGCCCGCGAGGAAGAAGCCGAACAGGACGGCGACCAGGGCGGCGGGCCACTTGAGGTGACCGCCCCGCATGAGGACGGCGAGCACGATCGCCAGGAGCAGGACGAGCGAGAGCGAGAGCTGCACGGCAGCCTCCTTCGGTTCGGCGAGCGGGGCCGCGCCCGCGCCGGACAGGCCGGGGCGGGCGCGACGAGTGGGTTGGACCTGTTGGGGCTAAAGGACCTGCAGGGTCGCGGTGAGGGGCGCGAGCAGTCGCACGGTCAGCCCACCTTCCGGATCTCGTCGCTGCGGACCAGGACGGGGGCGATCCAGATGCTGATCCGGTCGACGGTCCAGCGGTAGCCGGTCAGCGGGCCCGGGGGGACCTCGTCGAGGATCCGGCCCGTCTTTCCGATGGCCCTCGGGTTGTCGTCGCACGAGATGAACTCCACGATGTCTCCGGCGTCGAACACTTTTCCTCCTGATCAGGGGCGGTTGACCCCGTTGGTTCTAATGGGTCTGACCTTTTCGGGGTGGGCGCTGGCCCCGGGCCCCGGTGGGAGCGGCCCGGGGCCGTGCATGGCCGGCATGGGGTGCTCCAGGTGGATCGGGGAGGATGGATGTCCCCCCCTGCTCCGCCTGGAGCGGGTTCGGAGGCCCGGGGCGGCCGGAGTTCCTTGGCCGGGATGGCGGCCGCCCCGGGGCGAAGTCAGCGGCGGCGGCGCGGCTGGGAGCCGCCCATACGGCGCTGGGGGGCGCGGACGCTGCCGGAGACTGTGCTGGTGATCACGTCGAGGTCGTCGGTGAGGGCGGCCTCGGTGGCGGTGATGTCGATGTCGCCGGACATCGTGCTGGCGCTGAGGTCGCCGCCGGTGGTGGCGTGGGCGCGGATGTCGCCGCTCATGGTCTTGAGCCGGGCGGAGCCGCCGAAGTCGGCGATCGTGATGTTGCCGCTCATGGTGTTGCCCTCGACAACGTCGGTGCGGCCCAGGCGGATGTCGCCGCTCATGGTCTTGGCGTCGATGAACGCGGCCTTCTCGACCCGGACGTCGCCGGACTGGGTGTGGGCGGCGACCTTGCTGACGTGTCCGGCGCGGACGTCGCCGGACTGGGTGTCGCCGCTGACGTTGAGCACCGCGCCCTCCGTGACGATGTCGGCGGAGTGCGTGCGGCCGACGACCGAGCTGCCCTCGGGCACGACGGCGGTGATCCCGATGGGCGAGCTGCCGTTGATGACCGTGGCGCCGCCGGAGCCGCTGACGCGGACGCCGTTGACGACGACGTCGCCGCCGACGATGGTCATGCCGGTCACCGAGCCGGTGATGGTGCCGAAGGACTGGACGACGGACGTTCCGCGGCCGCCACCGGTGATGATCGTGGTGCCGCCGCCGGTACCGCCCTTGCCCTGGACGCTGGCGTGCAGGGTGGTGCCGGATTGGCGGAGCGTCGCCGCGCGGACGGCGTCGGCGGCGTCGCCCTCCTCGTCGGCCGTGCTGATGGTCAGGGTGGCGTGCTCGCAGTTCGCCTCGGCTCGGACGGTGACGAGGCCGCCGTGGCCCAGCAGGGTGGCGTCGATGGTGACGGGGCCGGCGGTCTCGGCGGTGAGCTTTCGCGTGGTCACAAGGACTCCTTGGTGTCCGTTTCGCGGCTCCTGGTTGGGGCCGCACCTCCAGAATGCCAACTTTTTGTTGGCATGTGAACAGTTCGCCAACTTTTAGTTGGCCTTTTTCTATTAACGCAGGTCAGAGCAGGTCAGTCCTGTTGGCCCTAACAGGACTGACCCGGGCTGGGGCTGGGCTCTCCGGCGCTGTCAGTCGTCGTCGGAGCCGGTGTCGCGCATCTTGCGTTCATGCCTGCGCTCGCCGGACTTGCCGGCCTCCTTGACCCCGTCGCGGGCCAGGCCGATGCCTTCCTTGCCGAGGTCGGCGGCGGAGCCGACGATGCTGGCGGCGGACCCGGCGATCTGTCCGGCGGCTCCGGCGGTCGCGGCGATGGCGCCGAAGAAGGCGGTCATCGCGCCGCCCCCGCCGCGCGGCACTCGGGCAGGGGCCGCGGGCGCGGCGCTCTTGCCGTTCTGGGCGGCGGCGAACGCCTGGGCGGCCTTACCGCCGCCGGCCTGGGCTCCTCCGGCCGCCGGGGCGCCGAAGGAGATGATCTGCGCGTCGACGGCCTTGCCGGTGGGCAGCTTGCCGCGCACCCGGCCGGTCTTGCCTGGGGCGGCGAGCGCCTGGAGCTCCTCGCGGGTCACCTGGGCGACCGGGAAGACGCATTCGGCGGGCTTGGCCTTGCGGCCGTCGTCGCCGCGCGGGCGGTGGGTCTGCCCGCAGGTGCCGACGACCCCTGCCGGGGTGACGTAGAGCTTGATGACCTTCGAGGGCCATCCGGGCTGCGCCTCGGGGCAGTCGACCCGGTGGCCGCCGAAAGACGGGCGGCCCTTGAAGATGATCTGCAGCGGTCCGGCGGCGGCCATCAGTTCTCCTTCCAGGTGCCGGTGCCGGAGAACTCGAACGTGCCCGACTTCTTGCGGCGGCCGCCGAGCAGCACGCGCAGGACGACCAGGCCGATGACGCCGACGCCGATGACCTTCAGCGCGGTCAGGGTGGCGGCCCACACGCCCGCGGCTGCCGCGCTGATGCCCGCGCCGATGGCCGGGCCGTAGATCGCGGCCCCGGCGGCGATGGCTCCGCCCGCGGAGAGGTAGAAGACGGCCTTGACCTTGCGCTGGTTGGCGGTGAGCCACTCCGGCAGGCTGCGCCGCTCGGTGGCTCCCTTCTCCGCCCGGGCCGGGGTGCCGGCGGGGGTGAGCGGGGCGAGGGGGACGACCTCGTACTCGACGCGGCTGCCGCCGTCCGGGGTGGTGTGGTGAACGGTCTTGAGGGTGTAGCCGGGCGGCGGGACCGGCACCGTGGGGGCGGCCGGGGCGGCGGCCGGGCTCGGGGTGGTCTCGAAGGCCGACTCCAGGAGCTTGGCCTCCGCCAGGAGCTGGTGGACGTGGTCGGCGGTGGTCGGGTCGACGGTGGACTCGTTCACGGCAGTCTCTCCTTCGGTCCGGGCAGCGGTGGGGGTGGAACGGTCGGCGGTAGGCATGATCGGCGGGTCTCCCTCGCGTGATCGGTATGCGGTGGTTTGTGGATGCGTCGGGGATTGCGACGCGATACGTCGTCGCAGGTCAGGGGGTGCGACGGGGGTGTGATGAGGGGGTGGTCGGATGCGATGCCGTCGCATGATCGGCGGCGTCGTCGCATCGGCGTCGTATGCGCTGACCAGGCACGACGCATCGCGTCGTATGCCCGTCGCATGGGTCATTCCGGGGCAATCCCGGCGGCGGCGCGGACGTCGGCGAGGAGGTATCCACGGCCCCTGGGGGCGACTGTCCACTCCCGGGTGACGAGCTCGCGGTCGGTCCCGTCGAGGGCCTTGGCGATCTCCTCGGCGATCTTCTTGCCGCCTTGGCGGTTGTAGGCGGAGGTGGCCGACTTGAAGTCCTCGTGGTCCTCGGCTACCTCGTCGACGCCCAGGGCCTCCCAGCTCCAGGTGTCGGGGTCAAGCACCGCTAGGTGCTGCAGGAGATCGGCCGTGCGCAGCCGGTCGACGTCCCCGGCCTCGGCGAAAGCGTGGAGCATGAGCGTGAGGATCGTGGCCTCTTCCGCCACCGTGGGCTCGGGCCGGCCCGGGCGCCCGGATCCGTTCGGACCGCCGCCGCTCGACGACAGACCGGTGACGGCCAGCAGGTACTCCTCGATCGGGTCCGTGAACTGGCCCGGGGCCCGCCCGACTTCCTCACGCAGGAGGCGCCCGGCGGCGATGATGTCGGCCGCGCCGTCGTACTCCTCGTCTTCGATGAAGAAACTGCGGATCAACTCGCCCGGGGCTCCATCGATATCGACGATCGCGCCACCCGGAATCGACTCGGGAATTTCATGCGCCCGCAGACCCGCGCCGGTGGCGCCGTCCTTGAGAATCGCATTCGTCTGAACCGGCCCGCCGGTGCGCGTGGCCACCCGCGCGCCCGAGTTGGACTTAAAACCGCGCGGAATGGTGTTCGCGTCCGGGTCCTGGGTGACCACCGCAACCGTAATGTTCAGGGCGGCGGCGAACGCGGCCAGCTCCTCCAGCAGCTCGGCGATCCGGTCGGCCGCCTTGATGGTGCGCCGCGGCCCCTCTTCCCGGTCGTCGGTCGGATCCGGAATCCGCACCGACGAATTCATGTACTGCTTGAATTCATCGATGACGAGAATTTCCAGCGGGAACTGGTCCAGGTCCCGCTCACCGAATTTGGCCCGGGCCTGGTCCTCCAGGATCTCCTCACGCCGGTACGCCTCGGCCAGCAGCGCCTCCAGCAAAACAATCAGACGCTCGGGGCGGCGGCCGAAGAACGTCGCGCACACCGGGGCGTAGCCGCGGTGCTCACCGGGCTTGGCCCCGGCGACCAGCCGCAGGTTCACGCGCGGATCCAGGCCCAGCCCGCACAGCAAGTTGCGCAGCAGCATGCCCTTGCCGGTGCGGCTCATCCCGCCCAGCAGCGCCATGACGTGCCGGAGCTTGAGGTAGATCGGCAGGCCGCGCCGGTTGAAGCCGATCAGGATGCCGCGCTTCCACACGTCGGTGCGCTCGGGGTTCTCCACCAGCGGGGAGGTGCGCGGCGTGGCGAAGGGGTCGGCGGTGCAGTACCAGAAGGAGACGCGGTTGGCGGAGCCGTCCTTGCGGATGTCGAGCCAGCGCTCCTCGATGTCGAGCGCGCCCGCGATGGCCTCCTTCTTGGCGATGAGCTGGGAGAACGTGACCTCCTTGGGGAGCCTGAACCGTGCTTCGACGCCGTTGATCTCGGCAGCGCGGATCGGTTCGAGAAGGCGGATCTCCTGGTCCTCCTTCAGGACCTTCGCCGTACGTAGGACGTCGTTCAGCATGGCGTCGGTGAGCGGGGGGTGCTCGCCGCCGGCGCCCTCGGGCAGCGCGAAGGCCGCGGTCAGGGGCTGGTCGGGGTTGCGGCGCTTGTGCTCGCGCAGGCCCAGGGCGGCGAGGATGCCCACCAGGAGCAGGGCGGCCGGGGAGGCGGCGAGCAGGCCGTAGACGTCGGCGACGGCGATGGCGGCCGCGATGACGGTGAGCACCGCGGTGCTCGCGCCGACGAGCATCGGTTCGCGGCGGCGGGCGCGGGCGGTTTCGTTCCGCTCCTCGCGCAGCGCGGCGATGATGTCGGGGTTGAGGTGTTTGCGGCGGGCCGTGTCGACCATGTCCGCGTATTCCTGGGCGGTGTAGTAGTGCCAGGAGTCGCGGGCGCCGGCCATCACGCCGAGGCCGGACAGCTTGGACAGCCGCCAGGCGTAGACGTGGGTGTGTCCGGCGTGCCGGGCGAGGCCGTGCAGGAAGACGCGCTTGCGGTGTGCCCACACGGCGGAGTCGAAAGTGCCGGCGGGGAAGGCGTCCTGCCACTTCCAGCCGTCTGAGGATGTCCGGGGGGCCGGGGCGGGGGCGCCGCCCTCGTGCTCCTGGTCCTCGTCGTCGGTGAAGACGAGGCCGCCGGCCACGCTCTCGACGGGCGGCACCGGGACGGGGATCTCGTGCTCGCTGCCGGTGGTGGCGTCGGCCATTCCGGCCCGGGTCTCCCGTACGGCGTCGCGGGCCGACTTCTCCAGCCGGGCGCGGCGCGCGGGGTCGTCGGCGAACAGGCTGGAGAGGTCGTCCGGGACGTCGCCGGGGCCGCCGGGTGCGGACTCGGGGGAGATTTCGGTCATGCTGGGCTTCCTCGCTCTCTGGTTCAGGGGGTGGAGGAGGCGCGGGGCCCGGGTGCCGGCCAAAGCTGCCGGGCCCCGCTTCGGGGGCGCTACTTCTGGGCGGCCTTGGCCTTGGCCTTCGCCGCGGCCTTCTCGGCCTTGATCCGGCGGCGGGCGGCGCTTTCCTTCTGCGCCTGGGCCATCGCGGCCAGGGCCTGCGGGCCGTAGAGCCCGGCGGCGACCAGGCCGCCACCAACGAGCAGGGCCGTGAGCCAGGTGAAGGCGAGCATCGGCGTGATGCCCGGGATGCCGCGCCAGACGGCGATGTAGGCGGCAGCCGGGACGAGCACCGCGAGACGCCAGGGCATCCGGCGGGAGGTCTTGGCGGCGGAAGCGCTCACTGGGCGATCTCCTTCGGGGTCGTGTTCGCGTCGTTGTCGGCGGCGGGCGGCTCGGCCAGCACGCCGCAGGTCGGGCAGGGGACCAGCGGGCGGCCCCGGACCAGCGAGCGGACCTGGGCCATCCAGGGCTCGGGGAGGGTGAGGACCGCTCCGGCGGCCGCCAGGCCGAAGACGATCGCGGCGGACATCACCGCCGAGGAACTGGTGTCGTACGGGAGGGTGTAGCCGTGGCGCCAGGCCCAGCCGCCGGCGGCCGATCCGGCCCACAAGGCGAGCAGCATGTGGGCCATGCCGACGGCGAGGGAGGCGACGTAGCGGGCGCCTCCGGTGATGCGCTGCTTCATGTGCGGTCCCTTCCGGGATTCGGCGCGTACGGCTCAGGTCGCGTCGCGCTGCTGCTCAGGTGGGGTTAGACCTGTTGGGTTTAACAGGTCCGACGGGAAGAGGGCGTTCTCGTCGGCGAGGAGCGCGGCCTGGTTGCGGGCGGCCCGCTCCTTGTCGGTCTTGTTGCGGCGGCGGACGAAGCAGCCGCGGCACAGGACCATGACCTCCTCGACGGGCAGCGTGATCGCGTCCCGGTCGGAGACCTCCGGGTCGATCGGGGCCACCAGGAGCGGGGCGCGGTGCCAGCCCCGCTCGTGGCAGCGCTTCCCGGTCGTGTGCCAGCGGGGCTTGTCCCCATCGGCCAGGCCGCAGTTCCCGGGCTCATCCAGGTGGCACTCGCAGTGCCCGTCACTGCGTCCCACCGCCGCCTCGTAGACGGTTCCGGCTAACGCGTCCGGAACGTTCACCGGCTGATTCCCCTCTCCGCCAGGACCTGGCTCAGGTACTCCTTGGCGGTTCCGGGGCGGCATCCGAGGTGCCGGGCCATCTGCCGGTTGGAGGGGTGGCGCTTGAGGTTCTTGCCCTCCTCGGCGGCCGCGTCGACGAGCGCCCGGGCTTTGGCGAGCCGGTCGTCTGCGACCTTTTCCCGGACTTCCTCCTGGGCCCCGTCCGCCTGCTTCCCGTCCTCGCCCTGGGGTGCGTCCGGGGAGGGGGCCGGAAGTGGCTCCTGCCCTTGCGGGAAGCGGGTTGTGGCCGTTTCGCTTCCCGACGGCGAGAGGGACGTCCAGGCGCCCAGCGGGTGCACCGGGACGCGGTGGGCGACCCACTGTCCGTCGGGTCCGGGAACCGCGAGCACGACCGGGAGGTACGAAGCCGGGATCACCTCCGGCGTCTCCGCGGACGCGGTTTCGGGAACCGGTTCCGGCTCCGGGGTGACGGCGGCGGGAACCACCGGCGCCGGGGCGGGCGCGGTGCGCGAGAACCGGGTGCGTCCGTCCCACGCTTCGGCCTGGGCCCGGCGGAAGGTCGCCCGGCGGGAGGCGCGGATCTCGCGGATGGACGGTTCCCCGACGGCCGCGCCGTTCGCCCGCTCCCACGCCTTTGCGTACGCGGCCTCCAGGGTGATCCCGGTGTTGTCGGCGATCCGGCGGGCGCGACGTACGAGGATCGGATGCCGGCGGCGGAGCCGCTTCCACCGGGCGATCTCGTCGGCGGTGCGGCCGGAGACGGCGGCGCGCCTGGAGCGCATCACCACCCACCACAGGATCAGCGCGGCGAGCGAGGCCCCGGCGTACGCGCACGCCCGGTAGATCCCGGCCGCCGAGTCGTCCTCGATCAGGTGGCCCAGGCCGTTGATCGCGGCGGCGATCACGGCCGTGATCCAGGTCGCCCGCATCAGCCACCGGTACTCGCGGCGCTGCTCGATCGCCTGACCGGTGAGCCCGGCAAAGGTGAGTGTCATGCCCTCGGTGAGGACGGGGACGCCGGCGGCGGCCCATCCCATCCCGAGGTGCGCGGCCGCCCCGGCCTGGCCGGTCCAGCCGACCACCAGGGAGACCACCACGACGGGCAGACCCCACAGCGGCATGTGGTGGGAGAGCCGGACGACCGCCGAGTCCCAGGTGGTCTTGCGCTCCTTGCGCTTCTTCGCGCGCAGCTTCTGCCGCTCGGTCTTCTTCTGCAGCGCGAGGTTGACCTTCGCGTTCCTGGCCTCGATCTTCAGCCGCCGCTTGTGCTCGCGGTCGCGGCGCCGCTCCTCGGCGGCCGCGCGCCGGTCGGCGCGGTCCTCGGTACGGCGGGCCGCGAGGTTGGCCCGCTTCTCCTCGCCCCGACTGGACGGGAGCGGGGTCGTGAACGGCGGCTCGTTCGGGTCGTGGCCGTTGACGGGGGTTTCGGTGCTGTAGGTCGTCACCGGCCTACGGCCTCCTTCCGGATCGGGGTGCGGGTGAGGTGGATGAGGGCGGTGGTCCGCAGCGCGGCGCGGAACGCGCGGCGCAGCGGCCGGCCCCGGCGGGCCCGGCTGACCAGGTCGGCCGGGCGGGGGGTGCCGAGCTCGGCGAGCACGGTGTAGGAGTCGAAGTCGGCGGCGGTCCAGTCGCGGCCGACGCCCCGGCGGATCCTCAGCGCGGCGCTCATACGACCGCCCCCTTCGTGTCGGTGTCGGCGCCGGTCTTCGGGCCGTGGAGGTCGATGCCGAACAGCTCGGCGTGGCGCAGCAGCAGGCCGGAGACCTCGCGCATGGCGGCGCGGGGGTTCCTGGCGGACAGCGCCATGGCGATCTCGGTGACGGCCTCGGTCACCGCCGCGCGGTGGAAGGCGAAGGCCAGGGACTCGGCGGTCAGCGCGGCCGCGGCGGTCTCGGTGTCGTCGATGGCCGTGTCGCGCTGGGACCGGACGGTCTCCAACTGGCGGGTCAGCTCCTGGATGCTGTCGGCCTTGGCGAGCTGCTCCAGCGCCGGGCGCTCGGTCCGCTCCAGCAGGGCCTCGATCTCGTCCGCGCTGGCCGGGGCGGGCAGCGGCGGCAGCGGGGCCGTCTGGATCCTCCAGCCGAGCGGGTCGGGGTCCGGGGCCGGCGTTGGCCCCCAGTAGCCGCCCCGGTAGGGGGTGACGGTCTGGGCGGACTCCCGGTCGCGGTGGGCGCTGTGCACCCGGCCCTTGTGCAGGACCACTTCGGTCGGGGCCTCGGCGGCGTCGACCGCGTACTTCACCGCGCCGAGCAGCAGCTCGACCAGGCGGACGAGGTCGGTGTTGCGCGCCTCGGCGGCCACCAGCTCGGTGCGGACCTCGCCAAGGTCGGTCATCAGGTGCTGGCGCAGGCGCACGTCGGTGGCGGCGTCCGTCTTGAACGCCTCGACCGCGCGCTCGGCGAGTTCGAGGTCGGCCTCCAGCGCGGAGGCGAGTCCCGCGCCCTCTTGCAGAGCGCGGAGCGTCTTGGTGCGGATCATCCGGATCATGCGACGGGCTCCCGGGTCTCGGAGGGGGCGGCGGGCGGGGCGTTGCGGAGGCGCTGGTCGACCAGGCGGTGCAGCAGGCGGGCGGTCACGGCGAGCGCGCCGAGCCAGAACAGGGCCTTGGTGATGGTGGCGACGGCGGTGACCAGCGCGGTCAGCGCGTCGAGGAGGACCGTTCCGGAGCCGTAGGCCAGCACCGCGAGCAGCGGCACCAGGAGCAGGAGCATCTGGGACGGCATTCGGCCCGTGACGTCGAGGCCGGCGCGGAACAGGTCGCGTAAGGCGGAGGCGAGGCGCGTCATCGCGGTCACTCGCCGATCCGGGCGGCGGCGACGACCTTCTCGGCCGCCTCTTCCCACTCGGCGGCCGCGCGGAGGCGGGTGATCGTCTCCGTGTCGCGGGCCGTCCACTCGGCGGGGTTGGAGCTGACGCGCTCCAGGACGTCGGCCAGGAGCTGGCGGGTGGTGTCGGTCATCAGGCCACCGCCCCGAGCTCGAAGTCGACGAGGCCGGCGGCGCACTCCAGCTCGTCGAGCTCCTCCAGGAGGACGACGGCGAGCTCGGCGCGGCGGCTGGCCTGCCTGGGCTGGAAGAAACCCGTCGCGGCCATGTCGGCGAGGGCGTCCTCGCGGGCCTGCCGGGCGGCGCGGCCCTCGATCCCGACGGGCGGCCCGAGGACCAGGTCGACGTCGATGCCGAGGATCTGCGAGGCGTCGTCGCGGAGTTGGAGGGCGGCGGCGAGGGTGCCGGCGACCGGGTTGGGGATACTGGTCATCGCGGTTCCACTCCCTGGTGTGGTGGATTCCGAAGTGGCCCCGGGGGTGTGCGACCACCTGATCCGGGGCCGCGCCCATTCGGGCGGGGTTGTCGTGCGCGGCCAGACGGCCACGGCCACGGCACATCCGTACGGGCATGCGCCGGGCCGAATCTGTCTGGACGAAACCTCTCGCTGACGGCCCACATGGCCTTCTGACCAGCGAAAAGGGTTGCTCTGTTCCTCGTAGCACTCTGTTGAGTTCTTCTCGGTCCACCGGGCTCGGTACAGCTCCGAGGCGGTCCAGTGACGCCGTATTTCGGCATGGCTGTGCCCTGCCACCCAATCCCCTGAGTTAACTAGTCAGGTGATCGAGCGCTTCGATTAACCCACCGCACTCAACCGCTGTCAACATGTCTAGTTAGGAGTCACCGCTTCATCAGCCTGACCTGCTGGTTTACCTCCGAGCGTTAGGCGCAACGGGTTCCGACTTTCGCGAAACAACTAGACATGTCATGCTGGGCGCCATCGACGGAAGGGAGAGATCCCATACGGAGATCGTTAGATCGGAGAAACGGCCATGGCCAAGAAGGAGCCCGGGAAGGTCCCGCGCATCGCGGCGAGCATCGCGGCGAAGATCGAGCGGGGCGTGTACGCACCTGGCTCCGCCTTGCCGAGCGTCCCGGAACTGCAGGCGGCGGAGGGCATCGCGTACCAGACGGCGCGCGAGGTTTACGGGCTGCTTGAGGACCAGGGCCTCGTCTTCAGCCGCCGCGGCAAGGGCACCTACGTCAGCCTCGTGCTAGGCAAGATGCTGCGCGACGGCACCAGCCGATACCTGCCGAGCGCCAGGTCCGAAGGCGGAGCAGTCGGCGCGTTCGACGCCGAGATCCGCCGTCTGGGGCTGGTCTACAAGCCCCTCCCGACGGTGATCGACCGCCAGCGGCCCCCGAAACGGGTCGCTGACCTGCTCGGTCTGCATCACGCGACCAAGGCGCTCATGCGCGAGCGCGTCATGCCCGTCGCGCTTCCCGACAACGACGACATCAGCGAGGTGGTGCAGCTCGCCACCTCCTGGTTCCCGCCCGACATCGCGGACCAGTGCCCGCAACTGGAACAGCAGAACACCGGCCCGGGCGGGAGTAAGAGCAGGCTGGCCGAGGCCGGCCACTCCCAAGTCCGCCTCCGTGAGGAGATCGAGGTCCGCCCGCCCTCTGAGGAGGAAGCGGCAGCGCTCGGGATCCCGGCGGGGCAGGCGGTCCTAGAGATCACCCATCAGGGCCTCACGGCAGAGGACCGGATCGTCGAAATCTGCCTGCACGTCATGCCGCGCACCAAGTGGCGACTCGCCTACGAGTGGTCCATCGGCTCGTAGGCCCTCGCCCCAGCCGGGGCACCCGCGACTTAGTACCCGAAACCCAAGGAGCACAGTTCTCATGGCAAGCAACACGATAGGCACCGACGGCGTCGTTCTCCGGGACGCGCGCAGCCGGTACCGCACCGCCCAGCGCGAGGAGAACGGCGCGCACGGCGCGTACGACGCCGAGATCCGCCGTGGCGGTGGAACGCCCCGGACGGAGGTGAACGTCCGACGTGAGACAGCCCCTGCTGACGTCGCCGAGCTCCTGGGCAGCGACGGGGAGGTCGTCGTCCGGGCCCGCCGAATGTATGACGGTGACCGCCTGATCCAGTTGGCGACGACCTACATCCCGGTGGACGTGGCTCAGGCCGCCGGCATCGAGCAAGTCGACACGGGCGTCGGCGGCATCATCAGCCGGATGCGTGAGGCCGGTTTCGATCAGGGGACCGAGGCCACCGAAGACGTCGCCCTGCGCACGGCCACGGCAGACGAGGCGAACGCACTCGGGCTGGCGGAGGGCACGTCAGTCCTGACCATCAACCACATCGGCCGGACTGGGGACGGCCGCGTCGTCGAGGTCACCCAGCACGTCTTGGCCGACGGCTGGAAGCTCCGATACTCCGTACCTCTGGCCTGACCGGCCAGCCCGGCCCCGGCTCCGTGCTGGGGCCCCGCGTCCCTCTCGAAAGGACCGCCTCCGAAATGAGCACCGCGCGCCTCTCCGCTGCCGAGATCGTCAGCGAGCTGCTGTCGGCAGTCGCCGACGACGGTTGGCTCACGTGCTTGACGGCCCCTGCCGGCCCCGGCCCGATCGCACCCGGCGCTGGGCTTGCAGACATCGCCAACGCGTTCCGCGCGCACAGCCGCTGCGGGGCCCTCCCGCCGGTCGTCGTCCGTGAACTCAAGCGAGCCGCCGACGCAGCCGACCGGGCGCAGGCCCTAGACGCCGAATCGGTGGCTCGCTACGGCGAGCTGGGCACGGCCTTTGCTCACTTGGTGCAGGCCCGCGGCGCGTCCACTCCCGACTCGCCGGAACTCGCGGGCTGACCCCGCATAACCGCCGGAGAGAGGAAGATTGCCCGCGAAACGCGGACAGGCCCCAGCGGGGGCCTGTCGGTCGCGCTCGCCGGTTGTGGTGGTCGGCGCCGCGATCAAGCACCTGAATGGGAGGTGCCTGCGATGGTCAGCAGGCTACGCGTACCCACTGATAGTGGGCCAGCGGGACACGGCGACACGCCGTTGGCGGCCCACGCTTCCCGTGTGGCGGGACGGCTTCGCAAGTTCTCTCCCGGAGAACGGGATCTTGGAGTATCCGCGTCGGCTACCCGGTACTACACGACGACGTCTTCCGGCACGATCCCCGGATGGGATCAAGCTGCATACCAGGCCAGTGCCGGTTTCGGAAACCTCGGGGAGGGCTCCAAGATGGTCGTCATGCACGCACGCGCCCCGTAATGCCGAGGGCCGCCCCTGCGCCAACAGGAGCGGCCCTCAACTCAACAACTTGACTCAGTCCCCAGCCTCGCAAGCTACAGATCCTGAGTCGTACGTCGGCGGTAACGCCGGGCTCCCGACCCCACGGGGCCCGGTCACCACCAGCCAGGGTAACCGGCCCGACAGCCTTTGCGCAGCACCGCTCGTAGGCCCGTCCGGTTACCTGGTGATGATCACCGACGTGTGACTCTCTACCCCGATTGGGAGAGATCGCACCCCATGCACCACCGGCAGCACCGCCCCCTCCGGCTCGCCTCCTCGGAGCCCGCGACGGTAACCGTCGCGACCGCGTACGAAGGCGCCGTGTTGATTACGTCTTGCTCTCATAACCCGATGACCTGCCCCGATAGGGGTGTCCGCTTCGGTGCATACAACGGTCGCGTGACGACTACGAACGACGCCGTGTCCGCCCCGGCCGCTGGGGCGGTGGCCCGATGACGAACTCTCCCGGCCTGATGGATGACGGCGGTGACGAGGAGTTCGAGCTCATCGGCACCCTCAACGACTACTGGACGCACACCCAGGTGCGCGACTGGGTGCTGCTGCTGCCGGACATGACCCGGACCGCGCTGCACCTGTATATGGTCTTGCGCTCGATGATCCGTGAGAACGTCCGGCGCAAGGGCGGCGGTCTGCGCCGGATGTCGGTGGACCAGCTCTGCTTCCTCCTGCCGGGCGTCAACAAGAAGCCGTGCAGCCCGACCATGGTCAAGGACGCGTTGAAGCTGCTGGCCGAACTCAACCTGGTCGTGAACCCTGAGGACGGGCACCTGGTGAAGTCGACGGGGAAGGGCGGGATCCAGAACTCCTTCCGCACGTACCAGGTCAACGAGCTGCCGCCGGACGCGTACGTGGGCTGGCGCAACGTCTGGGACAAGCTCGACGCGTACACGCCGGACTGGCGGGAGAACCCGCCGCAGCCTCCGCTGCACACCCGTCGCGGCGACCAGGTCGTGCAGACGCCCGTCGGCAGTCCGGCTTCTCCGGCCGCGGCCCTGCAGCCGGAGAAGCCGAAGGACGGCGCCCCGGCGAAGCAGGCCCCGATGGGCAAGAAGGCCCCGGCGAAGAAGACCGCCCCGAAGAAGACGGCGTCCAGGAAGGCCGCGCCGCCGAAGAAGGACCAGGAGGACGGCGCCGTCGACGTGCCCGTTGACACCTCGGCGGCGAAGCCGGTGGTGGATGCCTGGGCCGAGGGCATGAAGGCCGGCGGGCGTCCGTTCCTGCCCAAGCGCGCCGCGCTCATCGCCACCGAGGCCGCTGAGCTCCTGGCGGCCGGTGCCGACGTCGACCACCTGTGCCGGGTGGCTGAGTGGATGGGTCGGATGAAGCCGACCTGGAAGGTGCTGGAAGACGCGATGACCTGGCCGGAAGCGCCGCAGCCGTCGGTGCCCGGGCAGCGGTCCGGCCGTCCGGCCGCTGAAATGTGCGAGCACCATCCGACCTTCGAGGCCGAGGACTGCCTGCGCTGCGCGGCCGACGAGCGTGACCGCCGTCAGCGCGCTGCCTCCGAACCGGCACCGGTCGACGGCGCCGGGCTGCTGGCCCGGCTGCGCGCCGGTCAGCCCGCGTGACCCCCACATTGCCCCGTTCCGAACACGCCTGTGGCGGCCGCTCCCGTCAAGAACCGGCCGCCACAGAAGACCTCACCGAGGAGATCCGCATGTCCATCGTCGCACCCCACGCCGCCCCTGACGACGAGTACGAGCGCCCCGGCCGGGGCGCCTTCGACCGCACCCCGCCGCACGATGTCGACGCCGAGCAGTCAGCGCTCGGCGGGCAGCTACTCAGCAAGGACGCCATCGCCGACGTCCTTGACGGCCCGATGCAGCAGCGGGACTACTACCGGCCGGCTCACGAGACGATCCAGGCCGCGATCCTGTACCTGTACGGCAAGGGCGAGCCGGTCGACCCGATCACCATCGCTGCCGAGCTGACCAAGCGCGGTGACATCACCAAGGTCGGCGGGGCCTCCTACCTGCACACCCTGGTGCAGTCCGTACCGACAGCGGCGAACGCGGCGTACTACGCCGAGATCGTCCACACGCTCGCCGTCCGCCGCCGCCTGATCGAGGCCAGCACGCGGATCGCCCAGGTCGCCTACTCCGGCGAGGGCGAGATCGACGACGTCCGCAGCGCGGTGGAGGCCGAGGTCCTCGACGCCCTGGCGACCCGCGAGCAGTCCGCCGGCTACGCGTACGTCCGCGAGGACGTCCCCGACTTCTGGGACCAACTCGACGCCCGGATCAAGGGCACCGGCAAGATGACCGGCGTCCCCACCGGCTTCATCGACCTGGACGCGATGACCAACGGCCTGCAGTCCGGCCAGCTCATCGTCATCGGCGCCCGCCCGGCCATGGGCAAGTCGACGCTCGCCCTGGACATCGCCCGGTCCGCCTCCATCAAGCACGGCCTGACCTCGGCGTTCTTCTCCCTGGAGATGGGCCGCTCCGAGATCACCCAGCGGCTCTACAGCGCCGAGGCCCGCGTCGCCCTGCACCACATCCGCGCCGGAACGGTCACCGACGACGACCTCAACCGCATGGCCAAGCGCACGCCCGACATCGAGGGCGCACCGCTGATCGTGGACGACTCCCCGAACCTCTCGCTCACCGAGATCCGCTCCCGGGCCCGGCGCATCAAGCAGTCCAAGGGCGGCCTGGACCTGCTGATCGTGGACTACCTCCAGCTCATGCAGTCCGGCACGGGCCGCCGCGCGGAGAACCGCCAGCAGGAAGTCTCCGACATCTCCCGCAACCTCAAGCTCCTGGCCAAAGAGCTGGAAATCCCGATCATCGCCCTGTCCCAGCTCAACCGCGGCCCCGAGCAGCGCACCGACAAGCGCCCGCAAATCAGCGAGCTGCGCGAGTCCGGCTCGATCGAGCAGGACGCCGACATGGTGATCCTGCTGCACCGCGAGGACGCGTACGAGAAGGACTCGCCCCGCTCCGGCGAGGCCGACCTGATCGTGGCCAAGCACCGCAACGGACCGACGGCGACGGTCACGGTCGCTTTCCAGGGCCACTACAGCAGGTTCGTCGACATGGCCTCGGAAGTCGTCTGAGCTGCGGTTTTCTCGACCCAACCCCGACGTTCTCAGATGAGGGTCGTCGGGTCAATCGCCATCCGGAGGGGTTCCATGCGGTTCGTCCAACGACCCGGTCCTGTCGTCGTCCCAGCGAGCCTGGTTCGCAACGCCAAGCTGTCCAACGACGACCTCGGGCTGTACGTGCGCGTGGCGCACATCATCGACTGGAGTGAGAAGGCGCCAGACGTGGACCAGGTCGTGCATCTGCTCCTCGCCGGGCAGGTCGGGCCCCCGCCGAACACCACGGCCGACGAGCTGGCCCGGAGCATCGAGCGCCTGGCAGCCGCCGGCCTCCTGCCCCTGCAGAACCCGGACGCCGGGTTGCCCGAGGCTGACTGGCACAAGAAGCACGGCGGCTTCCCACAGATGTAAGCCACCCCGCGACGTTGTCCGCTTCGGCTGGCACTGTGGCCCTCGTAGTCACACACCGGCTCCGCCCCCGGCACACCTGCGTGCCGGGGGCGCTGTCGTTCCCACCCGGCGGTGGGCGGACAGCGCCAGGGGAGCGGGGGCCGGCGGACCGCTCGCCGGAAATCCGGCCATCGAAACAACCAGGGGCGATGCAGCATCAGTGCAGGTCGTTTCGATGGCCGTTTTTCCGACCGACCTGAACGGATTTCCGACCGACCTGGACGGAAAAAAATCGACCGCAGCGCGCTGACCTGCGTAAACGTGCTCCTCTAATAAGCCCCCCCAATAAGTTCTTCTCTCTCCCGCAACACCGACTGCACCGGTCCTGGTGTCGTCGGCCCGAGCCGGGACGAACGGCGAGGAGAGAGACGCGGCTGCGCCGAAGGACACCCCCGCCTGGCTGTTGCTCGGCCGGTGGCCCTCTGCCGCGCCGCGGCTTCGGCGGGCAGGCTGGTGCTCCGCTGCGGGCCGCCGGCCCCGTCTATCGAAGGGACTTCCGCGTGTCCGACCCCCCGTCCCCCACCCTGTTCGGTTCGGCGGTCGTCCTTGACCTCCGGCTTTCGCCGCGGGCCCGGCTGCTCTACGCGGTCCTGCTGGCGAAGTTGGCTCGGTCCGACCAGGAGGGCCCGGAGGTGGAACTCCTCCAGGAGCTGCCTGTCCTCGTCGGCCTGGCCGGTGACGAGCACGACCAGGTGCAGGTCGCCGTCGACGAGCTAGTGGCGTACGGCGTGCTCAGTCGCCTGGTGCACGCCGTGCGGGACGCGAAGCCGGTGCTGCGGGTGCACCTCAGCCCCGAGACGGAGGGCGCTCCCGAGCGGGCCTGTCACACCTGCGCTGGGTGTGGGGCGTGCGCGTGCGCCGAGGTCCGCTGGATGCCGTTCGCGCCGCCGGAGATCCAGTGCGCGCCGTGCAAGGCGCTGGCCGCCCGCTAAGCGTCCATCGGCGGAACCGTGCAGGGTACCCGGGGGACCGGGCCTGATCGTCCGACCGTCACGACGCGGGTATTAACAGGCCGTTGCGCCCTGACCTGGGGGTGTTGGGTGCGGTGTGAGCCGCACCCAACACCCCCAGGTCAGGGCACCTTTCGGGTCCGTCCCGGAGTAAAAATCTTGACCCCCTCGCGCAGGGGGCCCAAGTGGTGACCCTGGCTTGGGGCGGCGGATAGCCGGGCGACTTGGGGGCCATGGGCGCGACAACACCGGTGGGTAATGAGCGCAAGGGCCTGTTAATAGCCAGGAGGGAGGGGCGAGGCCCCGTCACCCATTCGGGTGACGGGGCCTCGCTGTGGGGGTGTCCCTGGTACGTACGTGCAGGTCAGAACATAGAAACGAGCCCTTCGGGCGCGACCTTCTAAGCCCCCATCGGCTGCGCCGATGACTGCAGACGCGCTTCGCGCGGCGACTTACAGGAGCGAGGCGCGCGCCTCTGAGCGCCCCTGTGTGCGGCTCTCGGGGGTAGATCGGCACTCCTCGACATGCACGCCGGGATAGGCACTCCTGCCCCCCTTCACGCGCCGTCTCGGGCCTGTTTCGCGTGATCCCTTGGGAGGCCGGTCCGGGTATCTGCCCTGGTGGGGCCTGCCTTTGGGGTAGATCATCCGTATATGTGATGCTCTCCGACGGACCGCGCGGGCTTCCGTCCGCGATTCGCGGACATGGGCGGCGGGGTGGCAGGCTGCCCGGCATGGCGAAGACCGATCCCGAGGCCCGCGAGCAGCTCCTGCAGGACGCCGAGGCGCTGCTGCTGGCGAAGTACAGCGGCGGCCGCGACTGGATCGAGCCGGTCCGTGTGATGCACGCGGTGCGCGCGGCCGCCGACCGCTACGGTCTCGATGACGCCGCGCAGGCGGAGGTGCCGGCCGACGACGTCCTGGCCGCACTCACCCAGCTCGACGAGGCCCGCGCGGCGCTGGACACCCTGGAGCGGGACCTCACCCGGGCCGCCCGCACGCGCGGCGCCTCCTGGCAGCAGGTCGCCGACCACCTCGGGCTGTCCTCCCGCTCCAGCGCCGAGAGCCGCTTCGTGCGCCTGGAGCGCGACGCCGCCAGCTATCGCAGCGACCGCTACCCCGAGCGCCAGCGCGCCGAGCGGGCCCGCGACCGCGCCGGCGACGCCTGGTGCCGGGCCAACGAGGCACGGCTGCGCGCCGCCGTGTGGTCCCTGGCCTGCCTGAACGACGAGTGGGAGCGGCTGGCCCGCACCGCCCCCGCCGAGAAGCTGGACGCCTGGCACCGCGAGCTCGACGGGCCCGCCCTCGCCGCCCGGCTCAAGGCCCTACGCCGGGTCCTCGATCCCGTGGATGGCGAGCCTCCCGCCGCCGGCGCCGCGGCCGCCGCCCGCGACGAGGTCCTGGCGCTCCTGGACGAACTGCTCGCCGCCCGACACGGCGTCGCCCCCCAGACGGAGCAATGGACCCATTGAGCCCAATGGGTCTAACTGAGCTGACCTGTGTCAATGCTCCGCTGACGCGCGGGCCCATAACGTCTGCGCGGTTGACGCGTTGGCAGCGCATGACGAACGCGAGGCTGACACATCTGCGTCGCACCACCCGTACGGTGCCCGCCCGGGCGCAGGCCCGCCGCGCGGCGAAGGCGGAGGCCGCCGCTGCCGAAGCCGCCGCACCCGCCCGGCGCCCTCGCCGCGTCGCCTGCCAGCGCGCTCCTCAGCGGGTCCAGATGTCCGTCCGGCTCCTGCTGGAGGACGACGTCCGCCTCGACGCCGCGCTGGAGAAGACCGGGCTCTACCTGCAGGACGGCGTCACCGAGGCACTGCGGCTGTGGTTCAAGAAGCTGAAGATCCCTGTGCTGCCCGTGCCGGAGCCGCCCCCGCGCGACTGAGTCCGCGATTCGCGGACAGACAGCGGGCTGTGCGCCATGTTCCGGGAATCCGCCTGTCCGGGCCTGTCCGGGCGGGCACGATCGGCGGCATGGAGGCGAACGGGGACGACCAGGTGCTGCGCCAGCTCGACGAGATCGGCCGGCAGCGCACCGCGCACTACGAAGCGGGGCTGCGGCTGACCGCCCGGGCGCGGGAGGCGACGGCGCGGGCCCTGGAGGCGGGCATCTCCCCGCTGGAGATCAGCGAGCGGACCGGTTACCAGTCCCGCACGGTCGAGAAGTGGGAGACCAGGATGGAGCGTGCCCAGAAGCGCGGCCTGCTGACGGCCCTGCTCGACCGCTGGCGCTCGCGCGGCCGCCGTAAGGACGCGTCCGTCGGGCCGTAAGGTGCGTGCCGCGCGCCGCCGTGGTTGGGCCCGGCGCACGGCACGCACCTCATCCGGCGGTCGACCGGTGCAGCGCGCCGCCGGCGCCCGGGTCACCGGCGAGCGGCTCGTGCTCCTGGTCCTCCTCGTCGCGGCCGCTGTACGCGGGCCAGGTCCCGAACGGGCCGGGCAGGCCGGGGCCGGTGGCGCCGAGCTGGGCGGCGCCACCCTTGAGCCGGTGGTGGGCACGGATCATGGCGTGGTTCTCCTCGTCGGCGGGGCGTTGGGTCCAACAGGTCCAACGAGGGATGAGCAGGGATGCAGGAGCCTTCGACAGCGCTCGGTGCAGGAGCAGCAGCCGGGGGGCTTCACGCAGCGCCCGGAGCGGGCGGCGGGCACCGCTTGGCCGCCAGGGGGCGCAACGTCCAGAGCGCCGCCGGCGGGGTGTTCCTCCGTCGGCGGCGTGGTGCTCGGTGTGCTCATCGGCAAGGCGGGGTCATGCCTGTG
>NZ_JBVJJR010000019.1:0-8883 GCF_055585605.1 Streptomyces sp. NPDC052910
ACGGCGGCGCAGCCGGCGTCGATGGCGGCGAAGACGTAGCGCGGCTGGAAGTGGATGTCCGCCACGATGGGGATCGGCGACTTCCTCGCGATCTTTGGCAGGGCGTCGGCGTCGTCCCGGGACGGCACCGCGACCCGGACGATGTCGCACCCCGCCGCCGTGACCTCGGCGATCTGTTGCAGCGTGGCATCGACGTCGGCGGTCAGGGTGGTCGTCATGGTCTGCACGGAAACCGGAGCGCCGCCACCGACCGGGACATCGCCGACATGGATCCGCCGGGTCGGACGGCGCACCGGCTTCGTGGGCGGGACGGCGGGCACACCGAGATGGGTGGTCATCGCGGCCCCCTGGTGTTGAGGAAACCCGCGAGCGGGGTGACGTCGTAGGTGGTGAACGCGGCGCGGGCGCGCAGGACGGACGCGGTGATGCCGGCACCGTCCAGTCCCGCCGCGGCCAGGAGCGTGCCGCGCGTGCCGTGGGGGATGAACGCGCGGGGCAGTCCAAGGCAGTGGACGGGGGTGGTCACGGCGGCGTCGGCGCAGTGCTGGGCGAGGAGGGAGCCGAAGCCCCCGGTGCGGGTGGCGTCCTCGACTGTGACGGTCAGGCGGTGCCGGGCGGCCAGGTGGACCAGTGCCGGGCTGACGGGGACGATCCAGCGGGGGTCGACGACGGTGGAGCCGATGCCTTCCTCCTCCTCGAGCCGGTGGGCGGCCTCCAGCGCCGCGGGCGCGGTCGGGCCGGCGGCGACGAGCAGGACGTCCAGAGGACGGTGGGTGCTGCGGTGGAGGACGTCCACGCCGTCCATCCGCGCCAGTGCCCCGATGTCGCGTCCGGCGGTGGCCTTGGGCAGCCGCAGGGCCGTCGGCCCGTCGGTGACGGCGACGGCTTCGCGCAGCAGTTCCCGCAGTCGGGCCGGGTCGCGGGGCGCGGCCACCCGCATGCCCGGCACGAGGGACAGGAGGCCGACGTCCCACATGCCGTGGTGGGAGGGGCCGTCCGGGCCGGTGATGCCGGCCCGGTCCAGGACGAGGGTCACCGGCAGACGGTGCAGGGCGACGTCCATCAGGACCTGGTCGAAGGCGCGGTTGAGGAAGGTGGCGTAGACGGCGACGACCGGGTGCAGACCGCCCATCGCCAGACCTGCGGCGCTGGTGACGGCGTGCTGCTCGGCGATGCCCACGTCGAAGACCCGGTCGGGGAACCGCACGGCCATGGGGTGCAGACCGGTCGGCCGGAGCATCGACGCGGTCACCGCGACCAGGTCCTCGCGTTCCTCGGCCAGGGCCAGCAGCTCCCCGGCGAGGACGCTCGTCCAGGACTGCGCCGGCTGCCGGAGGCCGGGGGCGGGCGCGCCGGTGACCGGGTCGATGACACCGACCGCGTGGAAGCAGTCCGCCTCGTCGGCCTCCGCCAGGGCGTACCCCTTGCCTTTCACCGTCACCACGTGCACCAGGACCGGCCGGTCCAGGGCACGGGCTTGGGTGAGGGCCTCTTCCACGGCGGGGACGTCGTGTCCGTCGACGGGCCCCAGGTAGGCCAGGCCCAGGTCGGTGAACAGGTTGCCCTGGGCCCGTCCGCTGCCGGGGCCGGCCCGGAGGGCGGCCAGAGCGCCGGCCAGGGCCCCGGAGGTGGGTGCGTAGGACCGTCCGTTGTCGTTGAGCACGGCGATCACCGGCCGGCCGGCGGCGGCGATGTTGTCCAGCCCCTCCCAGGCCATCCCGCCGGTGAAGGCGCCGTCACCGATCACCGCCACCACCGCACGGTCGTTTTCCCCCGCCAGGGACCGGGCCTTGGCCAGGCCGTCCGCGTACGACAGGGCCGTCGAGGCGTGCGAGTTCTCGATGACGTCGTGCACGGACTCCTCACGCGAGAGGTAGCCCGACAGACCGCCCGCCTCCCGAAGGGTACCGAACGACTTCTGACGTCCCGTCAGCAACTTGTGCACATAGGCTTGGTGGCCGATATCGAAAAGGATCGTGTCACGGGGCGAGTCGAAGACCCGGTGCAAGGCGATCGTCAGCTCCACCACACCCAGGCTCGGGCCCAGATGCCCGCCCGACGCGCACACCTTCTCGATCAGGAACTCGCGGACCTCACCCGCCAGTTCGCGGAGGCGCCGGGCAGGCAGTGCCCGTAAGGCTTCCGGTCCCGTGACGGACGCCAGAAGCGGCGGTACGATTTTCATGCCGTCGGTTGGTGGGGGGTTCATCAACCTACCTCGCAAGGCGAAGAGAGCAGCGGATGAGGGCACGGCGGAGCGGAGCGGGGACGGCGGTCTTCCGGCACCGCTGATCCCATCCCGGGCGGACGTGGGCCGCGGCGGCCGGCCGCGTGCCGACTGTGCCGGATGCGGGATCGCACGGTGCGCTGTCGGCGGCGCGCCGGGGCGTCGTGGGAGGTGGCGCCCACGGGTGCCGCGAGGTGAGCGGTGGAACGCCTATCCACCTTCGGCCGTCCCAGTCGGACCTGGCCAGGCGCGTTCCGCACGGCGTCGAAGCCTGCGTCACGGGCCCGGCACGCCCCTGGGCGCCTTCCGCCGACGGGTGTCACGGTCGTGCACCACGCGGCGTGCGGTGGGCTTCGGGGCGCGGGGGCGGTACCACCGGGGACGCGCCGGTGCATGCGGTCCGCGTCGTCAAAGGTGGCTGCGCACCGGCGGTCTTCCGGCCGGCGGCCGCACGCCTGTGGCAGGCCGCGGAGCCACCGTCGGGCGGACACCGGTGGCGGACTCAAGAGTCTCCGCCGACGAGCTTGTCATACGGTCGCAGGAGGCGCACGACCCCGGCCCTCGCGGGCACCGGTCCACCGCACCCGGCAGGCGCCGCGGCCTGCCACAGGCGTGCGGCCCGGAGCGGCCCTACCGGTGCCCCCGGTGCCTCATCCCTCGAACTCCTCCGGGGGGACCACGGGTTCCTCGGGGATCACGTGCATCGCCGCCTCCTCGGCGGAGGCGGCGCCGCCGTTGACGCCCACGTCCCGCGCGTACACGTCGTTCATGCGGGGCGGCATCAGATCGGCCGTACCGGTGAGCCGCCCGGCGCGCTCGTCGCCGGCCTCCTCGTCGATCGGCTCCCCGTCGCGCGGCTGGTCGCCGATCCCGTCGCCGTCGGGAACGGACGGCTCGGGCACCTCCTCGGCGAGCCGCTGATCGAGGCTCTCCCGGTCGCGCTGCTCCCGGGCCGTGGTCCCGTGGTGGGTCACGGCCAGCGGTTTCTCCGGTGGCGACCAGCCCTCGTCGAGCACCTCGTCCAGGCCGTCGCCGTCGAGAGCGTTCTCCAGGTCCAGGTCGTCGGGGTTGTCCCGGGTATCGGAACGCACCGGCTGGTAGACCTCGTCACCCATCGCGTCGTCGGACATGCTGCGCTCCTTCCTCCCGCGCGGCCCCGCAGCGACGTCCCTTCCAGTCTCCTCCGTGCGGCTGCCCGGCGCTCCCCGGGCGGGCACGCCGGGGTGGCGGGGCGCCGGGCGGCGGCGGTGAGGGGAGGGTGGTCGGCACGGGGGTCGCCGGATCGTGGGCCCGTACGACGGCACCGCGGCCACCCGTACGGCGACCGCGGTGCCGGTTCCCTGCTCTTCCTCCTCCGGACCGGGCTCTTCTTCTCCCGGACCGGCGGGTCGGCTTCTTCCGGACCGGCGGGTCAGCGTCCCTTCCCGCCGCGGTCGCCGCCCTCGCCGTGGCGGCCGTGCCGCTCGCGCTGGACGGACTCCTGAGCCTCGGTGCTGGGCGTGATGCCGTCGGCCGCGTCCCGCTCGTGCTCGCGGTCCGGCCGGTCGATGATCTCGCCGAGCTCCCGGGCCGCCTCCTCCGCGGCGGTGCGGGGCTTGCCGGGCGTGGCACCGGTGTCCTTCGTGGAGTCCTTCATGCGCGTTCCTCCGCCTGTCGTGCGATCGCTCCGGCGGCCACCCCGTGGGCGGCGGCCGGGGGCCGTGATCGTCCGGCCCACCGTCCCGGATGCCCGGCCGGCCGGCCGGTATGCCCGCCCGCCGCCTCAGCGGTCCCGGTCGGGGTGGTCGCGCGCGGTACGGGCGCGTTTCTCGCGCGCGGCCTTGGACCCGCCTTTGACGCCGCGCAGCGCCTCGCCGCCCGCGGTCCCGTCCTGGTCGCCGTAGCCCTCCCGGGCGCTCGCCGTACCGGGCACCGTGCGCTCGTGCGCCGTCTCCTCCGCGCCCGAGGAAGCGCCCGGGCCCTTGCCGTGCGCCCCGCGGGAGTCCTCGCGTGCCGCTTTCGAGCCCTGCCGGTCCCTGCCGTCCGTCTCGTCCACCGTCGTCGCCCACCTTCCGTGCCGGCCCGGCCGGACGGCCGGTGCGGACGCGCCGAGTACCCCGATCCGGGGCGGCGAATCGGGGTACTCGGGGGGCGGATGGGGCGGAGCCGCGTCAGGCCGCGCCGTCGTCGCCCTCGGGCCAGGCGCTGGTGTCCCGGGGCGGCACGTACGGCTCCTCGTCCTCCGGGTGGCCGCCGAGGATGGCCCGCTCGCGGCTCAGTTCGGCGTCGAACTCCAGACCGAGCAGGATCGCGAGGTTGGTGAACCACAGCCACATCAGGAAGACGATCAGCCCGGCGAAGGTCCCGTAGACCTTGTTGTAGGTGCCGAAATTCGCGACGTACAGCGCGAAGCCCGCCGAGACCGCCATCCAGAGCACCAGGGCCACCAGACTGCCCGGCGTCACCCAGCGGAAGCCGCGCCCGCGCACGTTCGGCGCCGCCCAGTACAACATGGCGATCATGGCCGTCACCAGCAGAACAAGCACCGGCCACTTGACCACCGACCACACCGCGAGCGCCTCGTCCCCGACGCCCAGGGCGGTGCCCGCCTGCCGGGCGATGCCGCCGGTGAACACCACGATCAGCGCGCTCGCCGTCGCCAGCAGCATCAGTACCAGGGTCACGGCCAGGCGCAGCGGTGTCAGCTTCCACACCGGCCGCCCTTCCTTGATGTCGTAGACGGCGTTGGAGGCGCGGATGAACGCCGCCACATAGCCCGACGCGGACCACAGCGCGCCCAGCAGACCCGCCACCGCCAGCACCGAACCGGCGCCCCCGCTCGCACTCGCCTGGCGCACGGCCCCGGTGAGGATGTCCTGCACCGGGCCGGGCGCCAAGTGGTCGAGGTTGTCCAGCAGCTTCTCCGCCGCCGACTTGCCCACCACACCCAGCAGCGAGACCAGCACCAGCAGCGCCGGGAAGAGGGACAGCATCGTGTAGTAGGTCAGGGCCGCCGCGCGGTCGGCCAGTTCGTCGTCCACGAACTCCTTCGCCGTGCGCCGCAGCACCGACCACCAGGACCGGGGACGCAACTGCGTCGGCTCGTCCGGGGCCCTGCGTTCCACTGCGGGCCCGGGGCCGGCCTCGTTCTCGTCCGTGCTCTTCTGTGTCGCCGTCACGTCCCAACGGATAACCGGCCGGGAGGAGTTCAACCGCGTCGCCGTCGGTGCGGACCGGGTGTGCGGACCGGGTGTGCGGACCGGAGCCCGGACGGGGTAACCGCCCCCGCATGGAAAAGTTCCTCGTCGGCACCTGTTCCTGGACGGATCCCGCCCTGCGGGGCAGCGGCTGGTACCCGCCGGCCGCGCGCGACGACCCCGAGGGGCGGCTGCGGCACTACGCCGCCCGGTTCCCCGTCGTGGAGGTCGACGCGACGTACTACGGGATGCCCAGCACCCGCAACTGCCGCCTCTGGGCCGAACGCACCCCGCCCGGTTTCGTCTTCGACGTCAAGGCGTTCGCCACGCTGACCGGCCACTCCGCGCGCGCCGGTGCGCTGCCGCCCGACCTCCGCCCGCCGGGGTCCCCGCAGCGCCGGCTCTCCCCGGCCCGACTGGCGCGCGGTGTGGTGGACGAGCTGTGGCAGCGGTTCACCGGCGCGCTGCAGCCGCTGTGGGAGGCGGGACGGCTGGGCGCGGTGCTGCTCCAGTTCCCGCCGTGGGTGCGGGCGGGGGAGCGGGGGCACGCCTTCCTGGCCGAGTGCCGGCGGCGCGCGGGCCGGCTCCCGCTGGCCGTCGAGTTCCGGCACCCGGGCTGGTACGGGCCGGGGGAGCGGGAGCGCACGCTGGAGGTGCTGCGCGCGCACGACATGTCCCTGGTGGCCGTGGACACCGCCCAGGACGTACCGGAGGCCGTGCCGCCGGTGGCCGCCGTGACCCGGCGCGAGCTGGCGGTGGTGCGCTTCCACGGGCGCTCGGCCGCGTGGGGCACCGGCGGGAAGGAGGACGCGTACCGGCACTCCTACACCGCCGAGGAGCTCGTCCCGTGGCGGGACCGGATCCGCCGGCTGGCGGGGGAAGCCGAGCAGGTGCATGTGCTGTTCAACAACTGCTGCGGTGACGCGGCGGTGCGGTCGGCCGCGGTGATGCGCGCGTTGCTGGAAGGGTGAGGGGGACCGACGGGTCGACGGAGTCGACGGAAGAGCCCCCGGACCGTCGGTCCGGGGGCTCTGTGCGAAACGGACCGTCGGTCCGGGGGCGTGTGCGAAACGACCGCGCGGGGCGCGGCCCCGCGGGAAACGGTGCAAGGGCGGGGCCGGGGCGCTTCCCCGCTCACCCCGTCGGTTCGCCGTGCGCCGATCTGCGGAGCGGCCCCCAGGGGCCACGCTGGCGGACCACCTCGCGTTCCGCCTCGTCGATCACCTCGCCGTCGATCCAGGCGAGCGGCCGCACCTCCCGCACCAGCGGTTCGTTGTCGGGGCCGCGGCCGATCTCCCGGCCCTCGAGCACCCAGGGCCGCACCCCGGGGCCCTTGTCGCGGCGCAGGTGGCAGTAGTCGTACAGGCGCCGGGCGACCCAGAGCCGCAGCGGACGGTCGTTCCACCACGGCTCGACGTCGAGGGCGTTGACGGACAGGCCGGGCAGGCTGGTGCCGGTGAGGTCGTCGGTGCTGGAGGCCAGCCCCAGGTCCGTCCCCGGTCCCCGAGACCACCGCACGAACAGGTTCTTCCCGCGCTCGACCATGGCGACCAGGTCGTCGAGGGACGTCAGGACGGGCAGGGCATCGGGGGCGGTCATGTCGACGGCGGTTCCTCCGCACTTCACGGGATACACCGGGGCCGCGTGGATGCGGTCACCGGGAGAGGGCTCAGGGGGGAACGACGGCGGGGCCGGCCCCCGGGGGCGACACCGTCCCGGGCGGCGTCGCGTTCGACGCCTCCAGCCAACCCCCGGCCGCGCCCTTCCGCAATTCGGCGCGGAGCACGGGCCGTGCCGCGCCGCTCCGGCCGCCCGCCGCGATCACGTCGGCGGCGATGTCGCGGCCGCAGGGGACGGGCGAGGGGGCCGTACCGGACGGAACGGCCCCCTCGGCGTACGTGTCCGGCCGATTCAGCCGGCGGCCGGACCCGCCGCGTCCGTACCCGACAGCTCCTTGAGGAAGCGGTGACACTCGGCGGCGCGGCGCGAGTCCTCGGCCATCACCGAGCGGAAGAACTCCGCGATCTCCTTCTTGCCGGCATTCTCGGCGTCCCGCACGTACTGTCCGTAGTCGTGCCCCGCCTTGAGCGAGTGGTACTGCACCGAGACGAGGTCGAAGACGACGTCGCTGAAACCGGTTTCACCCGTGGCCATGGTGTGTCCTCCCTGCTGGTGTACCTGCTGTTTCCGTACGTGTTCCGTGCCTGCCGGCTGTCCGCCGGCCCCGTGGCCGGGCCGCGGTGGCGGCGGAATCCGCGGCGCGCTTTCCGAGCCCTCCGGTTACCCCTTCGCCGGACGTTCACACGGCGTGCGGCCGACGGGACCGGCCCGCCGTCGCTCACTCACCCGCTGCGAGCAGGGAATCGTCGCGGACCCGGGCGCCCGGCAGCCGGTAGCGCGCGGCGATCAGCGCGGCGTCCACGTCGTTGGTGCCCGTGGCCACGCAGAGGAGGTAGGCGACGTCGTCCATCCGCTGCCTGGCCTCCGGGTCGCCGGACTCCGCGTGCAGCAGGTCCAGCGTCGTGTACTGCTCCACGAGGTTCGCGAGCACAGCGGGGTGAGCCATCAGCAAGGTCACCACTTCCTTTCACCGATTTCCCTGTGGGGGGCGCCGGGCGGTGCCGGAAAGGCACGTCGTCCGCGGCGAACGGGCTGCTACCCGGGAAAACGGGTCTCATGCGACGGGAGTGGCGCTCGGGGCCGCGCATCCGTGCTCGGGGGTGGCGGGCACCTCCGGTGCCGGTCCGGAAACGGGCCGGGGCCGGTCACCCGGCCGTGCGGCGGCGCGACGCCGGCGCAGGGCTGGGTGAGGAGGCGCGGCCCCTGCTCGTCGAACCGCGGACGAGGGTGTCCGCGCGCTTGTCCCGGTACGCGTCGCCTGGCGTGCGCGTCACAGGCCTCCCACCGGAGCCGGCGCCCAGAGCCCGGCGGCCGTTCCTTCGCGCACGTGCCGCTCGTAGACGGCGACCTTCCCCTGGATGATCTCGAGGTCCGCCCCGAGGGCGGCGATCCGCTCCCGCACCGCCCGTTCGTGCTCCCGGAGCAGCTCCAGCCGCGCCGCCTCGTTGCCGGGACCGGACCGCACCAGCGCCGCGAAGCGCCCGACGGTCGCCACCGGCATGCCCGACGCCCGGAACCGGCCGCAGAGCAGCAGCCAGTCCACGTCCGCCTGTTCGTAGACCCGACGGCCGGCGGCGTTGCGCGGGACCGGGCGCAGCAGCAGGCCCTCGCGCTCGAAGAACCGCAGGGTGTCCACGCTCATCCCGGTGGCCTTCACGACCTCGCCGATCGAAAGGCCGCGCGCCGGGAGGCCGTTGGGCGGGGAGCCGTTCACCGGGGCGCCGTCCGCCGACAGGCCGTCCGCACTCGTTTCCATGGCGCCGCAGCCTAGGCCGTCTCTTTCGGATCACTTTCACTGGCGTGCGATAGGTTGCCCGCCATGACTGGACTCGGATCCGTTGCCTGGCCACCTGCCCCGAT
>NZ_JBVJJR010000020.1:0-4471 GCF_055585605.1 Streptomyces sp. NPDC052910
GGGAGAGTAGGACGCCGCCGAACTAAATTTGATAAAGCCGTAGGCCCTGAATCGATATGATATCGATTCAGGGCCTACGGCTTTTTTGCGTTTCCGGGCGGGACGCCACGGCTTTTGCCGGCCGATCCGCCGTCCCGCCGATTTACCGGCCTACGGGCTACCGGTGGCCTACTGGCTACAGGTCTCACTTCTTACTGAACAGGGGAACACGGCCGTCGTCCGGCCGCCCTGTTCCCCGCCGTCCGCGGTGGATGCGCAGCCTGGTTGTTTCCCAGCCCGCCTTGAGGCCGGCCAGGAGCAGGCCGATGGCGGCGCCCTTGAAAGGATCCGTCACCACGATCGCGATGGCGGTGGCCATGAGGACGGCGACCTCGCCCCGGTGCCCGTCCCACAACCGGCCCAACTCCCGTACCGGCAGAAGCTGCCGGCCCACGATCACCAGGACGCCGGCGAGCGCCGCGACCGGCACGGCGCCCAGAGCCCAGGGCAGCAGCGCGGCGAACACGGCGAGCCACACGCCCTGCAGTACCCGCGAGGCCCGAGTCCGCGCGCCGGCGCGGGCGTTGGCGGTGCTGCGGACGAGGACGGCGGTCATCGGAAGGGCACCGAGCATGCCGCACACCGTGTTGCCGGCGCCCTGCGCGATCAGCTCCTTGTCGTAGTCGGTGCGCGGTCCGTCGTGCAGCCGGTCGACGGCCGTCGCACCGAGCAGGGTCCCGGCCGAGGCCACGAGGGTGAAGGCCAGGACCGTGCCCAGGACGCCGACCTGCCCGAGCCGTTCGAAGTCCATCCCGTCCGGTGGCTGGACGACGGCCATCAGGTCGCCGACCCGCAGCCGGTCCACCGGCAGTCGCAGCACCTCGGTCACGGCCGTCGCGGCGAGCACCGCCACCAGGGGTGCCGGGACCAGCCGTGCCCCACGCGGCCAGCGCTGCCACAGCGCCAGCAGTGCCATCGTGCCGACGCCCACAGCGCCGGCGGCCAGGGCCGTCGGGGACTCCAGGGTTCCGGTGACCAGGAGGACCAGTCCGCCGAGCCGTTCCAGTCCGTCGCCGGGCGCGTCCGCGTCGGCGAGTTCGTACAACTGGCCGGTGATGAGGACGAGTCCGGTCCCCGCCAGGATTCCTCGCACCACGGCCACGGGGATCTTGCGGAACCAGCGGCCGAGCCGCAGCAGGCCCAGTACCACCTGTAGGAGGCCGGTGGCGAGCACGAGTACGCCCAGCCCCCCGAGCCCGTGGGCGCGGACCGCCTCGTACACGAGCGCGGCGAGCCCTGCCGCCGGCCCGCTCACCTGGATGCTGCTGCCCGGCAGCAGCCCGGTGAGCAGTCCGCCGACGATCCCGGTGACGAGACCCAGCTCCACCGGCACACCGGAGGCCACGGCGACACCGGCCGAAAGCGGGACGGTTATGAGGAAGACGACGAGGGACGCGTGGACGTCGGCCCGGAGGAGCCGCAGCAGGGCGCCGGTGCCGGGCCGGGATGTGACGAGGGCGGCGGGGACGAGGTCGTTGTGCTCCATGAGGGTTGCCTCCAGCGTCACCGTGCGCACCGAGGCGGCCGGTGACCGAGAACCTGCGGGGGATGAGTACGCGCGGACGGATCGGGCAGCCTGTACGGGCGAACGGAGCGGGTCGGAAGGCCGGGGAATCGGGAGGTCGAAAGTCGGCGAGCCGGGCGGGGCGGCGAAGAAGCCAGGCGTCGGGCCGGCCGGAGGGCCGTGAGTCGGCGCGGGCGTCGGCGGCGCGTCCGCGCGGTGCCCGTACGGACGCGTCCTCGCCTCCTCCGGCTTCGTGCCGTGAACACCCGACCACAGTGTGTCCAAGCGTGGTGCTCTTCGGCCGCCCGCTGCGTTACCGCGGTGTAAACACGGAATCGGCGAGGAGGAAGAGCTTCGTCCGTTCACTCCGGCGGACGGTGTTACTCATGCGCCGCACCGCGCGCCGGAGCGCCTCTCCGGGTGCCGCCCCCGCTCCCGTGGCCCGTCGCCGTTCGGAGCCGGGTGCGAAAATGACCGGGTGAAAGGCCGGGGCGGAAGGCCCGAACCGGCCACGCCCATCAGCCCGTCGACCAGCCGGACCTCCACTCCCCTCCTTCAGGTCTCTCCGCCCAACTCCCGCCGCTTTTGTGGCCGTTCGTCGGCCGGACGTGCGCGCGGGACGCGGTGCGGTGGGACGACAGCACGGCACAGCGAAAGCGGAAAAGGTGAACACCGTGACCCAGACAGTCGCCGTCCTCGGGACCGGCAAGATCGGTGAAGCGCTGCTCAGCGGCATGATCCGGGCGGGCTGGGATCCGGCGCAGCTCCTCTGCACCGCGCGCCGCCCGGAGCGGGCCGAGGCCCTGCGTGAGCGCTATGGCGTCGAGGTCGTCGGAAACGCCGACGCCGCCAAGGCCGCCGACACGCTCATCCTGGCCGTCAAGCCGCAGGACATGGCGACGCTCCTCGACGAGCTCGCGCCGCACCTGCCGGCCGACCGGCTCGTCATCAGTGCGGCGGCCGGCGTCCCCACCGCCTTCTTCGAGGAGCGGCTCTCGGCCGGCACGCCCGTGGTACGCGTCATGCCGAACACCCCGGTGCTGGTGGACGAGGGCATGTCGGTCATCTCCGCCGGCACACACGCCACGGAGGACCACCTGGCCCGTACCGAGGCGATCTTCAAGCCGGTCGGCAAGACGCTGCGCGTCCCCGAGACGCAGCAGGACGCGGCGACCGCCCTCTCCGGCTCCGGCCCGGCGTACTTCTACTTCCTGGTCGAGGCCATGACGGACGCCGGCATTCTCCTCGGGCTGCCGAGGGACAAGGCCCACGACCTGATCGTCCAGGCCGCCATCGGCGCTGCCGTGATGCTGCGTGACAGCGGCGAACACCCCGTCAAGCTGCGCGAGGCGGTGACCTCGCCGGCCGGCACGACGATCAACGCCATTCGCGAGCTGGAGAAGCACGGGGTCCGGCACGCACTCATCGCCGCCCTGGAGGCGGCCCGCGACCGCAGCCGCGAGCTCGCCTCCGGCACGGGATGACGTCAGCGCCGGAGGGGCCCGGCCGGGCTGAGACCGGCCGTCGGCCGCGGCCGGGCCGGGGGCGGGGGGATCGGTGTTCGCAGCGGTCAGCCGGCCGGAAGCAGGCCGACGGCCCGGTACGCGGCGTCGACCGTCGGCCGTGCGACCTCCCGCGCCCGGCGGGCCCCGTCCCGGAGCACGCCGTCGACGTACCCCGGTTCGGCGCACAGCTCGGCGTGCTTCTCCCGCAACGGGCGCAACAACTCCACCACCGCGTCCGCGGTGTCCCGCTTCAGCACGCCGTACGAGGTGTAGCCCGCCGCCAGTCCGTCGGGTGCGGCACCGGTGCAGGCGGCCAGCAGCTCCAGGAGATTGGCGACGCCGGGCCGCTCGGCGCGGTTGTATACGACGTCCGTCCCGCTGTCCGTGACCGCGCGCATCACCTTTTTGCGCACCACGTCCGCGTCGTCGAGGAGATGGATGATGCCGGAGGTCTCGGCGTGCGACTTCCCCATCTTCGACAGCGGGTCCTGGAGGTCCATGACCCGCGCCGCGACCGGCGGTACGACGGCGCGGGGGACGGTGAACGTCTGCCCGTACCGCTGGTTGAAACGCACCGCCAGGTCACGGGTCAGCTCGACGTGCTGCGCCTGGTCGTCGCCGACGGGGACCTCGTCCGCCCGGTACGCGAGGATGTCGGCGGCCATCAGCACCGGGTAGGTGAGGAGGGAGAGCCGGACGCTTCCCCCGGCCGCCCGTTCCCGCGCCGCCTTCTCCTTGTACTGGATCATCCGGCGCATCTCCCCGTCGGTGGCCGTGCACTCCAGGAGGTAGGACAGCCGGGTGTGCTCGTCGACGTGGCTCTGCACGAACACCGTGCAGCGGTCCGGGTCCAGTCCCGCCGCCAGGAGCAGGGTCGCGGCCTGCCGGCTCAGCCGGCGGACGCGCGCCGGGTCGTGGTCGACGGTCAGTGCGTGCAGGTCGACGACACAGAAGAGGGCGTCGGCCCGGTGCTGATCCGACTCGACCCACTGCCGGACGGCACCCAGGTAGTTGCCGAGGGTCAGGTGGCCGGTGGGCTTCACGCCGCTGAAGATGCGGGTCATGGGGTTGCCCCTCTCCTTGGGAACGGGACCACCGCCACAGACAGCAAAACGGCCGCCGAGGCGGCGGCCGTGGGGAGCATGCGTACGTACGCGCAGGGGGTGGCCGCCGTCAGGCGGGCCACCACTGGCCGTTACGGGCATGCATGGTCATGCCGACGACCGTACCGCCGGGAAACCGGTTGTGCCACGGGTTTGATCCCGACTAGGGGCTCGTGTAGGGTTCTTCGAGTTGCCGCAGGGACCCGAGAGGGAACCGGGGCGGCGCTTCACGCCACTCGGCGGGATCCTCTACTGCACGGCCCTTGAACGGGATCGATTTCGGCATGCCGGAATTCGGTTCCATTCGAGCCCGGGGCTCC
>NZ_JBVJJR010000022.1:0-1399 GCF_055585605.1 Streptomyces sp. NPDC052910
TCCGGTCCGGCAGCAGCGGCTCAATCCGCGCCCACTGCGCGTCTGTCAACGGCACACCGGATCAACGATCAGATGATCCGAAAGAAACGGCCTAGGTCTCCGTCCAGCCGTGGGCCCGTACGCCGGTGACACGGCCTGCGGCGTCCAGGTCGAAGCGACGGGTGCCCGACGTCAGTTCACGGATCTCGGCGAGGTGACCGTCCTCCCGTTGCGCGTAGGAACAGTGCTGGAGGAGGCGGTCGGCCTCCGCGTGGTGGCCGGTGACGCTCTGCGCGGTCAGGCGGTCTGCCGAGTCCCACGTCTGGGTGAGGGGCGCCCCCTCACGCGGACGGCGTTCCGTCTCACGTCCCGGCGCGTCGTAGGCGAAGGCCAGGGAACCGGCCTCGCTGCGCAGCCCGGTCGCACGTCCCGCCGCGTCGTACGTCCACTCCGTCCGCAGGCCCGACTGCGCGGTGCGGTGAGTGCGGCGCCCCAAGAGGTCACGCGTAGAGGAACGCCCGGCCGTTGACGGCCTCCGACACCACGCGGCCCAGCGCGTCGCGCTCGAAGACGACCTCGGTTTCCCCGTCGGCCCTCCGGGTCAGATGGCCCGACCCGTCGTACGCACAGGTGGTGACGCTCTGCTGTGGCCCCGCGCTCTGCTCGTTGGTGCGGCCGAGCACATCCCTGCTGAAGAGGACCGACTCGCCCGCACCGTTGGTGCGGGATTCCAGTTGCCCCGCCGCGCCATGGACATAGGTGAGGCCGGGGCCGCTGAAGTCGGTCTCAGCGGTCAGACGACCGGCTTTGTCGTACTCGTACTTCGGCCCCGACCCGCCGACCCATCACCGCTGGGTGATGGTCCGCCGCAGCCTTTCCGACCCCGGCGAGATCGCCTACTACCTGGCCTCCGCACCCGTCGGCGTAGAGACCCCGAGCCGGCCCGTGTCGCCGGCAGCCGCTGGTCGATCGAAGAGTGCTTCCAGGCCGCGAAGAATGAGTGCGGCCTGGATGAGTACGAGGTCCGCCGCTACGTCGGCTGGTACCGGCACATCACCCTCGCCATGCTCGCCCATGCGGTCCTGACCGCACTGGCAGCCCAGGCGGCAACGACACAATGGGGGGCGGAAACGCGTCAGCCCTCATCCCGCTCACCGTGGCGGAGATCCGGCGACTCCTGGATGCTCTCCTGCCACCTCTCCGAGCCAATCACGACCCCGTCACCCACACACTGGAATGGTCGGCCTGGAGAAGACACCGCCAAGCCGCCGCCCGTCACTGCCACTACCAGAAACGCAGCTCAAGACACGAACCGCTGCTGGAGTACTAGTACTCCAGTTGCAGTTCGCTATCGCCGCTGGTCAGGGTCCTGTTTTTGAGTGTAGTCGGCTGACTGGTCGTCATGTCGGGAAGTTCGTGA
>NZ_JBVJJR010000023.1:0-1194 GCF_055585605.1 Streptomyces sp. NPDC052910
TGAGCTGGGTGTGGCCGCAGAGACCAGCGAGAAGCGACTGTTTACTAAAAACACAGGTCCGTGCGAAGCCGTAAGGCGATGTATACGGACTGACGCCTGCCCGGTGCTGGAACGTTAAGGGGACCGGTTAGCTCCATTTCGGTGGGGCGAAGCTGAGAACTTAAGCGCCAGTAAACGGCGGTGGTAACTATAACCATCCTAAGGTAGCGAAATTCCTTGTCGGGTAAGTTCCGACCTGCACGAATGGCGTAACGACTTCTCGACTGTCTCAACCATAGGCCCGGTGAAATTGCACTACGAGTAAAGATGCTCGTTTCGCGCAGCAGGACGGAAAGACCCCGGGACCTTTACTATAGCTTGATATTGGTGTTCGGTTCGGCTTGTGTAGGATAGGTGGGAGACTGTGAAGCATGCACGCCAGTGTGTGTGGAGTCGTCGTTGAAATACCACTCTGGTCGTGCTGGATGTCTAACCTGGGTCCGTGATCCGGATCAGGGACAGTGTCTGGTGGGTAGTTTAACTGGGGCGGTTGCCTCCTAAAGAGTAACGGAGGCGCCCAAAGGTTCCCTCAGCCTGGTTGGCAATCAGGTGTTGAGTGTAAGTGCACAAGGGAGCTTGACTGTGAGACCGACGGGTCGAGCAGGGACGAAAGTCGGGACTAGTGATCCGGCGGTGGCTTGTGGAAGCGCCGTCGCTCAACGGATAAAAGGTACCCCGGGGATAACAGGCTGATCTTCCCCAAGAGTCCATATCGACGGGATGGTTTGGCACCTCGATGTCGGCTCGTCGCATCCTGGGGCTGGAGTCGGTCCCAAGGGTTGGGCTGTTCGCCCATTAAAGCGGTACGCGAGCTGGGTTTAGAACGTCGTGAGACAGTTCGGTCCCTATCCGCTGTGCGCGTAGGAGTCTTGAGAAGGGCTGTCCCTAGTACGAGAGGACCGGGACGGACGAACCTCTGGTGTGCCAGTTGTTCTGCCAAGGGCATGGCTGGTTGGCTACGTTCGGGAGGGATAACCGCTGAAAGCATCTAAGCGGGAAGCCTGCTTCGAGATGAGGACTCCCACCCACTTGATGGGGTAAGGCTCCCAGTAGACGACTGGGTTGATAGGCCAGGTGTGGAAGACCGGTAACGGTTGGAGCTGACTGGTACTAATAGGCCGAGGGCTTGTCCTCAGTTGCTCGCGTCCACTGTGT
>NZ_JBVJJR010000024.1:0-1193 GCF_055585605.1 Streptomyces sp. NPDC052910
CTAGGCCGTCTCTTTCGGATCACTTTCACTGGCGTGCGATAGGTTGCCCGCCATGACTGGACTCGGATCCGTTGCCTGGCCACCTGCCCCGATACGGACCGAACGGCTCGTGCTCCGCGAGTCCGAGGCCCGGGACCGTGCGGCATTCATCGAGCTCTTCGCCTCGCCAGAGGTGGGCACCTACATCGGTGGCCCTCGACCGCGTGTTGAGCTCGAACGCGCGATGCCTGAGGTGCCCGGACGGCGCCCTGGTCTTTTCGTGATCGATCTCGACGGAGCGATGATCGGCATGGTCACGCTCGATCCTCGTGGCGCAGAGCATCCGGGTCACGTTCGTCCGGAAGCCGGCGAAGCCACGCTCGGCTACGTGTTCCTGCCGGAGGCGTGGGGATGCGGGTACGCCGCCGAGGCGTGCGCAGCGGCACTTGACTGGTTCGCCGATGCGCTTCCCGGCGAGCCGGTGGTGCTCTGCACCCAGACCGCCAACGACCGCGCGATGCGCCTCGCGGCGAAGCTGGGGTTCACCGAGGTGGAACGGTTCGAGGAGTACGGCGCCGAGCAGTGGTTCGGCGTGTGGTCCTCGCTCACGCCATCCGGTTGAGCTAGGCAGCTTCGTTTGGGTCAACGAGCGGACCAGAGGAAGATGCCAGCGATATGGAGTCCGGCCAGGTAGATAGTTGCGGTCTTCTCGTAGCGGGTGGCGATGCCGCGCCACTGCTTCAAGCGATTGATGCACCGCTCCACGGTGTTGCGTTGCTTGTATGCCTGGCGGTCGAAGGCGGGTGGCCGGCCGCCGTGGCTGCCGCGTCGCTTGCGGTGTGTCTGCTGGTCGGCGGGGATGGGGATCACTGCCCGGATTCCGCGTCGTCGCAGGTGTTCGCGGATGGCACGGGACGAGTACGCCTTGTCGGCCAGGACCGCATCCGGCCTGATGCGGGGTCTTCCGGCGGGCCGTGGCACCCGGACCTTGGCCATGACCCGCTCGAAGGCGGGGGCGTCACCGGCCTGCCCGGGCGTGAGGACGAAGCACAGAGGGCGGCAGCGGCCGTCGGCCGCCAGGTGGATCTTGGTCGTCAGCCCGCCGCGGGAGCGTCCGATGGCATGGTCGCCGGGCTCGCCGGCCGGGGCCCCTTTTTGCGGGCCCCGGCCGCGTGCTGGTGCGCGCGCACGATGGTCGAGTCGACCGCGACAAC
>NZ_JBVJJR010000025.1:0-1042 GCF_055585605.1 Streptomyces sp. NPDC052910
TACTGCAATGACACGACTTCGGCGGTACGCTTGAGCCCCGCTACATTGTCGGCGCGGAATCACTTGACCAGTGAGCTATTACGCACTCTTTCAAGGGTGGCTGCTTCTAAGCCAACCTCCTGGTTGTCTCTGCGACTCCACATCCTTTCCCACTTAGCGTACGCTTAGGGGCCTTAGTCGATGCTCTGGGCTGTTTCCCTCTCGACCATGGAGCTTATCCCCCACAGTCTCACTGCCGCGCTCTCACTTACCGGCATTCGGAGTTTGGCTAAGGTCAGTAACCCGGTAGGGCCCATCGCCTATCCAGTGCTCTACCTCCGGCAAGAAACACACGACGCTGCACCTAAATGCATTTCGGGGAGAACCAGCTATCACGGAGTTTGATTGGCCTTTCACCCCTAACCACAGGTCATCCCCCAGGTTTTCAACCCTGGTGGGTTCGGTCCTCCACGAAGTCTTACCTCCGCTTCAACCTGCCCATGGCTAGATCACTCCGCTTCGGGTCTTGGGCGCGCTACTTTGGTCGCCCTATTCGGACTCGCTTTCGCTACGGCTTCCCCACACGGGTTAACCTCGCAACACACCGCAAACTCGCAGGCTCATTCTTCAAAAGGCACGCAGTCACGACGTTGCATGCAAGCATGCAACGCGACGCTCCCACGGCTTGTAGGCACACGGTTTCAGGTACTATTTCACTCCGCTCCCGCGGTACTTTTCACCATTCCCTCACGGTACTATCCGCTATCGGTCACCAGGGAATATTTAGGCTTAGCGGGTGGTCCCGCCAGATTCACACGGGATTTCTCGGGCCCCGTGCTACTTGGGTGTCTCTCAAACGAGCCGCAATGATTTCAGCTACGGGGGTCTTACCCTCTACGCCGGACCTTTCGCATGTCCTTCGCCTATCACTACGGTTTCTGACTCGTCTCACAGCCGGCAGACTGTGAAAGAGAGATCCCACAACCCCGCCTGCGCAACCCCTGCCGGGTATCACACACAAACGGTTTGGCCTCATCCGGTTTCGCTCGCCACTACTCCCGGA